>NZ_MWTH01000012.1:8363-84462 GCF_059752395.1 Halorubrum sp. B53 | reverse complement strand
ACGGCTACGTCCGCGAGCGCGACGGCGACCTAGAGCTTCACGTCGGCGACCGCGGCACGGTCGAGCGCGTCGACGAGGACGTCGAGTACGTGCCCGAAACGACGGACATCGCCGACCTGGAGATCGACGAGGTCGTCGACATCGGGGGCGGCGTCATCGAGACGGATCCGAAGCGCACGTTCGACCGCGACGACGGCAGCGAGGGGCAGGTGCGGAACGTCCGGATCAAAGACGAGACGGGCGAGATTCGGGTCGCGCTGTGGGGCGACAAGGCCGACCGCGAGATCGACTTGGCGGACCGCGTCGTCTTCACTGACGTGGAGATCCAAGACGGCTGGCAGGACGACCTGGAGGCGTCCGCGAACTGGCGCTCGACGGTCACCGTGCTCGACGAGGAGACGGAGGCGGCGGGCAACGTGGGGACCGAGGCGTCCGGGTCCGGCGACGGTTCCGGAAACGGCGACCGCGCCGCGAGCGACACCGGACTCGGCGCCTTCGCCGAGGACGGACAGAAGGCGGCGACCGAGGCCGTCTCCGGCGCGACCGGCGGAGAGGAGAGCGCCGGATCCGGCGGCGCGGCGACCGCGACGGCGACCGCGGAGGAGGTCGAGTTCACGGGCACCGTCGTGCAGACCGGCGACCCCGTCGTGTTGGACGACGGCCAGCAGACGAAAAGCGTCGAGACCGACGCGAGCCTCCGACTGGGCGAGGAAGTCACCGTCCGGGGCGCCGAGCGCGACGGGACGATCCACGCGGACGACGTGTTCTAGTCGCCGCGAGCGGCGTGGAGCCGACTGCCACGGCGTCTGGAGACGGCGAGCAGTTCGCGACGCGGGGACCGAACCGGACAGCGAGCCGTCGAGTAGCCGCGACGCCAGCGCTCGGGCGCGGAGACGGCGGTAACGGAAAGCGTTATACGGTACACGGACGCGACTGTGTGTATGAGTGTCGAGTTGCCGTTCGCGCCGGTCGACGGGATTATCCGGCGGAACGCCGGGGAGCTCCGCGTCAGCGCCGACGCCGCCGAGGAGTTGGCGCGTCGCATCCAGTCGCACGGCGCGGAGCTGGCGATCGACGCGGCCGAGCGAGCAACCGAGGACGGCCGGAAGACCCTGATGGCGTCGGACTTCGGCGTCGAACAGGTGATCGCCCGCGAGGAGCTCACCCTCCCCGTCGCGCCCATCGACCGGATCGCGCGGCTCCGGATCGACGACCGATACCGCGTCGGGGTCGACGCGCGGATCGCGCTGGCCGACATCTTGGAGGACTACGCCGACAACGTCGCGAGCGCGGCCGCGACGCTGGCGCGACACGCCGACCGGCGGACCGTACAGGCCGAGGACATCGAAACGTACTTCGCGCTGTTCGAGTAGATGCAGTTCGGCTACAGCGAGCGGTGTCTCGCGCACGACACGGGGGAACGGCACCCGGAGAACCCCGACCGACTGCGCGCGATCCGCCGCGGACTCGCCAAGCGGCACGGGGTCGAGTACACCGAGGCGGACCCGGCGACCCGCGAGGAGGTCGTCGCGGTCCACGACGAGGAGTACGTGGACGAGCTCGAGACGTTCGTCGACGACGGCGGCGGGAGCTGGGACCCCGACACCGTCGCGAGCGAGGGGACGTGGGACGCCGCGCTCACCGCCGCCGGCCTCGCGCAATGGGCGGCCCGGTCGGCGCTCGACGGGGCCGAGGGCCGGAACACCCCCTTCGCGCTCGGCCGCCCGCCGGGGCACCACGCGGTGCCCGACGACGCCATGGGGTTCTGCTTCTTCAACAACGCCGCCGTCGCGGCCCAGACCGTCCTCGATTCGGGCGACGCCGACCGGGTCGCGATCTTCGACTGGGACGTCCACCACGGGAACGGCACCCAAGACGTGTTCTACGACCGGGGCGACGTGCTCTACTCGTCGCTCCACGAGGACGGCCTCTACCCGGACACCGGCGACTTGGAGGAGATCGGCCGCGACGACGGAGAGGGGACCACGGTGAACCTCCCGCTGGCCGCCGGCGCCGGCGACGCCGACTACCGGTACGCCATCGACGAGGCGATTGCGCCGGCGATCGACCGGTTCGACCCCGACCTGCTGATCGTCTCCGCCGGGTTCGACGCCCACCGCCACGACCCGATCTCGCGGATGCGTGTCTCCTCGGAGGGGTACGCGATGATGACCGACCAGGTCAGGTCGATCGCGGACGACGTCGACGCCGCCGACGCCTACGTGCTGGAGGGCGGGTACGGGCTCGACACCCTCGCCGACGGCGTCTCGATGGTCCACGAGACGTACGACGGACGGACGCCGGTCACCGACGACGAGGAGCCGGACGCGGAGACGGAGTCGCTGGTGGCGGAGCTCCGGGACTTGCTCGACCTGTAGAGAGCGAGACGATCCCCCGGAGCCGGTCGAACGGTGACGGGCGACCGAGAGACGCACTCGACGAGCCGGCCGCTACGCTCGTCACTCGTCGAGTTGTCGACAGAAAACGCCCGGAGCGGGATTTGAACCTCGGTCGTTCCGCTCGCTTCACTCGCTCCACTCCCTGATTCAAACCCCCAGCGAGCGTTCGTCGACTCCGGTACGGCTCGCTACGCTCGCCGATCGGAGTCGACAGAAGCGCCCGGAGCGGGATTTGAACCCGCGTCACGACCGTGACAGGGTCGTATGATGGGCCACTACACCATCCGGGCAAACAGCGACAACGCCCCGAAACAGGGGACGCCCGGAGCGGGATTTGAACCCGCGTCACGACCGTGACAGGGTCGTATGATGGGCCACTACACCATCCGGGCTTGTCGCACTCATTCGTACCCCTGTCTGGCAAATAAGGCTTGTCATCGCCGGCGACGGTGGGGACGGGTGACAGGGGAAGGCGATCGGTGTCACCGCCGATCGCGGCGGTAGCCTTTTGTATAATACCCGCATGAGTGTGAATATCGTACGCCCGTCGTCGTGAGCCGCGCGCGGCGGGGTCGGTTGGCAAGTCTTATGCCGTTGGCGCATATAGCGATCTGTAGTATCTCGTGATAGCTTCTTTCAATAACCACCACCCATGGTAGACGTAAGCCAACACGAACTCGTCCCGGACCACGTCTTGCTCGACGCCGACGAGATCGACGAGGTCCTGGCCGAGTACGACGTGAAGCGGACGAACCTACCGAAGATCAAACGCACGGATCCCGCGCTCCCCGACGAGGCCGAGGTCGGCGACGTGGTGAAGATCGTTCGAAACTCTCGCACGACAGAGGAAGCGGTCGTGTACCGACTAGTCGTCTCATGAACAGGCAAGACCGACGCGTGGTCTCACGCGAATACTTCTCGGACGAACGGCTCGCCGAACACCACTTCCGCTCGTTCAACAACTTCCTGGACCGCGGCATGCAGGAGGTCGTCGACGAGAAGGAGACGATCGAGACCGACATCGGCGACAAGGAGGGACAAGAGCCCGTCTACGTCGAGCTCGGCGACGTGCGGATGGTCACCCCGCGCGTCCGCGAGGCCGACGGCTCCGAGGAGCTGCTGTACCCCCAGGAGGCCCGTCTCCGGAACATCACCTACTCGGCGCCCGTCTTCATGGAGATGTCCATCGTGCGCGGCGGCGAGGACGAGCCCGAACAGGTCGTCGACACGACCGAGACGAAGGTCGGCCGGATGCCGATCATGGTCGGCTCGGACAAGTGTAACATGGCCGGCTTCTCCGACGAGGAGCTCATCGATATCGGCGAGGACCCCGTCGACCCCGGCGGCTACTTCATCGTCAACGGCTCCGAGCGCGTGCTGATGACCTCGGAGGACCTGGCGCCGAACAAGATCCTCGCGGAGTACGACTCGAAGTACGGCGACGAGATCCAAGTTGCCAAGACGTTCTCCCAGCGCCGCGGCTACCGCGCGCTGGTGCTGTGCGAGCGCAACCGCGAGGGGCTGCTCGAAGTGTCGTTCCCGTCCGTCTCGGGCTCGATCGACTTCGTGACGCTCGTCCGCGCGCTCGGCCTCGAATCGGACGAGGAGATCGTCCACCGCGTCTCGGACGACCCCGAGATCGTGAAGTTCATGCTGGAGAACTTAGAGGAGGCGGAGGTGCAGACGACCGAGGAGGCCATCGAGACCCTCGGCGAGCGCGTCGCCTCCGGCCAGGGCAAGAACTACCAGCTCAAGCGGGCGAACTACGTCATCGACCGCTACCTCCTGCCGCACCTCCACGAGGAGGGCGTCGAGGAGGAGGACGTGCGGATCAACAAGGCGTACTACCTCTGCCGGATGGCCGAGGCGTGCTTCGAGCTCGCCTTAGACCGCCGCGAGTCCGACGACAAGGACCACTACGCCAACAAGCGCCTGAAGGTCTCCGGCGACCTGATGCGCGACCTGTTCCGGACCGCCCTGAACAAGCTGGCGCGCGACGTGAAGTACCAGCTGGAGCGCGCGAACATGCGGAACCGGCAGCTCACCGTCAACACGGTCGTCCGCTCCGACGTGCTGACCGAGCGGCTCGAACACCCGATCGCGACGGGCAACTGGGTCGGCGGCCGCTCGGGCGTCTCCCAGCTCGTCGACCGGACGGACTACATGGGCGTGCTCTCGCACCTGCGGCGCCTGCGCTCGCCGCTGTCGCGGTCGCAGCCGCACTTCGAGGCGCGGGACCTCCACGCGACCCAGTGGGGTCGCATCTGTCCCTCCGAGACCCCGGAGGGGCCGAACTGCGGGCTCGTGAAGAACTTCGCGCAGTCGATGGAGCTGTCGCAGACGGTCGAGGACGAACAGGGGCTGAAACGAGAACTGGCGTCGATGGGTGTCGAGGGGATCCCCGGCATCGAGGGCGTCGAACGACAGACGGCGGACGACTAATATGGCTCAGGCAGAACGCGAAGCGAAGGTGTACGTCAACGGGAGCCTCGTCGGGACCCATCCGGACCCCGAGGCCCTCGCCGAACAGATCCGCGAGGCGCGCCGCCGAGGCGACGTCTCCGACATGGTGAACGTCTCGGTCAGAGACCGGACCCAGGAAGTGATCGTCAACGCGGACGCGGGGCGGGCCCGCCGACCGCTGATCGTCGTCGAGAACGGCGAGCCCCTGCTGGGCGACGAGGAGATCGGGGCGCTCGAGCGCGACGACATCGAGTTCGAGGACCTCATCGACCGCGGCTACGTCGAGTTCATCGACGCCGAGGAGGAGGAGGACATCCTCGTCGCCGTCGACGAGGAGGATGTGACCGAGGACCACACGCACCTCGAGATCGACCCGCAGCTCGTGTTCGGTATCGGCGCGGGGATGATCCCGTACCCCGAGCACAACGCGAGTCCCCGCATTACGATGGGCGCGGGGATGATGAAGCAGTCGCTCGGCCTCCCCTCCGCCAACTACCGGATCCGGCCGGACACGCGCCAACACCTGCTGCACTACCCGCAGCTGGCGATGGTGAAGACGCAGACGTCCGACCAGATCAGCTTCGACAAGCGGCCGGCGGCCCAGAACTTCGTCGTCGCCGTGATGTCCTACGAGGGGTTCAACATCGAGGACGCGCTGGTGATGAACCAGGGCTCCGTCGACCGCGCGCTCACCCGCTCGCACTTCTTCCGGACCTACGAGGGCGAGGAGCGCCGGTATCCCGGTGGCCAGGAGGACCGCTTCGAGATCCCCGACCAGGACGTGCGCGGCGCACGCGGCGAGGACGCGTACACCCACCTCGACGAGGACGGCCTCGTCAACCCGGAGACGAAGGTGGACGAGTCCTCGGTGCTGCTCGGCAAGACCAGCCCGCCGCGCTTCCTGGAAGAGCCCGACGACATGGGCGGGCTCTCCCCGCAGAAGCGCCGGGAGACGAGCGTGACGATGCGCTCGGGCGAGTCGGGCGTCGTCGACACGGTGACGCTGATGGAGGGCGAGGACGGCTCCAAGCTCTCGAAGGTGAAGGTGCGCGACCAGCGGGTCCCCGAGCTGGGCGACAAGTTCGCGTCCCGGCACGGCCAGAAGGGCGTCGTCGGCCACCTCGCCCCGCAGGAGGACATGCCGTTCACCGAGGAGGGGGTCGTCCCCGACCTCGTGATGAACCCGCACGCGCTTCCGTCGCGGATGACGGTCGGCCACGTGCTGGAGATGCTCGGCGGCAAGGTCGGCTCGCTGCGCGGCTCGCGGGTCGACGGCACGCCGTTCCAGGGCGAAGACGAGGAGGAGCTCCGGAGCGGGCTCGAGGAGCACGGGTTCAAGTCCTCCGGCAAGGAGGTCATGTACTCCGGCGTCACCGGCGAGAAGATCGACGCGGAGATCTTCGTCGGGACGATCTTCTACCACAAGCTGTACCACATGGTGTCGAACAAGCTCCACGCCCGCTCGCGCGGGCCGGTTCAGGTGCTCACGCGCCAGCCGACCGAGGGGCGGGCCCGCGAGGGCGGCCTGCGCGTCGGGGAGATGGAGCGCGACACGATCATCGGCCACGGCGCGTCGATGGTGCTCAACGAGCGGCTCTTGGAGTCCTCGGACGCCGAGACCGTCCACGTCTCCGCTGAGACGGGGCTCGTCGCCGTCGAGGACCGCGAACAGCGCCGCGTGTACGACCCGGTCACGGGCGACGAAGACGACATCCACGAGCTCGAGGTGAGCTACGCGTTCAAGCTCCTCCTCGACGAGATGATCGCGCTCGGCATCCGACCGAGACTCGAACTGGAGGACGCTATTTAAATGTCAATGCAAACACCGAAAGTGCTCGGCGGCATCGACTTCGGCCTCATGGACCCGGAGACGTACCGGGACATGTCGGCGACGAAGGTGATCACGGCCGACACGTACGACGACGACGGCTACCCGATCGACATGGGGCTGATGGACCCGCGGCTCGGCGTCATCGACCCCGGCCTGGAGTGTCGGACCTGCGGCGCCCACTCCGGCTCCTGTAACGGCCACTTCGGCCACATCGAGCTGGCCGCGCCCGTCATCCACGTGGGCTTCACGAAGCTCATCCGGCGGCTGCTCCGCTCGACGTGCCGCGAGTGCGGCCGGCTCGCCTTAGACGAGGCGCAGCGCGACGAGTTCCGCGACCGCTACGAGCGAGCGAAGGAGCTCGGCGACGACGAGCACGACGTGCTGAAGGCCGCCGTCCGGCAGGCCCGGAAGGCGTCGACCTGCCCGTTCTGCGGCGAGCCGCAGGCGGACATCAAACACGAGAAGCCGACCACGTACTACGAGGTCCAGGACGTGCTCTCGGGCGACTACTCCGAGCGCATCGCGGCCGCGATGCAGCCCGACGAGGAGGAGGACGACCCGGGCACCTCGCCGCAGGAGCTCGCCGAGAAGACCGACATCGCCCTCGACCGGATCAACGAGATCATGGCCGGCGAGTTCCGCCCGCGCAAGGAGGACCGGCGCGCTATCGAGAAGGCGCTCGACGTCGACCTCACGGAGGAGGACATGAACAAGCTGATGCCCTCGGACATCCGCGACTGGTTCGAGGACATCCCGGACGAGGACCTCGAGGTCCTCGGTATCGACGCGGAGGACTCCCGGCCGGAGTGGATGATCCTGACGGTCCTCCCCGTCCCGCCGGTGACCACGCGCCCCTCCATCACGCTCGACAACGGCCAGCGCTCCGAGGACGACCTCACGCACAAGCTGGTCGACATCATCCGGATCAACCAGCGGTTCATGGAGAACCGCGAGGCGGGCGCCCCGCAGCTGATCATCGAGGACCTCTGGGAGCTGCTCCAGTACCACGTCACCACGTTCGTCGACAACGAGATCAGCGGGACGCCGCCGGCGCGGCACCGCTCCGGTCGTCCCCTCAAGACCCTCAGCCAGCGGCTGAAGGGGAAGGAAGGCCGCTTCCGCGGCTCGCTGTCGGGGAAGCGCGTCAACTTCTCCGCCCGGACCGTCATCTCGCCGGACCCGACCCTCTCGCTGAACGAGGTCGGCGTGCCGGACCGCGTCGCCAAGGAGATGACCCAGACACTCAACGTCACCGAGCGCAACGTCGAGGAGGCGCGGCAGTACGTCCGGAACGGCCCGGAGGCCCACCCCGGCGCGAACTACGTGCGTCGTCCCGACGGACGTCGTCTGAAGGTGACCGAGAAGAACTGCGAGGAGCTCGCCGAGAAGGTCGAGGCCGACTGGGAGGTCAACCGCCACCTCGTCGACGGCGACATCGTGATCTTCAACCGGCAGCCCTCGCTGCACCGGATGTCCATCATGGCCCACGAGGTCGTGGTGATGCCGTACAAGACGTTCCGGCTCAACACCGTCGTCTGCCCGCCGTACAACGCCGACTTCGACGGCGACGAGATGAACATGCACGCGCTCCAGAACGAGGAGGCCCGCGCCGAGGCGCGCGTCCTCATGCGCGTGCAAGAGCAGATCCTCTCGCCGCGGTTCGGCGGGAACATCATCGGCGCGATCCAGGACCACATCTCCGGGACGTACCTGCTCACGCACTCGAACCCCGAGTTCACCGAGACGCAGGCGCTCGACCTGCTCCGGGCGACGCGGGTGGACGAGCTGCCCGAGGCCGACGGCGTCGACGACGACGGCCGCGACTACTGGACCGGCCGGACGCTGTTCTCCGAGCTGCTGCCCGACGACCTCACGCTGCACTTCTCGTCGTCGACCGGCGACGACGTCGTCATCGAGAACGGCCAGCTGATCGAGGGGACGATCGACGAGGACGCCGTCGGGGCGTTCGGCGGCGAGGTCGTCGACACCCTCACCAAGGAGTACGGCGAGACGCGCTCGCGCGTGTTCATCAACGAGATCGCGTCGCTGGCGATGCGCGCGATCATGCACTTCGGCTTCTCGATCGGGATCGACGACGAGTCGATCCCGCCGGAGGCCGAAGAGCAGGTCGACGACGCGATCGAGAGCGCCTACGACCGCGTTCAGGAGCTGATCTCGACGTACGAGGCCGGCGAGTTGGAGTCGCTGCCGGGCCGCGGCGTCGACGAGACGCTCGAGATGAAGATCATGCAGACGCTCGGGAAGGCCCGCGACTCGGCCGGGGAGATCGCCGACCAGCACTTCGGCGACGACAACCCGGCGGTCGTGATGGCCCGCTCCGGCGCGCGTGGCTCGATGCTGAACCTCACGCAGATGGCCGGCTCCGTCGGCCAGCAGGCGGTCCGCGGCGAGCGGATCAACCGCGGCTACGAGGACCGGACACTCTCTCACTACAAGGAGAACGACCTCTCCGCGGAGGCGCACGGCTTCGTGGAGAACTCCTACCGCGGCGGGCTCACGCCCGAGGAGTTCTTCTTCCACGCGATGGGCGGCCGCGAGGGGCTGGTCGACACGGCGGTCCGGACCTCCAAGTCCGGCTACCTGCAGCGCCGTCTCATCAACGCGCTCTCCGAGCTCGAGGCGCAGTACGACGGCACGGTCCGAGACACCTCGGGTCGGATCGTCCAGTTCGAGTTCGGCGAGGACGGCACCTCGCCGGTGAAGGTCTCCTCGGGCGAGGGCGACGGCATCGACGTCGACGACATCGTCGACCGCGTCGTCGACTCCGAGTTCGAGTCCGACGACGAGAAGGAGCGGTTCCTCGGCGAGCGTTCGCCGCCGACGAACCTGTCGGAACACGCCGGACCGGGCCTGAACAAGGCCTCGGGGGTGGAGTCGGATGACTGAGTACGAGCACGTCACCGACGACATGGAGGCGGTCGTGGAGGCGACCGAGCTGCCAAGCCGCCTCAAGAGCGAGGTGTACGAGGCGCTCGAACGGAAGGCGGAGGAGACCGGCGAGGTCACCGTCGAGCAGGCCACCGAAGTCGCGACCGGCGTCGAGAACCGGTACATCGAGACGCGCGTCGACCCGCTCGACCCCGTCGGCACCGTCTCCGCGCAGTCGATCGGCGAGCCCGGGACGCAGATGACGATGAACACGTTCCACTACGCCGGCGTCGCGGAGATCGACGTCACTCAGGGGCTCCCCCGGCTCATCGAGCTGGTGGACGCCCGGAAGACGCCGGACACGCCGATGATGACCGTCCACCTCGAGGGTGAGTACGCGACGGACCGCGAGAAGGCCCACGAGGTCGTCTGGTCCATCGAAGCGACGCGCATCCTCGCGCTCGGCGACGTGTCGACGAACGTCGCCGACATGCTGGTACGGATCGACCTGAACGACGACACGCTGTTGGAGCGGTGGCCCACCCACACCGACCCCTCGGAGGTCGCCGAGATCATCGCCGAGACCATCGAGGACTCGCTCGGCGTCGACGCCCGACAGTCGGGCACCGTCATCGAGTTCGGCCCGAGCGAGCCCAGCTACCGCGAGCTGCTCCAGCTGGTCGAGCGGCTCCGCGAGATCGTCTTCAAGGGGATCGAGGAGATCGAGCGCGTCGTCATCCGGAAAGAGGAGATCGACGGCGACGAGGAGTTCGTCCTCTACACCGAGGGATCGGCGTTCGGCGACGCCCTCGACATCGAGGGCGTCGACGCCTCGCGCACGACGTGTAACAACATCCACGAGATCTACCGCAACCTCGGCGTCGAGGCGGCCCGCGAGACGATCATCGACGAGACGAAGAACACGCTCGAAGAGCAGGGGCTCGACGACGTGAACGTCCGCCACCTAATGTTAGTGGCCGACATCATGACGAACAACGGCGAGATCGACTCGATCGGTCGCCACGGCATCTCGGGCTCGAAGGACTCCGTGCTCGCGCGCGCGGCGTTCGAGGTGACGGTCAACCACCTGCTCGACGCCGCGATCCACGGCGAGTACGACGAGCTCGACGGGGTCATCGAGAACGTCATCGCCGGGAAACCGATCTCGCTCGGCACCGGCGACGTCGACCTCCGGATGGGGTCGCGCGTCGTGGGCGACGACTAATGTACGTCGAGCTCTCCGACGAGGCGCGGCGCTACATCGGTCGCTTCGACGAGCTGACCGGGGTCGCGCCGAAGGACTGCCTCGTGGAGGGCGACCGGCTCGTGTTCCTCGTGCCGGCCGGCGAGATGGCCGCCGCGATCGGACAGGCGGGCGAGACCGTCGAGGAGGCGGAGCGGCGGCTCGGCAAGTCCGTCGAACTGGTGGAGGACGCGGACACGCCGGAGGCGTTCGTCGCTAGCGCGCTCGCACCCGCGGCGGTCAACGCCGTGACGATCTCCGAGCAGAACGACCGCGTGGCGTACGTCGAGGTACCGGAGCCGGACCGCGGCGTCGCCATCGGCGCCGACGGGACCAACATCGAGACGGCCCGAACGTTGGCACAGCGCCACCACGACATCGACGACGTCCAGCTGACCTAGCGCGGAACCGCGCTCCGCGAACCCGCGACCTTTTGACCGCGGACCCGTTTCGTGACCCATGAACCGCAGACGCCTCCTCGCGAGTCTCGGGACCGGAGCCGCGGTCGGGCTCGCCGGCTGTTCCGGCGACGACGGCGACGGCTCGGGCGGGCCGCTCGACGACGGCCCCGACCGCCCGTTCGACGACGCGGAGTGGCGCGACGGCGACGGGCTCGCTCTAGAGGCGCTCGCCGAGGCGCACGCGCAGGCGCTCGTCGACGCGGGCGGTTTCACGCTGTTCTCGACGGCGGAGACGAGCCATGACGGCGACGCAGAGCCGACGCCGTGGCTCCCCTCGCAGACCTACGAGTCGAGCTACGACCTCGAAAACGGTCGGCAGTACGTGAGACAGGAAATAACGGAGACGACGGAGGCGGACGTGACGGAGCTGTACGTCGCCGGCGACGAGCTGCTGTTCCGGCGCCGGGCCGACGGCGAGACGCGGTACGACCGGCAGTCGGTGGACCGATCCGAAGGCGACCTCGAGGAGTCGATGCGGCAGGAGGCGCTGACCGGGATCCGCGTCGAGGGCGAGACGGAGAGCGGCGAGACGGAGTACGAGGGGTTGAACCGCTGGAACCCGACGAACGACGGGGAAGGGGCGGTCCGCGGCGAGGCGACCGCTCGGTTCACCGCCGACGAGTTCGACGGCGAGCGGAACATCCCCGAGACCGTCGAGACCGCGTCGGCGACGGCGCACGTGTACGAGTCCGGCGTCGTCCCGCGGCTCGAACAGTCGTGGGCCGGCGAGCACGACGGGGGAGAGGCGACCGTCGACGTCGACATCGACTACCGCGACCCGGGAGCGGAGATCCCCGAGCCCGACTGGGCCGCCGACGCCCGCGAGGCGACGAGCGAGTGAGCGGCCGGGGAAGGAGCAACCGAGCGGGTAAGCCGCCGAGAGAGGAGCGACCGGTAAGCGGCCGGCCGCGGTCGCCGAACGACGGGCGCTCGCGCCGGCTTACCGGCTCAGCGGGGACGAGCGGCGGTTGTTTTTCGAGCTGACACGCCGCGAGAAACACCCTCAGAACGGACGAGAGGTACCGCTCGGGCGATCTGAGGGCGTTTCGCCGCGCCGAAAGACGACGCTTAAGTAGCTCCGTTCGGAAGTAGACGTACGATGGCGAACGGCAAATACGCGGCCCGTAAGCTCAAGCAGGACCGGCAGAAGCGCCGCTGGTCCGACTCCGAGTACGCTCGGCGAGAGCGCGGGCTCAAGAAGAAGTCCGACCCCCTCGAGGGCGCCCCGCAGGCTCGCGGGATCGTCTTAGAGAAGGTCGGGATCGAAGCAAAGCAGCCGAACTCCGCGATCCGAAAGTGCGTCCGCGTCCAGCTCATCAAGAACGGGAAGCAGGTCACCGCGTTCTGTCCCGGTGACGGCGCCATCTCGTTCATCGACGAGCACGACGAGGTCACGATCGCCGGGATCGGCGGGGCCAAGGGTCGCGCGATGGGCGACCTCTCCGGCGTCAACTACAAGGTCGAGAAGGTCAACGGCGTCTCGATGATCGAACTGGTTCGCGGCAACGCGGAGAAGCCCGTCAGATGAGCGGGGAGGAAGCCGAGGCGGAGTCCGACGCGGACGTCGCCGCCGACGAGCCCGAGCCCGACGCGCCCGCCGCCAGCGAGGCGGCCAACGAGAACGCCGAGCTGTTCGGCGTCTGGGACGTCACCGAGATCGCCTACGAGGACCCCTCGACGAAGCGGTACATGACCGTGACGCCCATCGCCCACACCATGGGCCGTCACGCGTCCAAGCAGTTCAAGAAGTCCGAGATCTCGCTGGTCGAGCGGCTGATCAACCGGCTGATGCAGACCGACGAGAACACGGGGAAGAAACAGCAGGCGACGCGCATCGTGCGTGACGCCTTCGACATCGTCCACGATCGCACCGAGGAGAACCCGGTGCAGGTCCTCGTGACGGCCGTCGAGAACGCCGCGCCGCGGGAGGAGACCGTCCGCCTGAAGTACGGCGGCATCTCCGTCCCCAAGGCGGTCGACGTCGCGCCCCAGCGCCGCGTCGACCAGGCGCTGCTGTTCATCTCCGACGGCGTCGCCAGCGCGACGTACAAGTCGACCACGTCCGCCGCCGAGGCGCTCGCCAACGAGCTGATCGCCGCGGCCGACTACGACGCCGACCGCTCCTACTCCATCTCGCAGAAGGAGGAGCGCGAGCGCGTCGCCGCCGCGGCCCGCTGACGCCGGTTCGACGGGCGAACCGACGGGTCGCGTTTTTCCGACCGAACCGTCTCCGTGAGCGGCGGATCCGTCAGTTTCCGACCCTCGGCCACCGAGAGCGACGGCGCTCGCGCTCCGCGTCGGTGAGCGCGCGAAAGAAGAAAAAGAACCGAGAGAGTCGCGGGTCCGCGAGCCGCCTCAGTCGTCGGCCGGCGCCGCGCCGGAGCCGTCGTCGGCGTGCTGCTGTTTGACCCACGAGAGCTTGCCGCCGGCCGCGAGGATGTCGCGCTCGCGCTCGGAGGCGTCGAGGTCGGCGGTGAACTCCCACTCGCCGTCGTTGACGCTCACGGTGAACTCCTCCTGACCGGAGGAGACGCCCGCGGGCACGTCGTCGACGATCTCGAGGTCGTCGCCCTGCTCGATCTGCTCGTACGTCTCCGCGTCGATCGCCAGCGGGACGATACCGAAGTTGAACAGGTTCGCCTTGTGGATGCGGGCGAAGCTCTGCGCGAAGACGGCCTCGATGCCGAGGTACATCGGACAGAGGGCGGCGTGCTCGCGCGAGGAGCCCTGTCCGTAGTTCTCGCCGGCCACGAGGACGCCGCCGTCGGCGTCGAGCGCGCGCTGCGCGAACGTGTCGTCGACGCGCGAGAGCGTGAACTCGGAGAGCTTCTCGATGTTCGAGCGGAACTTCAGGATGTCCGCCGTCGCCGGAATGATGTGGTCGGTGGTGATGTTGTCCTCCATCTTGAGGAGCGCCTCACCGCCGTCCACGTCGATCCCGTCCTTGAGCGGCACGTCGCCGATGTTCGGGCCCTTGACGAGGCCGTCGTCGATCGCCTCGTCGGGGGAGATGATGTCGGAGTCGTCCTGACCCATGCCGGGGCCGTACTTCGTTCCCATCTCGAAGCCGGGCTCTTCGAGGTCGCCGAGCTCGTCCGCGAGGTCGCGCGGATCGACGATCTCGCCGGTGATGGCCGCCGCCGTGGCGACCTCGGGCGAGCAGAGGAAGACGGAGTCGTCCTCGATGCCCGAGCGGCCCTCGAAGTTGCGGTTGAAGGTGCGCAGCGAGACGGAGTCGGAGGCGGGCACGTGACCGATACCGATACACGCGCCGCAGGTCGCCTCGGAGAAGTTGACGCCGGCCGCCATCATCTCCGCGGTCCAGCCCTCGCGGGCCAGCATCTCGGAGGCCTGCTTGGAGCCGGGCGCGACGATCATCTCGGTCTGCTTGGCGACCTCGCGGCCCTCCAGCATCTTCGCGCTGGGGAGGATGTCCTCGTAGGCGCCGTTGGTACAGGAGCCGATGATGACCTGCTCGACGTCGGTGCCCTCGTACTCGCTGACGGGGGCGACGTTGTCGGGCATCGAGGGGGCGGCCACGAGCGGCTCGAGGTCGGAGAGGTCGACCTCGATCGTCTCGGCGTACTCCGCGTCGTCGTCGGGCTGGAGGTCGACGTACTCCTCCTCGCGGTCCTGGCGCGCGAGCCAGTCTTTCGTCTTCTCGTCGGTCGCGAAGATCGAGGAGGTGGCGCCGAGCTCGGTGCCGAGGTTCGTGATCGTGGTGCGCTCGGGGATCGAGAGGTTCTCGGCGCCGGGGCCGGTGTACTCGAAGATCTTGCCGACGCCGCCCTTGACGGTCAGCTCGCCGAGCAGGTGGAGCGCGATGTCCTTCGCGGTCGCCCACTCGGGGAGCTCGCCCTCGAGGTGGACGTTGACGACTTCCGGCATCTCGACGTAGTATGGGCCGCCGCCCATCGCGACGGCGATGTCGAGCCCGCCGGCGCCGATCGCGAGCTGGCCGAGCCCGCCGGGGGTCGGCGTGTGCGAGTCGGAGCCGAGCAGCGTCTTGCCGGGCGCGGCGAAGTTCTCCTTGTGGACCTGGTGGCAGATGCCGTTGCCGGGCCGGGAGAAGTACGCGCCGTACGTGCCGGCCGCGGAGCGGAGGAAGCGGTGGTCGTCGGTGTTCTTGAAGTCGAACTGGTACGTCTGGTGGTCGCAGTACTGCGCGGCGAGCTCCGTCTGGACCTCGTCGAGGTCCAGCGCCTCGAACTGGAGCCACACCATCGTCCCGGTCGTGTCCTGCGTCAGCACCTGGTCGATCTCGATGCCGATCTCCTCGCCGGGCGTCAGCTCGCCCTCGACGAGGTGGTTATCGAGGATCTTCTCCGTAATCGTTTGTCCCATATCATCCGCACGTCGCCCTCCCGTGGATATAAAACCCGCGAGTTTCCCAAAAGATCGACCGTGTAGGATCCGAAGATCCAGCAACATTTGTGGATGGATCGCCGGAGCGGCGCGCCTGTGTGAGTGATAGTCGTAACGAGAATATAAGGCCGATAAAGGCTCATATCGGCCGAATTCGCCGCATCCCTCGGCGAACCGAGGGGGACCGATCCGCGTCGGGGCCGCGTGCGACACCGTTTAGTCTCGCCCGCGGATTCGGTCGGGCATGTTCGACTCGGGAGCGACGGTCGCGGCGGCGCTGGAGGCCGGCGACGCCGACCTCGACGACGCGCAGCGACAGCCGAACGGCGTCGACCTCACGGCGGACGAGATTTTCGATCAGTCGACGCCCGGGCGGATCGGCCGCGACGGGAAACGCGTCGGCGAGCGCGACCCGGTGCCGCTCGACGACGGGGCGTACCGGCTGGACCCCGGGACGTACGTGGTTCGGTACGGCGAGCCGGTGCGAATTCCCGAGGGGCGGATCGGGTTCGTGCTCCCGCGGTCGACCCTGCTCCGGAACTCCTGTACTCTCGACACCGCCGTCTGGGACGCGGGCTACGAGGGCGTCGGCGAGGGCCGCCTCGACGTGGGACACGCGATCGAGATCGAGCCGGGCGCGCGGATCGCCCAGCTGGTGCTCGCCGAGGCCGACCACGACGGGGCGTACGAGGGGTCGTATCAGGGAGAGAACCTGTGAACTACCCTACCCTACTCGCTCACGGCTGACGCCGTTCGCTCCTTGAGGGTGGGGGCTTAGCGCCTATATCAAGCTAAGCGGAGTCTTGGATCCGGCGGCGCTCGCGCCGGGGTCGGGACGTGAAGACATGAAGACAGCCGTCGCTCGTGGGTGTGAAAGGAACGAACGGCACGCCCGTGCCGGAAAAAGTGGCACCGGCGTGTCGTTCAGTAGGTCCCCGCTGACGCTTCGGCCCTCCAAGCGAAGCGTCACGTGAAGAAAGCGGTGGAACGCACTTAAGCGTAGTGGGCGCGGCAGGGATGGCGGATTCAGAACCGATAAAAAAGCCGACTCGGATCGCCCGACCTGGGCGGGATATCCCGGCCGCACCGTCGGAGGCAGTCGCGCTCCCTACCGCCGGGCCGGGTGGTCGTCGCGGAGCCGGGACTGGCCGTCGCCGAGCAGCCGCTCGCGGAGGGTGCCGTCACCGCGAGGGGTGTCGTCGGCATCGTCCGGGCCCGGGACGAGCCCGCGCTCGCGCAGCTCCGGGACGACGAGGTCGACGAAGTCCGTCAGCGAGTCGGGGCGGACGACCTCCTTCACGTTGAACCCGTGGACGCCGACCTCCTCGTGCCAGTACGCCAGCTCGTCGGCGATCACCTCCGGCGTGCCGACGATCTTCGGGGAGGTGGTGCCGAGCCCGCAGAACTCCGCGACTTCGCGGACGGTCCACTCGCGGTCCGGCTGCGCCTTCGTGAACGCGTTCATCGTCCCCTGGATCGCGTCCGTCTCGATGTGCTCGACCTTCTGGTCGGGGTCGAGCTCCGAGAGGTCCATGTCGAGGAACCCGGAGAGGAGCGCGAGCGTCGCCTCGACGTCGACGTGGCGCTTGTACTCCTCGTACTTCGCCTCCGCGAGCGCCTGCGTCTCGCCGACGACGGGGACGACGCCGATGAAGAACTTCAGGCTCTCGGGGTCGCGGCCGTGGTCCGCGGCGCGCGACTTGACGTCGGCCATGTACTCGCGGACGCCCGCCTCGGTCGGCTGACTGGCGAAGACGGCCTCGGCGTTCGCGGCCGCGAACTCCCGTCCGCGGTCGGAGGAGCCGGCCTGATACACGACCGGGGTCCGCTGCGGCGAGGGCTCGCAGCCATGGGGGCCGGGCACGGAGAAGTGTTCGCCCTCGTGATCGATGGCCGACACCTTCTCGGGGTCGGTGTAGCGCCCGGCCTCGCGGTCGACCTCGACCGCGTCGTCGTCCCACGACTCCTCCCACAGCTCGTAGCAGACGTCGAGGAACTCGTCGGCGCGGTCGTAGCGCGTCTCCTTGTCCATCCGCTCCGAGAGCCCGAGGTTCTCGGCGGCCGACTGGAGGTAGGAGGTGACGACGTTGATCGCGATCCGCCCGTCGGTGAGGTGATCGAGCGTGGAGAACTCCCGCGCGAGCTGGTACGGGTGGGTGTACGTCGTCGACCGCGTCACGGCGAAGCCGAGCTCGTCGGTGACCTCCGCCATCGCGGGAACGACGAGCTGCGGGTCGCTCGCGGGCGTCTGGACCGCCTTCTCGACGGCGGTGTGGCGGTCGTCGCCGTACACGTCGTAGATCCCGCGCACGTCGGCGAAGAACACCGCGTCGAAGCCACCTCGCTCGGCGGTCCTCGCGACCTCGGTCCAGTACTCCCGGTCGGTGTACTCCGGCGACCGGTCGCCGGGGTAGGTCCACGACCCCGGCGAGACGTGCTCGACGGAGGCCATGGTGAAGAGGTTGAGATGCAGGTGATCGGGCATGGCGTCGGGTAGGCGGGGCGCGGGTAATACCCCACAGAAAGGGGCGTCACTTGTCGGCGTCGCGGACGCGGCGAAAACGGCGGAAGACCGCGGCGGAAAACTGCGGCCGGCGTCTACGGCGACACCGTCTCCGGCGAGGAGACGTACGCGGCGAAATCGGAGGTCGTGATGATCCCGATGGGCGTGTCGCCGTCGACGACGGGCACGTGGTGGAAGCCGTGCTCGACCATGAGCGAGGCGACCGCCGAGACGGAGTCCTGCGCGCCGGCCGTGATCGGGTCGCGCGTCATGTACCGCTCGACGGTCGTCTCCGCCTTCGGTTGGCTCTTCGCGACGATGTCGACGAAGTCGGTCGTGGTGAGGATGCCGACCAGGGCCCCGTCGTCGTCGACGACCAGCGCCGAGCTGATGTCGTTGTCGAGCAGCACGGCGGCCGCGTCCTCGACCAGCGTGTCGGGCGTTACCGTGTGGAGTTCGCTCGTCATGAGCCGCGCGACGAACACGTCATCGATGTCGTCCATACGTGAGAGTCCGTCGCACGGGGTATAAGGATTCCCACAGGCGACGGTCAGAGGAACCGCGAGAGCCCCGCCTGCCGACGCGGTCCGTCGCCGTCGGGGTCGGCCACCCACGCGGTTCGCCCGTCGCGGAGCCCGTCGCGGTCGACCGCGGGCGGGTCGGCGGGGTCGTACGCGTCACAGCCCGCGCCGCAGTCGCGCCCCGGGTCCACCACCCGGTCGAACCGCTCGCAGTACGGGCGGCCGTCGGCGGTCCCCGTCGCGTGCGCGCACCCCGGGGGCGACGGCCGCCACCCCTTCCCGTACGCGCGCTCCGCGATCCGGCGCCGCTTGCGGGCCAACGCGTCCGGGTCGGCGAGCGCCACGTCGGTCCGGAGCGACCGCTCCTCGCGGATCTCGACGCCGGGCGCGTCGGGGTCGAGCGGGTCGGGCGCCCGGACCACCTCTCGCTCGCCCGTCTCGGGGTCGAACCGCCAGACGCCGACCGGGTCGGGGATCCGGTTGAGGTGCGCGCGGGTGACGTAGGAGGCGGTGGCGAGAACGACCTCGTCGAACAGGCCGAGCGCGACGTCGTACCGCAGCTGGGCCGCCAAGTCGCCCGGCGTCCCGAGGTCGGGCTTGTTCTCGATAGCGGTGAGCGAGCCGACCCAGTCGTCGGGGTACCGGGCGGTCGCGCGCACGACCGGCCGGCCGTCGCGGCGCTCGCGTTCGAGGTAGCCGACCTCGACCGCGCGCTCGACGACCGCGGCCGCCCGGTCCGGCGGGAGGTCGAACGCGTCGGCGACGGAGACCGCCTCGCCCGGCCCGACGGCCGCCTCGATCGCGGGGTCCGGGATCCGCTCGGGGGCGATCGCCGCCCGCCGGTCGAACCCCGGACCGGGCGCCAGCACGCAGACGTCGACGATCCGGCCGCCGGGGTTCGTCACGCCGGCGCCGAGCTGGCGGGCGACGACTCGGTCCGTGGATTCGAGCGCGGCGCACAGGGCCAGCTCGAACCGGAACTCCATGGGAAGGGAGAGGGGCGCCGGCGAGTAAAGCGCGTCGGCGCGGTCGAAACCGGTATTCCCGGGCGGCGTCAACGTCGACCATGCGCCGGGTCACCCGGAACCTCCTCGTCGCCATCGCCTTGGTCATCGTCGCCCTGCTCGCGTTGGGCGCCCTGCCGAGCTACCTCGGCAGCGGCGACCCCTACTACCTGACCGCCGAGCCGATCGAGACCGACGGAGCGGCGATAGACGTGAACAACGTCACCGAGCGCCGGTACCCGTTCCTGACGAGCGCGCTCGCGAGCGACGACGGTCGCTCGGACCCGTACCTGGCCGACTCGTACGGGATCAAGGAGTGGTTCACCCATACCCCGTTCGACGAGGTGGACGCCCTCAGGCGACAGCTGCCCGAGGCCGCCACCGACGACGGAGTCCGCGTGCGGTACGAGGGGGGGATCTACCGCGTGGAGGTGGTGCAGCCGTGAGCGACGACGATGAGCGACCGAGCGACGAGGGCGACGCCCCCGCGGCCGACCTCCGCGCCCTCCCGGCCTTTTCAGACGGCCGCAACCACTCGCTGCCGGGCGAGCCGGAGTGGCCGGTCAGGGAGGTCGCCGTCGAGTACGACCCCGGCTGGTTCGTCGGGGGGTACGACCGCGTCGAGCAGCCGGACGGGTCGGAGAAGAAGTACTACTGGGCCGAGCTGTCGCCCGCGACGGTCGTGGTCGCGGTCGCCGACGGCGACGTGCTGTTCGTCGAGCAGTACCGCCCGACGGTCCGGAACACACAGCTGGAGCTGCCCGCCGGAATCGTCGAGCGCGGCGAGTCGTACACCGCCGCCGGCGCGCGCGAACTCGCCGAGGAGACCGGCTTCGCGCCCTCGTCGACGTCGCTGTTACAGGAGGTGTGGTGCTCGACGGGCGTGCTCCGGCACAAGCGCGGGTACGTGTTCGCCGAGGGGCTCGAACCGGTCGGCGTCGACCACGACAGCAACGAGTTCCTCTCGCCGCGGGCGGTGCCGATCGAGGAGGCGCTGGAGATCGCCCGCGAGCCCCCGACGAACGACGCGACGCTGGAGGGGCTGCTGCTCGCCGACCGCGAGGGGCTGCTCTGAGCGCGACGGCCAAGCGATCGAGGCGAGAGCGTCGGAAATCGGGCGAGACGGACGCGTCGAGTCGGACGAACGTCCAGTTCGGGCGGGTGAAGCGGAGATATTAGTCGCCTCGGCCCCTGTTATCCTCCATGAGCCAGCACTCGGAGCAGTCGGTGTTGCTGTCGGACGACCCGCCCCTCGACCTCCGGCTCTCGGAGTCGGAGCTGGAGGCGACCCGCGAGCGGGTCGTCTCGTTCATCGCGGACATCGTCGACGACGCGGGCGCCGACGGGGCCGTCCTCGGCCTCTCGGGCGGGATCGACTCGACGCTGACCGCCCACCTCGCCGTCGAGGCGCTCGGCGAGGACGGCCTCCACGGGATCACGATGCCCTCGGCGGTGAACGACCCGGACGTGATGAGCGACGCCGAGCGCGTCGCCCACGAGCTCGGGATCGAGTACGACTTAGTGGAGATCCAGCCGATCGCGGAGTCCTTCTTCGACGCGTTCCCGGAGGCCGCGGACGACCGGACGGCGGCGGGGAACGTCTACGTCCGGACCCGCGCGGTCCTGAACTACCTCGTCGCCAACGCCGAGAACCGGGTGGTGCTGGGGACTGGGAACCGCGCGGAGGCGATGACCGGCTACTTCACCAAGTACGGCGACCAGGCGGTCGACTGCAACCCGATCGGGAACCTGTACAAACAGCAGGTCCGCCAGCTGGCCGCCCACGTCGGCGTCCCGCGGGATCTCGTGATGCAGGAGCCGACCGCGGGGATGTGGGAGGGGCAGACCGACGCCGAGGAGCTGGGCCTCGACTACGACGTCGTCGACGCGATCCTCGCGGTCCACGTCGACGGCGGGCTCTCACGGGCGGCGACGGCCCGCGAGCTCGACGTGCCCGCCGAGGCGGTCGACCGCGTCGTCGGGCTCCACGAGCGCAGCGCCCACAAGCGGTCGATGCCGCCGGCTCCGGAGCGGTAGACGGGGCGACGCGAAACGCGGTCGAGCGAGGAAAAATATCCGTTTTTCAGGCGTCGTGCGCCCGTTGTTTCGTGACCTCCGCGATACCGGCGTTGGCCGAGCAGTTCGGGCACGCGTGGATCCGGCCGCGAGCGTCGGAGAACACGCGGGCGAACCGGTCCGAGACGTGCGCGTCGCAGTGTTCACACGTGGGCATCGCGGGGACTCCCTCGGTGTGAGATAACGTCGTGTGTCATGGTGTGCTGTGCGTGTGAGAGTTGGTCACGAACGCCTAAGTGGGCTTTCCGAACTCCGGCCCAAATTCCGCCCAAAAGTGCGTCGACGGCCGGACGCGGTGGTCGGCGACCCGGGCCTCAGAACGCCCGCAGCTCCTCGAGCACGGCCATCGCGGAGCCGTCGTCGATGGCCTCGCGGGCGGCCTCTAACCCCTCCTCGATCGAGTCAGCGTCCTCGCGGGCGTAGATCCGGAGCGCGGCGTTGACCGCGACCGCGTCGGCGAAGGGGCCGTCGCGCTCCCCGGCCAGCACCTCCTCGGTGATCGCAGCGGAGTCGGCGGCGACGTCGTCGACCGCGAGGTCCTCCTCTTCGAGGTCCATCCCGTACTCGGCGGTCTCGATCTCGAAGTCGTCGAAGGAGGCGCCCTCGCTGCCGGTCTCGTCGGCGTCACCCTCGCTCTTCCCCGCGCCCTCGCTGCCGCCGGCCGCGTCCCACTCGGCGACCTTGGTGTAGCCGGGCCGCACGTCGTCGTACCCCTCCATCCCCTGGAACATCAGGACGCGGTCGAGGTCGTGGAACTCGCTCTCGACGAACGTGTCGACCACCTTCTTCGCGAACGCGAGGTGGTAGAAGGAGCCGAGGTGGACCGACGCGCCGGCGGGGTTCGCCAGCGTCTCGATGGTGTTGACGAACGTCCGGACCCCCATCTGGTCGCGCCGGTCGAACAGGTCGTCGATCGCGGGGTTGAACGCGGGCTGGTAGTAGAAGCCGAAGCCGGTCTCGTCCACCATGTCGGCGGAGTCGGCGGGCGTCAGCTCGGTGTGGACGCCGAGCTCGTCGAGGACGTGCTTGTACGCGTCCTGCTTCTGGGTGGGAACGCGGTCGCCCGAGTGGACGACGACGGGCGTGCCCGCGGCGGCTGCGACGGCGCCCGCGGCGACGCCGAGGATCGCCGAGCGCCCCTTCCCGTCGTAGTTGGCGCCGCAGTCGACGGGGTCGGCGTCGGGTTCGGCGTACTCGACGCGCTCGCACATCACGTCGACGTACGCCCCGAGCTCCTCCGGCGTGTTCCGCTTCCAGCGGTTCGAGAGCCAGAACGCCCCCAGCGTCGTGGGGTCGGGCTCGTCCGCGAGGATGCGCTCGAACGCCTCGGTCGCCTGCGCGCGCGTCAGGTCGTCGGCCGACTTGTGGCCGGAGCCGCAGACCTCGGTCATCAGCCGTTTGAGAGGCCAGTCGCCGAACTCCTGAGTCGCCTGAGCCATACGCGTCGTTCGGGACCTCGAACGAAAAGTCCCTCGCTCGACTCCCGAGCCGCGGGAACGGGGCGACCCGGAGCGAACCGCCCAGTGCGGCCCCGTCAGAGCGAGCACTCCGGAGCGAACCCGCCAGAGCGAACCCGCCGAGAGCGGACGTCGGGTGCGCGCGAGCGACGAAGCCGTCGAACCGGCCGATTCGCTGCGGCTCCGTGGTATTGGTTCACATATCATAAGTGGACGTGTTTTGCTTTTTAAGCCTGAATAAAACAAATGTGGTGTGTTCTACCGCTCAAAGATTTTGTAACACACCGATAAGAGCGTTAGAGTTATATGTATGTCCATCTAGTAGAGAACTGTTCCCGATGACGTCCAAATCCGTCGCCACCGCACTCACGCTGTATCGCGCTCGCACCCTAACGCTCGAACAGGCCGCCACCGTCGGCGGCTGCTCTGCGGCGCAGCTGGAGGAGAGCGCCCGGGCCTTCGCGCCGGCGTCGGGGCGGACCCCCGCTGACGACTGACCCTCCCCGTCCGGAACTCCCGTCCGTCCCCGGGACGGCCGACTCCCTCCGAAACCCGTAGGTACGCGCGACCCCAACCGAACACAATGAGTCTGGACGCCGACTGGCGGGCCGACATCGACGCGGTCGACGCCGCGCTCATCGACGAGTACCAGAGCGGCTTCCCCGTCGAACCGCGCCCGTTCGAGCGGGTCGCTCGCGAGGTCTCGGCCGAGACGGGCATCGACGTCGACGCCGGCGAGATGCTCGACCGCGTCCGCGACCTCCGGGAGCGCGGCGTGTTCCGGCGGTTCGGGGCGGTGCTCAACCCCCCGGTCATCGGCTCGTCGACGCTGGCGGCCGTGCGCGCGCCCGAGGACCGGTTCGACGAGGTCGCCGAGGTCATCAACGGCTACCGGCAGGTGAACCACAACTACCGCCGAGACCACGAGTGGAACCAGTGGTTCGTCGTCACCGCGGGCTCGCGCGAGAAGCGCGACGCGATCCTCGCGGAGATCGAGGAGCGGACCGGCTGCGAGGTGCTGGCGCTCCCGATGCTCACGGACTACTACATCGACCTGGAGTTCCCGGTGGTGAACGCCGACCGGTTCGCGAGGGAGTCGGGCGAGGCGCGGAGCGCCTCGGACTCCGCGAGCGGGGAGCGAAGCGACCCGCGAGCGTCCGAGACGGCGGTCTCCGCCACCCGCATCTCGGAAGACGCCCGCGGCGACCTCGCTCCCGTCGAAGCCGACCTCCTTCTGGCGATCCAGGACGGGTTCCCGCTGACGGCGACCCCCTACGCCGACGTGGCGAGCGGGATCGGCGCCCCCCTCGACGACGTCCTCGCGGCGGTCGATCGCCTGCTCGCCGACGGCTGTATCAAGCGCATCGGCTGCGTCGTCAACCACGTCGTCACCGGCTTCACGAACAACTGCATGGTCGTCTGGGACGTGCCCGACGACGAGCTCGACGAGCGCGGCGAGGCCGTCGGGAGCCTCCCGTACGTCACGCTGTGTTACCACCGCCCGCGCCGGCCGGAACAGGAGTGGGAGTACAACCTGTTCACGATGATCCACGGGCGGGAGGCCGAGGCGGTCGACGCGAAGATCGACGAGCTGGCGGCCGATCACCTCCCCGTTTCCCACGAGCGGCTCTACTCGACCGAGACGCTGAAACAGACCGGCGCGCGGTACGAGGACCTCGTCGCCGACGGCGACGAGTAGAGAAGCGAGTCAGTCGTCGCCGAGCGACGCGGCGGGCTCGTCGCCGTCGAGCGCGCCGCCGGGCGCACCGAGGCCGCCCGAGCCGCTCTCCGCGCCGAGGCCGTCGAACGCGTCCGCGCCCGCGACCGCGACGACGACGAAGCCGACCTTCGAGACGATGTCGAGGTAGACGAACACCAGCATCTCCGTGGAGGCCGTCAGGAGCCCGAGCCCGGTGGGCGCGAGCACCCAGACGACCGGGTACAGCGTCCAGAGGACGACCGTGATGTTCCGGAGGGTCCCGAAGACGGCGCGAACGCGGTCCCCCTCGGCCGACGCCGACCGCGGAAGCGCCACGAGCAGGCCGTAAACGAGCACCGCGTACGCCGCCGACGCGACGGCGAACAGACCCCACGAGAGCGTTCCCGCCGTGACGACCGCGGCGATCCCGCCGGCGATGATCACCACGTCGACCGCGATCAACCCGGCGAGAACGCGCCGCGACGGACGCGCGAGCAGGCCGAGGTAGAGGAGCAGCAGCGGGGTCGTGATCAGCCAGTCGAGGTAGCGGGCGACCGGGAGGTCGCCGCCCGGCGTCGCCACCGTGCCGAACCCGAGCGCCATCGCGAGGTACGCGAGCGCCGCGACCCCGGTGACGCCGGCGAGCGTGGCGTAGTACCGCGCGTGCGACTCGCCCGACGACGACCCGGTAAACCAGTTCCACAGCGGCGGGATCGTCCCGGCCCCCATCGCGAGGACGCCGAGCCACGCCCATATCGTCGTGTCGACCAGCATCTCAGTTCACCCCCTCCCCGCCGGCGGACGCGTCGTCCGGCGCGTCGTTTCCGTGCGAGAAGTCGAAGGCGGTCTCGCCGTCGCCCCCGCGCGTGCCGGGCCGTTGACCGCCGTCGTCACCCGCGGTTCCGCCGTCGGAGATCGCCGTGGCGGTCGCGTCCGCGGCGGTCGGGTCGGGCTCCGAGAGCGCGTCGTCGGTCGCGAACTCGAAGTCTTCGACCGCGTTGCGCAACGCGAGCGCGCGGTCCGAGAGCGACTCGGCGGCGGTCTCGACCGCGCCGAGGGTCTGCTCCTGTTCGTCGACCGCCCCGGTGACGTCGCCGGCCGCGCTCGCGGTCTGCGCGCTGATCGCAGAGACGTCCTCGACGTGCCCGACCACCGCGTCCACGGAGTCGGCCTGCGTCTCGGTCGCCCGGGTGATCTCGGTCATGCTCGTGTCGGTCCGCTCGGAGGCCTCCGCGAGGCGTTCCAAGGCGTCGATCGACGTCTCGACGGTGTCGACCCCGGCGGAGATCCGCTGTTCGGTGCGTTCCATCGCGTCGGCGCCGGTCTCGGCGCGCTCCTGGACGGAGTGGATCCGGGCTTCGATCTCGCTCGCCGACTCCTGGGTCTCCTCGGCCAGCGCTTTCACCTCCTCGGCGACGACCGCGAAGCCGGCGCCCTCGGCGCCGGAGCGAGCCGCCTCGATGGAAGCGTTCAGCGCGAGCAGATTCGTCTGCTCGGCGATCTCCGAGATGGTGTCGACCACCTCGCCGATCTCCTCGACCTCCTCCGCGAGCGCCTCGACCTCCGCGGTCGTCTCCGCGGTCGTCTCCTCGACCGCGTCCATCTCGGCGAGCGCCTCCTCGGCGGCCTCGCGGCCCTCCTCGCCGACCGCGGCGGCGTGCTCGGCGGTCTCGGCCACGTCGGTGACAGTGGAGGCGACCTCCTCGGCGGACGACGCGAGGCTCTCGGCCTCGTCGGTCGCCGCCTGCAAGTCGTCGCGCTGGGTGCGCGCGCCCTCGGCGATCTCGTCGACCGCCTCGCTCACGGTGCCGGTGGTCGCCCGCAGGCTCTCCGTGCGGTCGTCGACCGTCCCGGCGACGTCGGCGGTGTCCTCGGCGACGGTCGCGACGGACGCGACCGTCCCCTCCAGTTCGTCGGCCATCTCGTTGAACGCGGCACCGACGCGCGCCATCGCCTCGTTGTCGCTGTCGGGGTCGACCCGCCGGGTCAGGTCGCCGTCGGCGAGCGCGCGCATCGCCGACTCGTACTCGGTCGCCTTGCGCTCGACCGTCTCGGCGCGCGCCGTCGCCTCGCGTCGCGCCCGCTCCGCCTCCTCGCGGGCGTCCTCGGCGTCGGCGATCTCCGACCGCAGCGAGCCGCGCATGGCGTCGAACGCCCGGAACAGCCGCCCGATCTCGTCTCGCCGCCCCGTCTCCAGCGTCACGTCGAGGTCCCCCTCGGCCATCCGCTCGGCCTTGGCCGTGAGCTGTCGCAGGGAGATGACCGTGTTCGATCCGACGGTGACCCCGATGAGCGCGAGCCCGATCACCGTCAACAGCGTCATCCCAACGAGCCCGGAGCGGATCTCCGCGCCCGCGGCCCCGGTCCCCTCCGCGCGGAGGTAGACGATGACCCCGTATGAAACTGAGACCCCCATGACCCCGATCAGCGACAGCGCGAGCTTCGCGCCGTAACTCGACCGCACGCCGGAGGACGATCCCTCTTGCATAGTGTACTGATTTCCAGGGATCGTATCGGCATAATAACTGCTGCCCAAATATTACGCGTGATAACGCAGTTCGGCGGGAAATCCGTCGGTAGCGCGGGATCGAAGGGACCGGCGGTGGTGCGGGATCGAAGGGACCGGGGACGGGGAGAATCGAGAGACCGGTGGACGCGAGAGCGACCGGTACGTTGACGGGAGTCGCGGCCGCCGAATCGGTATGACCGACGCGTTCGATCGGCTCGGGTACGGGACGTACAAGCTGGCGGACGGCGAGGAGTGCGTCGCCGGGGTCGCCCACGCCCTGGAGACGGGGTACCGTCACGTCGACACGGCGCAGGGGTACGACAACGAGGCGTCGGTGTCGGCGGGGATCGACCGCACCGACGTCGACCGCGACGAACTGTTCATCGCGACGAAGCTGTCGACGGACAACCTCTCGTACGGCGACGCGACCGCGACCGCGCGGGTGAGCCGCGACCGGCTCGGCGTCGACTCGATCGACCTGCTGTACGTTCACTGGCCGATCAACACCTACGACCCCGCGGAGACGCTGCCCGCCCTCGACGACCTCGTCGACGAGGGCGTAACCGACCGGATCGGGCTCTCGAACTTCCGGCCCGACCAGCTCGCGGAGGCGATCGACCGGCTCGACCACGACGTGTTCGCCCACCAGGTCGAGTGTCATCCCCTGCTCCAACAGGAGGAGCTGCGCGAGCTCGCGGCCGAACACGGCCACTGGCTCGTCGCGTACTCGCCGATCGCGCGCAACCGGGTGGCCGACGTGGACGTCCTGCGGGAGGTCGCCGCGAAACACGACGCGAGCCCGGCGCAGGTGAGCCTCGCGTGGCTGCTCTCGAAGGAGCGGGTCGCGCCGATCCCGAAGGCCGCCGACTTCGACCACGTCGAGGCGAACTGGGCAGCGCGCGACATCGACCTCGATCCCGAGGACATCGAGCGGATCGACGCGCTCGACCGCGGCGAGCGAATCGTCGACTTCGACGAGGCGCCGTGGAATCGGGTGTGACCGCGGCCCGTCCGGGCCGAGCGTAGAGGAGCTCCTCGTCCGGCCGTGAGACGGGGCCGCGGCGGAACTGAACGCCGTCCCGCACCGAACCGAGACCCTGACGCCCCGTCGGCCGGGGTTTCACTTCCGCTTTCGGGCGCGTTTTTAAAAGGCGTCGGCACGACGTCTCCGGTATGAGCCAGTCCACGTTCGACGACGACGACCTGTTCGGCGAGGCGGCCGAAGAGACCCGCGCCGAGGTCGAAGAGCACCTCGCGGCCGCCCGGGGGGAGCTCCCCGACCCGGACGCGGTGTGGGAGACGGACGCGGACAACGTGCTCGGCGCGCTCAACGGGCTCAAGTCCGCCCTCGACGTCGGCGACGCGATCGACTCCGTCCGGTCGGCGAAGAAGGCGTACGTGCTCGGCGAGCGCGCCGACGCCTTCGAGGACGCCGACGATTTAAAAGCGGAGATCGAGGAGCTGGAGTCGCTCGTCGGCGACATCGAGAGCGCCGCCGAGGAGGTCAGCTCGCTCACCGGCACCGTCCCGGCGATCCGCGGGGCGTTGCAGGACGCGGCGGAGGCGGCCGAGGACGAGTAGCGTCTCGCGTTTTTAAGCGGACTCCCGCTCGACGACCGCCGCCGCGAGCTCCGCCAGTGCGTCGCTCGCGAGGTCGAGGAGCTCCTCGCCGCGCGCCGCGTCGCCGGCGCTCGGATCGCCGACGACCCCGTTCCCCGTGAACTCGTCCGAGTCGTGCGCGAGGTTCACCCCCGATACCCACTCGCCCCACCGGTCTGCGGCGCCCTCGCGGGCCTCCTCGGTCCGGTCCTCGCGGACGAGGTCGGGGTTCGTCGCGCGCAGCAGCGCCGTCTCCAGCGGACCGGCGTGGCCCATGTCGCCCGCGTGCTCGCCGACCGCCTCGAACCAGGTGAACGCGACGGCGTACCCGTCGTGGGCGGAGTCGCGCGAGAACCGACGGGCGACCTCCGCGAGCGCCCCCACGTTGCCGCCGTGCCCGTTGACGAACACGACTCGGTCGATCCCGTGGTGCGGCAGCGATTCCGCCGCCTCGCGGACGTAGGCCCGGAACGCGTCGGGCGAGACCCACATCGTCCCGTCGAAGGCGCGGTGCTCCTCGGCGACGCCGACGGGGATCGGCGGGGCGACCGCGACCTCGCCCGTGCGTCCCTCGGACGCGTCGCGGTCGGCGGCCTCGTCCTCGTACGCCGCCGCGCCCGCCTCCGCGACGGCGACGGCGTCGAGCGTGTCGGTCCCGAGCGGGGCGTGGGGACCGTGCTGTTCGGTGCTGCCGACGGGGACGAACGCGACGTCGACGTCGGCGTCGCGCACGTCGGTCCAGGTGGCGTCCGCGAGTCGCATACGGCCCCCTCGGCGGGACGCGCCGTATAGCCGACGGTCTTCGGGCGGCGCCGAGTCGGGGCGGCGCTGGGAGGCGACGCGGAGGCGGGACAGCGCAGACGCGGGGCGATCGCCCCGGGGAATTATTCCGCTGCCGGACGAGACGCCACCCATGGGGAATGAGAGCGAGGAACACGGTCGAACGGCGGGGGTGACGTTCGGACCGCTGAAGCGGGCCCTCCGCGAGCACAGCTACCCGGTGTCGGTCGCGGAGCTGGTCGAACAGTACGGCGGCTTCGAGCTGGAGACCGGAACCGGCGGCGAGCGGCTCGAGACGACGCTGGAGCGATGCGGGCGGGACCGGTTCCACGAGCCGCGAGAGGTGCGCGACGCGATCCTCGACGCGCTGGGCGAGGAGCCGGGGAGCGACGGGGCGACGGCGGGAGCGGACGGGCCGGAGGAAGGCGAGAACGGCGGCGCGGACGACTGGAGCCGACTGTCGACGTGAGCGGTCGGGGAGGGAGACCGCCGGGCGGGGCGGCCCCGCGCCCTCAGTCGTCGTCGGTCTCCGCGTCCTCGATCAGGCGCGCGGTGCGCTCCTGCGCGCGGTCGATGAACTCCTGGGGCAGCTCGTCGATCTCGCCGGCCTGCACGCCCCAGAGGTGGGCGTACAGCCCCCCGTTGTCGAGCAGCTCCGCGTGCGTCCCGCGCTCGACGATCTCCCCGCCCTCCAACACGAGGATGGTGTCGGCGTCCTTGATCGTGGAGAGACGGTGGGCGATCGCGAACGTCGTCCGCTCGGCCGTGAGCCGGTCGAGCGAGCGCTGGATCAGCATCTCCGTCTCGGTGTCGACGTCGGAGGTCGCCTCGTCTAAGACGAGGATGTCGGGGTCTTTGAGCACCGCCCGCGCGATCGTGACGCGCTGGCGCTGGCCGCCCGAGAGCTTCACGCCGCGCTCGCCGACCATCGTGTCGTAGCCGTCCGGGAGGTTCTGGATGAACTCGTGCGCCTCCGCGGCCCGCGCGGCCTCGCGGACCTCCTCGTCGGTCGCCTCGAAGGTGCCGTACGTGATGTTCTCACGGACGGTGCCGTAGAACAGGTACGACGACTGCCCGACGTAGCCGATCGACCGTCGGAGCGACTTGAGCGTCACGTCGCGCACGTTCTGCCCGTCGATCCGGATCGACCCGTCGTCGACGTCGTACATCCGGAGCAGGAGCTTGAGCACCGTGGACTTGCCGGCGCCGGTGGGACCGACCAGCGCGAGCGTCTCCCCGCCCTCAACCTCGAAGTCGATGTCGGAGACGATAGTCTCCTCGTCGTACCCGAAGCTCACGCCGTCGTAGACGACGTCGCCGTCGTCGACGACCAGCTCCTCGGCGTTCGGGTCCTCGGCGAGCCGCGAGGGCTCGTCCATCAGCCCGAAGATCCGCGCGGAGGAGGCGCGGGCGCGCTGGTACATGTTGATGATCTGCCCGAACTGCGCCATCGGCCAGATGAACCGCTGGGTGTAGAGGATGAACACGACGAACATCCCCTCCGAGAGCTCGCCGGTGAACGGGCCGGGCGGTCCCTGGAACACCCAGAGCCCGCCGACGACGAACGTGAGGACGAAGCCGATGCCCGCGAGCACGCGGAGCGCCGGGAAGAACTTGATCCGGGTCCGGATCGCGTCCCAGTTGGCGTCGAAGTAGTCCATCGACACGTCGTCGACGCGGTCGGACTCGTACGGCTCCGTGTTCGACGACTTGATCACCTGGATCCCGCCGAGGTTGTTCTCCAGCCGGGAGTTCATCTTGCCGACCGTCGACCGCACCTCGGCGTACTTCGGCTGGATGGTCCTGATGAACAGGTAAGTGAATCCGGCGATGACCGGCACGGGCAACAGCGCGACCAGGGCGAGCTGCCAGTTGATCCAGAACAGCAGGACACTGATCCCGAGCACCATCACGGCCAGGCGGAACACGGAGTTCATCCCGTCGTTGAGGAACCGCTCCAGCCGGTTCACGTCGTTCGAGAGGATGGACATCATCTCCCCGGTCTGCTTGTCCGAGAAGAACTCCATGTTGAGCCGCTGCATCTTGTCGTAGGTGTCCGTCCGGACGTCGTGTTGGATGTTCTGGGCGAACGCGTTGAACCCCCAGTTGCGGACCCAGTGGAACGCCGCGCCGAAGGCGAACGCGCCGACGAGGACGGCGATCGTGAACCAGAACTGCTCGGTCTGCGCGGTCGGGAGCCACGCGTCCGGCAGCAACACGAGCGGGATCTGCTCGTCGAACGGGGCCTCGCCGCGGAAGATCGCGTCGAGAGCGATACCGAGCATCAGGGGAGGGAGCAGATCGAGGAGTCGCGCGAAGACGCTGGCGAGGATACCGACGGAGACCTGCGGGAGGTAGTCGCGACCGTACGCGAGGAACAGCCGTTTCATCGGGTTCTCGATCTTCTCCCGCTGTTCCTCGAAGGGGTCGTCTTCCTCCCACTCGACGCTACTCATTACCGTTTCATATCGTATCGCGCCGCAAATAGGTTTCCTTCGAATCGAAATGCATCGGCGGAAATCTCCGGTATCGGAGGCCAACGGCCGCGTTTCGGGGATCGGCTTCGCCTCGTAGCGCTCGGCGATCCGGTCACACCTCGCGGCGCTCGACCGACGGGTCGACGTCGGCGGCGGCGAGGTCCTCCCGGATGCGCCGTCGGAGGGGATCCGGGATGTCGTCGCGAGGGACCGGGGCGGCCGTGGCGGGCGCCGTCGAGTCGTCCGCCGCCGTCGAGGCGTCGGCCGCGTCCTCGGCGTCGGTCCCGGCAGCGGCGGGCACCGTCCAGTAGAGGACGCGCTCGGCGTCCGCGTAGAACTCCACCGCGAACCGGGCGCCGCCGCCGTCGTAGTGGACCCGGGCGGCTGCGCCCTCCGCATGCCACCCCTCCTGTCGGACGAGCGCGGCGATCGAGTCGTGCATGGTCGCGTTCGGGGCGGCGGGCACATGTCGGCTTCGGCTCGGATCGCGTCGGCCTCGGATCGTTTCGGGGTCGGCGGGGACGACTCACCGCCGGACCGACCGGGACGACTCACCGCCGGACCGACTGGGACCCCGCCGCCCGCCTCGAAAGGAGTTTATCGCCGCCGGCCGCAGGAGGGGTATGTCCCTTCGCGTCACGTTCCTCGGAACGGGCGGCGCCGTCCCGACCACCGAGCGCGCGCCGAGCGCACTGTTCGTCAACCGCGAGGGCGACCGCCTCCTCTTCGACTGCGGCGAGGGGACCCAGCGCGGCATGATGCGGCACGGCACCGGGTTCGGGGTCGACCACGTGTTCGTCTCGCACCTCCACGGCGACCACGTCCTCGGGATCCCGGGACTGGTCCAGACGCTCGGATTCAACGACCGGTCGGCGCCGCTGACGGTCCACTGCCCGCCCGGAACCGAGGAGGACCTCCGAGACCTGGTCCACGCGGTCGGTCACGACCCCGCGTTCCTGGTCCGGATCGAGGCGGTCGCGCCCGGCGAGGTCGCGCTCGACGCCGACGGCTACGAGGTCCGCGCGTTCGAGACGGAACACCGGACCGTCTCGCAGGGGTACGTCCTCGACGAGGACGACCGCCCCGGTCGGTTCGACCGCCCGAAAGCGGAGGAGCTGGGCGTCCCCGTCGGCCCGAAGTTCGGCCGGCTCCACGACGGCGAGCCGGTCGAGGCCGAGGACGGGACGATCGTCGAGCCGGACCAGGTCGTCGGGCCGCCGCGGCCCGGCCGGACCCTCGTGTACACCGCCGACACGCGCCCGCGAGAGCGAACGGTCGAGGTCGCCGAGGGCGCCGACCTGCTCGTCCACGACGCGACCTTCGCCGACGACATGGCCGACCGCGCCCGCGACACGGCCCACTCGACCGGCCGCGAGGCCGGGGGGATCGCCGCCCGCGCGGACGCGAAGTGGCTGGCGCTGGTCCACATCTCCTCGCGGTACGCCGCCGACGCCTCGCCGATCCGCCGGGAGGCGCGGGCGGCGTTCGACGGCGGCGTCATCCTCCCGGACGACGGCGACCTGATCGAGGTACCGTTCCCCGACGCGAACGAGTAGGACGGAGCCGAGCCCGGCGGTGAGAACACCCCCGCACCCGGGAAACCTTGATGAGTCGAGGCGTCGACCCCTCGAGTATGTCCGACGACTGCATCTTCTGTTCGATCGTCGCCGGCGACATCCCGGCGCGGACCGTCCACGAGACCGACGACGTGCTGGCGTTCCTCGACGCCAACCCGCTCGCGCGCGGCCACACGCTCGTGATCCCGAAATCGCACGCGCGGCACGTCGGCGATCTCGACGACGACCTCGCGAGCGAGCTGTTCGCGACGGTGACCGAGCTCACCCCGCGGGTGCAGGCCGCGGTCGACGCCGACGGCGCCAACGTCGGGATCAACGACGGCGAGGCGGCCGGCCAGGAAGTCCCTCACGTTCACGTCCACATCATCCCGCGGTTCGAGGGCGACGGCGGCGCGCCCCTCCACGCGGTCGGCGGCGAGCGACCCGGCCTCTCCGACGACGAGCTGGACGCCGTCGCCGAGGACGTGACCGCCGCGATCGACGGCTGAGCGGCTGGCCCGAGGGACATCGATCGGTCCGCCGTCGCCTCGGGACACCGACCGGCGGTCGAACGCCCGCCGACCGTCACCCCCGTCCCCCGGCGAGCCGGTCGGCCTCCGGGAGGGTGCGGAGCCACAGCATCGCGCCGGTGCCCACGAGCGGACCGACGACGAGCGGGGCGAAGGCCCACTGCCAACCGGCGGCGTCCCGCACGAGGGGGACCAGCTGGATCGAGGCGATGGTGATGAGGAAGCCGACGGCGGTCTGCAGGGTCAGCGCGGAGCCGACGTAGCTCTCGTCGGCGAGCTCGGAGACGGCGGCGGAGAACTGCGCCGAGTCGGCCACGATGAAGAATCCCCAGACGAGGACGAAGGGAACGACCACGAGCGGCGACGAGCCGAAGACGACGCCCGCGAGCAGACAGGCGCTCCCCGAGACGGCCATGGACAGGCTGGTGACGGCGGACCGGCCCCACCGGTCGGCCGCGGATCCGGCCAGCCACGCGCCGACGCCGCCGACGGCGATGGTCGCGAACGCCAGCAGCGCGGCGCGGCTGTCGGCGTCGACCACCCCGCCGGCCTCGAAGCTCGCGGCGATGTAGACGGGGACCCACGTCCAGACCGCGTACAGCTCCCACATGTGACCGAAGTAGCCGGCGTTCGCGAGGACGACGCCGCGGTCGGTGACGATCCGCCGGATCGCGCCGGGGTCGAACGGCGCCGTCTCCGGCTGGTGCGGGCCGTCCTCGTACGCGAGGACGAGCGCTCCACCGAGCGTCGCCAGCGCGGCCGTACCGTAGAGGACCGCGTCGGGGCGACCGATCCCGCCGACCGCACGAAGGAGATGCGGCGAGGCCGACCCGACCGTCAGCGCGCCGACCAGAACGCCGATGGCGAGCCCTCGCCCCGCGTCGAACCACGACGCCATCATCTTCATCCCGGTGGGGTACACCCCCGCGAGCGCGACGCCGGTCAGGAATCGCAGGGCGATCGCGGGCGGGCCGCTGGCGACGACCGCCGCGATGGCCGCCGTCCCCGCCGCGCCGAGCAGGGCGGAGCCGGCGAACAGGTACCGCGGCGGGACGACGTCGGCGATCGTCAGCGACGCCGACGCGAGGGCCCCGACCACGAAACCGAGCTGGACCGCGTTGGTCAGCCAAGCCGTCTCGGCGGCGGAGAGCTCCCACGCCGCGGCCAGTTCCGGTCCGACGGCCGTCCCGCTGAACCAGAGCGTCATCGCGAACAGCTCCGCGACGCCGACGAGCACGAGCGCGCGCCACTTCCCGTCTGCGATAGCGGCCATGTGTCAGTACCCTTATTAATAAATATGATATAAACGTTGTGTCGGGGCAGCGGCGATCCGCGGCGCTTAACAATCGACCCAAGCGAGCGGAGCCATGCACACTCGAACGCTCGCGCTCGTCGGAGCGACCGGTGGCGCGGGGACGACGCGGACCGCCGTCGAACTGGCCGCGCTGGGGGCGCGCGACGGCCGCGACGCCGCCGTGGTCGACGCCGCGTTCACGACGCAAGGGCTCTCCGAGTACGTCTCGGGGCGGATAGACGCCGACATCACGGCGCTCGTCACCGACGAGACCGGCGCGTCGCTGTCGGCGGCGGCGTACCCGATCGACGCCGAGTCGAGCGACGGCGACCCGGACCTCCCGGGACGCGTCGACCTGCTCCCGGCCCGCGCGCCGTTCGAGCGCGCGGCCCGCGCGAAGACGGCAGAGGCCGCGCGGAAACTGGAGCGACGGATCGACGAGGCGGCGACCGCCTACGACGCCGTGGTCGTCGACGCCGCCCCCGTCGGATCGAACGAGGCGGTCGCCGCGGTCACGGCCGCCGATCGCGTCGAAGCGGTGACCCCTGCGACGGCGCACGGCCGCGACGCGCTCCAGCGGCTCCGCGGCCGAGTGGCCGACGTCGGCGGGAGCGTCGACGGGACGATCGCGGTGGCTCGCGCGGGAGGGTCAGACGCCGAGAGCGATATCGGGGAGAACGCCGACACTCGGCTTCCGCCCGTCGACCCCGCGGTCGAGAGCGCTCCCGAGGCGGCGACGGGGACCGGCGAATACGTCGCGGCGCTGGCGGAGACGTACGAGCGCGCGTTCGACGCGGCGCTCGGGATCGAGTTCGAGGAGCCGGGGCTGGTCGAGCGGATCCGATCCTGAGCCGGTCGAACCGGGCGGTAAGAGTGAATGCGGTCGAGCGGGTTTTCAGCGCAGGCCGTCGGGCGACCCCAGCGCGCCGCCGAGGGCGTCGCCGTCGCCGCGGAGGCCGTCGCCGAGCGGCGCGGAGCCCGCGACGTGCGCGGCGACGGCGTCGGCGACCGCGGGGACCGGGTCGTGGGTCTCGACGTACGTCGCCAGCGCGAAGTCCGCCTCGTCGCCCCCGGTGAGCGCCACCGCCTCGCTGCGCGCAATCTTCCCGTCGAGCCAGTCGCGGACGACGCTCCGCCGGCTCGGCGCGAGCGGACAGACGCCCTCGACGCCGCAGCGGTGCAGCGCCTTCGCGCCCGTCATCGGGGTCACGCCGGCCTCGCGGGCGGCGTCGCCGACGCTCCGCCCGGCCGTGTACGCGTCGACCAGCGTCGCGGTCGCGGCCGGGGTACAGGGGAGGTCGTCCGCGTGCGCCGCGAGGCGGTCGACGAGCGGCGTCTCCGTGTCGTCGGCGACGGCGACTCCGCGATCGCGCTGGCTCGCGGTCACCTCCAGCCCGTCCGCGATCTCCGACAGCGTCATGCGAACCGATGGCTCCCTCTGCGAGTTAAAACCACCGTACTGCGACGGAGTGAGCGGCGCAGTCACCGACCGGTAACCGGTCGGTTCGAGCGCGTCGATCCGGGCGATCACCCTCGAATTCTCCCGGGTTTAAGTAAGGTATCGGGCCCGAGTTCGACGTGTGATGAGCCGAGCACGCTCTACCCGTGTCCGTTCGCACCGCACCGAGACGACCGACCGCGTCGAGGAGGCGACCGCCGACGGAGAGTCGACCGCCGAGAGCGAGGCGACCGCGACTGCAGCGGGAGAGGAGACGACGACGGACACGGGCGAGACGACCGCCGTCGACGAGTGTCCCGAGTGCGGCGGTCGGACCCGCGTCGACGCCGCCGAGCGCGTCTGCGCCGACTGTGGGCTCGTCGTCGAGGCCGACCGGATCGACCACGGCCCGGAGTGGCGGTCGTTCGACGACGACGACGCGAACCCGAAGCGCACCGGCGCGCCGCTGACGCGCTCCCGGCACGACAGGGGCCTCTCGACGGAGATCGGCCGGTCGACCCGCGTGAAGGGGCGCAAGCGCCGGCGGCTCGCGCGGATGCGGACCCAGCACAACCGCGCGCAGATCTCGACGAAGCGCGACCGCAACAAGGTGTACGCCTACACCGAGATCCGGCGGCTGACCGGCGTGTTGGAACTCCCCGACAGCGTCCGTGACACGGCCTGCGCGCTGTTCGACTCCGCGCAGGACGAGAGCCTGCTGCGCGGTCGGTCGCTGGAGGGGTTCGCTGCCGCCTGCGTCTACGTCGCCTGCCGCACCGCCGACGTCGCCCGGACCGTCGGGGAGGTCTGCGGCGAGGCGAAGGCGACGGAGGACGAGCACCGGGCCGCCTTCGACGCGATGAACCGCGAGCTCGGGCTTCCGATCGGCCCGACCGGTCCGGCGGAGTACCTCCCGCGGTTCGCGAGCGACCTCGGCTGTGCGGCCGACGTGGAGCGCCGGGCGGGCGAACTCGCGGAGCGCGCCGTGAGCGAGGGGATCGCGAACGGCCGCAACCCGGTCGGCGTCGCCGCCGCCTGCCTGTACACCGCGGCCCGCGAGCTGGGCGCCGACTGCACGCAGCAGGAAGCCGCCGACGTCGCCGACGTGACGCCCGTAACTGTTCGGCGGACGTACGTGGACCTGACCGAGGAGTGAGTCGGGAGCGAAGGAGCCCGGAAAACGACGGTGAAACCGCCGTCCGTGACGTCCCGCCGGACGGCCGCAACGGCGTCAGCGGGGGATACCGCGGGTCGGAGCCCGCGGCGGGGGCGGACCGACAGCGGCGGGCCGGCGGCAGGGGACCGGCCCTCGGCGTAGGAGGGGGTGATCGGCGGGCGGAGGGCGTCGCGCCCGGCCGACGGGGCGTCACGCGTTCGGATCGAGGGGTTGGGGAACGTTCTACGTTAGCCGTGTATCATCCGGATAAACCGAACAATCCGCGCACGACGAACGAACCGTTCGGCGTCGGCCGCACGCTCCGGAGTCCTCACTCCCCGCCGAGCTTGTGCTGGAATGCGAAGAAGACGCGGCGACCGGTCTCGGTGAGCCTGACAGTGTCCGAGCGCCCGACGTCCTCCAGTTCGACGTAGCCACGGTCCAAGAGCGGATCGAGGACGTGCGTCTCCAGCGCGCGGTACTTCGCGGTCCGGCTCTCGCCGGCCTTCCGGAGGAACGACAGGTCGCGCTCGCGTGCCCATTCGATCAGGTTCCACTTGTCCGTCGTCAGGTGGTCGTCGTCGCGTTCGTGGAGCCTGCCGAGGACCGCGACCTGATCGGTCGTCGGCGCGTCCATGGGATAGATCGGGAGGTCGACCGTCTCCGCGACGCCCGCCGTGAGCGGCTCCTCGCGCACGTCGTGGCGGTGCGTCTCCGGCTCGACGCTGTACGGGCGCGCGCCGACGATCATGCACGCGATGGCGACGCCGACCGCGGCGATCCGCGGTCCGGTCGAGACGTTGGCGAACAGCCTGTCGCCGGCGGGCTCGCCGGCGCCGTGTTTCGCGGCGATCGTCGTCGTGACGCCGAGCACGTCGTACACGTCGGCGAGCTCGACCGGAAGCGCTCGCACCGAGGCGAACTCGGCGGCCGCCGCCCACGCGTCGCGCTGGTAGTCGGTGAGCCCGTCGACCTCGACCCGGCTGCCGTCCGGGCCCGCGGCGGCCGCCTCGAAGTCGACGGTGCCTCGAGCGGCGTCGCGGGCGGGCGCGTCGGCCAGCAGGTAGACCACGTCGGCGCCGTATCTGCGGAGGGGCTCGACGATGCGGTCGCGCTCGTGGCCGAGCGGCGCGACGTGGACGCGCCGTTCGGAAACGCGGGGAACCGTCGTGTCCATACCACCGTTCTCCGCGGCCGTCGGTTAAAAAGTGCGTCGCGCGGAGGCGGTCCGAACGCCACGGTACGTGGGGACGGATCGCACGAAAACCGTTAAGCCCGGCTGTCGCCTACGAGCGGGTATGAGCGCTGACCGGTCCGCGTTGCGGCGGGCCATCGAGCGCGGCGAGCGCGACGGCGGCGCGATCGAGTTCAAGGAGCGACTGACGCGCGAGGTTCACTTGGCGGAGGGCCGGATGGAGTCGCTCGTGGCGCAGCTCCGCCACCGGGTGCTCTCCGGCGACGGCGAAGCGACCTACGTCATCGGCGTCACCGACGACGGCGGGCTGGCCGGGATCGCGCCCGAGGCCTTCTCCGAGACGATGGACGTGCTCTCGCTTCTCGCCGACGAGGCGGACGCCCACATCGCCGACGTGGAGACGTGGAGCGCCGGCGCGGACGGGAACGGAACGGACGCCGGGCTCGTCGGCCTCGCCACCCTCCGCGACGGCGGGATGTTCGAGACGGACGACGACCACCTCGTGATCGGGACGGCCGGCCACGTCGACCACGGGAAGTCGACGCTCGTCGGCACCCTCGTCACCGGCCGGGCCGACGACGGGCAGGGGGGCACCCGCGGCTTCCTCGACGTCCAGCCCCACGAGGTCGAGCGGGGGCTCTCCGCCGACCTGTCGTACGCCGTCTACGGGTTCGAGGACGGCGGCGAGGAGCCGGTCCGGATGGACAACCCGCACCGCAAGTCCGACCGTGCGCGGATCGTCGAGGAGGCCGACCGGCTGGTCTCGTTCGTCGACACGGTCGGCCACGAGCCGTGGCTCCGGACGACGATCCGCGGGCTGGTCGGCCAGAAGCTCGACTACGGGCTCTTAGTCGTCGCCGCCGACGACGGCCCGACGAAGACGACCCGAGAACACCTCGGCATCCTGCTGGCGACCGAGCTCCCGACCATCGTCGCGATCACGAAGGCCGACGCCGTGAGCGACGAGCGGCTCGCCGACGTGGAGCGCGAGGTCGAGTCGATGCTCCGGGACGTCGGCGAGACGCCCCTCCTCGTCGACCGCCACGGGATCGACGCGGCGGTCGCGGAGGTCGGCGACGGCGTCGTCCCGCTGCTCCGCACCAGCGCGGTGACGAAGGAGGGGCTCGGGACCCTCGACCGGCTGTTCGAGACGCTCCCGAAGCGGGCGACCCCGGAGCGCGCGGAGTTCCGGATGTACGTCGACCGGAGCTACAAGGTGACCGGCGTCGGTGCGGTCGCCTCCGGCACCGTCAACTCCGGCACCGTCGAGGCCGGCGACGAGCTCCTCCTCGGCCCGATGGCCGACGGCTCCTTCCGCGAGGTGGAGGTCAGGTCGATCGAGATGCACTACCACCGGGTCGACAAGGCGACTGCCGGCCGGATCGTCGGCATCGCGCTGAAGGGCGTCGACGAGGCGGAGATCGAGCGGGGGATGGCCCTGGTGCCCCGCGAGAGCGACCCCGATCCGGTCCGCGAGTTCGAGGCCGAGGTGATGGTGCTGAACCACCCGACGCGGATCCGAGAGGGGTACGAGCCGGTCGTCCACGTGGAGACCGTCTCCGAGGCGGCCGTCTTCGCGCCCGAGGGCGGGCGGCTCCTCCCCGGCGACACCGGCCGGACGCGGGTCCGGTTCAAGTTCCGCCCGTATCTCGTCGAGGAGGGCCAGCGGTTCGTTTTCCGGGAGGGGTCGAGCAAGGGCGTGGGGACGATCCGCGACGTGGACTCGGCGGAGTGAACGCGGTTCAGTCCTCGACCGACACGAGCTCCATCAGCGGGTAGCCGTCGGTCATCGTCATCCGCGTGCGGACCGTCACGCCCTCGCGTTCGATCCGCATCTCGACGTCCATCAGCGAGCCGGTGAGCTCCGTGTACCCGTTCTCGTGGTCGATCGCGTCGGCGACGCGGTCGTCGTGGATGTCAACGGTCACCGACTCGCAGAACGGCTGGTTCTCTATCGACTCCGCCATCGCGGCTTCGAGACTTCGCGTGCTCGACGGGCTGACGGGCGTCCCCGCGAACTGGTGGTACAGCGAGCCGAACTTGATGCCGGCCTCGAAACACGCCTGCTGGGCGTCGGTTGCCATGCCGGCACTCCGACGGGGGCGGCCTAAGGGGCTTCGGAGGGTCCCGACTCCGCGGCGGGCGGGAAGCCGCCGTCGGAGTCGCCGAGGACCGCCTCGACGGGGAGCGGTTCGATCCCCGCCTCGGCGAGGTACCGCTCCAGCCGGGGCGCCCTGTCGCCGAAGTCCTCGGGGTCGTGCGAGTCGGTGCCGACGACGAACCGGACGCCTCGCTCGCGGAACGCCTCCAGGAACGGCTCGGTCGGGTGGAAGAGGTCGAACTCGCCGCGATCGCCGGCCCGGCCGGCGTTGATCTCCGGGACCGTCCGGGAGTCGGCGCAGGCGGCCGCCACCCGCTCGCGGTGGGCGTCGGTCGTGAGCCCGCGGAGCGCGGGGTGATTCTCCACGAGGTCGACGTGCGCGAGCACGTCGAACAGCTCCGATTCGACGAGCGAGACAACCGCGTCGTAGTAGTCGTCGACGAACGCGCGGCGCTCGGCGTCGCTCGCGTCGGCGAACGACTCGAACGGGAACACCTGCTTCCCGGCGACGTAGTGGACGCTCCCCAGCGCGTAGTCGAAGTCGGCGTCGTCGAGGAACGCCTCGATCGCGGGCTCCAGCCCGGGCTCGTAGTCCATCTCGACCGCGTCGTAGAGCGTCAGGTCGGTGCGGTCGGCGGCGAGCGCGAGCGCCTCGCGGCGCCGCTCGTGCGTGCGGTCGAAGTTGCGGTTCCACAGCAGCCGCTCGTCGCGCCACGCCTCGCTCAGGCTGCAGTGGTCGGCGAAGCCGACGGCGTCGAGCCCCGCCGCCTCGGCGGCGTCGACCATGAGCGGGATCCCGGAGCCGTCGGAGTAGGACGTGTGCGCGTGGACGTCGGCGGTCACGCGTACACGGAGGGGCCGGAGCGGCCTAAGCCCGTCGCGGGCGCGGGAGACGACGAGCGGCGCGCTCCCCCGTCGCACTCGAACCGAAGCCGTTTGGTTCGGGGGCCGGGATGGGTCCGTATGAACACGCTTCGCGTGACGGGCGGCCGGGTGCTCCGTCCGGACGGCGCCGTGACCGAGTCGGACGTGACGGTCGACCGCGACGGGGGGACGGTCCTCGCGGTGGGCGACGAGACGGGGGGCGTCGCCGACGAGAACGTCCCATCGAGCGCCGACGAGACCCTCGACGCCGAGGGCTCGCTCGTGATCCCCGGGCTCGTCAACGCGCACACGCACGTCGCGATGACGCTGCTCCGCGGGTACGCCGACGACAAGCCGCTGGACGCGTGGCTGCGGGAAGACATCTGGCCGGCGGAGGCCGAGCTGACGCCCGACGATATCGAGGCCGGCGCCGCGCTCGGCGCGCTGGAGATGATCCGCTCCGGGACGACCGCGTTCGCGGACATGTACTTCGCGATGGACCGGGTGGCCGACGTCGTCGACCGCGCCGGCCTGCGCGCGCGGCTCGGCCACGGCGTCGTGACGATCGGGAAAGAGGAGGCCGACGCCCGCGCCGACGTCGAGGAGAGCCTCGCGGTCGCCCGCGAGCTCGACGGCGCCGCCGACGGGCGGATCCGGACCGCGTTCATGCCGCACTCGCTGACCACGGTGGGCGAGGAGCTCCTGCGCGAGGGGGTCGCCGAGGCGCGGGCGGCGGGCGTCCCGGTCCACCTCCACGCGAACGAGACGATCGACGAGGTCGACCCGATCGTCGACGAGCGCGGGGAGCGCCCGATCGCGTACGCGGCCGACATCGACGCGCTCGGCCCGGACGACTTCTTCGCGCACGGCGTCCACCTCGACGACGACGAGATCGACCGGCTCGCCGACGCCGGGACCGCGGTCGTCCACTGCCCGGCCTCGAACATGAAGCTCGCGAGCGGGATGGCCCCCGTCCAGCGGCTCCGCGAGGCGGGCGTCACGGTCGCGCTCGGCACCGACGGGGCGGCCTCGAACAACGACCTGGACGTCTTCGACGAGATGCGCGACGCCGCCATGCTCGGGAAGCTCGCCGCGGACGACGCCGCGGCGGTCCCGGCCGAGGCGGTCGTGGAGATGGCGACCGCGGCGGGCGCGGACGCCCTCGGCCTCCCCGGCGGCCGGATCGAGCCGGGCGCGGCCGCCGACCTCGCCGTCGTCGACCTCGACGCCCCGCATCTCACGCCCGTCCACGACCCCGTCTCCCACCTCGCGTACGCGGCGCGCGGGAGCGACGTCCGGCACACGGTCTGTGACGGCGAGGTCCTCATGCGCGACCGCGAGGTCCTGACGCTCGACGCCGACGCGGTTCAGGAGCGCGCCGCCGAGGCCGCCGCCGCCCTCGTCGCCCGCGTCGACGGCGGCGACGGTTTATAAACGAGCGCCGGCGCCGACGCGGCTCGCTCCGCGGAGATCGGTCCGACTCGCCGCCGACGGGTCAAGCGCGACCGGAGCGCGTCCGAAGCGCGCGCGAGCCGCGAGCCGACCCGAACCGCCGCAAAGACGACCCCGATTCGCGGCGATCAACCGCGCAGTCGCCCCGATCGACGAAACAGGCGGTAGAGAGCCGTTAAGTCGGATAAAATCCGAATTAAACCGGCTTAACCGAACTCCCTTTTTATATGGTAACGGCGGCTGGACTCGAGTGGACATGAAAGGACGCACGACAGCAGTTCTGCTGGTCGCGGTCGTCGCGCTCGGCGCGATGGCCGGCGTCGCGGCCGCCGACGGTCACCTCAACGTGAGCGTCGAGACGGACGACGCGGAACCGACCGTTAATGTGACCGACGAGAACGGCACCGCCGTCGAGAACGCCACCGTGGTCGTGAGCGTCGTCGACGCGGAGAACGAATCGTACGCGGGAGCGGGCGAGTACGAGACGGACGCGAACGGCACCGTCGATCTCCCCGCCCCCGAGGAGGACGTGACGGTCGAGGTGACCGTCGCCTCCGGGAACGACACCGCCTCCACGACGGTCGATCTCGAGGCGCCCGACGGCCTCGAGCTCGGCGTTGAGAACACCGATAGCGAGCCCGTCGTCACGGTCACCGACAACGACACCGCGGTCGAGAACGCCTCCGTGAACGTCACGACCGCCGACGAGAACGCCTCGTACGCCGGAACGGGCGACTACGAGACCGACGAGAACGGCACCGTCGACCTCCCCGCCGCCGAGGAGGACGTGACGGTGAACGTCACCGCCGAGTACGAGAACGAGAGCGTCACCGAGACGGTCGATATCGAGGCGCCGGACGGCCTCGAACTCGACGTTGAGAACACCGACGGCGAGCCCGTCGTCACGGTCACCGACAACGACACCGCGGTCGAGAACGCCTCGGTCGTCGTCGCGCTCGGCGACGACGCAGACGAGAACGCCTCGTACGCCGGCACGGGCGACTACGAGACCGACGAGAACGGCACCGTCGAGCTTCCGGCCGCTGAGGAGAACGTCACCGTCGAGATCACCGCCGAGTACGAGAACGAGACCGTCTCGACGACGGTCGACCTGACGACCGGTGAGGAGGCCGACGAGGAGCAGCCGTTCGGCCTGCAGGTCCGGGAGTTCATCGAGAGCCTCGAGGACCGCGAGGGCGGCATCGGCGCCGCCGTCTCGGACTTCGTGACGGAGAACAACCCGGGTAACGCGCCGGACCATGCGGGCGGCCCCGGCGGCCCGGACGACGCGGACGACGCGGACGACGAGGACGCTGACGCAGAGAACGAGAGCGACGCCCCCGGCAACGCGCCCGACCACGCCGGTCCTAACGGCGACGACGGCGAGCGCGGCCCGCCGGACCACGCCGGTCCTGACGGCGACGACGACGCGGATGATGAGGACGCGGAAGAGGACGACGCAGAAGAGGACGACGCAGAAGAGGACGACGCGGAAGAGGACGACGCAGAAGAGGATGACGCGGACGATGAGGACGCGGAAGAAGATGACGCCGAAGAAGATGACGAGGAGGACGAAGATGACGAAGACGACGGCGAGCGCGGCCCGCCGGACCACGCGGGCGGCCCCGGCGGTAACTGACGACGCGGTCCGCCGGTCGGTTCGGTGACGCGAGCGGCGGTCGACGACTGAACCGCTTTTTCTGAGCGTAATCCGGTGTCGGCAGGGTTTAGTGCGCCGTGAGCGAACCGACTGGTATGAGCGAAACCGCGTATTCGCCGGTGTCACAGCACCTCTCGGACCTCGAGACGGCCCGGGAGGAGGGGCGCCGGAAGATGGACTGGGCGCTCCAGCACATGCCAATCTTGAACGCGCTCCGCGAGGAGTTCGTCGACGAGCAGCCGCTCGCCGGCGAGACGATCGCGATGGCGATGCACGTCGAGGCGAAGACGGCGAACCTCGTCGAACTGTTGGCCGAGGGGGGCGCCGAGGTGGCGATCACCGGGTGTAACCCGCTGTCGACCCACGACGACGTGTCGGCCGCGCTCGACACCCACGAGTCGATCACCTCCTACGCGGTCCGGGGCGTCGACGACGACGAGTACTACGACGCGATGCACGCCTGCATCGCCCACGACCCCACCATCACCGTCGACGACGGGATGGACATGGTGAAGCTCGTCCACGAGGAGTACCCCGAGCTGATCGACTCCATCGTCGGCGGCGCCGAGGAGACGACCACGGGCGTCCACCGCCTGCGCGCGATGGACGCCGACGGCGAACTCAACTATCCCGTCTTCGCCGTGAACGACACGCCGATGAAACAGCTGTTCGACAACGTCCACGGCACGGGCGAGTCGTCGCTCGCGACCATCGCGATGACGACGAACCTCTCGTGGGCCGGCAAGAACGTCGTCGTCGGCGGCTACGGCCAGTGCGGGAAGGGCGTCGCCAAGAAGGCCTCGGGCCAGAACGCGAACGTCATCGTCTGCGAGGTCGACCCGCGCAAGGCCCTCGAGGCCCACATGGAGGGGTACGAGGTGCTCCCGATGGCCGAGGCCGCGGAGAAGGGCGACGTGTTCATCACGACGACGGGCAACCGCGACGTGATCACTCGCGAACACTTCGAGCGGATGCAGGACGGCGTCCTCCTCGCCAACGCCGGCCACTTCGACGTCGAGGTGAACCTGGAGGAGTTAGACGACCTCGCCGTGGACCGCTACGAGGTCCGCGACGGCGTCGAGGGGTTCGAGATGGACGACGGCCGCGTCCTGAACGTGCTCGCCGAGGGCCGGCTCGTCAACCTCGCCGCGCCCATCTCGCTTGGACACCCGGTCGAGGTGATGGACCAGAGCTTCGGCGTCCAGGCCGTCGTCGTCCGCGAGCTCGCGGAGCGCGGCGACGACTACGGGCCGGGCGTTCACGACGTCCCCGACGAGCTCGACCGCGAGGTCGCCGAGATCAAGCTGGCCGCCGAGGGCGTCGACCACGACGACCTCACCGACGAGCAGCGCGAGTACATGGGGAGCTGGGAGCACGGGACGTAACGCGGCGGCGTTTATAATCAGATGGTGCGATGGCGCGCGCCTGCGAGCGGTCGCCCCCGCGACCGCGAGCAGCGCGTGCGAGGGAGTCGGGTGCCCGGAGCGAAGCGGAGGGCGGCCGATGAGGCTGGGGAGGCGTGAGGCTGCGGTGCCGTGCGGTCGGGGGAGGACTCAAAGGGGCAGTCGGCGAGGCGGGCGCAGGGGACGCAAGGACCGCAAGGAGGGAGCGATAGCGACCGACTGAGGACCGCAGCGAGCGTGCGCCCGCCTCGCCGACTGGGGCTTTGGCGGAGTTCCCCGAATCGTTGGCAGCAACAATTTATAAACGATCGACAGAGAGGCCGATCTCGTACAGCCTACCACCGTCAACAACGGCGATGGATACCCGACCACATACATCGACCTCTTCCTCGCGCCCTTTTTGGGCAACAACCCCCTACACGTATCAGTGACAGTCACGAGCGTCCACGACCCGAGCCACCGCGAGGCCCTCTGGGAGTTAGAGGACGCCTTCGAGCGCGGCGACCTGATAAGCGTCTTCGGGCGCTGCACGGTCAGCTACGAGGGTCGCGCCGCCTCGGACCTCGGCCTCGGCGACCGGCTGCTCGTGTTGAAACCCGACGGGGCCGCTCTCGTCCACACCGACGAGGGGCGCCAACCGGTCAACTGGCAGCCGCCGGGGTCGGAGCACCGCGCCGCGGTCCGGGAGGGGCGGCTCCGGGTGCGCTCGACCAGAAGCAACCCCGACGAGACGCTCACCGTCCGCTTCGACCGGGTCCACCAGCTCTCCGCGATGGCGGTCACCGGCGGGCGCGACCTCACGCTCCACGGCAGCGAGGAGGACCTCCGGACCCGGATTCTGGAACGCCCGGAGCTCGTCGAGCCGGGATTCGAGCCGCGGGAGACCGAGCGCCCGTCGAGCGCCGGCCCGATGGACGTGTTCGGCGTCGACGCCGACGGCACCCCGGTCGTCGTCGAGCTGAAGCGCCGGCGCGTCGGGCCGGACGCGGTCGGGCAGCTCGCGCGGTACGTGCGAGCGTTCCGCGAGGAGTTGGGGGCGGAGGCGGACGGTCGCGAGGGCGACGGCGACGCCGAGGGCGACGACACCGACGGCCCCCGCGTCCGGGGCGTCCTCGTCGCCCCCTCGGTCACGGATCGGGCCGCCGAGCGGCTGTCGGACCGGGGGTTCGACCACGTCGCGCTCGAACCGACGCCCGAGAGGTAACCCACTGGCGCCCGGGAAGCGGCTCAACGCCGCCGAAGAAGCGGCTCGGCGACGGCCGAGAAGTGAGCCACCAACGTCCGGGAGACGACCCGCCGACGCCGTGGTATCGAAGGGTTTATCGCCGCAGCGCGGGCTACATCGGGCAAGTAGCCATGTCTGACAAACCCGCCTCTATGTATCGGACGATCGACAAGCCGTCGTACACCCGCCGCGAGTACATCACCGGAATTCCCGGCTCGAAGATCGCCCAGCACAACATGGGCGACCTCTCCGCGGAGCCCGACGACTACCCCGTCCAGATCAGCCTCCGCGTCGAGGAGGAGCTCCAGATCCGCCACGGCTCGCTGGAGAGCGCGCGCCTCTCGGCGAACCGCCACCTGATCAAGGAGCTCGGCGAGGGCAACTACAAGATGACCCTCCGCAAGTTCCCCCACCAGGTCATCCGGGAGAACAAGCAGGCGACCGGCGCCGGGGCAGACCGCGTCTCCGACGGGATGCGGCAGGCGTTCGGCAAGCCGGTCGGGACGGCCGCGCGGCTCAACAAGGACGACATCGTCTTCACCGCGTACTGCGACGTCGAGCAGGCGTCCGCCGTGAAGGAGGCGTTCCGCCGCGCGTACAACAAGCTCTCGCCGCCGTGCCGGATCACGGTCGACCGCGGCGAGAAGCTCCTCGTCTCGTAGACGCTCCGACCCTTTTCGAGGCGCGGTTCTCACGGCCGCGAGCCGCGCGGCCGGACGCCGTCCCCGTGACACCGCGAACCCGCCGCACGGCGAGCCGAACTCCTGAAATACCTTCCTCGCGTACCGATCGGCAGTGTCACAGCAGTTGGCCGAGGTCGAGACGCTGTTCCTCCACGAGGCGCGGAGCGACTACACCGTCGTCGCGAACCGGGACGGGAACCGGGTGCTCCGCGGGCGGCTCGAGCTCAAGGAGACCTCCGCGGGCCCGCGCCCGGGGAAGTTCCGCGTGATCCGCGACGGCGAGGACCACCCCCGCCAGCCCGACGAGTTCGTCGACCTCGCCCGCGCGGCCGACCGGATCCGCATCTCCGAACAGACCACGCCGGAGAACCGGAAGCAGCTGGAGGCGATGCTCGACGGCTACCAGCTGGAGGCGATGGCCGTCCGGACCTGCCGGCGCTGCGCGAACGACGGCCGCTACGGGCCGATCACGAGCGAGAGCGCGGTCGAGCACAACGGCGAGCTGATCTGCCGCGACTGCGCTCGGCGAGAGCTTGAGCGGGAGCTCTCTTATAAAGGCGAGTTCACGGGCGCCGCCGAGGAGCGGTTAGAGGAGCTGCTGTACGAGTCCGGCGACTTGGACCGGATCGTCAACCTCCTGCAGGGCGGGCTCGACCCCGACCTCACCAAGTACGACGAGGTCTCCGCCAACGTCGACGACGTGAGCCCCGTGCGCACCGAGGATCTCGACCTCCACCCGGACCTGTCCGCGCATCTGCAGGGCCGCTTCGAGGAACTGCTCCCGGTTCAGAGCCTCTCGGTGCGGAACGGCCTCCTAGACGGCGACGACCAGCTCGTCGTGAGCGCGACCGCGACGGGGAAGACGCTCGTCGGCGAGCTGACCGGGATCGACCGCGCGCTGAAAGGGGAGGGAAAGCTCCTCTTTTTAGTGCCGCTCGTCGCGCTCGCCAACCAGAAGCACGAGGACTTCAAGGACCGCTACGGCGACCGGCTGAACGTCTCGATCCGCGTCGGTTCCTCGCGGGTGAACGACGACGGCAACCGCTTCGACCCGAACGCCGACGTGATCGTCGGCACGTACGAGGGGATCGACCACGCGCTCCGGACCGGGAAGGACCTCGGCGACGTCGGCACCGTCGTCATCGACGAGGTCCACACGCTGAAGGAGGGCGAGCGGGGCCACCGGCTCGACGGCCTCATCTCTCGGCTGAAGTACTACAGCGAGGAGCGGATGGAGACGCACCCGGGGTACGGCGGCACGCAGTTCGTCTACCTCTCCGCGACGGTCGGGAACCCGGAGTGGCTCGCCGAGAAGCTCCGGGCGACGCTCATCGAGTACGAGGAGCGACCCGTCCCCATCGAGCGCCACGTCACCTTCGCGGACAGCCGGGAGAAGGCCGACATCGCCGACAAGCTCGTGAAACGGGAGTTCGACACGAAGTCCTCGAAGGGGTACCGCGGACAGACGATCGTCTTCACGAACTCCCGGCGGCGCTGCCACGAGATCAGCCGGAAGCTCCGATACGACTCCGCGCCGTACCACGCCGGGCTCGACTACAAGCGCCGGAAGAAGGTCGAACGCCAGTTCGGCAACCAGGACCTCTCCGCGGTCGTCACCACCGCGGCGCTCGCGGCGGGCGTCGACTTCCCCGCCTCGCAGGTGATCTTCGACTCGCTGGCGATGGGGATCGAGTGGCTCTCCGTCCAGGAGTTCTCCCAGATGCTCGGCCGCGCCGGGCGTCCCGACTACCACGACCGCGGGCGCGTCTACCTCCTCGTCGAGCCCGACGGCGTCTACCACAACTCCATGGACCGCACCGAGGACGAGGTCGCGTTCACGCTTTTAAAAGGCGAGATGGAGGACGTGGCGACCCACTACGACGAGGCGGCCGCCGTCGAGGAGACGCTGGCGAACGTCGTCGTCGCCGGCAAGAAGGCCAAGCGACTGAACGACCGGATGATCGGCGAGGTGCCGACGAAACACGCAGTCGGGAAGCTGCTGGAGTGGGAGTTCATCGACGGCTTCGACCCCACGCCGCTCGGCCGCGGCGTCACGAGGCACTTCCTCGCGCCCGACGAGGCGTTCTTCATCCTCGACGCGGTCCGGAAGGGGACGGACCCGTACCAGATCGTCGCCGATCTGGAACTGCGCGACGACGAGGAGTGAGGCGGCCGGTCGCCGCGGAACAGCTTGCGACCGAACGCGGCCCGCCCGCGCAACGAAACGCTTTACCGGCCGATGCGGGTACGTATGGACGCGGGACCGTGGGTTAGTGGTATACTCCGGGCCTTGGGTGCCCGTGACCCCGGTTCGAATCCGGGCGGTCCCACTTTCGCGGCGCGAGCGACACCGAGAGCACCGCGGCTGTGAGCCGGATTCGAAGCAAAGAGCGGAACGGATTCGAAGCTCGATCGATCCGACCCGCCTGCCGCCTTTCGAAATCCTTTTGTCTCGAATCGGCGTTGGTCCGAGTGCGAGCCGCCTTAGCTCAGACTGGGAGAGCACTCGACTGAAGATCGAGCTGTCCCCCGTTCAAATCGGGGAGGCGGCATATTCTGAACCCGCGAGCGACAGCGAGCGGGTGAAGAAACGACGCCGGGTCGATTTGAGCAGACAAGTCGCGACCCCGAGCGTCTCGGCGAGTTCAAATCGGGGAGGCAACATATTTTGAGACGGTGAGCGGAGCGAACCGTCGAAAAAAGGAATCAGCGCGTCACGAGCGGGTCGCGCGACGACCCTAGCGACGGCCCGCACCGCGGGACGGGAAGGCCTCCAGCGCCTCGACCGCCGCGTCCTCGGTGCAGTAGAACGCCACGAAACTGATCGCGAACTTTCCGCCGTTCGCGGTTTCGACCGTGACGCTCCCGTCGTTCCCCTCGATGGACTGCACGTCCAGCTCCCGGCCGCTCTTGACCAGCGCGTAGAGGTCGCAGTACTCCGTGTCGAAGGTGGCGGTCATCGGCTCGAACGCCTCGCCCTCCTTGCTCTCGAAGGAACCGGGGGTGTACGCGACGTTGTCGTCGGCGTCCCCCTCCGGGACGAAGTCGTACGCGAGGCACTCGCCGGTGTCGGGATCGGTCTCGACGCAGGCGAACTCGTACTTCGCGAGCTGGCCGTCGACGGAGCAGTCGACGCACTCCTCGCAGACCTCGCTGATGAGCGCTTCCAGCTCCGCGCCCAGGTTCGACGCGTCCTGGACCGCGACGAAGTCGTCGGTGGCGCTGGCGATATCGTCCCGGAGATAGTCGTCGAAGCCGGCGACGTTCTCGCCGACGCCGACGGCGATGACGCGGCGACCGGCGTTCTTGATCGCGGTCGCTGTGGCGGTGGTCTCGGTCAGTTCACCGGGTTCGCCGGCGATACCGTTCTCACCGCCGGTCGTTCCCCCGGTGTACTCGAACGTGCCGTAGGGGAACGTCGTATCGTCGGCGGGCGGCGAGGCGCCGTCGCCGACCACGCCGTTCTCGTAGTTCGGCCCGCCGTCCGTGATCAGGACGACGATCTCTCTCCCGCCGCGGCCCTCCTGCTCGAGGATCGCGTTGGAGTAGTCCAGCGCGCCGGGCATGTGCGTCGCGTTCTCCCCGGGCGGGGTGCTCGCCGGCACGCCGGCCTGAACCGCCGAGACGTTGCTCGCGGTCGCGAAATCCAGGAGGTTTCCCGGACCGTACTCGAACGCGGCGGGCGCGTCACCGAACGTGACGAGCCCGAGCTGGACGTCGGCCGGGACGACGCCGAGGAAGCTGTCCACGCCGCTCTGGATGTCTCCCCAAGTGCCGGCGTTCCGTATCGAGCCCGAATAGTCGAGCGCGACGACGACGTCGACCTCGCCGCCGCAGGTCTCGATGAGGTGCTCGTCGGCGGCGGCGACGCCGGTGACGAACGGGAGGCTGGTTCCTCCGAGCGCCAGCGCGCCGGCTGCGCCCGTCGTGCGGAGGATGCTGCGCCGCGAGATGGGAACGGTCCGGCCCGATTCGTTGTTTCTATTTGTTGTCATTAGATGCCGATCTACTGTGTAACTCGGCTGCAAACTCGGCGCGGAGATCACTCGAAGACGCGTGTCACCGTCGAATTGGATCGCTCCGAGAGCGTCAAGGGACAGTAGTCATCTACTTATACGTCTCGTGATAACATAGGTATGATCCGACAGCCGGATTCGCTCGGCCGTGCTTCGGTGGATCGTGAAACCGCTATGCCCGGCTCCGGTAGGAAGTCCATAACGGTCTTCGGCGACGTGCGGCGAGGACAAATCGGAGAGGCGGCGTATTCTGCGTCCGCGAGCGGAGCGAACCGTCGAGAAAGCGACGCCGAGAGCCACGAGCGGGGCCGCAGGGGGCCCGGACCGGGTCGGGCCGAGGTCAGTCGGCGGTCGCACAGAAGTTCTGCGTGATCACGACGCGCTCGTCGGCGAACGCGACGCCGACGCCTTCCTCGTCGAACGCCTCGGAGAGGATGTTCTGTCGGTGCCCCGCCGAGTCCAGCCACAGCGAGAGCGCGCGTTCGGCGACCACGTCCGGGTCCGTGTCGGGGCCGCCGGCGACGTGGACGATGTTCTCCGCGACTCCCATACAGTGGCCCGGGAAGAACTCCTCCAACCGGTCCGAGGAGTCCTCGCCGCCCGGTGATTCGTGGCCGAAATACCCCTGTTCGACCATGTCGACGCTGTGCGCGCGAGCGACGGCGGCGATTTCCTCGTGGTACTCGTACGGCTCACGGTCGTTCTCGCTGCGGATCGCGTTCACGCGGTCGTGGATCGCCCGCTCGTAGGCCGCCGGGTCGTCGGTATCCCGGTCGCCGTCCGAGGTGGTCCCGTCGGTGGTCTGGCCGTCGGTCGAATCGTTCTCGTTAGTGTCTCGATCGCCGTTCGGCGTCGTCTCGTCGGTGTCCGGTCCGTCGAGGCATCCGGAAATCACCGCCGTCGAGACGATCGCGAGCGAACGCCGGAGAACCGTCCGCCGGTCCCAGACGCGGCTCGGCTGTTCGGAGGCCACGTTCCGTTCACCGGCTTAAATGTGGTACCACACCACATGAATGTTCCGCCCCGGGTCCCGTGGCCACGGCAAGCGGAGGCGAGTCTCACCTCCACGCCGCCGTTCGGATCCGGGAGAACGCTCATTACCCGGCCGACGCTACCGACGCAGATGAGCGACGACACGGCGATCGCCGCCGACGACGCCGATGACGCCGGCCCGCTCGCCAGGCGAAAGCGGCTCCTCCGCCGCGTGATGGGTGCGAACTACGTCCTCGCGGGCGTGGCGCACTTTCTCGCGCCGGATTCGTTCGCCGAGGCAGTCCCGCCCGAGTTCCCGCGGCCGCGGACGCTCGTCTATCTGTCCGGCGTCGCGGAGATCGCCCTCGGGGTCGGTGTGCAGTTCGATCGGACGCGACGCGCGTCGGCGTGGGGCATCGTGGCACTGCTGGTCGCCGTCTTCCCGGCGAACGTCTACATGGCGACAGACGACGCGGCGGCCGAGTTCGTCCCCGACCGACTCGCGGGGGTCGCCCGCGCGGCGGCGTGGGCGCGGCTCCCGTTTCAGGCCGTGCTGGTGCTGTGGGCGTGGTGGCACGCGCTCCCCGAGCCCGGGGGCGACGGCGACGTCGAGACGGGCGGTGCAGAGACGGAAGCGGCGAGCTAACTTCCGGGACCGAGCGGCGCCGCGCAGCGCCGACAGTAGTCGAAACCCGGCTCGTTGGCCGCCCCGCACCGGGGACACGTCGCGGTCGGGTCGTCCGAGTCGTCTGGCGGTCCCGGCCCGTACTCCTCGGTGTACTTCTCCACCTCTCCGGTCCGGCGGCGTCGACGGAGGTCGAGCCCCTCCCGGACGATCCCGCGAAGCACGTGGAGTCCGGCCCCTAACGCGACGAGCAGCAGCGCCCCCGTAACGGCGAGGTAGACCGTCCCGAGGTCGATCACGCGAGACCTACGGGCCGGAACCTTAGGAATTGTGGGGTGATCGCACGGGACAAGGTCGACGCCGACGACCGCGAGTCAGTACCGCAGCGTGGCGTCGAGGATGCCGGCGGTCTGACCGACGCCGACGACCGCGAGCCCGAGCACGGTCCACGTCGCCGACGGCGCGACCGCGACGGCGACCGCGCCGGCGACGCAGCACGCGACGCCGACGGCGTAGATCCGGGCGCCCGCCTCGACCCGGCGCGCGGTGTACGCGAACCCGGCGGCTGGGAGGAGCGCCCAGCCGAACAGCGAGAGCGCCAGGAGGGCGTCGGCCGGGAGGCCGGCGTCGCCGCCGCGAAGGAGGAAGCCGGCGACGCCCGCGAGCGTCACGGGCGTGCCCGTTACGATCACGAACTTCCACGCCCGGAGCACGCCGTCCGCCATGTCGCGCCACGAGGCGACGACGAACGCGACGAGCAGGGCGCTCATGACGACGTGTGCGACGAACAGGGCGCGCGTCGAGACGACGCCGATCACCGTCGCGGCGGCGACGGTCCAGGCGGCGGGGACGAGCAGCGCCGGGCCGTTCTCCCTGAGCGACCGGAACACGTCGAGGCGATCGCGGCGGGCGCTTATAAATGTCGCTCCGCTGACGGAGACCGACCGAGGAACCGACGGATCGGTCGGTGGGACGCGTCGAATCCGCGTGTACGGTCAGCGATCGTCGCAGGAACCGCCTAGAAAGAAATACGAACGTTCGCCTACACCCGTGGTAACTGTACACTCGCAATCCTTATCACCTGACGGGGCGTCCGTTAGGATGCAATGGCGACCGGAAAGGTTGATTTCTTCAACGACACTGGCGGCTACGGATTTATTGAGACTGACGACGCTGACGACGACGTGTTCTTCCACATGGAAGACGTCGAAGGGCCGGACCTCGAAGAGGGCCAGGAGCTCGAGTTCGATATCGAGTCCTCGCCCAAGGGGCCGCGCGCGTCCAACGTCGTTCGGCAGTAAGCCGATCCGATAAGGTGGGTCGGTCCGGCTGACGCCGAACGCGACTCTGACACGCGACAACGAGACTTCTGCCCGCGCCGGACGTTCGTCCGGCGCGGGTTTGTATTACGACACCGAGCGTCGCCGCCGCCGGTCGGTCCGGCCGGTGACGACGAGCGGCGGCGGTCGATGATGAAGAGCGATTGCGAACGCAGTGACGACGTGGAGCGACGAACAGTGACGCTGGGCGCCCCCGATTTATGAGCCGAGAGCGGCCGGCGACGGCCGAGTCAGATGTGTTGGCCGAAGAGCCCCCGGCCCTTCGTCACCTCGACGTCGCCCTCGACCTTCGTCTGACACGCGAGGCGGACGTCGTGGCTCGGGTGGTGCGGCGGGAACCAGAGGCGGGCCTTCTCCTTTTTTCCCGGCTCGCTCACCTCGCCCTCGACCTGGACCGCACAGGAGCCGCACGACCCCGCGCCCCGGCAGTTGAGCTGTTTCATCTTGCCGTTGTACACGGAGAGGCCGGCCTCGGCCAACACGTCGCGCAACACGTCGCCCTTCTCGCACTCGATCTCCTCGCCCTGATAGGATACGGTAGGCATGTCGGTGAACGGTACAGCGGCGATCCACAAAGAGTCTGTGTCCGCGGCGCCCGGGAGTCGGACCCGGGGTCGATCCCGCGTTGAGACGGACGCGCGCGGAGACGGACGTGCGCCGGGCGTCTGACGGCGGACGGGGCGTTTTTTACCTTCGGCACCGCAGGACGGACATAATGGGACTCAGGTGTCTGCTCGGGCACGACTTCGGCGAGCCCGAACTGCGACGCGAGCGCGAGGAGGACGGGGACGAGGTCGTCACGACCGTCACCGAGGTGAAGACCTGCGCTCGCTGTGGCGAGACGCAGGTCGTGAGCGAGAACACCGAGGTCACGACGATGGAGCAACTGGCCGACGAGGCCGCCGCGGGCGCCGAAGGCGCCGAGGCGTCGGGCCCCGACCCGACCGCGACTGGGCCGAACGTCGGCGGCGACCGCGCCGCGGCAGGCGAGGGCGAACCGGGCGTCGGCTCGCCGGTCGACGCGTCGGCAGACGCCGAGCCGGCCCGTACCGACTCGACAGTGGACGCGACCACCGACGGCGACGTCGACGACGCCGTGATCATCGACGACGACCCGACCGCGCCGGGCGACGGCCGGTCCGAAGACGGGGTCGAGGCCGCGAGCGCGGGCGACGGACCCGCGGTCGACGCCGGGGGCGACGGCGCCGCGGCGGACGCGACGGCCGACGAGACCGCCGACGGCGACGACGACGGCGCGGAGCTCCTCGAATCGGGACCGGACGACGAGGCGGGCTCGCTCGGGGGCGGCGAGGAGTACGCGGAGTACCCCGAGGCCGAGTCCGCGGAGTCGCCGGCGGACGACGAGCGGGACGCCGAGACGGACGACGGCGTGATCCTCGACGAGGAGGACGAGCCGGCGGCCGACCGCGAGCGCGGGGCGTGGCCGGAGGTCGACGAGGCGGACGACGCCGGGGCGGAGACGACGCCGTGGCCCGACCAGCGCGGGGAGGACGAGGGGTTCAGCGCGGAGGTCGGCGAGGGCGGCGCGGGCGACGTCGAGTTCGGCGGCGGCCTCACTCCCGAATCGGCCGGTCCGGCCGCGGAAGACGGGGCCGCGGAAGACGGGGACGCCGAGTACGTCGAGGCGCCGGAGCGGGACGCCGACGAGGTCGACGGAACGGTCGAGCCGCGGGACACGGAGGCGGAACCGGCCGACACGGGGACGGGGATCACCCGCGCCGAGAGCCCCGACCTCCAGACGTCGACCTCGGAGGCGGCGACGGAGTACCACTGTCCCGAGTGCGGGATGACCCGCGAGGCCGACGGCAACTCCATGCGGGCGGGCGACATCTGTCCCGAGTGCAAGCGCGGCTACGTCACCGAACGCCCGATCTGATCGGTGCCGGAGGGGTCTCGGAACGGCCTGAAGACCCCGTGACGAAACTGGTTTACGCCCCCCTGTCGAACGGTCGCGGCATGAAGGAGTACAAGATGCGCCGCGGCGAGCATCTGGACGACCGCATGCCCGACCTGAAGGGCTCCATCGAGGAGTACTTCGGCGAGGTCTCCGGCACGGAGGAGTGGCAGGGCCACGAGCTGTACGTCGTCGAGGACCCCGACAACCCGGTCTTCGAGCGGATCGTGGCGGGCGCCGCGGAGTACGGCAGCAAGAAGGACAAGCTCGCGGTCCACTTCGAGGAGCGACCGGCCGAGGACGTCATCGCCGAGGGGAACGCCGACGCCGCCGCCGACGCGGTCGACGCGAAAAACGAGTTCCTGCTGGAGGCGACGGGCCGCGACGCGAAGTCCCGGCGCGACTCGCTGAAGCGCGAGGTCGAGGACGAGGCGCCCGACTACTGAGGCGGATCCGCTCTCTCACGAACCGAGTCCCGTCTCCCCGCAACCCGGACCCCGTCCCCCGCCGCTATTTATACGACGGGTCGTTCTCGCGGACGAGCGCGCCCCGGTCGTCGACCGCGGTGACCGAGCAGTTGTCGGCCGACAGCTCCGTGAGCGACCGCACGACCGAGAGGTCTCGGCGCTCGCCGGCGACGAGCCGGATCGGGTTCACGTGCGTGACGGCGACGACCGTCTCGTCGCGGGCGCGGAAGTCGGCGGCTGCGTCGAGGACGCGCTCGCGGACGGCGAGCCAGCTCTCGCCGCTCTCGGGCGCGCGTTCGGCCGCGTCCCGCCCGTTCTCCAGCAGGTCGAACGCGGGGAAGCGCTCGAAGAAGTCGCCCGAGGCGAGCCCCTGAAAGACGCCAAAGTCGCGCTCGCGGAGCCGCGGGTCGGTCTCGAGCTCGACCCCGGCCGCCGCGGCGATCGGCTCGGCGGTCTCGACGGTCCGCGCGAGGTCGGAGGCGACGACCGCGTCGATAGCGTGGCGCTCCGCGAGCGCGTCGGCGACCCGGTCGGCCTCCGCGCGCCCGCTCTCGGAGAGGCCGACGGGCGCCCACCCCTGTATCCGGCCGAGCTCGTTCCACTCGGTCGTCCCGTGTCTGACGAACAGCGTGTTCACGGCCGAGAGTCGGGAGCGCGCGGCAAGGACCTTTCGTCATTAGGGGGTCCGTCAGCGTTCGAGCGACCGCGTCAGCGCGAAGACGAACAGCGCGATGAGGAACGCCCCGACGAACCCCTCGAGGGTGGCGGCGAGCCGGACCGCCAGGTCGGACTGCTCCGTGCCGCCGCCGAGGATCAGCGCGACGAACGACTCGAGGCTCAGGAGTCCGTACCCGACGAGGCCGCCGTACGGAGGGTCAGGGAGCAACACGGCGAACACCCCCGCGAAGACGAGCACGACGCCGCCGGAGAACGTGAGCACCCTCCCGGGGCGCTCGCCGTAGCCCGAGCTGAGGGCGAACAGCAGGTTTGAGACGTAGTCGAACCCGGCGCCGAGACGCTCCCGAGGCGGGCTCCCGGCGCGGGCCGCCGCCTGATAGACGCGGCGGCGCTGGAGCATCTCGTTCCGGAAGAACCGCGAGGCGGCGTTGGTGTCCCCGACGCGGTTCGCGCCGTTACGCGCGAGCACGTACGTGGTAACCAGCGTCTCGGCGTCCGGGACCTCCGCGTCGACGTCGGCGATGGCGCCGGCGATCGCGCTCTGTAGGTCCCCTCGGACGACCGCGCTTCCGGGGTCGTCAGCGGGGTACGCGTCGGGAGCGGCCCTCCGGAGGACGTCGCGGACCGCGGGGTCGCTGAGAGCGACGACGGCGTCGGGGGTGGAGTCCGTCGTCGACCCGGAGTCCGAGTTCGCCGCCGCGAGACCGCGAACGAGGCCCACCCGACCGCTCTCCCGCGAGTCGAACGGGTCCGGCAGAGCGGATTCACGGAGTGACTCGGACCCTCGGTCGACCGCGGCGAAGTCGGTGTGATCCCCGATGAGGGACGTGACCGCGGCGACGGGATCGTCGGCGTCGAGATCGTCTTCGAAGCCCTCGAACGTCGCTACCGCCGCGAGGAGATCGTCCGCGAGCGCCATCGCGTCCGCGGCCGAGGAGGCAGTCGCGAGGGCGCGGTAGCCGGAACCGTCGATCGCCTCCGAGACCTCGTGGATCCGCCAGTCGGCCGCCTCGAAGGCGTCGCGGTTTCGGCCGAAGACGAACCCGTCGAACGTCGTCTCGACGAGGTGGAGGCGGTCGACGGAGCCGCCGTTCGTCCCGAGTCGGACGTCGCCGAGGGTGGCGTTCCGGAGGTCGTACACGACGGGATCGCTCGCGGTCGGCTGCGAGAGCGAGCCGGCGTCGACGGTCACGTCGCGCAGTCGCACGACCGGGAACTCCTCGTCGACGGGAGACGTCCTGTCGCGGAGCCGCGGCGTGCAGTTCAGTCCGCCCGCGACCGCGGTCCCAGAGAGGTCGAGACAGCCGCCGACGACCGGACCGGGAAGGGTACCGTCCCGCGGCTCCGCGAGGTCCGCGTCGCCGCCGATCCGCCCGTTTCGGACCGAGAGGTTCCCCTCCACGTTCACCGGACCGAGCGTCGTCGACTCGTCGTCGACGCCGCCGAGCCAGAGCGAGTCGTCGAGGTCGACGGCGTCGAGTCGGAGGTCGCCGCCGACGTAGAGGTCGTTCAACAGGAGCGCGCCGCGGCTCCGAAGGTGTTCGAGGACCACGTGCGAGCGCACTTCGGTGAGCCGGAGCGTGAGCTCCGAGGTGTTCGCGTGGTGGCGCTCGCCCCGGAGCGTGAGACCCGGACAGTAGAGTCGCCCCTCGACCGCGCCGTATTTAAATTCGAACCGTCCGTCGACGACGCACTCCGTCGCTTCGACGTCGCCCTTCACGACCGCGTCAGTGAGCACGAGCCGTCCGCCGACGCGCGCGTCGTCGAGCGTCAGCGCGCCGAGAACTGTGTCTCGGAGCAGGCAGTCACCGTCGACGACGCACTCCGTCGCGTCGACGGTCTCGATCCGCGACCCGCCGAGGTCGAGATCCGCCTCGATCCGCGCGTCGCGACAGCTGAACGCTCTGATCCGAGCGCCGCGGAGGTCGAGCGGGAGCGTGTCGCGGCGCTCGATCAGCTCGTCCGAGAGGTCGAGTGTCGGGAGTCGGGCCCCGACGAACCGCTTGCGCTCGCGGGCGAAGCGCCGCTCGTCGAGGTCGACCGCGAACGGGTCGTCTTCCGGCGTCGCGGAGAGGGAGTCGAGGACCTCGGCGGCGGCCTCACCCTCGGAGAGCGCCTCGGGGTCGTGAAACTCGCAGCGGTTGCCGCCGTCGACGGTCTTTCGCGGGCAACGCCAGTCGTCGTCGAGATCGCCGGGAATGGCGGCGGCGGCGGCGGTGTACACGCACCGTGACATGGGCGAAAGAGTCGGACGCGATACATAAACGATCGGCAGTCGGTGCGACCGCCCACCGACGATAGGCTATTGACGGACCGCCGGGTAGGGGAACCGAATGCGCCAGGACCCGATCCCGACCGCGGTCGCCGACCGGCTGTCGGCCGCGGCCCGTCGCCTCCGGGACGCCCGCCGGACCGCGCTCGACCGCGTCGCCGTCGCGGAGACGGAGTGGGAGTACGCGGACCGGACGTGGTCGTGGCCGGCCGGCGAGGCGATGACTTACTTCCGCGAGCTCGCGCCGGGCGAACGCGAGGTCCTCGACGGGCTGATCGCGGATCTGGACGGCCTCGGCGAGGCGGAGAGCGCGGACGGTCCCCGGGCGGACTCGGGAGCCGAGATCGTCGGGATCGGGACGGGCCGCGTCGCCGTCGCGATCCCGGGGTCAGCTCGCGAGGGCGAGTCCGAATCGGCCGATGCCGACCCTCTCGTCGCGAAGCTGGCGCGGTACGGTCCCTCGGCCGAGATGGGCGACGGTCGCCCGCAGAACCGCCGGGAGCGACGGATCTGGTCGGCGGTCGAGTCGCACCCGTTCCTCCCGGTTCTCGACGACGGGTCCGGCGGGGACTGGATCGCCATGCCCCGGGCGGACGTGCCCCCGGACGAGCCCGTGCGGGAGGAGGCGCTCGAGCGCGTGCGGGCCGCCCTGGCGCCGCACCGCGACCGGTTCCACTTCGACGAGCTCAAGCCGGAGAACGTCGGCGCCTACCGCGGTCGGTACTGGATCGTCGACTACGGCCGACCGGCCGGCGACCCGCTGTTCGTCGATCCGCCGGGGGAGCCGTCCGAGACCGACCCGAACGCGAACGACCCGACCGAGACCGACCCGAACGCGAGCGAGAACCCTCAGGATCGATCGCACAAAAGTTAATTCAGAACTGAGTTAAAACTTCGACACTCTTAAGCCGACAGGGCGCGAAGTAGAGGTATGAGCATAGAAACGGTGTTACTGGCGGTCGGAACCGAAGACGAGACGCAAACCGAACAGATCGCGCGGGAGGCGATCGCGGTCGCCGGGCCCACGGGCGCGGAGGTCGTGTTGACCCACGTGTTCACCGACGAGGAGTTCGACGGCATCCGCTCGAAGCTCGGCGTCGACGATTCGAGCGAGGGATCGACCCCGGACGCGGTCGCCGAGCGACACACGACGACGCGGGCGCTCGCGAAGGCCCTCGACGAGGCCGGCGTCGACTACTCGATCCGCGGCGCGGTTGGCGACCACGCCGACGAGGTCGTCGGGGTCGCCTCGGCCGTCGAAGCCGACCGCGTGGTGGTCGGAGGCCGGCGCCGGTCGCCGACCGGCAAGGCCGTCTTCGGCAGCGTCGCGCAGGAGGTCATCCTCTCGTCGCCGTGCCCGGTGACCTTCGTGCGGGACGCCGCCGCCTGAGCGATCGGCGCGCCCTCCCGTCGCCGGTCGCGGCGAATCGACTCGGGAAGCGTCCCGCTTAAGTGATACCGGTTCGCGGTTTTACCCGATGTACTACGTGGGCGTCGACCTCGGGGCGACGAACGTCCGGGCGGTCGTCGGCGACGGCGCGGCGACCATACTCGGCTCCGACACGCGGGGGACTCCCCGCGGTCCGAACGGAATCGCCGTGACCGAGGCCGTGCTCGGCGTCGTCCGCGGCGCGTGCGCCGACGCCGAGATCGACCCGACGGAGGTCGTCGCGGCCGGGATCGGCTCGATCGGTCCGCTCGACCTCGCCGCCGGAGTCGTCCAGGGGCCGGCGAACCTCCCGGACACCGTCGAGCGGATCCCGCTCGTCGGGCCCGTCTCCCAGCTGCTCGACACCGACGAGGTCCACCTCCACAACGACACCATCGCGGGCGTCATCGGCGAGCGGTTCCACTCCGAGCGCAACCCGGACGACATGGTGTACCTCACGATCTCCTCGGGGATCGGCGCGGGGGTCGCCGTCGACGGCAACGTGCTCTCGGGGTGGGACGGCAACGCCGGCGAGGTCGGCCACATGACCGTCGACCCGCACGGCTTCATGACCTGCGGGTGCGGCCACGACGGCCACTGGGAGGGGTACTGCTCCGGCAACAACATCCCGAAGTACGCCCGGGAGCTCCACGCGGAGGACCCGGTCGAGACGGCGCTTCCGATCGAGGACCCCGACTTCTCCGCGGTCGACGTGTTCGAGGCGGCCGGTGAGGACGTCTTCGCCGACCACGTGATCGACCAGGTCGCCCACTGGAACGCCATGGGCGTCGCCAACGTGATCCACGCATACGCCCCGCTCGTGGTAAGCGTCGGCGGCGCGGTCGCGCTCAACAACCCCGAGCGGGTGATCGATCCCGTCCGCGAGAAGCTCTCAGACATGGTGTTCATCAACGTCCCGGAGGTCAGGCTCACCGACTTGGGCGACGAGGTCGTCGTGAAGGGGGCGCTCGCGAGCGCGCTCACCGGCGGCACGGGCGACCGGTCGCGGGCGGAGTCGCCGCCGGAGTGACCGATTTTTAAACTCGCACGGGGTCAATCCTCGAACTCCGTGAGCTCCGGCTCGACGTCGGAGTCGACCGCGTCACGCGTTTCCACGTACGCGTCCCGGTAACGCCAGATCTTCCGGAGGAGGACGTAGCCGAACGCGCCCTGGAACAGGAGGACGAAGAGGAACAGCGTCGGGAGCCGCGGCAGGGGCGTGAGCGCCGGGACCACCGAGGTGACCGGGCCGACGAGGGTGTTGTACAGCCCGTGGATCGCGGCCGCGATGACGAGCCCCTTCACGACGATCGGGCCGCGGTTCTCGGGGTTGAACTTCGCGAGGCCCAGGTAGTAGCCCGCGAACGCCGAGTAGACGACGTGGCCCGGGCCCGCGAGCGCGCGCAGCGCCGTGATCCCGTCGCCCGCGCCGAGGACGGCGATCCCGAGCGTCAGCTCCGACATCTCGACGTTCTGGGCGATGTACACGAGGTTCTCGATGACCGCGAAGCCGAGGCCGGCGATCGCCCCGTACACCGCGCCGTCGACGACGGCGTCGAACCGGTCGTCCGTGTACGCGTACAGCCGGACCGCGAGCAGCTTCACCGACTCCTCGATCGGGCCGACGAACACGAAGAAAAAGAGGACGAGCCCGGGGAACCCGAGCGGAGAGAAGAGGGGCTGCGCGTAGCTGTTGAGCAGCGCGGCGAACGTCGCCGTGAGGATCGACAGCAGGAACGTCGCCACGAGCAGGGAGAGCGGCTCCGCGGTCGTGACGTCGGAGACGTACACGTACGCGGCGAGCCCGAACGCCGGGATCGCCGAGAGACCGACGAGCATCGCGACCGCGGGATCGAAGACGAGGCCGAGGCCGAACGACCCGAGGATGGCGAGGAGCCCGAGGAAGGCGACGAGCACGACCAGCGCCTTCGCCGATCGGGTGATGAGCCAGTACAGCGCGACGGAGAGCCCGTCGAGGGAGGTGCGCTCCTCCCACGTGGCGACGTCGTAGAGGTCGCGGTCGTCGTCGGCGCGCGACTTGACCGGGTCCGACCGTGATGGCATACGGCTCGGTTCGGACCGGCGCGACTTAAGCCGTTGCCGGACGGGACGCGGTCGGCGGACGCCCGCGAACGGGACGCGCCCGCCGCGTCGAGCCGATGGAGTTGAAACCACGGCGCCCGAAGGAAGCGGTATGCACTTCGACCGACGGATCCAGCGAGCGCTCCGGGAGGCGGGGCTCGGCGACGACGCGGTCGCGGCCGCCTCCGATCGCGTCGCCGAGCTGGTCGCCGAGGACGCCGACCGCCTGCGAGAGTTCTTCGCCGCCGACGGCCCGTACTACTCCGACATGGAACTGGCCCACAGCGCGGCCGAGATCGAGGAGCATCCGACCGCCGACGTCGACGTGTTCACTCACGGGACCGACCTCCGCGGGTACCTCTCGCTCGACGGGTGGGGCGTCCCGGTCGAGGGCGGGCGGGTGTTGCGGTCGACCGAACGCGACGACGGGACCGAGCGGCCCGTCCTCGTCGAGCTTTCGCTCGGCGAGACGGTCCACGACCGGGTGCGCTTCGCGCGCGACCCGGAGGAACTGTGACCGCGGCCGTCCGCGTCCGGGGGATCTACGCCACGGCGCTGACGCGGCTCCTGCTCGACGCGGGCCACGAGGTCGTCGACGCGTCGCCGCCGATCCGGCGGCGCTTCGACGCGGAGTTCGGGAACACGCCCCCGGACGCGCGGGTCGAGACGACGGCCGACCGGCAGGGCATCGGGGTCCACGGCGACCCCGAGGCGGTGGCGTCGCTCCGCGATCGCCTCCGCGGCGTCGGCCTCGACGCGCTGGCGTGGAGCGACCCGACGCCGCCCGGGACCGTCCTCGACGGCGAGGTGACCGAGACGCTCGGCGGCGGGGCGGTGGTCCGACTGCGGGTCGGTGGGGCGAGAAGCGACGGCACCGACGACGCCACCGCCGAGGGGTACCTCCCGTACGAGAGCGTCGACGATCGCGTGGAGACGGGGGACGCCGTCCGGGTGCGGGTCGACGAGTCCGCGGCGCCGTGGACGGACCGCCGCCCGGAGCTGGACGGGTCGCTGCGCGCCGGTGGCGGGCTCGTCGCGCTCGAGCCGGGATCGGGGACGCGGGTCGACGTCCGGAACGACGAGGCGGCCCGGGAGCTCTCGGGAATGCTCGACCTGCTGGGGTTAGAGCCGCCGGACGGGTGGCGGGCGGTGTGGAAACCGCCCGCGGTCGACGCCGGGACCGAGGCGCTGGAGGCCGGACTGGAGCGCGCCGTGGCGGCGGCCGAGGGGCTCGACGACGCGGTCGACGCGGCCGGCGGAATCGGCGTCCTCGACGACCCGACGCTCGTCCGCGACGAGCCCGTCGCGTCGCCGAACGCCGGCGTCTGGGTCTGGTTCGGCCGCGAGAGCCGGTTCGCGCTCGACGACCGGCGCCGCGAGGCGACGGCGACGATGCCGGGCCACCACCGGGTGAAAGCGGGGTCGGCGGACGCCTCCGCCGGCGTCGACCTCGCGGAGGCGCTCTGCGACCCCGACCCGGACGCCACGTTCCCGTTCGGGGTCGTGACGGACGCGTTCGGGCCGAGCGAGGGCGACGCGCTCCGGCTCGAACACGGGAAGCCCGACGGCCGGCTGATCACGCTCGGCGAGGGGACGGTCACGGCGGTCGACGCCGACGGCTCGGTCACCGTCGAGCGCGAGATGACCGGCGGCGGCACCTACGACGGGCTCGGCGTGGCGCGCGAGGCGGGCGACGTCGCCGAGACGAGCCTGAAGGAGGGCCGGTGGTGGTACCCGACCACCTACCGCGGCCGCGACGGGACGGTGCGCGGCACCTACGTCAACGTCTGCACCCCGGTCGAGGTGTTCCCGGACGCCGCCCGCTACGTGGACCTCCACGTCGACGTCGTGAAGCGCCCGGACGGTCGGGTCGAGCGCCTCGACGACGACGAGCTGCGGGAGGCGGAGGCGGCCGGCGAGGTACCGGAGCCGCTGGCGGAGAAGGCGCGGAGCGTCGCCGCCGCGCTGGAGAACGCGTTATAAACGAGACGGCGCGTCGGAACGAGAGCAGAAACGGGGGAGTCGGACGGGAACGACGCCCTGATCGAACCGACGGCTTCAGAAGTGGTTCGCGGACTCGGTCTCGTGTTTCAGCTCGCCGCCGCGGCCGCCCTCGACGGTGGAGGCGCCCTGGTCGCCGGAGGAGGCGGTCCGGACGGTAACGTTGTCCACCTCCTCGAAGTCCATGATCAGGTCGCGGCGGATGTTGTCGGCCGTGATGTTCGAGATGCCGCAGCCGGAACAGGTGCCGCCGAGCTCGACGACGACCTCGCCGGTCTCGGGGTCCGCCTCGCGCACGACGCTCGTGCCGCCGTGCATCTGGATGATCGGCATCTGTCCGACCATCCACTCCTCGACTCGGTCCGCGAGGCTCTCGTCGCTCATTACCAACCGTTGGCACCCGAGCCTATGGAAGCTTGCGGTTTCCGAGCAGCCTGAAGAAACGAAACGAACTGTGTCACCGTCGATCCCGCGGGACCGAGGTGACGAAACGACGTTCGGTTGCCCGACGGTTACTCCTCGGAGTCGTCCGCCCGCTCCGACTCGCTCGGGAGGCGAGTCGGGTCGGCGGGGTCGTCGCCGTGCATGGAGTCGTCGCGTTCGAGGAGGTAGAGGAGCGGCCCGAGCGCGACCAACACGAGCACGCCCGGGAGCGGCGCGTCGGGAACGAGCAGGGCGGTGATCAGACCGGCGCCGGACGTGGCGACGACGAGGGCAGCCCACAGCGGCGGGGAGCCGAGGTCGACCCCGACGCGCGCGGCGTCCCGGTAGACGAACGCCGCCGCGAGGGCGGCGAGGAGCGCGACGGCGCCGCCGCCGAGGACCGTGGTGAAAGACATACCGTTCGTTCGGCCGAGACGCGAAAAAGGGTGTCGCGAGCGGGCGGGAGCGGCGGAGCGAAGCGAGGGGGAGGAGAGGAGCGAAGCGAGAGTGAGGGGGGGTGTGAGAGGGAGAGGCGGAGCGGGCGAGGAGAGATAAGGAAAAGGTCGGAACGGCGATCGCGGGTCGGCCGGCCGGACTACGGCGCCTCGCCCGTCTCGATGCTGAACGAGTCGCGGGGGTACGCGACGCAGGTCAGGGTGTAGCCGTCGTCGATCTCGGCCTCCTCGAGCATCTGCTGGTTGTCGTGCTCGACGAAGTCCTCCGAGGGGCCGTCCGCGATGCGGCCGGCACAGGAGACGCACTGGCCCTGGCGGCAGGCGTACGGGAGGTCCCACCCCTCGTCCTCGCCCTGTTCGAGGATGGGCTGGTCGTTCGAGAGCTCGACCGTCTCGCCCTGCTTGACGAACTCGACCTCGAAGTACTCGACCTCGTCCTCGGGGATGTCGCCCGGACCCGAGCTGGCCGCGCTGCCGTCCTCGAGCTCGCCTTCCCCTCCCTCGCCGCCGCCGGCGGGGATCGCGCCGCCGCCACCGCCGCCGCCGATGGCGCGGTTCCCGGGTTCGGGGAAGTCGGTCTCGGGCACCGCCGACGCGCGGCGTTCGAGCACTTCGTCCGAGATATCGGTCGTGGGCTCCCACCCCGTCCCCTTCAGGCTACTGACGAAGACGACGAGCAGCGTCACGATCACCCCGAGAACGATCGCGGGCATGTTCGCGACGTTCGCAATGAGCGGGTTGAGCATACGAACCGATATGAAGAGGTGGCTTAAGGCCGTTTTGATCGGTCCAACCGCGTGAGAGCCCCCGTGTCGGGGGAGTGGAGGGCGCGCCACGCCGCGGAACGGACCATTTATCGGCCGAGCGGTCGAGTGACGCCCATGGAAGTGAAATCGCGACACCACCTCCGGAGCGACGACATCGCGGCGATCCGCGAGGCGGTCGCCGACCACCTCGGCGTCGACATCGACGGCGACACGTTCGAGTTCGTCGAGTTCGTGGACGCGAACTACGAGCTCGTCCTGGTCGACGGCGAGCCGGCCGTCTTCTACGTCGACGACGACGAGCCGTTCCTCACCGTCCGCGGCGCGAACGACTACGAGCCGGAGACCGGGATCGTCACGGTCGACGCGGGCGCGATCTCGTTCGTCTCCGACGGCGCCGACGTGATGCGGCCCGGCATCGTCGAGGCCGACCCGGAGATCCGCGAGGGCGACCTCGTCGTGGTCGCCGAGGAGACCCACGAGAAGGTCCTCGCGGTCGGCCGCGCGCTGGTCGACGGCGACGAGATGGTCGGGGACAGCGGGAAGGTCGTCAACTCCATCCACCACGTCGGCGACGAGCTGTACGAGTTCTCGGCGTAAGCGGGCGCGAGCGGGAGTTTGTTTATAAACAAACGGTGCAGTGGCGCGCGCCTCCGAGCGGCCGTTTTTAAACGGCCGTGAGGAGCGCGTGCGAGGGAGTCGGTGGTCCGAAGCAACGCGGAGGACCACCGACAGGGCGAGAGCGGAGCTCTCGCTTGCAACCGGCGCGTAGCGCCGGTGACGAGGCTGGGGAGGTGAGAGGTGCGGTGCGGTTGTGGTCGGGATGGGACTCAAAGGGGCAGCCGGGAGGACCGCGCAGGCGTTCACGAGAGCAAAGCTCTCGTGAGCCAATCAGAACGCGAAGCGTTCTGATGACGACGTAAGCAGCGTGGCGCGTAGCGCCACGGGCAGCCGGCGGCGGAGCCGCCGGCGACACCGCAGGGAGTGAGCGAAGCGAGCGTGCGCGGTCCTCCCGGCTGGGGCTTTGGAAGTGTTCACCGCGGAGCCATAGGCAATTACTTATAAACGACCGACTGGAACGCCGCCACGATACCCGCTGATATCGTACTAGTCGAACTCGCGATCGCTCCGCGTCATTTAATCGGCTCGCCCGCGACGCACACCGTAATGACCGCGCTTCGGGTGCTGAGCTACAACGTCCGCTACGCCAACCGGGGCGACCACCACGACGCCTGGCACGACCGCCGGGACGCGGTGGGGAGGCTCGTCCGCTTCCACCGCCCGGACGTCGCCGCGTTCCAGGAGCCGCTCCCCGAGCAGCGCCGGGACCTCCGCGAGCGGCTCCCGGCGTACGAGTTCGTCGGGCGGGGGCGAGGGAGGGACGGCAAAGGGGAGGGGTGCCCGATCGCGGTCCGCGCCGACCGCTGGGAGGTCGTCGACGACGACACGTTCTGGCTCTCAGAGACGCCCGACCGACAGTCGGTCGGCTGGGACGCCGCCCACCCGCGGATCGCGACGTGGGCGCGAGTCCGGGCCGTCGACGGCGGCGCGGACGCGCCCGCGGAACTGCTCGTCGTCAACACGCACTTCGACCACGTCAGCGCGGACGCCCGGCGGGGAGCCGCGCGGTTGCTCCGCGAGCGACTCCCCGAACTGGCGAGCGCGGGCGCGAGCGACTCCGCCGGGTCGGCCCCGGTCGCGCTCGTCGGCGATCTGAACTGCACGCCGGGCTCGGACCCGCATCGGATCCTCCTCGGCGACGATCCGGAGGGGGACTCCGGGAGCCCGAGGAACGCGGACGACGACCCGCTCCGGCTCCGCGACGCGGCCGCGGCCGCCGACCTCAGACACGGCCCGCGCACCAGCCTCACCGACTTCTCGCGGCTGATCGACGGCCGGCGGATCGACCACGCGCTCGTCTCGTCCGAGTTCGACGTCGAGGCGTTCGCCACGCTGACCGACCGCGACGACCGCGGCCGGTACCCGTCCGATCACCTGCCGATCCTGACGCGGCTGTCGCTGTAACGTCGAGATCTACTCGTCGTCGGTCTCAGCGTCGGCGCCCTCGTCCATCTCGTCGGCGTACTTCTCTAACACCGTCTCGTAGCCGCGCTTCGCCGTCTCGTACGTCTCGCGGAGGTCGGCCACCGGCGTCTCGCTCGCGTCGACGCGGAGGTCGTTGTAGTACGGGTCGTCGACCTCTTCCTCCGTGTTCCGGACGAGAAGCGCCGCGGACTGGACCTCCAGATCCTCGCGCTTGTCGCCGCCGGCGGCGTGGCCGGCCGCGAGCGCGTCGATCAGCCGCTCCGCGAGCGGGGCGTCACCGTGGGCGGCGGACTCGTAGGCGGCCGCGGTGTCGTCTATCACGTCCTCGCCCGTCAGGAGGTTGCCGGCGACGGTGTAGTTCTCGCCGACGACGTGGCCGTACCAGTCGTTGCACTCGTCGCCCGAGAACGCGAAGGTCTCGTCGGCGTCAACGCCGTGGAGCTGGCGCTGCGGCTTCCCCTCGTCGGCATTTAAAAGCGCCTCCAGCGCGTCGTCGACCGCGAGCCCGTCCCCGAGGTACTCGATCCCCTTCCGCCCGAGTTCGACGTTGACGAGCGACTGGGTCGCTACCGCGCCGTCCGCCGACGCGAACGGACACAGCGTGCCCACCCCCGGCAGCCGGGTGGTCACCGCCACGCCGTAGCGGACTTGGTCGTCGCCGTCGTCGTCGGTGTACCGCTCGCGAACGCAGATGCTGAACGTCACACCGGTCGTGGGAGGGCGACCGGCAAAAGCCCCCGTGCCGGGGGCGACGTTTCCGGTTCCCGCCGTCGACGGGTCGGTCGCAAAATGACCCGTGTGAACTGGCGACACACTTATGAATGAGAATCGGCTGTCATTCGTTTAGGTTCCGTGCGCGGCTAGGCAGCGTGAACGGAGCCTGAGGCAACTATTAGCCTCGAAATCAAGTTCGAGGTCGGTAGAGGAGTGATCCTCCTCGTACTGATTCTCGTCACGCACCTGTGAAAGCGGGTGCTAAGCGATCGAAGGTACGTGACCTGAGGGGTCACGCGACTAGGCAGCGCAGGAGACGATACAGGGTGGTTGGTCTAAAGGTTTTTGTCGAATATCGGATGATTAGCCGTCGCCGTCGGTGCACCGCTCGCGAACGCAGATACCGAACGTCACGCTAGGAGCAAGGGGGCGCGCGGCAGAAGCTCCCACCCTAAGGGCGACGTTTCCGGTCCCCGCCGTCAACGGCTCCGATTCGACGGCCGATCGCTCACACCCTCGTTTTATTCCCGCTACACTCCGATACCGGCCGTTCGAACCGACGAAACCCGCAGAGAGCAGGGAGATCCGCGGTCACGTGTCACGTGTGAACTGCCGACACACTTATCAGTGAGAATCCCTCCCATACATATAGCCTCGGTTACGGGCGAAACGGCGACCCGCGGCGGGTCCCCCTCGACGACAGCGGCGTTCGCGGCTCGATGAGCCGTCGTACCGGCACGGAGAGCCGCGCCGCCGTCGAACGCGGTCCGGCCGTCGAGGACCCTCGCCCGTCCGAGAGACGTGATACGATGACAGAACGACACACGCTCGAACGGCTCAGCGAGGAGTACCGGACGAACGTCCCGGACGACCTCCGGGAGCCCCGCTCGTTCGACTGGTACCTCGACGCGGTGTACGAGGAGCCGCGCATCGCGCGGAACGCCCACCAGCGCGTCGCCGACATGTTCGACCACTACGGCACGCGGTACGACGAGGAGCGCGGGGTCGTCGAGTACGCGCTCGCCGCGGACGACCCCCTCCACGACGGCGAGAACGTCTTCTACGGCCGCGAGGTCCACGAGGCGATCCACGAGTTCGTCAACAAGGTGAAGTCCGGCGCCCGCGGGCTCGGCCCCGAGAAGCGTATCAAGCTCCTCTTGGGCCCCGTCGGCTCCGGCAAGTCGCACTTCGACTGGCTCACGCGCCGGTACTTCGAGGCGTACACCCGCGAGGAGGCCGGCCGGATGTACACCTTCCGGTGGATCAACCTCTGCTCGGTGATCGACGACCAGGACCCGGGCGACGACGCGGTGCGCTCGCCGATGAATCAGGACCCGCTCGTGCTCCTCCCGCGCCCGCAGCGCGAGGCGGTGATCGACGAGATCAACGAGCGACTTGACGCCCCCTACACCCTCCGAAACGACCAGCACCCGGACCCGGCCTCCGAGTTCTATTTAAACGAGCTGCTCGCGCACTACGACGACGACTTACAGCGCGTGCTCGACGAGCACGTCGAGGTCGTCCGGCTCGTGGCCGACGAGAACCGCCGGGAGTGCATCGAGACGTTCGAGCCGAAAGACAAGAAGAACCAAGACGAGACGGAGCTCACCGGCGACGTCAACTACGCGAAGCTCGCCGTCTACGGCGAGTCCGACCCGCGCGCGTTCGACTACGCCGGCGCGTTCTGTAACGCGAACCGCGGGCTCTTCTCCGGCGAGGAGCTGCTCAAACTGCAGCGCGAGTTCCTCTACGACTTCCTCCACGCCTCCCAGGAGTCGACGATCAAGCCGAAGAACAACCCCCGGATCGACATCGACCAGGTGATCGTCGGCCGGACGAACATGCCGGAGTACCGCGAGAAGACCGGCGACGAGAAGATGGAGGCGTTCAACGACCGCACCAAGCGGATCGACTACCCGTACGTGCTGGAGTACGACAGCGAGGCGAAGATCTACGAGAAGATGCTCGCCAACGCCGACGTGCCGAACGTCCACGTCGAGCCGCACGCGCTGGAGATGGCCGGCCTCTTCGGCGTGCTCACGCGGTTAGAGGAGCCCACCGACGAGACGGTGAGCCTCCTCGACAAGGCGAAGGTGTACAACGGCGAGTTAGAGGACGAGGAGATCGACCGCCGGAAGCTCCGGGAGGACGCCGCCGAGGAGGCCGACGTGAGCGAGGGGATGGACGGCGTCTCCGCCCGGTTCATCGGCGACGAGATCGCCGAGGCGATCATGGACGCCACCCACCGCGAGCGCGGATACCTGTCGCCGCTGTCCGTCTTCGACCACTTCGAGGCGAACCTCGGCGGCCACGGCTCCATCGCGGCCGACGACCTCGATCGGTACGAGCGTCTCCTCGAAACCGTCCGCGAGGAGTACCGCGAGCGCGCCATCGAGGACGTCCGACACGCGCTGGCGTACGACGTCGACGAGCTCCGTCGCCAGGGCGAGAAGTACATGGACCACGTGATGGCGTACATCGACGACGACACCGTCGACGACGAGCTCACCGGCCGCGAGACGGAGCCCGACGAGACGTTCATGCGCGCGGTCGAAGAGCAGCTCGACGTCCCCTCGGACCGGAAGGACGACTTCCGCCAGGAGGTGTCGAACTGGGTGTCGCGGCGCGCCCGCGAGGGCCGCGGCTTCGACCCGCAGGAGAACGACCGCCTCCGGCGCGCGTTAGAGCGCAAGCTGTGGGAGGACAAGAAGCACAACATCAACTTCTCCGCGCTGGTCTCCGCGACCGACCTCGACGACGAGGAGCGCAGCGCCTGGGTCGACGCCTTAGTCGACCGGGGCTACTCCGAGGACGGCGCGGCGGAGGTGTTAGAGTACGCGGGCGCCGCCGTCGCCCGCTCGGAGATCGAGGACGGCGGGGGCTGAGATGAGCGAGTCCGACCGGTCCGACGGCGAGGGGTTCGTCCGGGCGGCCGACGAGACCCTGCGGGGCGCGTACGACCCGCCGATGAGCCTCGACGAGTACGTCGACCGCGTGTTGGAGAACCCGGTCGCCGCCGCCTCCGGCGCGCGCTACGTGCTCGCGGCGATCGAGTCCGAGGGCACCCGCGAGGTCCGCGAGCGCGGGGAGCGTCGGGAGCGGTACCGCTTCTTCGACGACCCGTTCAACGACGGCGAACACGCCGTCCTCGGCAACACCGCCGCGCTCAACGCGTTCGTCGACGACCTCCGGGCCGCCGCGGCCGGCCGCGGGAACGACGAGAGCATCGTCTGGATCGACGGCCCCACCGCGACCGGAAAGTCGGAGTTCAAGCGCTGTCTGGTGAACGGGCTCCGCGAGTTCTCGAAGACCGAGGCCGGGCGCCGCTACACCGTCGAGTGGAACGTCACCGGCGCCGGGAGCGGGATCGGTGGGGGCGGGGCGGGCGCCGCGTCGCTCTCGTACGGCGACGGCGGCGACGCCTCCGCGTGGTACCGCAGCCCGGTGCAGGCGCATCCCCTCTCGGTGTTCCCCGAGGACGTTCGGGAGTCGATCGCCGACGCCGTCGACGACGACGCCTACCCGATCGCCGCCGACGTCGACCTCGACCCGTTCAGCCGCGAGGCGTACGACCACCTGGAGTCGGCGTACCGCGACGAGGGGCGCCGGGACCTGTTCTCGGCGATCACCGACCGCGACCACCTCCGCGTGACGAGCTACGTCGTCGACGTCGGCGAGGGGATCGGCGTGCTCCACGCCGAGGACGACGGCACGCCGAAAGAGCGGCTCGTCGGCTCGTGGATGGGCGGCATGCTCCGCGAGCTCGACTCGCGCGGGCGCAAGAACCCGCAGGCGTTCAGCTACGACGGCGTGCTCTCGCAGGGGAACGGCGTCGCCACCGTCGTCGAGGACGCCAGCCAGCACGCCGACCTGCTCCGCCGGCTGCTCAACGTCCCCGACGAGCGCCGCGTGAAGCTCGACAAGGGGATCGGGATGGATCTGGACACCCAGCTGATCGTCATCTCGAACCCGGACCTCGACGCCGAGCTCGACCGCCACGCCGAGCGCGAGGGGGCCGACCCCCTGAAGGCGCTGAAGCGGCGGCTCACCCGCCACGAGTTCCGCTACCTGACGAACCGTCGGCTGGAGGCGGAGCTGCTGCGCCGCGAGGTCGCCGGCGCCCGCGGCGTGCCGACCGTCGACGGGGTCGACGACGGGACGGACGACGAGAGCGAGCGGAACGGCCCCGGCGACCCCGAGCGCGATCCGGACGACGAGCCCGGCGCCGCGGCCCTGACGATCGACGTCCGCGACGACGACGGGACGGTCACCGAGCGCGAGCTCGCGCCCCACGCCGTGGGCGCGGCGGCGCTGTACGCGGTCGTCACGCGGCTCGACACGGAGGACCTCCCGGCCGATTTCGGACTCATCGAGAAGGCGGAGCTGTACGAGACCGGCGAGATCAGGCGCGAGACCGGCGCGGGAGACGACGATCGGATCGCGATCGACGACGTCGACTTCGGCGACGGCGACGGCCGCAACGGGATCCCGGTGACGTACACCCGCGACGTCGTCGCCGACCTGCTGGGGGCCGACGCCGACCGGAGTCACCCGGAGCTCCCGGTCGAGCGGGTGATCACACCGACGGACGTGCTCGACGCGATGGCCGAGCGGCTCTCCGAGGCGCCGCTGTTCTCCCGGTCGGAGGTCGCGGAGTTCGAGAGCCGGAAGGCCCCGGTCGCCGAGCGCGTCCGCGAGCGCCAGCGCGCCGACGTGATCGACGCCGCGCTCGCGGAGGCGACCGTCGCGGAGGAGACGGTGGCCGAGTACGTCGAGCACGTGTACGCGTGGGACGCCGACGAGCCGGTGGAGACGGAGCGCGGTCCGGAGGAGCCCGACGCGCTCGCGATGAAGGTGTTCGAGACGGAGACGCTCGGTCGGTTCGACGAGGACGACTACTACGGGACCGACCCGACGCGGCAGGTGGCCGAGTTCCGCCGCGAGCGCGTGATCCGGGCGCTCACCCGGTACGCGTGGCGGAACCGCGGCGACGAGTTCAGCGTTGACGACGTCGACCTCGGGGAGATCCCGGAGCTGCGCGAGGTGCTCGACGCGAACGACCTCGCC
>NZ_MWTH01000012.1:0-8346 GCF_059752395.1 Halorubrum sp. B53 | reverse complement strand
GACGTGAAGCGTCGGTTCCCGGAGCTCGACCCGGCAGAGTGGGCCGACCCGCCGGCCGACACCGAGACGGCGCGCGTGAAGGCGGCGACGATCGACCGGCTCGTCGACCGCGGGTACAGCCCCGCGTCGGCCGAGCTGACCAGCCGCGCCGTGATGCGCGACGCCCGCGACGAGTGGGCGGACCTCGACGACGAGGGGGACCGCGCCGATCCGCCGCGCGGCGGGCGCGGCGACGGGAACGGGGGTGACGTCTCGTGGGACTGAGCGACGACCGCGAGCGCTTCCGCGAGGTCGGCGAGCAGCGCCGCGAGGACCTCGCGGAGTTCATCAGCCACGGCAATCTCGGGCGGTCCGGACCCGACCGGGTCAAGATCCCGGTGAAGATCGTCGACCTCCCCGAGTTCGAGTACGACAAGCGGGAGGCCGGCGGCGTCGGGCAGGGCGGAGACGGCCAGCCGCAGCCCGGCCGGCCGGTCGACCCCGACCCGGACGACGGCGACGAGGAGGGCGACCCCGGCGAGGAGGGCGGCGAGCACGAGTACTACGAGATGGATCCCGAGGAGTTCGCGCGCGAGCTCGACGAGGAGCTCGGGCTCGACCTCGAGCCGAAGGGGAAACGCGTCGTCGAGGAGGTTGAGGGTGACTTCACCGACACCGCGCGCGCCGGGCCGCGCGGCACCCTCGACGTCGACGAGTTCTTCAAGCGCGGGCTGAAGCGCCACCTCGCGACCGACTTCGACGAGGAGTACGTCCGCGAAGGGCTGTTCGTCGCCGGCGCCGACGTCGACGACGCCTTCGCGTGGGCGCGCGACCGAGGGGTCCCCGTCTCGCGGGCGTGGATCGCCGACGCCGCCGCGACCCTCGCCGAGGAGCACGGGACGCCCGTGGCGGCGCTCGACCGGTGGGAGAGCTTCGACGCGCTCGACGAGGAGGTCGACCGCGAGCCGGTGAGCCACCGGATCCGACGAGAGGGGCTCGACAGCATCCCCTTCCGGCGGGAGGACGAGCGGTTCCGCCATCCGGAGGTGATCGAGAAGCGCGAGCGCAACGTCGTCGTCGTCAACGTGCGGGACGCCTCGGGCTCGATGCGCGAGACGAAACGCGAGCTGGTCGAGCGCGTGTTCACCCCGATGGACTGGTACCTGACGGGGAAGTACGACGCCGCGGAGTTCCGGTACGTGGTCCACGACGCGGAGGCGTGGGAGGTCGACCGCGAGGAGTTCTTCGGGATCCAGTCCGGCGGCGGCACCCGGATCTCCAGCGCCTACGAGCTGGTCGCGGAGATATTGGAGGAGTACCCGTACAGCGAGTGGAACCGCTACGTCTTCGCCGCCGGCGACTCGGAGAACTCCGGCAGCGACACGACCGACTCGGTGATCCCGCTGATGGAGTCGATCGACGCCAACCTCCACGCGTACGTGGAGACCCAGCCCGGCGGCGCCGCGCCGAACGCGCGCCACGCCGACGAGGTGGAGAACGCCCTCGGCGACGCCGACAACGTCGCGGTCGCGCGCGTGTCGGAACCGGCCGACGTCACCGACGCCATCTACGAAATCCTCAGCACCGAGTCGTCAGACGACGCGACGGGCGACCGGGGCGCGACCGCCGGCCGAGGGGGTGAGCGCCGATGAGAGACGAGCGCGTCGAGGCGAAACGGGAGGCGGCGTCCCTCGACGAGCCCGCCGCGGAGGCCCGCGAGCTCGCGGAGCGGCTCGGTCTGGAGCCGTACCCGGTCCGGTACTGGGTGGTCGGCCACGACGAGATGAACGAACTGATCGCCTACGGCGGCTTCCAGCGGCGCTACCCGCACTGGCGCTGGGGGATGAACTACGAGCGACAGCGCAAGAAGGACCGCCACGGGCTCGGGAAGGCGTTCGAGATCGTCAACAACGACGACCCGAGCCACGCGTTCCTCCAGGAGTCGAACTCGATCGCCGACCAGAAGGCCGTCATCACGCACGTCGAGGCCCACGCCGACTTCTTCGCGAACAACGGCTGGTTCGGACTGTACGCCGACCGCGGCGAGGGCGGGCCGAACGCCGCGGCGCGGCTGGAGCGCAACGCGGACCGGATCGCCGCGATCGCCGACCGGCCCGACGTCGACCGCGACGAGGTCGAGCGCCTCGTCGACGCCGTGAGCGCGCTCGAGGACACGATCGACCAGCACAGCCCTGTCGACGCCGCCCGGTCGGTCGAGGATCCGGGGGTCGCCGAGGACGTGAACGACCCCGACGAGGACCCGCTCGCGGCGGTCGAAGAGCGGATCGCCGAGCTCGACCTCTCCGAGGAGGTGCGCCGGGACGTGTTCGACGACGAGTGGCTCGACGCGCACGGCGAGGGCGTCGAGCCGGAGGAGCCGCGCCCGGACGTGCTCGCGTTCCTGCGCGACCACGGGAAGCGGTACGACCCCGAGAGCGGGAAGGCGGTCGACCGCGAGCCGTGGGAGACGACCGTCATCGACGCGATCCGCGAGGAGGCGTACTACTTCGCGGGCCAGAAGACGACGAAAGTGATGAACGAGGGGTGGGCGACCTACTGGGAGTCCGTCATGATGGGCGGCGAGGGGTTCGCCGGCCCCGACGAGTTCCTCACCTACGCCGACCACATGGCGCGGGTGCTCGGCTCGCCCGGGCTCAACCCCTACAAGCTCGGCTTCGAGTTGTGGACGCACGTAGAGCTGCGGGCCGCCCGCCGCGACGTGATCGACCGCCTGCTCCGCGTCGAGGGGGTGACGGCCGAGAACTTCCACGCCCGGATCGACCTCGACGAGGTCGCCGAGGCGCTCGAACCCCATCCCGCGATCGCCGGCGCCGGACCCGCGACGCTCGACGAGCTCGCCGAACTCGCCGCCGACGGCGACCCGCGGGTCGACGCCGAAGCGGTCGACCGGGCGCTCTCGGCCCGGACCGACGACGGGGGGTTCGACCCCGACGCCGGCCCGGACATCGAGCGCTACCCGTGGAAGCTCCTCACCCGCGAAGGGCTGGCGGAGCGCCACTACGTCCTCTCGCGACCGGAACACCGCGGCGCGCTGCGCGACATCTCGCGGGAGACGCTGACGGAGCGTGCCCGGTACATGTTCGACGTCGACCGGTACGCGACGGTCGACGAGGCGCTCGCCGACGTCGACCGGACCGCCGGTTGGGACCGGATGTTGGAGGTGCGCGAAAGCCACAACGACGTGACGTTCATCGACGCGTTCCTCACTGACGAGTTCGTCCGCGAGGGGAACTACTTCACCTACGAGTACAGCCGGGCGGCCGAAGAGCACCGCGTCGCGAGCGTCGACGCCGACGACGTCCGCCGGAAGCTCCTCCTCCAGTTCACGAACTTCGGGAAGCCGACGGTCGTCGTGCTCGACGGCAACTTCCGGAACCGGGGCGAGCTCCTCTTGGGTCACCGGTTCAACGGGGTCACGATCGACGAGGAATCCGCGAAGGAGACGCTAAAACGGGTCTTCGAGCTGTGGGGGCGCCCCGTGAACCTCGCGACGATCCGCGTCGAGTACTCCGACGAGGCGATCCGGCGGGCGAAGCGCCGGGGGACCGAGCCGGAGGGCGAGGAGGTCGGCGTGCGGTTCCAGTACGACGGCGGCGAGGTGACCGAACACGACCTCGACCCGGAGATCCGCGAGCGGATCGCGGCCGACGAGGTCGACTACGACACCAAGCCGGACGACTGGCTGGCGTGAGCCGGCGGCGAGACCGGGCCGCGACCCGGGCTTTCCCCGGCGACGCGGCCGGACAGCGCTCTCGATCTCACGACAGCGACGCGACCAGCGCGGCGACGGCCTCCGTCTCAGCCTCGCTGATCCCGTGGCCCATCCCCTCGTAGATCCGCTCGTCGACGTCGGCGCCGAGCGCCTCTAACACCGCGGTCGTCTCGTGGACGCGCTCCTCCGGGATGTGCGGGTCGACGTCACTGCAGCCGAGGAACGCCGGGGTTCCCCCGAGCGCCGCGGCGACGTCGCCCTCGATCTCGGCCGCCGCGTGCGAGCGGTAGTCGTCGACGTCGATCGACTCGCCGATCAGGCCGCCGCTCAGGACCGCGAGCCCGCCGTATCGAGCCGGGTTCCGCGCGACGAACTCGCTCGCGAGGCAGGCGCCCTGCGAGAATCCGGCGACGAGGACCCGCTCGGTCGGGATCCCGGCGTCCGTCGCCGTCTCGACCGCGCGGGCAACGGCGCGGAGCCCGGAGCTCCGTCCGGGCTCGTTGTCCGCGACGGGCGCGAGGAAGGAGTTCGGGTACCAGGTGTTCGCGGCCGCCTGCGGGGCGAGTAGTGAGAGACCGGAGGTCTCTCTGACAGCCGGCGGCGAAGCCGCCGACGAGAGCGCAACGTCGCCGGCGCCCGCGACCTCCTTGCCGAAGCCGACGATGCTCCGCGCGGTCGCGCCGCGGCCGTGCACGAGGACGACGGCGGCCTCGGCGTCCGCGACGGGGGTCCCGGCCGTCACCAGCTCCTCGTCGGCGTGGGGGTCGTCCCCCGCGTGAGGCGTCCGGCCGCTCATACGCCGACGCCCGCGTCCGCGTCGGGCAGGTCGTGCTTTATCACCGGGAGGCCGAGCTCCTCTAAGGCCGCCTTCATGTGTCGGTCCTTCGCGAAGTCGGCGCCGTCCTCCTCGCGGAGGCGCTGGGCGGTCGCGAGCACTTCGCCCTTCCGGTCGTCCGGGATCTCGTACTTGTCGGCGGAGAGCTCGATGACGAGGCCGTTGTTGTCCTGCGTGTAGATCGAGTGGAAGATCCCGCGGTCGAACACGTTGTATCCCTTGCCGGCCTCCTCTAACGCCGCCATGATGTCCTCGTACTCGTCCGGATCGACGCTGAAACAGAGGTGGTGGACGGCGCCGGTGCCGGCGCGCTGGCCGCGGGCCGAGGGCCGGTCGTCGCTCACGAAGAACGTCAGGATGCGCCCGTCGCCCGTGTCGAAGAACAGGTGCGTCTGCGACGGGTCGTCGAGGTTCGGCTGGCGGAGGACGAGCGGCATCCCGAGCAGGTCGCGGTAGAAGGCGATCGTGTCGGCCTCGTTGCTTCCCCAGACCGTGATGTGATCGGTGCCGCTGGTGTGGAACGGTGCGTCCGGAAGCTCCGTCGTGACCGGAGCCGCGCTTTCGTCGCTCATACCGGTGGTACGTGACGGGTGCGTATAAAAACGAAAGGGACCCCCGGGTGATCGCCTGACATCGGTGTTATCGCCGTCGAATCGCGAGTGACGATCGCGACTCCCGCCGACGAAGCGGTCGATTTACCCCACCAACGGCGGATCGGTACCCATGGAGCTACTACTGCACTCCGGCCTCGAACATCCGAACACGCTCTGGATCGCCGTCAGCGCGGTCGTCGCCTTCGCCCTAGGCGTCGGCGTGAGCGTCTACCGGGCGGGAGTGACGGCCACGCTCCGCGACGCGGTCGACGAGTAACGCGGGAGCCCGAACGGAGGGGCGGTCACGGGCGCTGCCAGACCGGCGGGGCGACGCCGAGCGCGCGGACGACGTAGGGGTAGCCGATCGCGACGGCAACGACCAGTCCCGCCGAGAGGAGAAGCCCGGGCGCACCGGCGACCCGTTCGACGAGCGTCAGCACGGCGATCATGAGGAGGAACATCGCGGCCCAGTGCGGGAGGAGCTGTCGGACCTTCTCTGCGGTCGAACTCATGCCTCGGACGACGGGCGCAGGCCATACGAGCGTATCGGGTGGCGTCGCGGTCCGCGAGCGCCAAGCGGAGAATCGTGCCGGAGGAGCGAGAAGCAGGATCGGCGAGAAGAACCGGAATTGGAACGGCAGGCGAACTCAGATCAGTACCGCGAGGGGATGAACGCCGCTCCGAGCAGGAGCAGGGAGGAGAGGAACGCGAGAACCAGCACCCGCGTCAGCCCGCTGTTGTACTGCTGGAACTGGTCGATCTGTGCGACCTGCGACTCGTACTCCTCCATGTCGCTCGACAGCTGCATCGTCGAGGCGTCGGGGAAGTGCGCGACGAAGTCGGTCTCACCGATAGTGACAGTCGCGTGCTGGGTGACTTCGATGCTCTCGGTCTCCGTCGTCTCCCAGACGAGCACCGCCTGGTCCGCCGTGACCTCGTCGACGGTCACGGTGTTGCCGCCGTACTCGAGGGAGTCACCCGCGGCGTACGAGCGCTCCTCGGGTGCCGGGAAGTACTCCTCGGCCGGGACGAGCGTCGACTCGCCGTCCTCGGTGACGACGACGTACTCGCCGTCGTCGCGCTCGACCGTCTCGTTGTCCGCTTGGGGGTCATCCTCGAGGATCGCCTGTCGGTCGAGCACCTCGACGAGCGTGAAGCTATTCGAGTCGTTCCCCTCGGTCTCCACGCGCCACTCCCGGTCGCCGACCTGAACCGTCGACTCGTTCGCCCAGGCCTCCGACTGTTCCACCGTGACGTTGCGCTCGAGCGTCCCGACGATCGAGGTCCCGCCGCCACCGCCACCGTGACCACCGCCGCCTCCCTCCTCGACCTCGGTGATCTCGGCGACGACGTACTCCTCTCCGCCGACTTCGACCGGGTCACCCGTCGAGACTTCGAAGTCGGGGTTTTCGAAGCCGATCTCCGGGCTATCGGCCGTCGCGGTGAGAACACCCGCTCCGCCCGCTATCAGCACGAAGAGCGCGACGTACACGGCCACAGCGCGTCGTTGCATGGTTTCAGCATGGGTCACCCCGTGTATAACGGTTACTAAGCCGCTCCGTCGGGACGGCCGAACCTCGCCACCGCTCCGTCTCGGCCCTACCGGCGGACGACCAGTACGGACAGGTCCGAGAACGGCGTGTCCGACCGCGCGGTGCCGCCGGCGTGGCGCGCGAGCTCACCGACGGTCGTCCGCGTGATCGCCTCGTCGTCGCGGGTGAGCCGCTCGCAGACGAGCGCGACGTCCGACCGCTCGCAGCCGTGATCGAGCAGGTCGCGAGCGATATCGCCGGGCATCCAGTCGAACGGACGCGGGAGGACGAGCAGGTGCCGCTGGCCCGCGTCACGCCGAAGCCGAGCGAGGTCGTCGCCGAGGTCGCCGCTCTTGTGGAGCGTGACGAAGGTCGCGTCCTCCATGGGCGTCCGGCCCCGGCTCGCCGCGACCTGAAGCGAAGAGATCCCCGGGACGACGCGGAAGGCGACCGAACCGCCGGTCGCCTCGTCGAGCGCGCGTTCGACCTTGCCGACGAACTGATAGCCCGAGTGGTTCGGATCGCCCATCAACACCGCTGTCCCCCGCTCCCCGTCCGCGACCCGTTCGGCGAACGTCGCCAGCGCGGTCGCCTCGTCGCGGTAGCCGCAGGCCACGCAGTCGGCGTCCGTGCGATCACGGACGAGGTCGACGACCGTCTCGAAGCCGACGACGACGTCGGCCACCCGGATCGCTCGCTCCGCCCGCGGAACGAGGTGCTCCGGATTCCCCGGACCGACACCGACGGCGTGCACCACGCGTCCATCGTCGTCCGCGCACGCGGGTTCGGGCGTCGCCGCCGCGTAGTCCGCCGGGTCCGGTCCCGCGTCGAGGTCGTACGAGGCGTCGTCGCTCACGTCACACCCCGACGACGGGCGCCGCGGCTCTCCGGTCGATACCGTGGCCGACGGGCCGTCCGCGGTGCCCCTCCGAGAAGTCGATGCGCCCGGCGAGAGTCGAGTCGTCCACGTGAGCCGGAAACGACACCGAGCGCTCTATACGTTCGGGTTGCGGTAGCCCAGCGAGTGTCACCGGCGACGATCGTCGCTCGACCGTCCACCGCGAACCAGCGGCGGTCACCGAAGCCGCGATGTTGAGGCCGGAGTGTTACGGGTGAACGCGACGGTGCCGATACCCGTCGCTGTCCGACTCGTCGTTCGTGATGAAAATGAAAGCCAAGGGCCGGATTTGAACCGGCGTTGGGCGGCTCTGCAGGCCGCTGCGTCTGACCAGACTCTGCCACCTTGGCGCTGATCGAAAGTACCGCAGTCGAGCGTTTAAGCCTAGCGGTCACGAGCGAGGCCGTGGCCGCCGCTCGGGAAGATATTGAAGACGGCCGCAAACCGGATGGGTTGCGGGCGTGATGTGTGGGGCAATCGCCCCTATGAGTGGGCAGGCGGCGAACCGCGGTTCCCAGAGGATCGCTCACTCCAGTACTTCCCGGTACGCTGGTGGGCTTAACTTCCGTGTTCGGAATGGGTACGGGTGTTCCCCCACCGCTCTGGCCGCCTTTACGCTGACGCTCGGACTCGAACCGAGCCTCCCTACACGGCTGTGTAGCGAGACGCCTGTGTCAGTGGTCCCGATCTCTCGATCGGCCGACCGTGTATACGTGCGATCCAGTTACCGCCTGAACTCATGCGAGTGTGGTGTCAGTGCCGTATGATTGTGGCTT
>NZ_MWTH01000011.1:165115-176664 GCF_059752395.1 Halorubrum sp. B53 | reverse complement strand
ATCATGAATACGACACCGAAAACCGACGTCTCGGCGTACCGACATTGCACTAATCGCGAGCTACTTTCATCCCTCCGGCCCCATTCTCTGCTGCCGCGAGACACGTCGCGAGCGGCGGTACCGTGCCGACGGTGATTCTGCCACACGTGCTACTTATTCGGTTTTCGAGTGAATCGAGTCTGCGACCGTGGCCTTCCCACGTTGATCTCGGACGCGTCGGGGGAACGTTTAATCACCGCCTCCGTCGAAGTGGGTGACATGGTTCGAACCGCCGTCAGCGGAGGCCGTTGAGCGTGGCGGGAGCCGTCTTCTGGGCGCTCGTCGCGCTGGCGACGCTCACCAGCCTCGCCACGGCGTGGGCGCTCGGCGCCAACAGCAACTCGCCTCCGTTCGCCCCGGCGATCGGCGCCAACGCCATCTCGACGATGCGGGCCGCCTTCCTCATCGGGATCCTCGCCGCGCTCGGCGCGCTCACGCAGGGCGGGGCGATCTCCGAGACGGTCGGAGCGGGGCTCATAAACGGCGTCCAGATAACGTCGCTGGCGGCGACGGCGGGACTGCTGACCGCGACCGGGTTCATGGCCTTCGGCGTCTACACCGGCTATCCGGTCCCGGCGGCGTTCGCGACGACGGGGGCGATGGTGGGCGTGGGGCTCTCGCTCGGCGGCGACCCGGCGATCGACACCTACCGGCGCATCGCGCTCTTCTGGGCGCTCGTTCCCCCCGTTTCGGGCGGGCTCGCCTATCTCACCGCCACCGTTCTCCGACGCGACGACATCCCGGAGACGGTCGGCGTCCCGCTGCTCGCGGCGGTGGTCGGCGGCATCGTCGCCAACGTCCAGCTGGGCGTCATCCCCTCGCCGCCCGACGCGACCCAGAGTTCCGTCGCGGGGTTCATCGCGCGGCAGGTCGAGACGCCGACGGTCGCCGATATCGATCCGGTGGTCGCGCTCGTCACGCTGGCGGCCGCCGCGGCGTGGTTCCTGGCCATCCGCCGGCGGACGCAGGCGTCGGTCGAGGGCGGCATTCGGACCTTCCTCATCGTCCTCGGGAGCGTCGTCGCCTTCTCCAGCGGCGGCAGTCAGGTCGGGCTGGCGACCGGGCCGCTCGAGAACCTCTACGGGGTCGAGCTCGGACTCCCCGGCATCGTCCTGCTCTCGCTCGGCGCGACGGGCATCCTCGCGGGCGCGTGGATGGGAGCGCCGAAGCTGCTCCAAGCGACCTCCCGCGAGTACGCGCAGTTGGGGGTCAGACGCTCCATCGCCGCGCTCGTCCCCGGGTTCATCATCGCGCAGCTGGCCATCGCGCTGGGGATCCCGATCTCGTTCAACAACATCATCATCTCCGGCGTCATCGGCGGGGGGCTCGCCGGCGGATCGGCGGGCGTCTCTCGGCGGAAGATCGGTGTCACCCTCGGGTTCTGGCTGATCACGCTCGTCGCCTCTATCGCCATCGGGTTCGGGCTCTACAAGGTCTTCGCCGCGGTGCTCGGCGGGTGACGAACCGGGTAAGCGGGCGACCGTCAGCGGACGACCGTCAGCGGACGGCGGTCAGCGGACGACCGTCAGCGGACGGCGGTCAGCGGACGACCGTCAGCGGACGGCGGTCAGCGGACGACCGTCACGGTCACGGGGGCCTCGCTGACGACGGTCGTCGCCACGGTTCCGAGCAGTCGGCGAGCGATACTTCCCCGCTCACCGCCGTGCCCGCCCATGACGACGCGGTCGACGTCGTGAGCGGCGACGTACTCGAGAATGACCTCGGCGGGGTCGCCGGTCTCCACCGCCGTTTCGATGGATCGGTCGGCCTCGCTCGCTCGCGTCTTCGCCCGTTCGACGACGCTCTCGGTGCGATCTCGAGCCGTCTCACGGCGGTTTTCGTCGGGTTCGAGAACGCCGCCCTCGCTCATCGTCGCGTCGATCGGCGTCACCACGTTCAGAACGGTCACCCGACAATCGAAGAGCTCGATCGCCTGTGTGAGCGCCTCGTCGGCCAGCGGCGACCCGTCGAGCGGGACGAGGACGTGCGATGGCGCCATACGACGGGTCGAACCCGCTCGCACATAGTAACAGCGGTCGTCAGAGGGCGGTCGGCTCCCCGGTCGCCCGACACGGGACAGACGAGCCCCGATGACCGACTCAGCAGAGGAGGTCGGTGTGAGGGCGTCGACACCGCGTCGGTCTGTGAACCTTTATTAACCGAGGGCCGATGGTCCAGTCGTGTCATTTCCCCGCGCCCGGCCGATCGACGACCTCTACGAGGCGGTCGCCGGACACGACCTCGTCGTGGTTCCGGACGCGCCGCTGGCGAGCGCGCTGAACCGCCGCATCGACCGGCCGCGGCTCGGCTCGTTCGCGATCACGCCCCGCCGACTCGCGGCGGGGCGCCGCGAGGAGGCCGAGGACCGGATCGCCTTCCTCGAACTCGTCGACCAGACCGACCTCGACTGGAAGCGCGCCGCCTACGCCGTCGGGAACATCCTCCAGTGCTGGGAACACCGCGGTCGTCTCGACGCGATCCTCGATTACGACGCGTACGTCGACGACGCCACGCGGCAGGCGGTCGAGCACGTCGCCGCCCTCGACACGACGTCTCGTCGACTCACCGACTACCGCATCGACGACGCGAACGATGTCGCCGTCGTCGGCGAAGCCCAGCTGACGCGACTGGAGCGAACGATCCTCCCCGACGAGTACGACGGGGTCGACCTGTTCGGCGACCGGGAGTTCGACCGGCCGCCGTTCCACGTCTTTGACTCGGCGACGACGATCGTCGACGCCGTCGCTGACGCCGTCAGCGAGGCCAACGCGGACGACGTCGCCGTCGTGCTCGATCGGGGGAGCGAGTTCTCCGCGCTCGTCGAGTCGGCGCTCGAAGCCGTCGACGTCCCGTTCTACGGCGGGCCCGGGTTCGCCGACGACCCCGACCACCGCGCGTTCGTGCAGCTCCTCCGCGCCGCGCACGCCGGCAGCGACACGCGCGTCGGCGAGATACGCCCGCTCCTCGCGCGGCTCGGCGCCTCGGTCGACGTCGAACACGACGAGAAGCGGCTCTACGAGACCGACGAGTCGACGCTCGACTGGGTCGTCGACTTCTGTGAGCGCGTCGAGACCCGGACCGTCGCCGAGGCGCTCGGCCGGTTCGAGGACCGGACCGGCCGCCGGCTCGACGCGTTCCGCGAGGAGCTGGAGACGCTCGGCGTCGCCGACTCGCGGGCGACCGAGCGCGTCGTGGACCGGCTCGCCTTCTACCTTCAGAGCTACGAGGTCCCGGTCGACCGCGAGAACGAGGGGGTGCTGCTCGCCGACGCGAAGTCGGCCGCCTACGTCGACCGCCCGGTCGTCTTCTACCTCGGACTGGACGAGGACTGGACCCACTCGGCGCCGCGACGACCGTGGGTCGACCGGGACGCCCAGTACACCCGCAACATCCGCGGGTTCCAGCTCCTCCTCCAGAGCGGAGCGACGCAGTATTACCTCGTGCGGGACGCGGAGGGCGGGTCGCCGGTGACGCCGTGCCTTTACTTCGAGGAGCTGCTCGACGAGGAGTTCGAGCGCTTCAGCGACCTGGAGTCGGTGACGCACTCGCGGAACATCTATCCCACCGGCGAGGGCGCTCGCTCCGGCGACGGGGACCGCTTCCGTGAGGACGATCAGTCGGACGAGGACGACCACTCGGGTGAGGACGACCGCTCCCGCGAGGGGTTCGAGCGGGAGCCGACCGGCGTCGTCCCCACCGAGGTGTCGACCGTCAGCCAATCGACGCTCGGGACCTACGTCAACTCCCCCCGCGACCACTTCTTCGGGAGGCTCGTCGACAGCCCGGATACGGACTACTTCACGGAAGGAAACCTCTTCCACGACTTCGCCGAGTTCTACGTCGCCCACCCCGACTTCGTCGACGGGGCCGTCATCGACGAGGTCGTCGACCACATGCTCGCCGAGACGCGGCCGTTCCTCCGGTCGGTCGACGAGGCGACGCGGCGGACGAAGTACCGCGCCGGGCTGGAGACCATCGCCGAGTACTTCGAGGCGAACCCGCCGGTCGACGGCGAGTTCCTCACGGCCGCGAGCGGTCGGGGGAGCAACGCCTTCGCCGACCGGTTCGACCGGCCCGTCGACTCGCCGGTCACCGAACGGTGGTTCGAGAACGACGACCTGGGACTCAAAGGGAAGATCGACCTGGTTCACTCTCCCACCCGCTTGGTTGACCACAAGAGCGGTCGGCGCAAGAGCGCCTCCCGAGTCGTCGGGAACTCGGCGCTCGATCCGCCGAGCGACTCGCCGAACTTCCAGGCGCTGCTGTACCTCACCCACTGGCGCTCGCAGCGCCCCGACCGGCGGCTGGAGTTCACGTTCTTCCACTTCCTGGAGACGCTCGACGACGTCGTCACCGGTGAGGCCGACCTCGACGACGCGCTGACGACGGTTACCTACCACCCGACGCCGTTCGAGGAGTACGCGCGCTCGGAGGGATTCTTCGACGGGCTCGTCACGGACGGCGCGAACGACTGTCAGAAGACGCTCTCGCAGGTCGAGTACGCGGACTACGCCTCGGTGTTCGACGAGGCATCCCTCCCCGAGACGACCGATAGCGACGACCTCGTCGACTCGGCGTTCGGCGAGGCGCTGACCGCGCGGATGAAAGAGCGCGTCGGCGACTACAAATACGTCGCGTCCGGCTGTCGGCAGGCGTTGCGCCAGCTGGCACGCGCTCGCGGACGGGCCTTCTTCGAGGGCGACCTCGACGCGTTCGAGGCGTTCGTCGACGAGCGGCTCGCGGAGCTGAATCGGCGGCGCGCCGGCGACGAGCGGTTCCCGGTCGACGGGCTCGGCGGCGAGCCGAACTTCCGGTACGTGGACAACCGCGACCTCCTCCTGGAGGGCGACCGATGACCGACCTCGAGCCGAACGACCGGCAGCGAACGCTCATCGAGGGCACGGAGGGGCTCTACCTCGTCGACGCCGGCGCCGGCACGGGGAAGACGTTCACCGTGACGCGCCGCTACGCGAACATCGTCTCGCAGGAGGGCGTCGACCCCGACGACGTCCTCCTCGTGACGTTCACGAACAACGCCGCCGCCGAGATGAAGGAGCGCATCGTGGGCCACTCCCGCTACGGCACCCGCGAGCTCGCGGACGCGCCGATCCAGACGTTCCACTCGCTGTGTCACGATTTGCTCGAGGAGCACGGGCACGCCGCCCCGACGCACCTCGGCATCGACGACCGCATCACCGGGTCGACGCGGATCGTCGAGAACGAGCTCGTCGAGGGAGCGTTGTTCGACGGGTTCCTCGACCGCTTCGGCGACGACCACCCCGAGTACGACGACGTCTTCCGCGCGCTCTCGGACCCGGGCGAGCTGCTCGGTCTCATTAATCAGCTCGCGGCGAAGGGCGTCTTTCCGACGGCCGACGGCTGGTACCGCGACGGGGAACGCCACCTCGACGGCGACTTCGCGGCGTTTAAAAGGCAGTTCGACGAGCTGAACGAGCCGCGGAACGGCGGGAGCAGGCAGTCGACGCTCCGGTCGGCGCTCGGCCGCTACGGCCGGAACAAGTGTTACCTCCCGGACGCCCCCGAGAAGGAGGCGATCCGCGGCGGCGGCAAGGCGGTTCCCGAGGGGCTCGCGGAGCGCGTCTTCGACGACGACCGGGAGGAGCTGAAGCGGTTCGTCCACGACGTCTACCACGGGTACCTCCGGTTCGCGCTGCGGCGGAACTATCTGAACTTCGGGATGCTCCAGCTGTTCGCGTTCGTCCTGCTCTGCGAGGACCACGCCCTCCGCGACGACGTGGCGTTCGAGTACGTGACCGTCGACGAGTTCCAGGACTCCAGCGAGATCCAGTTCAAGCTCGCGCTCCTGCTCGCGGACACGGACAACCTCTGTGTCGTCGGCGACTGGAAACAGAGCATCTACGGCTTCCAGTACGCCGACGTCGACAACATCGTCGCGTTCGAGGACCGCCTCGACCGGTTCGTCGACCAGCTGAACGCCGACCGCGAGCGCGTCTCGTTCCCGACCCGCCCCGTCACGACCGTCGAGCTCGTCGAGAACTACCGCTCCACGCAGGCGATCCTCGACTTCTCGGAACACGCCCTGCGCGTCCCCGCGGCGAGCCGCGACGACGTCGACGCGGCGGCCGTCGACGACCGGATCGTCTCGCTGGAGTCCAACTCGGACCGCGACAACACCGTCATCGAGGCCATCCGAAGCGACGAGGAAGCGGCGGCCGTGCTGACGAAAATACAGGACATCGTCGGCAGCGAGTCGTACCGCGTCGAGGGAGACGACGGCGACCTCCGCGCGCCGGAGTTCGGAGATGTCGCCGTGCTGACGCGCACCCGCGACTTCGGGCGCGAGCTGCTCGGAACCGCCGAGGAGTACGGGCTGCCGATGGCGTACGAGGGCGGGATCGAGCTCTTCCGGACGGACCAGGCGAAGCTGCTGCTCGCTTGGCTTCGGATCCTCGAGGACGACGGCGACCGCGGCTGGGCGGTCGTGCTCGAGCGGGCGGGCTACGCGCTCGACGAGGTCGATTCGATGCTCGACGCCGAGACGTACCCCGAGAACGCGGCGGCGTTCCGCGAGGAGCTCCGGTCGACGGCGACGGTCGGCGGCGTCGCGCGGCGCGTGTTCGCCCGCTACGGCTACGACGGGGCGACCGCCGACGTCGTCCTCCACACGGTCCAGTCGGTCCACGACGCGACGACGCAGACGCGCGGCGACCTCATCCGCTTCATCGAACGCGGCATCGACGCCGGGAGCACCCACGACGTCCACGCCGGCGCGGGAACCGACTCGGTGACGGTCCAGACGATCCACGCCACGAAGGGGCTCGAACACCCCATCGTCATCCTGGCCAACATGAACAGCGGGCGGTTCCCGCCGGCCGGAGGTAACGGCGGTGTCGTCACCTACGACGACCCCGTGGGGCTCCGGCAGCGGAAGGTCTATTCGGCCGACGCACACGGGACGCCCCACGTCTACGATAACTGGCGGACCGACGTGCTCCGGGCGTGCACGCCCCGCGACTACGACGAGGAGCGCCGCCTCCTCTACGTCGCGATCACCCGGGCGGAGAGCCACGTGGTCCTCTCCGCCGGCGAGGACCCCAACACCTTCATCGAGGAACTCCCGGTCGAGATCGAATCGATCGTCCCCGACGTGACGGCGCGCCCGACCGGAACGGCCGAGGGGACCGGACTGGAGGTCGAGACGCCGGTCTCGGCGGGGCCGCGCGGCCACACGCCGCACACGCTCATGCGGAACGAGGTCTTCGAGGCGGCAGAGGGCGGTCGCGGGACAGAGTTCGGAACCCGAGTCCACGAGTTCGCCGAAGCGTACGCGCTCGGCGAGGACGTCGACCCGCGGAACGACGACGAGGCGCACGTCGCGCGGTTCCTCGATGGCCTCGACGGCGAGCTGCTGGTCGAGGAGGACGCCTACCTGCCGCTCGCGGTCGACGGCGAGCGCGTGACCGTCTCCGGCGTCGTCGACCTCGTCCACGTGACGCCGGACCGCGTCGAGATCGTCGACTACAAGACCGACCGCGGTCGGCACGGCGAACCGGAGTACCGCAAGCAGCTGAGCGTCTACCACCACGTCGTCCGCGAGGCCTATCCGGAGCGCGAGGTCGGAACGAGCATCCTGTACACGGAGACCGGGACCCGGCATGCTATCGAGCCGCTCTCGCTCGACGCCATTCGCGAGTTGATAACGGAAGCGGACTGAGCGTCGACGTAGCTTCCCGGGCGGGCGAGAGAATCCCGGCTGACCGCAGTCGTTCCGTGTCTCTCCGCATAGAGATCGAGAACCACAGACACGGCGGCGCCGCGTTCGACTCGCGTCGGATCACGTGGTATCGGTAGACGGTCGTCTCGACCGACAGAGAACCGGAATACAAATAGCCGAACAGCGACAACGACACATATCCAAATGACCGAAGACAGCGGCTCCAAACGCGTACCCAGTCAACCGGTCGTCGTGCAAGAGGACACTCACCAGAACGAAATCCCCGATAATATCGACTCGGAGTTGTACACGGCGGACACCCCGACCAACTCGTTCCACGAGTTCACGATCGAGGCCGGTGACGACCTCGTCGAGGCGCTCCGCGACAACGGCTACACGGTGGAATTCAGGGACCGATAGCACAACCGGTCGTTCTCAGGGACGGGTAACACAACCGGTCGCGCGCTAGGCGACCGACAGATGCGACGCATCCTTTTCAGTGAGATCACCGATAACCAGTACAGTCGGGAGCGTCGTCGCCGGACGCGGTTGCTCAGACATGCGCTTCATTCTCGGTCCTGCGGTCGAGAGGCCGCCCGAGCGCCGGGAGGGGGCTCGGTATCAGACCGACGGTCGACTCAGAGTCGGGTGATCCGTCCTTCCGTTTCCGGAGAGATAGGCGTCCGTTCCCGAATCCGGTCGATCACCAGCTGAGCGAGGCCTGTTCCGCCGGCGTCGGTCCGCGTGGCGCCCGACAGCATGTCGTACCCGTCGCCGCCATCGGCCATGAAGTTATTCGTCCCGACGGTGTAGGTCGCCTCCAACTCCAGCGGGTCGCCGCCGACGGTGACGTCTGCCGGATCGACCCGGTCGCCCGGCTCGGCCTCCGGGTCCCACGCGAACTCCATGCCGCTGACCTGCGGGAACCGCCCCTCGAGGCTCTCGACTTCGCTGACGCCGTTCTCCAGGGCGTCGTGGAGCGTCTGGCCGCTCACCTCCAGTTCGGTGGTCGTGTTGCCGAACGGCAGGATCTGGCGGATGAGCAGATCGGTGATGTCACCCGGCGGGTACAGCGTGTTCGTCCGGATCCCGCCGCCGTTCTGAATGACGACGTCGGAGCCGACGGCGTCCCTGACCGCGTCGGCCACCAAGTTGCCCGAGTTGGTCTCCCCCGTGCGGAGGTCCTCGCTCACGCAGTTCAGCGGGACCGTGGTCTCGCCGATCACCTCGCTGTCGACCTGGCGCCGGTAGAAGTCGGCGACCGCCTCGACCGCCTCGTTCGGCTCGATCTCCTCCTCGCTCACGTCGTACACCGACCGGTCGTGCGACCGGATCCCGTCGTCGCCGACCTCGAGCGTGACCTCGCCCAGGTAGTCGTACTCGTCGCCGACGAACGAGAGGACGGTGTCGTTGATCTCGACCGCCTCGTCGAACTGCTCGGCGGCGTCGTCGCCGACGATGACGTCGATCCCGTCGACGTTGGGAGCGATCTCGTTGCGCGCCAGGTCGTTGGAGACGTGAGACATCACGACGACCACCTCGGCGCCGTCGTCGCGCATCTCCGGAACCACCTCGTTGAGCGCATCAGTCGGGTCTTCGACCGTCGCGTCGCCAAGGCTCGTCACCTCTCTCGCCCGCGGCGTCAGGACGCCCGTGACCCCGATCGACACGCCGGCCAGCTCGACGATGTCGTAGCGCTCGGCCCCCTCCGCGCCGGCGAACATCTCACCGGATGGCTCGTCGACGTTGGCGCTGACCCACAGGAAGTCCTCGGTCTCGGAGACCCGGGTCCGGAGCACGTCCGGGCCGAAGTCGAAGTCGTGGTTGCCGAACGTGTCGTGGGTGAGGTCGCCGGCCTCGAACGGGTCGATGACGTGTTGCCCCTCGAACTCCGACGACAGGGCCGACGAGCCCAGGTCGTCGCCGGCACCCAACCGCAGCGTGCGGTCCGGTTCGGCGAGGTCGTCCATCAGCCCGAAGTAGCTCTCGATGTTCTCGTTATCGTTGGCGTCGGCGGTCCCGAGCCGCCCGCCGACGTGGGTGTCGTGAAGCAGCGTCAGCGACTCCGTGGCCGGTTCCGTCGGCGTCTCGTCAGCCGTTTCGTTCTCCGTCTCATCCGGGGAATCTGTGGTGTTGCCCCCGTCATCGCCTTGGTTACAGCCGGCGAGCGCGACGCTGACACCGGTGGCGCCGAGATACGAGAGCACTGTCCGCCGTCGCAGTTCGCTATCCGACATGACAGTTCAACGACTACCGCAGCGCAATCGTTTCACTTAGGGTAACGGATATAATTGCGGGAATATCGCCGCAAAAGAGGTCAGTTCCCGGGCGCTCCTCCCTAATGGTAAGCGTCGCCTTCGACCGATGGTGCGTCGCGCGGTCCCGAACGTAGACGTGGACGAACGACTCGCGGACCGTCGTCGGCACCTCCCACACGACCGCCGGAAGCCGGTCGAGGTCGGTCTTACACCCGAGCGGCGCGCCCATCGCCACGAGACACCGCCCGAGCACGGACGCGTCGGTTCCGAGAACGACTTCGGTCGCGCGGCTGCTCGCGTGCTCGCGGCGAGTGGTCGTCTCGACGCCGACGCGGTCGAACGCCGCTCGGATCTCGTCGACGTCCACGCGTCGGCCGGGGGTCACGGCCGGCGCGTAGCTCTTTTCGGGCGATGCTCCCGCCCGCGAGGACGTGCGCGAGCAGCTCGACGAGCCCGGCGGCCGCGTCGCTGTCGGGAGTCGGATCGCGCCAGCCTCGCTGTGACGCGGTGTGGACCCCGCTCGCGGGGTCCGGGACCTCGTCGTCGAGCCAGCCGCGAACGCGAGACGAGGGAGGTCGAGGACGTTCCCGACCCGCGTTCGTCCGGCGTTCGGGTGGTCGGCGGCGTAGTCGAGCACGCGACGGAAGTCGAGCACCTTCTCCCACGGGTCCGGGTACTCTCGGTCGCTGTACGTCCGCGCGAGAGCCTGGGCCGTGGGATCCGTGCGAACTGATTACGCGCCAACTGGTTTCACCTTGCCCTTCCAATTTTCGGCCGTGATATTCCGGACAATAACTACATAAGGTCGGCCGTTAAATCAGTTAGTAACCAGCTAACCGTTCGGAACGGATCGGCCGTTCCGTCGGTGGACCGCTGGGTTCAAACTATGAAACCAAGCAACCTGTTCAACTCGGACGGCCGAGCGGTGAGTCCCGTTATTGGGGTTATCCTCATGGTCGCAATCACTGTAATTCTGGCCGCCGTCATCGGGACGTTCGTGCTCGGACTCGGGGACTCGCTCGGGGATAGTCAGCCGACGGCGCAACTAGATGTGAACGTGGAGAATGATACCACAACTGCAGGTCAATACAATCTTGAAATTGAGCACAGCGGTGGTGATCGGATCGACTCCCAGAGTCTTAACATAATCATAACTGACAGTGACGGCGATGAAGCTAATGCAAGTGGAGAATTCGGTGACGCACTAACAGTTGGTGACATCCAAACCGGGACATTCGGTGTTACCGACGATAGTACCGCAACCGAGGATCTCCGCATTCGTATCATTCACACGCCGAGTGATTCGGTCTTGCTAGACCGAACGATTGAGGTAGATGATATCAGCACTATCAGTGGCGGCGACATCACGTTCTAACTGACTACCTCCGCCAGCCCAATATTTTTCGATATTTAAATCCAATAGCGGTAGTGTTCCGCGAATTCGTGATCGTCTCAGAGTTATACAGATGTCGCGCATTCTTAATACTCCCTTACTCTCCAGCAAGTACGCAAGAGCGGTATCGATCCACAAGACTCACCAGCGGGTCGTCGTCGTG
>NZ_MWTH01000011.1:81401-165097 GCF_059752395.1 Halorubrum sp. B53 | reverse complement strand
TAGACGCGATATCTCTTTTTTTTTTTGAGAGTTCTAACCGGCTCATCACGGTTAGAAACCTACGAACCGAATGACCTCGTTGACCCGTATCACTGGACCTGATGAGATTCAGCACAAATAAAAGAATTGTTTATAAACAATTCTTCGCAGTCTGCATAATCCGAAGCATCATGAAAACGAATGGGCGCTGCAGGATTTGAACCCGCGACAACTTGGTCCGAAGCCAAGCACTCTATCCAGACTGAGCTAAGCGCCCGTACCGATTGCTTTTCCGCTGGACGTGTTAAGTCCCGCGGTTCGAAATCGTCCGGTGACCGTCGGAGCCCACCTTTTGGGTCCGACCGTGAGCGATCAAAAAGAATATTATCGGGACCGGGTATGGTTTCCGTAGTAGATGTGTCTTCGTCGTACGGCCTCGCAGCCGAACGAGCGGTCCGGGCCGGTCTTGCCGTCGTCGAGGTACCCCCATGTATGACCTGAGGCCACACTTCGAAGCGGAGGTCGAACCCGGAACGAACCTCCTGCTCACCGGTCCGCCGCTGACCGGCAAGCGGTCCATGATGATGGACGTGTTGGCCGCCGGGACCGACCGCGGCGACGGCGCGATCGTCGTGACCACGAAGGACGGCGCCGACCGCGTCCTGAAAGACTACGAGAAGCGGACGCCGTACGAGGGGAAGCCGGTCGCCGTCGTCGACTGCGTCACGCGCCAGCAGGGCGTCAACGACGCCCGCGAATCGTCCCGGATCAAGTACGCCTCCTCGCCGGTGGACATGACCGGCATCGGGATCAAGCTCTCGGAGTTCCTGCAGGCGTTCGGCGACCGCGGCATCGAGGAGAACCGCGTGATGGTCCACTCGCTGTCGACGCTGCTGATGTACTCGGACCTCCAGACGGTGTTCCGGTTCCTCCACGTGTTCACCGGGCGCATCCAGAGCGTCAACGGGCTCGGCCTGTTCAGCATCGACTCGACGTCGCACGACGATCAGGCGATGAACACCCTCAAACAGCTCTTCGACGGCGTCATCAAGGTTCCCGAAGACGGGGAGCCCGAGATCCGGCTGGCGTGAGGCCGTGGGCCGGGCGACGCCCCCGGACCGCCCTCGGTCCGTCGGCCAGCGATCGCGTCTCGGGTGGTAGATTTAATCCCTCCGCCCGCGAAGAACGACGCATGCCCATCACAGACGACGAGGGACTCGACCGGCTGCTCGACGCCGACACGATCGCCGTGATCGGCTGCTCGACGACGGCCGGCAAGCCGGCGCACGACGTGCCGGCGTACCTCCAGCGCCACGGCTATCGGATCGTCCCGGTGAATCCGTTCGCGGATCGAGTCCTCGGCGAGCCCGCGTTCGACGCCCTCGCGGACGTCGAGAGCGAGATCGATCTCGTGAACGTCTTCCGCCCGAGCGAGGAGGTGCCGGAGATCCTCGACGCGGTGCGCGAGCGACACGCGGCGCGCGGCGACGCGGGCGCGGCGTGGCTCCAGCTCGGGATCAGCCACGACGAGGCGGCCGCGGCCGCGGAGGCCGACGGGATCGATGTCGTACAGGACCGGTGTATGAAAGTCGAGCACGGTCGCCTGCGCGGGTAGGCGACCCCCGAGACGGTCCGGAATCCGAGGCGGCTACCCTTCCCACTCCTCGAACGATCGATAGACGCCCTTCGAGAGGTAGCGCTCCGAGGAGTCGGGGAAGACGGTGACGACGGCGTCGTGGGGGGCGTCGATGTCGCCGTCGCGGATCTCGCGGGCGACCCGCTTGGCCGCGATCGCGTTCGCGGCCGCGGAGGAGGCGACGAGGTGGCCCTCCTCCGCGGCGAGCCGGCCCATCTCCTCGTGGACCTCGCGGTCCGGGATCGGTCGGATGTCGTCGACGAGGGCGGGGTCGAACAGCTCGTTGGTGTCGATGTCGTGCGTGCCGATCCCCTCCGTCTTGTACTCCTCGTGGTCGACGTCCTCGCCGAGGAACTCGCGGTACGCGGAGCCGGCGGGCTCGACCGCGACGACGCGGGTGTCGGCGTCTCGCTCGCGGAAGTAGCGGGCCATCCCCATCAGCGTCCCGGCGGTGCCGCAGCCGGCGACGACGGCGCCCACCTCGCCGTCCAGCGCCTCGTCGACCTCGGGGGCGGTCGTCTCGTAGTGGGCTTCGGCGTTGAGCGGGTTCGAGAACTGCTGGGGGACGACGGCGTCGTCGAGCTCGTCGGCGATCTCGCCGGCGCGGTCGATGGCGAACCCCATCCCGTCCTCGCTCGGGGTGTTGACCACCTCCGCGCCGAGCGCGCGCATGAGCTGCTGTTTCTCCACGGAGAACCGCTCGGGCACGACGAACACGGCGTTCAGTCCCAGCTGCTTGGCGGCGACCGCCAGCCCGATCCCGGTGTTGCCGGCGGTCGGCTCGACGACGGTACCGCCCTCGCCGACGTCGCCGCGCTCGAGCATCCGTTCGAGCATGTACTTCCCGATCCGGTCTTTGATGCTCGCGCCGGGGTTGAACGACTCCAGCTTCGCGTACACCGGCACCGCGTCCGGCGAGTCGTGCACCCGGACGAGCGGCGTCTCCCCGATCGTCTCCAGCACCGACGACAGGGGCTCCCGATGGGTCGTCATGTTCGCGCAATCGTTGCCGCCCCTTTTGCGTGTTTCCATGCCCGCGTCGGCGTCCCCCTGTCGGCGGTGTCGGCCGGTGTTGCCGGCCGACGTCGCCGGCGCTCGGGTCGGAATCGCCCGGGCGGGCATCGAGCGCGTCGCGGGCGCGGCGTCGTACCGGGGATCGAACAAACTTATGCCGCTCGTCCGGTTCCGAAGAGGTATGAGCGAGACCGATGCGCAGGCCGACGTGACGGTCGTCCTTCCGGACGGATCAGAGCTGGACGTTCCGGCGGGGGCGACAGTCGAGGACGTCGCCTTCGAGATCGGCCCCGGGCTCGGTCGCGACACCGTGGCGGGGAAGATCGACGGCGAACTCGTCGAGAAGCACGCCGAGGTCCACGACGGCGCGCGGATCGAGATCGTCACCGACCAGTCCGACGAGTACCTCACCGTGCTGCGCCACTCCGCCGCCCACGTCTTCGCGCAGGCCCTCCAGCGGCTTCACCCCGAGGCGACCCTCACGATCGGGCCCCCGACCGACGACGGGTTCTACTACGACGTGACCGACGTCGACCTCGACGAGGACGACCTCGACGCCATCGAGGACGAGATGGAGGCGATCATCGAGGCCGACTACGACATCGAGCGCGAGGTCCGGTCCCGCGAGGAGGCGAAGGAGATCTACGCCGACAACGAGTACAAGCTGCAGATCTTAGAGGAGGAGGCCGACGACGAGGAGGTCACCTTCTACGCCCAGGACGGCTGGCGGGACCTCTGTCAGGGCCCCCACGTCGAGTCGACCGGCGAGATCGGGGCGGCGGCCTTACTGGAGGTGTCGGCCGCTTACTGGCGCGGCGACGAGGAGAACGACACGCTGACGCGCGTGTACGGGACGGCGTTCGCCTCAGAGTCCGATTTGGAGGAGCACCTCGAGCTACGCGAGGAGGCGATGGAGCGCGACCACCGGAAGATCGGCCAGGAGATGAACCTCTTCTCGATCCCGACGGTGACCGGGCCGGGGCTCCCGCTGTACCACCCGCCGGGGAAGACCGTGCTCCGCGAGCTGTCTGACTTCGCGAACGAGCTCAACCGCGAGAACGGGTACGAGGAGGTCGAGACGCCGCACGTGTTCCGGACGGAGCTGTGGAAGCAGTCCGGGCACTACGAGAACTACAAGGACGACATGTTCCTCCTCGACGTCAACGACGAGGAGTACGGGCTCAAGCCGATGAACTGCCCGGGCCACGCGACGATCTTCGACCAGCAGTCGTGGTCGTACCGCGACCTCCCGCAGCGCTACTTCGAGAACGGGAAGGTGTACCGGAAGGAGCAGCGCGGCGAGCTCTCCGGGCTCTCGCGCGTCTGGTCGTTCACCATCGACGACGGCCACCTGTTCGTCCGGCCGGACCAGATCCGCCAGGAGATCGAGTCGGTGATCGAGATGATCTTCGAGGTCGTCGAGACGCTCGATCTGGAAGTCGAGGTCGCCTTAGCGACCCGCCCCGACAAGTCCGTCGGCGGCGACGAGATCTGGGAGTCCGCCGAGGAGCAGCTCCGCGACGTGCTCGAGTCCGGCGGCTACGACTACGACGTCGAGCCCGGCGACGGCGCCTTCTACGGCCCGAAGATCGACTTCGGCTTCGAGGACGCCCTCGGCCGCGTCTGGGACGGGCCCACCGTCCAGCTCGACTTCAACATGCCCGACCGGTTCGAGTTGACCTACACGGGCGAGGACAACGAGGACCACCAGCCGGTGATGATCCACCGCGCGCTGTACGGGAGCTACGAGCGCTTCTTCATGGTGCTCATCGAGCACTTCGACGGCGACTTCCCGCTGTGGCTCGCGCCCGAGCAGGTCCGGATCCTCCCCGTCTCCGACGAGACGCTCGGCTACGCGCACCGCGTGAAAAACGAGCTCGAGGACGCCGGCTTCCGCGTCGAGGTCGAGGACCGCGACTGGACCGTCGGCCGCAAGATCCGCGCCGGCCACGACGACCGGCTCCCGTACATGGTCATCGTCGGCGACGACGAGGAGGCGGCCGGGACCGTCTCCGTGCGCGACCGCTTCGAGAACCAGCGCGGCGACGTGGAGCTCGACGCCTTCGTGGACCACCTCGTCGACGAACGCGACGAGAAGCGGACCGAGCCGGACTTCGTCGACGCCGAGTAACGCCGGGGAAACGACGCGGGAAGCGACCCCCGTCGCCGCCGCGAGAAGCGACCGGCCTCGCCCCCTCGATAGGCGACCGGCCTCGCCCCCGCGAACCCCGGACGCGTTCCGCCGTACTTTTGACCGTCACCGTTGGGGGTTCATGTATGAGCGACACGCAACTGGCACGCGGCGACGTCGAAGACGCCCCCGACGTGGGGGAGCTGACGCCGCCAGACCGCACACTGATGGGCCCCGGCCCGAGCGACGTCCATCCGCGAGTTCTCAGGGCGATGAGCACGCCCCTAGTCGGCCATCTCGACCCGTCGTTCGTCGAGATCATGGATGAGGTCCAGGAGCTGCTCCGCTACACGTTCCGGACGGACAACCAGTGGACCATTCCGGTGTCCGGCACCGGCTCCGCCTCGATGGAGGCCGCCATCGGCAACCTCGTCGAACCGGGCGACACGATGCTGGTGCCGACGAACGGTTACTTCGGCGGGCGGATGAAGTCGATGGCCGAGCGCGCCGGCGGCGAGGTCGTCGAGGTGTCGGCGCCGTGGGGCGAGCCGCTCGATCCGGTCGACGTGGAACGCGCCTTCGACGAGCACCAGCCCGACGTGTTCGGCTTCGTCCACGCCGAGACGTCGACCGGCGTCCGCCAGCCCGACGTGCCCGCCCTGACCGAGGTCGCGCACGCCCACGACGCGTACGTGATCGCCGACTGCGTCACCTCGCTCGGGGGCGTCGAGATGCGCGTCGACGAGTGGGACGTCGACGTCGCCTACTCCGGCCCGCAGAAGTGCCTCTCCTGTCCGCCCGGCGCGAGCCCGCTCACGCTGAACGACCGCGCGATGGACAAGGTGCTCGACCGCGAGGAGGAGCCGCGCTCGTGGTACCTCGACCTCTCGCTGCTGGAGGGGTACTGGGGCGAGGATCGCGCGTACCACCACACCGCCCCGATCACGAACGTGTACGCGCTCCGCGAGGCGCTCCGACTGGTCGCCGAAGAGGGGATCGAGGAGCGGTGGGCCCGCCACCGCGACGTCGCCGGCGAGCTGAAGGCGGGCCTGCTGGACCTCGGGGTCGAGATGAACGCCGCCGAGGAGTACTGGCTGCCGAGCCTGAACGCCGTGCGCGTCCCGGACGGCGTCGACGACGGCGCCGTCATCGAGCACCTCCTCGAGGAGTACGACATCGAGATCGCCTCCGGCCTCGGCGACCTCGAGGGCGACATCTGGCGGATCGGCTGCATGGGTCACTCGGCCCGGCCGAAGAACGTCGAGTACGTGCTGGCGGCGCTGGAGGACGCGCTGGGCGAGCAGGGGTTCTAAGCGGCCGCCGCCGCTCTTCGTCCGACCCGCGGTTCCGACTCGTCTTTTTAAATGCCCGTCGCACCTCAGCGAGGGGTTTATAAACGCGTGTCTCTCCCTTCGCTAAGGGTATGAACGATCTACGAACCGGACTGAGCTACGGGGACGTGCTGCTCGTTCCGCAGCGGTCCCCCGTCGACAGCCGGAGCGACGTAGACCTCTCGACACGGCTCACGCCGGGCATCGAACTGGAGACGCCGCTCGTCTCGGCGGCGATGGACACCGTCACCGAGTCGGAGCTGGCGGTCGAGCTCTCGCGCGCCGGCGGCCTCGGCGTGCTCCACCGGTTCCTCACCGTCGAGGAACAGGCGGCGCAGGTCGAACGCGTGGCCGGCGCGGGCGAGCGGGTCGCCGCCGCGGTGGGCATCAACGAGGACCACGTTGCCCGGAGCGCCGCGCTGGTCGAGGCCGGCGTGGACGCCGTGGTCGTCGACGTCGCGCACGGCCACCTCGACCGGACGGTCGCGGCGGTCGAGGACATCGCCGACGAGTTCCCGGAGACGGACCTGATCGCCGGCAACGTCGCGACGCCCGCGGGCGTCGAGGACCTCGCGGCCGCCGGCGCCGACTGCGTGAAGGTCGGCATCGGGCCCGGATCGCACTGCACCACGCGGAAGGTCGCGGGCGCCGGCGTCCCGCAGCTCACCGCGGTCGACGACTGCGCGACGGCGGCCGAGGGCCTCGACGCGACGGTCTGCGCCGACGGCGGGATCCGCACCTCCGGCGACGCGGTCAAGGCGCTCATGGCCGGCGCCGACACCGTGATGCTCGGGAGCCTCTTCGCCGGGACGGAGGAGGCGCCGGGCGCGGTCGTCGAGGTCGACGGGACGCGGTACAAGCGGTCGCGGGGGATGGCGACGACCGCCGCCGCCGAGGACCGCGACGACAAGGGCGCCGACGTGGTCGCCGACGAGGGGGTCGAGGCCCTGACGCCGTACAAGGGGCCGGTCGCGACCGTCGCCGAGGAGTTCTGTCAGGGGATCCGCTCGGGGCTCTCGTACTGCGGCGGGCACACGATCGAGCGCGCCCGGGAGAAGGCGGCGTTCATCCGCGTCGCGCCCGGTGCGAAGGAGCGCGAGGGGTTCCACACCGACGACGACTGGGAGGGGATCAGCGTGGACAGCGAGACGAGACGGGTCGGCGACGCGGCCGGCGGGTCGGCCGCCGAGAGCGACGACTGAATCGCCGGACGCGCCCGCACGACTCCGATCCGCCGATCGAGAGGTGCGCGGGGGTCCATGCGTCTGCGTGACTCACTCGCGAGCGACTTTTCACGGTGACCCCGCATTCTCGACGCATGACGGACGCCTTCGGCCGCGCGATCCGCGACCACTTCCGCGGCGAGCGCGACGAGCCCCTCTTGCACCGGGACGGCGGGGAGACGGTCGAACACCCGATCGAGGCGTTCTACTTCACCGAGTTCGATCCGAGCGAGGACCCGGCGCACGAGTGGTTGGCGTCGTGGCTGCAGGGACCGCTCGTAGACCTCGGCGCGGGCACGGGCCGGCACGCGCTGTACTTCCAGAAGCGGTTCGAGACGGTCGCGCTCGAACCGAGCCCCGCGCTGGTCGAGACGATGCGCGACCGCGGCGTCGACGACGCCCGCGAGGGCGACATGTTCGCGCTGCGCGAGCAGTTCTCCCGCGACCGGTTCGGGTCGGCGCTCGCGAACGGCACCCAGCTCGGCCTCGCCGGGTCGATGCGAGGGCTCTCCGCGTTCCTCGGCGACCTCGCGCACGTGACGACGCCCGACGCGACCGCGGTCGTCGACTGTTACGACCCCACGCACCCCGCGACAGCCGACCTCGTCGGCTACCGCGACGACCCGACGCCGGGGCTCGCGCACCGCGTGATGTTCTTCGAGTACGAGGGCGAGACGAACCCGATCCTCCAGCTCCGGCTGTTCAGCCCCGCCCGACTCCGCGAGGCCGCCGTCGGGACCGACTGGACGGTCGCGGACGTCGCCCGCGGCGACGAGGGGAACGGGTACCACTACCGCGCCGCGCTGCGGAAGCGCGGCGCGGAGTGAGTCGACCTCACCACGTCGTCAGCGCCGTCCTGCCGTGGTCATACGCGAGGACGGCGAGGAAGGCGAGCACGCCGGTGACCGCGAACGCGCCGCCGACGTAGAAGACGGACGCCATGCTCACCTCGACCATCAGCCACCCGGCGATCAGCGGGCCGGCCACCGAGCCGGGGCGCCAGACGAGCTCGCGGATCCCGAAGCTGGAGGCGACGCCCCCGTCGTCGGTCCCCTCGTCGGCGAACAGCGCCATGCTCGCCGGCTCGCGGAAGGAGTCGGCGACGCCGAGCAGCCCGGAGAGGGCCACGAGCGGCAGGTACGCGGGCGGCAGCGCGCCGAGCAGGGGGGCGGTCACGTCGGCGCCGACGAGCGCGCCCGCGGCCGGTGCGAACGGGATACAGACCGCGACGAGGCCGTAGGCGCCCCCGCCGGCGAAGACGAACAGCGAGCGGCCGTAGGCGTCCGAGAGCCGGCCGGTGAACAGCTGGCCGACCATGTTCGTCGCCTTCTCGGCAGTGACGGTGACCGCGACCGCGGTCGCGCCGACCGCGAGCCCGCCCGCGGCCAGCTCCGTGCCGGCGTAGATCGGGACCCACGTCCGCACCATCGTCACGGCGAACGCGTACTGCGCGCGGAACGTCGAGATCGTGACGATCTTGCGGTTGACCGCGAGATCGGTGAACGGGAACCCCTCGACCCGCGTCGGGTCCGAGTCGAGGAACCCCCACGTGACCGCCCACGCGATCACCATTAGCGCCGCGATGACGGCGAACACCGGCCCGAACCCGACCGCGTCGTACACCGCACCCGCCCCGAGCGACCCGAGGATCGAGGCCGCGAAGGACGCGGCGTTCGCCTTCCCGATCTTGCCGGCCCGCGTACCGACGTCGGCGATCTGGCCGACCAGCGAGAGCGTCATCAGCCCGGCGCCGGTGACGACGAGCCCCTGCAGCGCGCGGACGAGGATGAACGTGACGGAGGAGTCGACGAGCGGGAACAGCGCGTACACGCCCGCGCCGACGCCGAGGACGCCGAGCAGCACGAGCCGCTTGTCGAACCGGTCGCCGGCCCACGCGAGCGGGACCACGGCGACCGTCTGCGCGAGGGTGAACCCGGTGGTGTACATCCCGATGACGAAGCCGGCCGATATCGTGACGCCGAGCACCGTCGTCGCCTGCGGGTCCAGCGTGTTGATGTACGTCGGCAGCAGCGTCAACAGCGTGATGAAGCCGAACCCCTCGGCGAACCGCGTGAGGTAGAGCGCCCAGAACTGCGATCGGATCGCCCCGTTCGCCGCGTCCGCGTTGCTCACACCGGATCGGCGCGCAGCGTTTTAAAAGGAATTTCGGTTCGAAAGGCGCGGCGCGACCGCCGCCGGAGTTATGTGAGGCGCGCTCCGTCTCTCGGCCATGGGCGACCCCGCCTGCGACCGTCGGTTCTGTCCCGAGTGCGACCTCGCGGTCACGCGGGGGGACGACGTCTGTCCCGACTGCGGCGCGCCGATCGAGTCTCCCACCGAGTGACGTTCGGGGTCCTACGACAGCGTATCGGTGAACTTGTCCCGGCGGAAGAGGTCGATCTCCTGCGCGGACGACCCCTCGCGCGTGACCGCGAACGCGATCGCCTCGGCGACCTCCTCTGGCTCGGTCACCGTCCCGGGCTCGAACCGCTCCTCGAACGGCTCGCCGTCCTCGCTGCCGAACTCGGTGCGGACCTCGGAGGGGTTCACGACCGAGACGGCGACGCCCTCGTCGCCGACCTGCGCCGCGACGCTGTGCGCGAAGCCGCGCACCCACCACTTCGTCGCGGCGTACACCGGGTTGAACGAGCGCGGGTACTGGCCCGCGAAGCTCCCGACCACGACGAGCGTCCCCTCGCTCTCTTTTAAGTGCGGGAGCGCCTCGCGCGTGAGGAAGAAGGTCCCGTCGACGTTCGTCTCCTGCATCGCGAAGTACTCCTCGTCCGTCATCGTCGCCACGTCGCTGCCGCGGCCGATCCCCGCGTTCGAGACGACGGCGTCGAGCCCGCCGAACCGGTCGATCACCGCCTCGACCGCCGCCTCGCTCGTCGCCCGGTCGCGCACGTCGCCGTCGACGACCAGCGCGCTCGCGTCGTGGTCGGCCTCCAGCTCCGCCGCCAGCGACTCCAGCGCGTCCCGGCGGCGGGCCAGCAGCGCGACGCTCGCGCCGCGCGCCGCCAGCGCGTGCGCCGTCGCCTCGCCGATCCCGGAGCTCGCGCCGGTCACCAGCACCGTCGCGTCGTCGAGTGTCACCATGGGTACGCCGTCGGCGACATCGCTGATAAAAGGTCGCGTCGCGGTGAACTCGGGGGTGGGTCGCCGGCCCGCCGACCGCCGGATCGGCGGCCTCCACCGGCTCAGCGCCTGAACGAGCTGACGTGTCGGTGGTTCGGGTCCGCGCGCATGTCGACGTGCCCGCAGTTGACGCAGCGCCACACGTACGCCGCCAGCCGCGCGGCCGAATCGCCGCCGTCTATCGGTTCGCTCCAGTCCTGTCCGCACCGCGAGCAGCCGTCGGGCCGGTACTTGCTCTCGATGGTCGCGTCGGCGTCGACGGCGGCGGCGTCGGCGATCGTGATCCCCCGTGCGACGGCGCGGACGTCCTCGTCGCTCATCCGCGGCCGGAGCCCGTTTAAATAGCCCTGAATGCGATCGGCCCGGTCGCGGAGCCGCCCGTACCGCTCGTCGTCCGACGGGTCGCCGTCGGCCCGCCACTCGTACGTCGAGATCACGACCGTGGTCCGGTAGTACAGGTCGAGCAGCAGGTGATAGTTCGCGCGGTTGAACAGCGCCTCGACGGACTCGGCGAGTTCCGCCTCGAACACCGGCCGTTCGATCTCGCGGTCGTATCTCGGTTCCGGCGTCGCGGTCGACCGGTCTCGGACCCCGACCACGCGGCAGTGAGGCGCCCGCGATCCGACTCGATCGAGTATCGACTCCGCCCCCTCGTCGCCGAACGAGTGCTCCAACACGACGACCGCGATACCGGCGTCGAACGCCTCGACGAACTGCGACCGCGTCAGCGCCTGCCGGACCTCGCGGTCGTCGAGCCAGAGCCCGTAGAGGTCCGCCCTCGTCCGGTTCGACTCGCAGACGACGATCGCCGACGCCGGGAGCTCCACGCGGATCACCCACCGACCGGCGATCGACCGGCCGAGCGAACTCGGCGGTCGGTCATCTCACTCGTCCCCCGCGGTGGACCCCGGCAGCGACTCCCGCATCGACTCCGAGAGATGTCGCGGTTCGACCGAGAACGAGTGGACGGTCGCGAGGTCGTCGACGAGCGAGATCGCGGTCTCGATCGATCGCGTCGCCCGTCGGAGCTCCTCGTCCGCTCCGTCGTCGATCGCCGCGTCCAGGTGTCCCCTCGCCTCCCGCAGCGGGACCCCGAGGTCCTCCGCGAGCACTTCGCCGAACTCGGCCAGGTGCCGTTCGATCGACTGCTCGTGCTCCTTCGACTCGGTCACGTCCTGGACGAACGTGACCGCGTGCGTCACGTCGCCGTCCGTCTCGACGACGGGAGCGACGGCGATCCGGCCCCAGAAGGGCGTCCCGTCAGCGCGGTGGAGCACGGCGGTGCGCGACCGGTGCTCGCCCGCCTCGAGCGCCGTCTCGAGCTCCCGTATGCGATCCCCGTCCGTGGCGTCGCCGACGAGCTCCGAGAGGCCCTCGCCGGCGATCGAGTCGGGCTCGTATCCCGTGGTCGCTTCGAACGCCTCGTTCACGTACGTTATCGGACTCCTCGGTCCGGTCGCCTCGTGGATCGCGATCCCGACCGGCGCGGTCTCGATGGCGCGGTTCTTCAACCGGAGCTCCCGCTCGCGGCGTTTCCGGACCGTGACGTCCGTCGCGATGCCGACGATACGCGTCAGCTCACCGCCCTCGTAGACGCCGGACGACTGGTCGTGGACCCACCGGACCTCGCCGTCCGGTCGGATCACCCGATACGTCTCCTCGTACGCGTCCGGGTCCTCGCGCTGCTCGGCCACCGCCGCCTCGACCCGCTCGCGGTCGTCGGGATGGACCGCCTCGACGAACGAGGTCGCGTTCTCGTCGAGCGTCTCGGGTGAGCGCCCCCAGACGGTCTCGTACGAATCGGTAACGAAGTCCATCGATTCCTTGCTCGGAGTGGACATCCAGATGACCTCGCCGGCGTTCGCTTGGATCTGATCGAGCATGCCGGCTCGCTCCTCCCGCTCCGTCACGTCGAGGGTCAGGCCGATCACGCGACTGACGGCGCCGGTCTCGTCCAGTGACGGCTGGAGCCACGTTTCGAGCGTCGCGTCGGCCAGGTCGACGAGCTCGTGTGCGGACTCGCCCGCGAACGCGGCGTCGACGGCGCTGCGAACCCGCGGTTGGTCGCCGAAGACCTCCGCGACGTCGTCTCCTGGGGTGACCCGACGGCGGAGCCGACGCGACAGGGTCTCGCCGCGGACCGTCGAGACCGTCCCGTCGGGCTCGACCTCGAACAGCGTCAGGGGCGCGCTTTCGACGACCGTCTCGACGGCCTGTCGGAGTCGCAACAGCTGGTCCTCGCGTTCCCGGCGATCGGTCACGTTCCGACCGATGCCGACGATGCCCCGCGGCGTCCCGTCGGCGTCGGTCACGAGGGCGCCCGTGAACTCGATCGGAGTCGCCCCGCCGTCCTTCGCGATCAGCTCCGCCTCGACGGTTGCCGTGCCGGTCTCCAGCACGGTCTCGATGGCGTCTGCGATCCGGTCTCTGTCGGCGCCGGCGAAGAGCTCCAGCGCGTGCTTCCCCTCCAGCTCGTCGTCGCCGTACCCCGTGATCTCTCCGAGGCTGTCGTTCCACCGCCTGAGCGCGCCGTCCGTGTCGAGGGTGTAGAACGCGTCGTCGATCGCATCGAGGAGGCGTTCGGTCGGCTCGGCGGCGAGCGGCGGCCGCGTCGGCGTGGTCGCGACCGTGTCTATCCGTCGAGCGAGCAGCGTCGGCTCGTCGACGCCGTCCCGGCGGACCAGCACGTCGGTCGCTCCGGCCGCGAGCGCGTCGTCAACAGCGGCGTCGTCGGCCACGACCGCGAGCGACGGGACGCCGGGCACCGCCTCGCGGATCGCGACGAGGGAATCGACCCCCGACGCCGGCGTCAGCTCGCAGACGATCAGCCGTACGTCGGCCGGATCCGGCGAGGCGTCTCCGATAGCCTCGGGATCGACGGTGACGACGCGGTCCGGTCCGTCGACGACCGTCGATTTCGCGGCCGCTTCCCGGACCCGGTCCCCGGCGGGGCCGACGTGAACGACCGTCCGAACTGATTCCGTTCGAGGCTCCATACCCGAGCGACTGCGGTGGAGAATAAAAGTCTATAACCCAAATTATCAGAACCGGCATCGCAGCGCCCTCTCTGGCCGCCAATCGCGGTGACGTGGGGGATTGCCGATGGCGGACGGACGCGAGCGATCGCCTCCGCGCCCGTCGAGACGGTCCGACCTCACTCGTTCTGGACGAACTCGCCCGAGCAGTCGTACTCGATCATCTCGAACTGTCCCTCGGCCTCGACGGTCCCGTTGTAGGGGTCGGTTCGCTCGTACAGCTGGTAGACGGTCACGTTCTCGACGCCCGTCTCGTGGGTGCGGTTCCACTCCGCACAGAGGTAGTTCGCGAGGTACGAGCGGTGGTTCTCGTTGTCGGTCGAGTAGACGTTGGTGAGGTACTTCCGCCAGCGCGCGCTCGGATAGGTGGTCTCCGCACGCGGCGGTCGTTCGAAACGTACCGCCGCGTCTCGGAACACGTCCCGTTCGGTCCCGTTTTCGAGGGTTCCGGAGACGACGAACCATCGCGTCGTGTGGGTGGGATCGGGCGCGAACATCCGCCAGGACTGGTCCATCTCGACGGCGTCTAAGACGTCCTCGCCGGGCTCGGGAACCTCGGTGTAGTCGACCGCCTGCGCGCTCGAGAGGACGACTAGGACGAGGAAGACGTACGGCAGCACTGTCGAGAAGAGGACGCGTCCGCGCGCGAGGCCCGCCGAGAGGTCCGCGTCCCGCAGGCCGGCGAGGCGCTCCGACGCGGTCGGTCGAGGGAGTGACGCACCGAGCGAGGGGAGCGACGCGCCGAGCGAGAGGAGCGCCCTCGTCCGGGATTCGAGCCCGGCACGCCAGCGCGCGATCCGCGTCGACGGGCCCAGACGAGCGACGGCGCGCTCGGCGGCGTCCCAGACGGGCGTCTGGAAGAACGGAATGAAACCGACGACGACGACGACCGGAAAGAGACCGATCGGCATCGTGACCAGCATCCCGAGGTGCATGCCGACGAACAGCGAGGCGACCGCGGCGCGCGGGATCCCGGTGAGCAGGAGCAACAGCGGCGACGCGAACAGGAGCACGAGCCACAGGACGGTGAGCGCGCGCAGCAGGCCGGGGAACTCGGCGATGTGGTTGCCGAGGAGGTAGGTGAAGTGGTCGGCCTGCATGACGTAGACGACCGCCTCGCCGCTCATCCAGAGGTCGCCCTCGTACTTGTGGACGGCGTTGGTCAGGTACATCACGAGCATCTGCAACAGGAGCGCCAACCCGGCGACGGTCGCCACGGCGGGCCCGATCGAACCCGCAATTCCGGGGTCGGTATCGTCTTCCGGCGCGTCCGCTCGCCTGACGGCGTCGACCGACCACCGTGCGCCGAGCGGGAGGAAGAAGCTCCAGAAGAGCAGCATGCGCAGCAGGCTGTCTCCCGAGTTCAACAGCATCGGGTTCCGAGCGTGCAACGAGAGCAGCAGCACCCACGAGACGGCCGTGACGAGTCGCGTCCGGTACCCGACGAGCAGCGCGAGCGCGAACGCGCCCGCGACGACGAACAGCAGCGCCACGGCCCACGGCTCGCCGACGAACGCGTGCAGCGAGTGGCTCGCCGAGTAGTCCGAGAGGAACGCACTGCGTGGGAGCACGCCGTCGTCTGTGTAGAAGGCGGTCAGCGAGCGCGAGCGCAGCGCGAGGTCGGCTATCAACAGCGCGCCGAGCCCGATCCGGAAGGCCGCGAGCGCGCGCAGATCGATCGCGACTCGCGCGGCCAACGCCGCCGAAAAGCGGTCGATGGCGCTCGAGAGTCGCGATCGGGTACTGCCGTCGGAGGGCTTTTGATCCATACTTTCGTGACCCCGTCGTTCGACAGCATCACCCCCCGAATGGCATAAGCTTGGTGTAGACCGGCTTCCGCGTTCGACGGTCCTCCGTCTGCCGATCGAAGCGGGACTCGGGTCCCCCGACCGGAAGCATGAACTGCGGCGGGTCCGTACTTCAGCCACGCGATGCCCACGGATCCCCCCGACGACGAGTCGGTCATCCTCTTCGACGGCGTCTGTAACCTCTGTAGCGGGTTCGTGCAGTTCGTCCTCCCCCGCGACGAGGAGGGCAAGTACCGCTTCGCCTCCCTCCAGTCCGACGCCGGACAGGCGCTGCTGGCCGAGCACGACCTGCCGAGCGACGAACTGGAGTCGGTCGTCCTGATCGAAGACGGCGAGAGCTACGTGAAGTCGTCGGCGATCATCCAGATCGCGACGGGGCTCGGCGGTGCCTATCGGCTCCTCTCCCCGTTCCGCTACCTTCCCCGATCGGTCCGTGACCGGATCTACGACTTCGTCGCCGACAACCGATACCGGTGGTTTGGCAAGAAGGACCAGTGTATGATGCCGTCCGGAGATGTCGAGTCGCGGTTCTTGGAGTGAGCGGGGTCGTTTATAAGTGCCGCCCGGTCACGTATACATAAATCAGCGGCTACCGAGCTAACTCGGTATCGGGTCCACAAGAGAGCGGTTCGCTCGTCGCGAAACACTGCTCGAAGAAACGGGCCGGGCGCGATTTGAACACGCGACCGACGGATTAAGAGTCCGTCGCTCTCCCTAACTGAGCTACCGGCCCTCACCGAATTCTACCGCTGTCGACGTAAAAGGCCTTTTCATTCGACGGCGCACGAAGCCGCCCTCTCGCCCCGCGGAAGTGTGCCCTGTTCGCCCCTCCCACACGGAGAGCGCACTCGTTAAGTGGCGTCCCGCGGAATTCACGGGTAATGAGTAGTGGGGCATCCGGATCGGCACGGACGCGGTACGCGATCCTGGGCTGTGGCAGCGTCGGACACGCCGTCGCAGAGGAGCTGACGGATCGCGGCAAGGACGTGCTCATCCTCGACCGCGACGAGAGTCGCGTCGAGGCGCTCCGCGACCAAGACCTCAACGCCCGGGTACAGGACATCGCCGAGCCCGACGTCGTCGAGGCCCTGGACGACCGGGACATCGTGTTGATCCTCTCCAGCGACGTGGAGGCGAACAAGGCGGCCGTTTCGGCGATCCGCGACGTCGGCGGCGACCACTACGTCGTCGTCCGCGCCTCCGACCCCGTCAGCGAGGACGAGCTCCGCGAGCGCGGCGCCGACGTGGTGATCAACCCCTCCACGGTGATCGCCGACAGCGCTCTCCAGTCGCTCGAGACCGGCGAGCTGGAGTACATGGCCCGCCAGCTCGCGGAGATCATCGAGGAGGGCGGCGGCCGGATGGCGATCTTGACCCACGACAACCCGGAGCCCGACTCGATCGCGTCGGCGACCGCCCTACAAGCGATCGCGGACGCGTTCGGCGTCGAGGCCGACATCCTCTACTCCGGCGACGTGGGCCACCAGGAGAACCGGGCGTTCGTCAACCTCCTCGGGATCGACCTCGTGGCGCGGTCGGACGCGCCCGACCTCCCCGAGTATCAGACGGTCGCCGCGGTCGACCTCGCGAAATCGGCCGACGACGGCTTCGACTTCGACGCCGATATTGACATCTACCTCGACCACCTCGAGGCGGAGGTCCCGTTCGACGCCCGGTTCGTCGACGTGCGGACCAACGTCTCCTCGACGTCGACGATCCTCACGAAGTACCTTCAGGAGTTCGATCAGTCGCCGACCGAGGCGGTCGCGACCGCTCTCTTATACGGGATCCGCGCCGAGACGCTCGACTTCAAGCGGGACACGACGCCCGCGGACCTGACGGCGGCCGCGTACCTCCACCCGTTCGCGAACCACGACACGCTCGAACAGGTGGAGTCGCCGTCGATGAGCCCCGAGACGCTGGACGTCCTCGCGGAGGCGATCCAGAACCGCGAGGTGCAGGGGAGCCACCTCTTCTCGACGGCCGGCTTCATCCGGGACCGCGAAGCGCTCGCGCAGGCGGCCCAACACCTGCTCAACTTGGAGGGGATCACGACGACCGCCGTCCTGGGCATCGCCGACGACACCATCTACCTCGCCGCGCGCTCGAAGGATATCCGGCTGAACATCGGCAACGTCCTCGACGAGGCGTTCTCCGAGATGGGCGACGCCGCCGGCCACTCCACGCAGGGCTCGCTGTCGATCCCGCTCGGCATCTTCACCGGCATCGAGGCGAGCGGCGAGAACCGCGACACCCTCTTGCATCTCACCGAGGAGGCCGTCCGCCGGAAGCTGTTCGACGCGCTCGGCGTCGAGGGCGGCGGCGACGGCGGGAACGGGTCGTAGCGCCACGAGGTACGGCGGACGGCGACGAGGCGGCCGCCCCCGACCCCCGGATCCGTTTTACTCGTTCGGCCCTGACCAGCGACACGCGCACGGCGCGATCACCATGCACGTCCCGGAGGACCCGCCCGCGACCTGTCCCGCCTGCGGCGACCCCTACGAGTCGGTGTCCCGTCACGCGGACGGGTTCGTCGTCAACCTGCTCGACAACCAGCGGTATCAGCGGGTGTGTTTCGACCCCGCGAACGACGGTGACGACCCGGCGCTCGACTGTTATCACCACACGCACGGACAGGCCGGGAGCTCGGCGGGCGAGTAGCCAACGGCCGGTGAGTAGCGCGAAACGTCGCGGAGTCGGGCCGCGAGCGACGCAGGACCGTTCACGGTCGCCTCCGCTTAACCCGGCCGCCCTTCTTAAAAACCGTCGGCCGTCAGGAGCCCTCACCCGTCAGAAGTCGTCGCCCTCGGTGATCGAGGTGTACGAGCCGATCAGCGCGCCGGAGAGGTCGACCCCTTCCAGGGTGGCGCCTGTGTCGATCACGGAGTTTCGGATCTCGGAGTCGGTGATCGTCCCGTCCGGGAAGACGACGGAGCGGTCGAGCGTCGAGTCGGTGACGGTCGCGCCCGACATGACGTGGACCACGTCGCCGAGGTCGGAGCCCTCGACGGTCGCGTCGTCGGCGACAAGCGTGCCGCCTTCGAGCGCGTATTCGACCGCGTCGAGGTAGCTGTCGGCGGTGCCGATGTCGAACCACGCGCCGTCGAAGGTGAACGCGTGGACCGCGCCGCGCTCCTGGAGCCACTGGAGGAACCACCCCGGCTCGTCCGGGTTGTTGTCGTCCTCCAGGTACGTCGTGAGCTTCGGGAGCGTCTCGGCGGGGAACGCGTAGCAGGCGATGGAGACGAGCGTCGACTGGGGGTTCTCGGGCTTCTCCTGGAAGTCGATCACCTCGTCGCCGTCCAGCTGGACGAGCCCGTACGACTTCGCGCGCTCGCGGTCGCCCACGTCGTAGGCGGCCAACGTCGGCGTCCCCTTCGACTCGAAGAAGTCGGTGAAGTCGGCCAGGTCGAAGCTGATCATGTTGTCGCCGGCGACGACGATGAGGTCGTCGTCGACCTCCTCGCGGTCGACGAGCTGTTCGAGCGCCCCCACGACGCCGAACTTCTCGTCCTCCTCGACGGTCTCCTCGACCGAGAGGGTGGGCTTCTCGAACGGGCTGTCGGTGAGGTACTCGTCGAACGTGTCGGCGAAGCGCTCGTTGGTCGAGACGAACACCTCGTCGACGCGGTCGTCGGCCTCGAAGTCCTCGAAGATCTCGTCGATGACGGTGTTCTCGCCGACCGGCAGGAACATCTTCGGACGGTGCTCGGTGATCGGCCAGAGTCTGGTCGCGTAACCCCCTGCGAGTACTACGGCTTTCATACACCCCCCGTCTCACTCCGGTGACAAACCTCTTTTGCTCGTGTCAACGGTCAAAAACGCGGCCCGAAATCGACGCGGAGCGTTAGCGGTCGACGCGGAGCGTTGGCGGTCGACGCGGCGGTCACCCGCTCAGCCGATCGGTGTCGATGCTCGCGCCCGGCGGACTGACCACGAGGAACCCGCGGAAATGCATCAGCTCGCCGCCCATGTCCTTCACCTCGCGGGCGAAGCCGGCGGCGAGCTCGTTGAGGTCGCCCTCGATGGACAGCACCAGCGTGTTGCCGTAGTCGACGCTGCGGACCCACTCCTCCGGGTCGGTCGTCCCGTCGAGGACGCCGAGGACGACGTCGCCGCCGGCCGCGAACGCCTCGTCCATCTGCTCTTCGGCGTCGCGCAGGTCGAGGTCCCAGTCGCTCATACCACAGGGTCGCGAGGCGCCGGCAAAAACGTTCGGACGCGAACAAACGTTCGGACGCGAGCCACCCCTCTCCGGCGCGGGCCCCCGCGGCCGTCGCGGAGCGGTTAAGTGCGATCCGGTCCGAACGGCGAGTATGGAACGCACGCGGCGGTCTCTGATCGCGGGCGCGGCGTCGGTCGGCGTCGTCGGCGCGGCGGGGTGTCTCGGCGGCGGAGGCGGCGGCAACGGCGGGGGGAGTGAGGGCAGCGACACGCTCGACACGGGCGCGTACGACTGCGACCTCTCGGAGCCCGCCGACCCGGCCCTCGACTACCGGCCCGTCATCGGCGACCCGGACGCGGACGTCGTCGTCAAGGCGTTCGAGGACTTCACCTGCGGCCACTGCGCCTCCTACAAGCTGGACCACTTCCCGACGGTCCGCGCTGAGTACATCGACCCCGGCGAGGTGCGCTACGAGCACTGGGACTTCCCGATCCCGGTCAACGAGACCTGGGCGGTCCCCGTCGCCAGCGCGGCCCGCGGCGTCGGCGCCCGGAACGGCTCCGAGGCGTTCTTCGAGTTCGCCACGGCGGCCTACGAGTCGCAGGGGAGCTACAGCGGAGAGGCGATCGGTGCGGCCGCGGAGGCCGCCGGCGCGGACCCGTGCGCCGCCATCGCCGACGCGCAGTTCGCGGCCTACGAGGAGGCGTCGATGAGCGACCGGAGCGAGGGGCAGTCGATAGGCGTTCAGGGGACGCCGACGATCTTCGTGGACGGCGAGGCGGTCGAGGGGTACGACGCGGCGGCGATCTCGGCGGCGATCGACTCGGCGCTGTAGGCTGGCGGCGTCGTAAGCGGCGTCGAAGGCGAGCGGCGCTGCGCGAGCGTCCGGGTACCGGTGTAACGCGCGATTGTAACCTATTTATTTATCGGACACGTATCGTTAGTGACATGGCTGGGAGAAAGCAGAACGTCGGCCGTCGCGACCGGATCGCACGGGGGGTGCTGGCGCCGATCGCGGCGGCAGTCGCCCTCTGGCTCTACTACTCGATGCCCCGAGAGCCGCTCACGCTGGCCGTTACGGGCGGGCTGGCGGTCCTCGTCTTGATTCTCGGAGCCGGTGCCGTCACGGGCACCTGCGGGGTCTACGCCGCGCTCGGTATCGACACCTGTCGATGCGAGGACGAGTACGCCGGCGGGAGCACATGGGGGTAGCCGATCGTTCAGTCGTTGGCCGACGCCGCCGCGGCGTCTGACTCCCCGTCGGACGCCGCGGTCTCTTTTCCGGGCTCCGCGGTCTCTTCGTTAGGCGCCATGATTTCCTCATCTAGGTCGGGATTCAGTTCCGTGAGCGTCTCCACGCCGACACGCCCCGGCGTCTTCTCGGTTATCTTGAAGTCCTTCGCCGGCCGGAGCATGCCCCAGAACGCTCCGACGGCGTAGAGCGTCACGACGAGCGGTGTCAACGCGAGGTAGACGGGCCACTGCTCGGGGTACTTGCGGTACTCGATCAGCCCCGCCGTCATATACACGAACAGCATACTGAACAGGCCGACGGAGGCGATCTGATAGAGGCCGTGTTGCGGGACCAGTTCGGGATAGAGGAACGCCAGCACGGACAACAGCGGGATCACGGGCGACAGCGTCCAGGTGATAATTCGCGCGGCTTGGAGCGGGAGGTACCGCCGCGGGAGCCGGTACATGTCCCGGAGCGTCCCAGACATCCACCGCCGTCGCTGGTTGAACATCTCCCGGATCGAGGGCGGGGCCTGGTTCCGAAACCGTCTGTTCAGCAGGCGGTAGTCGAACCGTCCGCCCTTGCGGTTAACGTGTTTGGCGGCCCGCCAGATGTACGTTGTGTCCTCGGTGATCGTCGGGACGTCCCACGTGACCTCGTCCTCGAGTTCGGTCCGGACGGCGACGGCGCCGCCCCACGCGTAGAGGGGATACGCCATGCGGTGGAAGGCGCGCTGTTCGCGCTGGTAGCCGACCCGAAACACCTCACAGAGGTAGACCAGCCAGGACCCGGTCCGGAGCGGGTGTTCCGTGATCTGGACGAGGTCGGCGGCCGGCAGTCCCTCGAAGTTGACCATGATGCTGTCCTCGTCGAGGTACAGGATGTACTCCTGCTCGCAGGCGACGTGCCGACGGGCCCACTCGATGGCTCGGCCTTTCTTCTGCGCCTGGCTCTCGAACTCGTCGGGGACGACGTGGACGTCGGCGCCGTCGATGTCCATCTCCGCCTCGGCTATCACCTTCGTCTCGGCCACTCCCTCGGGGACTGAGTTCACGGTCACTTGCACGGTCGACGGCGAGTTGTACGTCAGAATACGCACTTGGATGTTATCCAGGCCGATCTCGCTCTCGTCGTCGGCCCGCCAGCCGTACGCGAGGACCGTCACTTCGAGCAGCCACCAGAACGAGGAGAAGCCGTACAACAGGAGCGTCACCCAGAACACGAGCGCGACGGCTGTCGCGGCGAGCGGTTCGATCATCGACCGCGCTCAACTCCGACTGTTGCGTCGCTTGCGCTCCGTTCCGATCTCATTCGTTGGTCCCTTCAGTCATCAGTTTCGGCCGAGTTCACTGTGCGGGCGGGTCCCGCCGCCCGCGGCCGTCAGTCGTCGGTGGAAACCGGTTGGTCTGGTGATTACTTCAACGTGGTGCTTAAAAAGTCCCGAGGCGCGGCGGGAGGGCGTCGGCGCCCCCGCCGACCGTTTCGACGGGACCAGACGGGCGGTTCGCCGCGGGCACGGCCCTCCCCACGGAGCGTCGTTCTTTTGCCCGTTCGGCCCGTTTTATAAGCAAATGAGCGACGACGACCGCGGAGAACGGCGGCTGCTCGGCGCCGTCGTGCTCGCGGTGCTCGTCTCGCAGGTGCTCCTCTACCCCGGCGTGCCGGACCTGGTGGTCGCGCTCGGCGCGCCGGCCGGCATCGACGCCGGGATGTGGTTCCTCGTCGCGGAGTTCGGCGCGTTCGTCTCCTTCGCGGTCGTCTGGGGGGCCGCCAGCGACGCCCTCGGGCGGCGGGTCCCGCTGATCGTCGCCGGCGCCCTCGGCGGCGCGGCCTCGTACGTCGCGCTGGCGGCGGTGCCGGGCCTCGGCCTCGGCTTCCGGGCGGCGCTCGTGGTCCGCGTCGTCGGCGGGGCGCTCACGATCGGCGCGTTCTCGCTCGCGATCACGTCGCTGATGGACTTACGCGGCGGCAACGGGCGTAACATGGGCGCCGCCGGGACGGCGATCGGGCTGGGCGCGGCCCTCGGGTCCGTGGTCGGCGGGGCGCTCGCCGACGTCGACACGTTCTACCCGGTGTACGCCGGGGCCGCGGTGCTGGCGGGCGCGGGGCTGCTCGCGGCGGCCGTCGACGACCGGGCAGTCGGAAGGGCGAGCGCGGAGGGCGACGGCGACGACGCCCGGTTCCGCGACGTGCTCGCGCAAGCGCGGACGACCCGCGGGCTCCTCGTCCCGCTGGCGTTCGGGTTCGTCGACCGACTCACGGCCGGCTTCTTCGCCTTAGTCGGCGTCTACTACTTTCAGGACCCGGAGACCTTCGGCCTCTCGGCCGCCGGCGCGGGCGCGACGCTCGCGCTCTTCTTCGTCCCGTTCGCGCTGCTCCAGTCGCCGTTCGGGTCGCTCTCCGACCGGGTGGGCCGCTTCCTCCCCGTCGTGGTCGGGTCGATCGCGTACGGGGTCGTCACGGTCGGCGTCGGCCTCGCGCCGGTCTACCCCGTCGCCGCCGGCCTGATGGCCCTCGTCGGGGTCTGCGGCGCGCTGATGGCGCCGGCGACGATGGCGCTCGTCACCGACCTCGTCGAGCCCGAGGCCCGCGGCGCGGCGATGGGGCTGTTCAACGTGTTCGGCTCGCTCGGCTTCCTCGCCGGCTTCCTCGTCGGCGGCGGCGCCACCGAGGCGTTCGGGTACACGCCGGCGTTCCTCGCGGTCGGCGGGCTGGAGCTCGCGATCGCGCTGGCGCTGTTCCCGGCCGTCCGGGCCCTCGCCCCGGGCGATGGCCTCCTCGGGCTCCGCGGAGACGCCGAGCGGTCGGCCTCGGAGTAGCGCTCGCCCCAGAACGGTGCGGGCGGCCCCGGACCGGCGACCGAGTCGAGCCTTTTTAAGCCTCGCGCGCCCTCCGTCCGGGCAACCGATGGACCTACTCGTCGTGGGCGCGGGCGAGATCGGCCGGTGGATCGCCGACACGGTGTCGGCCGACGAGTCGCCGGTGGACGCGGCGGTCGCCTTCGCCGACCGCGACCCCGAGGTCGCCCGCGACGCCGCCGCCTCGCGCGACGCGAGGGCGGTCCCGGCCGACGGCGACACGACCCACGACGCGGTGTGTCTCGCGGTGCCGATGTCGGCGGTCCCGGCGGCGGTCGAGGCGTACGCGTCCCGGGCGGAGCGGGCGGTCCTCGATGTCTCCGGCGAGATGACCGAGGCGGTCGCGGCGATGCGCGAGCACGCGCCGGACCTCGAACGCGCGAGCTTCCACCCGCTGTTCGCGCCGCCGCGCGTCCCGGGCAACGTCGCCTGCGTGGTCGACGAGGGCGGCCCCGTCGTCGAGGGGATCGCGGCCGCGATCGAGGCCGGCGGCAACGACGTGTTCGAGACGACGCCCGCCGAGCACGACCGGGCGATGGAGACGGTGCAGGCCGGCGCGCACGCGGCGGTCCTCGCGTGGCGGCTGGCGGGCGACGACGTGCGCGAGGAGTTCCACACCCCGGTCTCGGCCGCGCTCGACGATGTCGCCGACACCGTCACCGAGGGTGCGCCCGGGGTGTACGCCGAGATCCAGCGCGCCTTCGACGGCGCCGACGACGTGGCCGCCGCGGCCCGCGAGATCGCCGACGCCGACCCGGAGGCGTTCGCCGACCTGTACGAGGCGGCCCGCGGCGACCGCGAGGGACGAGAGCGACACGAGTGAGCCGATCGACCACGGTAACAGCAATTTCATGATAGACAGAGACGCGGTCCGAAACAACGCCAACTACCTGCGCAACGTCAGGCCGATCGACCCCGAGGAGATCGCGGAGTACGTCGAGGGGACGCCGCACCCGGCGGTCGTCCGCGAGACGCTCCGCGAGGAGGCGTTCGACCTCCGCCTGCGCGAGCGCGACGACGGGAGCTTCGAGCCCGTCCCGGAGGGACCGATCCCCGACCCCGAGTGGGCGCCGACCGCGTTCCCCGACGCCTACTCGTTCGCCTTAGAGGACCTCCTCGTCGAGGAGTTCGGCGCGAACTGGCACCGCGACGAGTCCGGCGAGGAACTCCGCGAGGCGGTCCGGCGGCTGAAGTCGGACTACCTCTACGAGAACGACGTCGAGTACGACCCCGTCGCCGCGCTCGGGTACGCGATCTACCACCTCCCCGCCTACTACGCGACGATCGGGTACGTCCTCGACGACCTCGTCGAGAACGGGCTCGTAGACCGGACCCTCCGCGTCCTGGACGTGGGCGCGGGCGTCGGCGGCCCCGCGCTCGGCCTTTACGACTACCTCCCCGACGACGCCGTCGTCGACTACCACGCCGTCGAGCCGAGCGCCGCGGCCGACGTGCTCGACCGCATGCTCGAGGAGACCGGCCGCAACTTTCGGCCGACGATCCACGAGACGACGGCGGAGTCGTTCCTCGGGACCGACGGCGAGACGGCGCGGGCGGACGCCGAGGGGTCGGACGCCCCGGACGGCCCCTTCGACTTGGTCGTCTTCGGGAACGTCCTCTCGGAGCTCGCGGACCCGGTCTCGGTCGTCGATGCCGCGATCGACCGCCTCGCCGACGATGGGAGCGTCGTCGCCTTCGCGCCCGCCGACCGCAACACCGCGATGGGCCTCCGCGAGATCGAACGCGAGGTCGTCACGCCGACGAGCGGCGTCGAGACGTACTCGCCCACGCTCCGGCTCTGGCCGGACGAGACCCCCTCCGACGGCGGCTGGTCGTTCGACGTCGCCGACGACCTCGACGTGCCCCCCTTCCAGCGGCGGCTCGACGAGGCGGCCGAGCGCGGATCGACCGACGAGCCGGGCGAGTTCGTCAACGTCGACGTCCAGTTCGCGTACGCGATCCTCCGACACGACGGGAAGCGCCGAGTGGACGTCCGGGCGAGCGACGACCGCTGCGCGCGGATGGCGGACTCGGAGGAGCACGTCACCGACCGCGTGAACCTGCTCGCGGCGAAGCTCAGCCACGACCTCAGCGCGGGCGACAACGCGCTCTACCGCGTCGGCGACGGCTCGCAGACGGTGGACCACTACCTCGTCTGCACGCGCGAGACCGTGCTCAACGAGGATCTCCGGCGGGCCGACTACGGCGCGGTCGTCTTCGTCGAGAACGGCCTCGTGCTCTGGAACGACGACGAGGGGGCGTACAACGTGGTCGTCGACGACGAGACAGTCGTCGACTTGGTCGCGCCCTGACTCCGACGCTCCGCTGACGGGGCTTCCGCCGCTCCCGCGATCACCGCTCCAGCTATCATCGACCCCGCGATCACGGTCGACCGTTCACGGCCGACCCGCTCGGACCGACCTCGTCGCGGACGGCGAAGTAGAGGACCCAGACGACGACGCCGCCGAGGAGCGCGCCGAGCGCCCACGCGATCGCGTGGCGGCTGTCTCGGTCCGTCGCGTCTAGGTAGACGATCAGTGACACGAGCAGCGCCGGGACGACCAGTATCCCGAGAAGGAGGAGCGCGACGAGTAGTTCCGGACCGCCGGCGACGCCGATCTGCGGGAGGGAGGGCATTTCATTCTTTCATTCAGCAAACAGGTAGAAAAAGATTACTTTCCGCCGACCGGTTCGATCAGCTCCGGGGCGTCGACTGCGGGGGAGTTCACCCGCGTCGAAACCGGGTGCGCGGCGAGTTCGTCGGCCGGATACGGGTCCAGCAGCGCGGCGGCCTCGTCGGGGTCGCCGCGGAGCCACGTCTCTTCCTCGTCCGGGTCCAAGATCACCGCCATCCGGTGGTGGAGGTCGGCGACGAGCGCGTTCGGCTCGGTCGTCACGACCGTGAACGTCTCCACGGGCCCGTCGGCCTCGTCCTCGTCGCCCTCCGCCGGCCCGCCGCCGAACGCGCCGAGCCCCGTCTGCGTCGTCTCGGGCTCCGGCGGCTCCCACCGCTCGTAGAGCCCCGCCATCGCGAACGGGCGGTCGTCCTCGAAGGCGACGCGGTAGGGAGTCTTTCCGGAGCCGCCGCGGTCCCCGCGGTTGCCGTGACCGCCTTGTCCACCGGCCCCGTCCGGCCCGCCGCCCTCGACCCACTCGTAGAAGCCGTCGGCGGGGACGAGGCACCGCCGGCGCTCGAACGCGTCGGCGAAGCTCCGCTTCTCGCGGACCGTCTCGGCGCGGGCGTTGATGAGGTCGAACGACTCCTCGGCCCACGAGGGGGTGAGCCCCCACTCCATCCGGGTCGCGCGGTCGGGCACCTCGTCGGCGATCACCGGGAGCTCCTGTCCGGGCGCGCAGTTGTAGCTGGGCTCGACATCGCCGAAGTCGGCGCCGAACCGGGTCTCGAGATCGGCGGCGGGGGTAAAGAGGGTGTAGCGGCCGCACATGCGTGTCCCGGCCTTCGGTCCGCGGCGGCATAAATCGCGTCGCCGCCTCCCGTCGGGTTTTTGCCCGCGCGCCGCCGCGGTCGGGTATGCGCATCGAGAACAGCTTCATCCCGGTCGAGGGGGTCGGCGAGACGACGGAGCGCCGGCTGTGGCGCGAGGGCGTCACCACGTGGGAGGCGTTCGATCCCGCCGTCGACGTCGCGGGCGTCGGCTCGACCACCGCCGACCGGATCGAGTCGTTCATCGTCGAGGCCCTGACGCGGCTCGACGACGGCGACGCGACCTACTTCGACCGCGCGTTCCCGAGCGGGGAGCGCTGGCGGCTCTACGAGAACTTCCGCGAGGAGACCTGCTTCTTCGACATCGAGACCACCGGGCTCGACGAGCACCGCGACCGCGTGACGACCGTGAGCTTCCACCGCGACGGGGAGACGACCACGCTCGTCGCCGGCGAGGACCTCACCGCCGACCGCCTCCGCGAGCAGTTCGCCGACGCCAGCCTGCTCGCGACGTTCAACGGCGCGCGGTTCGACGTGCCGTTCCTCGAGACCTCCTTCGGGATCGACGTCGACACGCCGCACCTCGATCTGATGTACCCCTGCAAGCGGATCGGGCTCTCCGGGGGGCTGAAACCCATCGAGAAGGAGATAGGGATCGACCGCGACCGCCCGGACATCTCGGGACGAGACGCCGTTCGGCTCTGGCGGGAGTACGAGCGCGGCGACGAGGACGCCCTCGATACGCTGGTCTCGTACAACCGCGAGGACACCGAGAACCTCCGGACGCTGGCCGACGTCGTCTGCGAGCGGCTCCACGATGACGTGTTCGTCGCCGCCGCTCCCGAGCGGTAGCGCGGTCAGAAATCGGCCAAGCGGCGTCGGCTACGTCGCTTCCGCGTCGGGGTCGACGGCCGCCTCCGCCGTCCCGGACCCCGCGTCGCTTCCGCTTTCGTCGGGGGCCGAGTCGCTCTTGCCGTCGTCCGAGTCGCTCTCGCCGTCGTCCGTCGATCCCTCTGCGGCGACCGTCTCGGCGTCTCTCACCGGCGGCGCTTCTGCCGACTCCTCGTCGGCTTCCGAGCCGTCGTCCCCCGTCTCGGGGTTTCCGTCTTCGGGCTCGTCGGCGGCTTCCGGTTCGCCGTCGGCTTCCGGTTCCGCCCCGTGTTCGCCGTCGACTGCGGGCTCATCTTCGGCGGCGTCCTCGTCCCCGGAATCGCCGTCTGTTTCCGCGTCTCCTTCGGCTTCCTCGTCGTCGTTCCCCTGGGCCGCCGCCGCGCCATCGGGTGACTCCGTCTCCGCGTCCTCGCCTTCACCCACCGCTTCGTCGTCGACCGTCTCCGCCTCATCGGTCGTCTCCGTCTCATCGGTCGACTCTGTCTCATCGGTCGACTCCGTCTCCCCCTCGTCCTGGCCGTCCTCGCCGGCCTCGCTTCCCGTCTCTTGAACTAACTTCATCTCGCCGCGGGCCCGGAGGGAGCCGTCGATCTCGGCGCCGTCGTGGACGACGAGGTCGCCGGCGGAGACGTCGCCGAGGACCCGCGCGCCGGCCTCGATGGTGACCGTCCCGCCGCGGGTGGTGACGTCGCCGTGGATGACCGTCTCGGCGCCGACCGTGATCCCCTCTCGCGCGCGGAGGGAGCCGAACACCTCGTTGCGCTCGCCGACGCGGACCGAATCGGCGCGGAGGTTGCCGTGGATCCGGCAGTCGTCGCCGACCGTCGCGGGCGTCGAGACGCGCCACGCGTCGTCGGAGATCTCGGCGCCGCGCGGGATCAAGAGAGGGTCGCGCACGTCGTCGCCGTCGGCGAGCGCCTCCGCGAGCTCGTCTGCCGCGTCGGTCTCGCCGACCCGCAGGAGCTGCGAGAGGACGATGAAGTAGAAGACGATGGTGGGGACGGGGTTCCGGATGACGATCCAGCCGTTCGCCTCGAACCCCTCCTCGATCGACACGTCGTCGCCGATGTCGAGGTCGCCCGAGACCATCAGCCGCCCCGTGACGGTCACGCGCTCGCCGAGGTACGCGTCCTCGCCGACGAGGACGTTGCCGTCGACGCTACACCACGTGTCGAGCCGGCAGTCGCCCTCGGCCTCGATGTCGTTCCCGACGCGCACGCGCTCGCCTATCGCGACGTTGCGCCCGCGGAGCCCGAACTCCACCGTCGACTGGCCGCCGACGAGCACGTCGCCGTCGACGACGAGGTCGTGCTCCTCGACGGTCGTCCCGGACGGGACCGCGAGCTCCTCTATCGGACCGTCTCCTCGCAGCGACACACCGGGAAATCTCTCTCCGCGCCTATAAACCGTGTGGGGCGTCCGACGCGCGTCGGACTGCGGACCTCCCGGAGTGACGCGACAGCGGATTCAGAGGGACGCGACAGCGGATTCAGAGGGACGCGACGCCGCGTTGCGAGCGGTGCGGTCGCATGCGAGCGGGCGTCGGGCCTCAGTCCGACGGTCTCCCCTCCGGAGCGCCGCGCGTGCGGTCCGTCCCCATATCGTCGGCAGGTCACTACCCTTTTGAGTCCGGCGCGGGAGACTCAGGTATGGGATTCGGATCGTACGACGAGAGCGAGCAGAAGGACCAGGACGTGGACACCGACGACGACGACGCCGTGAACGTCCACGAGAACGACCACGACGGCGAGGTCTCCATCGAGGGCGGCGCGTCCACCGACGACCTGGTCGGGCGCCTCTCGGAGATGAAAGACGACGGCGACGACGAGTAACCGCCTCGCCGACCGAGACCGACGAGCGACGGCCCGCGGACTCCGGATCGCGGTCGTGTCACGCCCCTTTTATCCGATCGCCGCCTACGACGGACCATGAGCACCGACCTGACGTTCACCGACGACGGCGTCGACGTCGTCTACGAGGGAACCGAGTTCGAACTGGAGAAGGACCTGATCGAGGAGGCGACCGGCAAGGGGTTCCGCGACGTCACCGACCACGAGGTCCTCCAGATCGTCGCCGAGGAGCCCGACCTGGACGGCGAGCCGGTGCGGATCGGCGACGTGTTATAGCTGCGCTCCCGGAAGCGGTACGATTTTACGACCCGGTCGGATTGGCTGGTGTATGCTTCTCGGATCCGCGCTCGGCACGCTCACGGGTTCGAAACTGCGGATCGTCCTCGTCGGACTGCTCGTCGTCGCGGCCGCCGTCGGCGGCGCGTTCGCTGTCGGGATACTCGGCGTCCCGAGCGTCGCGGCCGTCGACAACACCTTCGGCGACGTGACAAGCGAGACCACCGAGGTCCGAACGGACCTGGTCGTCTCGAACCCGAACCCGGTCGGCGTCAGGCTCGACGGCGTCTCGGTGAACTACACGGTCTCGATGAACGACATCGAGATGGCCCAGGGCGGCCGAGAGGGCGTGCGCGTCGGAACCGGAAACTCCACGATCCCCCTCGAAACCGACCTCCGGAACGACGCGATCCCGCCGTGGTGGGTCAGCCACGTCCGCAGCGGCGAGCGGACGACCGTCGGTATCGACGCCAGCGTCACCTCGGGTCTGCTCGGGCGGAGCGTCGAGTTCAGCCGTAGCCGCGAGATCACGACCGACCTGCTCGGCGCCTTTAATTCGGACGAGACGCGTCCGGTGAACGCCGACAGCGCGTTGACCGACGACCCGATCCTCTACGTCAACGAGACGCGGGGCGAGTGGGGGAGCGTCAGCGAGGCCGAGACGCCCATCGATATGGCGTTCACCGTCTACAACCCGAACCTCGAACCGTACGCCGTCTCGGAGATCGGCTACGATGTCACGATGAACGGCGTCGAGATGGCCTCCGGACAGACCGAGGAGGGGTACGTGATCCCCTCGCGGAGCGCCGAGACGATCGAGTTCACGACGGCCCTCCAGAACCGCCGCCTCGACGAGTGGTGGGTCACGCACCTTGACGCGGACGTGCGCGGCCACCAGGTGAGCGACCTCCGGATCGAGTTCTACGCCGTCATCGAGCTCCCGACCGGCGAGGAGGTCACCGTCCCGCTCGACGAACTGACCTACGAGGAGACGATCGAGACCGACATCTTCGACGAGGGCGACGACGTGCGCGACTCGAGCGCCGACGAGAGCGGTACCGACGGAAACACCACGGACGACGGGGGGAACCAAACCGACGACGGAGACGCCACCGACGGAAACACCACGGACGGTGATTCCACCGGCGACGACACGACCGATGACGACACGACTGACGACAACACGACTGACGACGGGTCGGACGACGGCGACGATGACGACGGCGTTCTGCCGCTGTAAGACGTCGACGGCACCCGGCGCCCAGCCCTGACGGGTCGGGGTCGACGAGGGTGACGGCCGCGTTTCGCCCGAGTTCGCGTTCTGGCGTACAAGTCGATCGCAGCTCGACTCAATTAGGATTGTCTTAGAAAAGGCCTATTTTGCACCTGCCGCCGAGAGACGGCCTCTGGGGCGACGACGCGATCAGATAGACAACACTACTTTATTTGCGGCCGCCGAATTCCCGATAATGGCCGACGCCGATGGCGGGGACTCGCCGGACGTCCTCGAGAACAAGCGGAGCGCGACGCGCTACCAGGTGCTCGTCGAGATCGCGGCCCGACAGCCGGCCGTGAGCCAGGGCGAGATCGCAGACACGATCGGAGTGACCTCGCAGGCGGTCAGCGATTACGTCCGAGACCTCGTCGAGGCGGGATACGTCGAGAAGGGGGGGCGCGGCCGATACGAGGTGACGAAGGAGGGGGTCGACTGGCTCATCTCTCGGACCGACGACCTGGAGGCGTACCTCGAACGGGTGAACTCCGACGTCCTCGGGAGCGTCGAGGTCGACGCCGCAATCGCGCTCGACGACGTGGCGGAGGGGAGGGAGGTCGGCCTCGTGATGCGCGACGGCGTCCTCCACGCAAACCCCGCGGGCGGCACGGCGACCGCGGTCACCGTCACGAGCGCCGAGCGGGGCGCGGCGGTCGGCGTCGCCGACTTCGAGGGCGTCGTCGATTACGACACGGGCACCGTCTCGGTGCTTCCGGTCCCGACCGTCACCGACGAGGCCCCGCCCGATCCGAGTGTGGTCCCCACGCACGTCCCCGAGGACGGATTGCTCGCGGTCGCCGGCACGGAGGCGTACGCGCTCGTCTCCAGAAGCGACGCGGACCCGGACATCCGCTTCGGAACCGCGGACGGCGTCGCCGAGGCGGGGATGCTCGGCCTCGACGTCCTGCTCGTCGCGGTGACCGACGAGATCCCGCGACACACCTCCAAGCTGCGCGATAAGAACGTCCCGCACCGAGTCCTCGACTCGGACGACCTGTAGCCTCAGCGACGCCGGCCCTCAGTCCGCCGCGTCGGAGACGCCCGCGTTCTCGCCCGTCAGCGTCTCCGGTAGTTCGCCGTCGTATCCGTCCGGAACGTACGGACAGAGCGGGTCGCTCCCCAGCGGGTCCCCTGTCGCGGCGAACGCCCGAGATCGACTCCCCCCGCAGACCTGTCTGAACTCGCAGGCGCCGCACTTCCCCTCGAACCGGTCCGGATCCCGGAGCGACTCGAACAGCTCCGCGTTCCGATAGATGTCGACCACGGACCGGTCCCGGACGTTGCCCGCGGACTTCGGGAGGAACCCTGACGGGTACGTCTCCCCGGTGTGGCTGACGAAGGCGAAGCCGCGCCCGGCCGTGATCCCGCCTCTCCGGCGAGCCGCGCCGTCGGCTCTGTCTTGTTGAAGCCCGACTCGACGGTAGAACGGCGCCTCTGTGGTCTTGACACCGAAGCCTTCCGCCTCGGCGACGTCTTGGAGCCACTCCATCACCCGCTCGGCGCGCTCCGGGGGGATCGGGTCGAGGATCCGGCCGCGACCGACCGGCACGAGGAAGAAGACGCTCCAGAGCACCGCGCCGAGGTCGCGCACCCGGTCCCGGATCGCCGGGAGATCGGCGACGGTCTCGGCGCAGACGGTGGTGTTGACCTGGAGCGGGAGTCCGGCCTCGCGGGCGGCCCGCGCCGCACGAAGCGTGTCCTCGAAGCTCTCCTCGCCGCGGAACCTGTCATGGCTCTCGCGCGTCGCGCCGTCGATGCTGAGCGCCATTCGCCGGATCCCCGCGTCCGCGAGCGCCTCGACGCGGTCGGGGGTCAGCGACGCCGTCCCGCTCGGCGTGATCGTCATCCGGTGGCCCAGATCGTCGCCGTACGAGATCAGCTCCGTGAGATCGTCGCGGGCGAGCGGGTCGCCGCCGGAGAGGACGATCAGTTGGCCGTCGCCGAACTCCGCGGCGTCGTCGAGGAGTCGCTTCCCCTCGGCGGTCGTCAGCTCCTCCGGGTGCCGCTTGGGCTTCGCGTCGGCCCGACAGTGACGGCAGGCGAGCCCGCACGCCTGCGTCACCTCCCAGATCAGGACGAGGGGCCGCCGGTCCACGTCGAGGTCGTCGAACATGTGCCTGCCACGCGCTACGACCTATGCCCCCTTGGGGAATACCCCGAACGTGTTCAGGGAATGTCCCGCTTCTTCATTTGCCGCTCAGACCCCGGTCCACTTCTCGTCGACTATCCAAGAGAACGACTTGTCGACGAGACGAATTCGGTTTTCTCCGGGCAGCACGGCTCTTTCGGCACTTTCCGGGGGTTTCAGGGAATGGAGTGAACCCAGGCGCGAAAGATAATTTTGTATAGCGCTATATGATTTACGCGTACGGTTTGCGACGCGGTCCACGTCGTTTCTGAGACAACAAAACGTCCCTAAACTACTCCAACAGCCGGTAGACGTTCGCTTCATACGTCTCTCGGACCTGGTCTCCCCAGTTGTGGGTGTAGGTGTCGATCACGTCGTCGGCGACGTCGCCGCGCAGATATTTGACCACACCGCGGTCGCCGGTCCTGTCGCGCAGGTGCGTCGTGAAGAAGTGTCGGAAGTAGTGCGGCGTGACGTTCTCGGCGGCCCCGCCCCCCGTTCGGTACCACCCCGCTTCCCGGGCGTACCGCTCGACGACGTGCCGCACCGCCTGCGGATCGAGCCGCTCGCCCCATCCCTCGGCTGTCCCGACGAACAGCGGCTCGGCCGACGAGGGGCTGTCGGGCCGGATCGCCAGCCAGCGCTTCAGCGTCCGCGCCAGCTCGTCGTCGACGGGGATCACTGTCCCGCGCTTGCGCTTGTTCGAGGCGGTCCTGACCTCGCCGTTCAGCTCCTCGCCGACGGTCGCCTCGGGGGTCACGTACAGCGAATTCGGCCGGTCCGCGAGCACGGGACGGGCTCCGAGGTCGTATGCGTCCCGAAGCTCCGGGTCGTCGACGGCGAGATCGCGGAGATCCAAGTTACAGCACTCTCCGACCCGCATACCGGTTTTGAGCAGCGTCACCACGAGAGCCCGGTGAAGGGGGTGCCGGATCCCGGCAACGAACTCGCGCATCGCCGGGATCGGGATGTCGCGTCGGGCGGGGTCCTTATCGACCGTCTCGTCCATCTCCTCCATTACGAGCGTCATCGGGTTACCCTCGAAGACGCCGACCTCGGTCATGTACCCGTAGAATCGATGGAGGTAGGCGGCGTACGTCGCCACCGTGCTGTCCGCCACGTCGCCGCGCAGCGAGTGGACGAACGACATGCAGTCGCGGTGCGTCGCCGAATCGGGCGTCGTCTCGGGCCCGAGAAACGCCTCGAACCGTCGGAGGACGCGCTCGTAGGACTCGCGGGTGCGCTCCGTCTTCCCGTGGTAGGTGAGGTCCTCGATGAAGTATCCCACCGGGTCCGAAACCTCGTCCGGCGCTCGGGCGCTACTCATCGGTGAGGGTGTACCCGCCCTTCCGTCCGTTGTACCGGACGCGGTTGCGATCCTGTAACGCGTCGAGCGCGTCCTCCAACCTATCCTCGAAGTCGCCGACCACGGCTTCCGTCAGCTCCTCCCACGAGAGCGGCCCGTCGGCGAGCGCCGCTTCGACCCTCGTTTCGAGGGTGTCACCCTCGGGGTCAGACCCCGAAGGACCGGGTTCGGCGGCCTTTCCGGAATCGGACAGCGAAAACCCGCGGCGACCGGCCTGTACCATCGTCCGGACGAACTCGCTCTGTGACATCCCGAGTTCGTCCGCGTGCTCCTGCCACCGATCCTTTTGCTCGGCGGGGACGTACGTCTTCACCGAGCGTCGATCGTCGCTCATCGTTGGATCCGAGTTGTCCGGCCGCCGACTTCAATCTATCCCACAATTCCGGATAAGGTCACTTATACAGTTCTGTAGTGCTCTCAAATCCAGCGTTCAAACATAATATCTTGAATTGTAGAGCTGGAAATCGAATCTAAGGTATCAAAATATCGGATATACTATCTCGGCGCTACAACAGTTCTGTCGGCTGTCGAAGGTCACAAATCGGCGGATCGATTTCCCTCGCGATCCCGTCCCGCCCGGATCTACCGAAATCGATGAAACGGACTGAATCGTTCGGCGGCGAGCGTTATTGGGACGGTCAGTATTTCGATCGCCTCGCACCTCCAATACAGTCTGGCGACGCGCTCAGTCGAACTCGTCGAAAATAGGGGGAGGAAGGTGTCGTTCGCGATCCGACCGGCTCTATCGGCGGCTCGTCCGGTACGAGACCGGATAGCCTCCGAAAACGTCCCGGATCCGTCGTGAGCGCACGTTCCGTCCACAACGAGCATATCTTATATCGCTATAGAAACTGCCGGGATCAGACTCGGATCTCGGAGGTCGCGTCGTCGACGTCGAGGGCGGTTATCGCGCGTTCGACTCGCGGGTCGCTCTCGGCCGCGTTCCGCATCAACACGGTCTCGCTGGGGAAGAGGTGTTCGCCGACGACGAGGCCGTGCTCGCGGGCGGTCGACCCGGTGACGGTGAGGTAGACGCCGAGGCCCGCTCGTGCGATCCCCGCCTCCTCCTCTTCGTCCGGGTTCGGGTAGACGAAGTCGACCCCGCCGAGGGCGTCCGTGCCCAGCACTGCGGTGACCAGCCGCTCGTATCGGGGTGAGATACACAGCGGCCCCTCGTAGTCGGCGAGGAACGCGCGGCCGAGGTCGGTCCCCGGGTCGAGCCGCTCCGGCCGACCCATCAGCGTGTGGTAGACAGTGTCACCGAGCCCGTTGACGACGCGGACGTCGGTGTCGACCGGATCGATCCGCTCGTTGACGTCGGCGATCTCGCCGAGCCCGTCCGGCCGGATTCCGACGACCTCCTCTAAGACGAGGTCCGCCGAGTCGAACCCGAGCGCGAACTCGTGGGTCCGGAGGGCGCGGAACGGCTCCTCGCGGCCGACGAGCTTCAGCCTGACGTCGCCGATATCGACGGTCGCGGCGTCGAAGACGATCCGACGGGGCTTCCCGTCGCGGTCGTCGCGCAGCAGCGTGAACTCCGGCTCGGCCGGGGCGTGCGGGTCGGAGTACTCGGCCAGCCGCTCGTAGGGGCCGTCGTCGGCCTCGACGCCGCCTTTCGTGATCGCCTTCTCGTAGCGGAGCGTGTTGCTCACGCTGTCTGCAAGGCGGTCCAGCCGGTCGTCCCGGCCGACGGACGCGATCCGTTCGAGGACCGCTTCGAGGGGCCGACCCTTCCGCGGAACGGCGACCGGTACCGGTTCGCTCATTACCCGGAGTGGGTCGCCGCGGCTAAAACGGGTTGCGCTTTCGGTCGGTCGCCGTGCGGCCACGGGAGAACGGCGGAGAGGCGTCCGTCGAGCGGAACCGTCGAAGCGAGCGTCTATTTAAAAGTTGCCGCTCGTCGTTACGGTCCGAACGCCTCGTTGAGCCGCTCCCGGAAGGCCTCTAACTCCTCCAGGTGGTCGTTGATATCGTCGATCTCCGCTTCGACATCGTCGAGGTCCTCGCCGAGCCTGTCTTCGATCTCCGTCAGCCGGGTGTCGACCTCCGCTAAGTCGTCCCACAGGTCGTCGAACTCCTCGTCGAAGCGCCCCATACGGGACTCCACGTCGTCGACGCGGTCCGCCGTCGACTCGGCCGCGGCGGCGGCGTCGTCGACCTCCTCGTACAGCGTCTCGATGTCGTCGCCCGCGTCGTCGAGCGATTCCTCGAGCGCTGCGGTCTCCTCGTCGAGCCGCGAGACGTCGTCCGCGACGTTATCGACGGTCGCCGCCACGTCGTCGACGTCGCCTTCGACCCCGTCGACCCGGTCGCTGACGCCCGCGACGCGCTCGGTCACGGCGTCGACCTCCGACGAGACCGCCTCGACGGAGTCGTCTACCCGACCGACCGTCTCGCGCAGGTCCTCCCGGTCAGCGTCGGCCGCGTCGACCCGGTCGTCGAGCGCGTCCATCTCGGACTCGACGGTCTCCACCTTTCGGTCGAGTTCGTCGAGGATCTCCCGCGCCGTCCCCTCGCCGTCGATGAACTCCGCGAGCGCGTCGGCGTACGCCTCGATGTCGGCCACGCTCGACTGGAGCCGAGCGATGCGCACGTCGACGCTCCGCGGGACGCCGACGTCGAGATCCTCGCTGAGCGTCTCGAGGTCCTCGTCCGCGACCTCGCCGGCGCGGATCTCGGCGGCGAGCGCGGACGCGATACCGCCTTCGGACGAGACGTCCGTGGCAGCTACGGCGCCGGCGGGTTCGCCAGCGTCTTCGTCCGGTTCCGCGGCCTCGACGGCCCCCGAGTCGGCCGGCTCGTCAAGGTCGGTGTCCCCTCCCTCGTCGTCGGAAACGGGCGCTTCGCTCTCGTCGTCGGAATCGGGCGCTTCGTCTGCGTCGGGCGACGGTTCCGATTCGGCCTTCGCCTCGCGCTCGTCGTCTCGGACCGTGACCGCGGCTGTCCCCTCCGCGGAGACGGCCCGCGGTTCGGGGGCGTCCGAGTCGTCCGCCTCGTCGACACCGGCCTCGGCTGCCGCTTCGCCCTCGACACCTTCCTCTGCGTCCGTCTCGACCGGTTCTTCGTCCTCAGCCTCGGCGAGCGAGTCCTCCATGCCGGGGAGGGTGGCGCGGTCGCCGGAGAGGACCTCCCTGACGGCGTCGGTGTCGCCGGTGCCGAGGACGTCCTCGATCTCCTCGCCGACCGGGACGTGCTCGATGCTCGGCGTGCCGAGGAACCCGTCGAGGTCCGGGTCGTCGTCGCGGATCCCGAACACGGTCTCGACCGTGTCGCCCGGGTCGAGGACGCGCTCGAACTCGACGCGGTGGTCCTTGTACGCCGTCCAGTTCTCGCTCTCGTACTCCGGGTGGAACCCGATGCGGTCCATCGGGAACGACTCGGGGATCCGGTCCACGATGCGCACGCGCACGGGGTCCTCGCGGGTCGAGGAGAGCTCGAATCTCACCGCGGGCACGGGGAACGCGTCGTCGGTGAAGGATTTCTCGACGCGAATACCGTCCTCGTCGACGGTCGTCGTCGCTTCTGCCGTCCGTTCGCTCATACCGGCACCTCCCGGAGCAGGGGCTTAAATTCCACGGGCCGCGTTTCGGCGTTGATAACCCCGTGCCCCCGAAAAAAGCCTGACCGACTCGATCGCGCCCACTTGCCGGTTCGGGTCACCGGGCGACTACAGGTCGATCCGATCGCCGATCTCGACGATCTCCAGTCGGTTCGGGTGCTCGAAGCTCCGCACGTGTTCGTGGAGTGCGGTCGGGTCCGCGGTCAACCCCTTCCACATGTCCCAGTGGGTCGGGACGAGCCGGTCGAGCGCGAGGTCGTTCGCCGCCTTCGCGATCTCGTTCTCGTCGCTGTACCACTTCGTGCGGACGGGTTCGCCGGTTTCCTTGTCTGGGACCGCCCCCACCGACCCGAACGCTAGGATTCCGAGGTCGATGTCGAACTCCGCGGCGAGCCCCGGGAAGGAGTCGGACGGCTTGCTGTCCCCGGCGTGGAAGACGGTGCCGGCGTCGTGCTCGATCACGTAGCCGACCGGGTGCGTGGCGTCAGAGTCCTGCGTTTCCACGACGTGAACCGTGAACTCGCCGATCCGCAGCTCGTCACCCTCGGTCACTTCCAGGAAGGCCTCGCTCTCGACGTCCCAATTCTCGGTCCACCGCTCTTCCTCGCGCGCGACCGCCAGCGAGTCGTCGGGCGCGACGAAGTCGGCGTCCGTGTTCGCGAGGATCGGCGCCTGCGAGGGGCCGTGGACGTGGTCGGTGTGCTCGTGGGTCGCCAGCACCGCGTTCGCGACGTCGACGTCGGCGGGGTCGAAGGGAACCGGGATCATCCGGACCGTGCGCGGCGGGTCGCCGGTGCCCACGTACGGGTCGATCCAGAGGACGGTGCCCTCGCTGCCCTTGATCGCGAAGCCGTTACAGCCCAGGTACCACAGTGCCACCGTGTCGGGGTCGGCGTCCGCGACCGCGCGCGGCAGCCAGTCGCCCCAGTCGGAATCGGCCATGCCCCACGCTGGGCGGGCGCGCGGGGTAATGATTCCGGAGTGAGACAGAATACTGTCCTGACTGAAACGACAGAGTTCTGTCCGAAGCCGATCTCTTGTATCATATATCGCTATACAAAATCTCGGCCGAAAGCGAACTCAGGCGGGACCGAAAAACGCGGAGCGACAAACCGGAAAAGCGAACGGAGACGCCTACTCGCCGCCGAACGCCCACTCGGCGTCGAGTTCGCGGTGCGTGAAGGGGAGCGCGTCCTCGCCGCTGTAGCTCGCGACGAGGTGGCCGTCGCCCTCCAGGTAGTACTTGTAGGTGGTGAGCCCTTCCAGCCCGACCGGACCGCGCGCGTGGACCTTGCCGGTCGAGATGCCGACCTCGGCCCCGAGCCCGTAGCGGTAGCCGTCGGCGAAGCGGGTCGAGGCGTTGTGGAAGACGCTCGCGGCGTCGATTCCGGTCATGAACGCCTCGGCGGCCGCCTGATCTTCGGTAACGATGGACTCGGTGTGTTTCGAGCCGTGCGCGTTGACGTGCTCGACCGCGTCGTACACGTCGTCCACGAGCTTGATCGACAGTTCGAGGTCACCGTACTCCGTGTCCCAGTCGTCGTCGGTCGCGGCGCCGACGTCGACGATCTCACGGGTCGCCTCGTCCCCGCGCAGTTCGACGCCCGCCGCCTCGTAGCGCTCGACGAGGTCCGGGAGCAGGTCGGACGCGACGGACTCGTTCACGAGCAGCGTCTCGACCGCGTTACACACCGCAGGGTACTGCACCTTCGCGTCGAAGGCGACGTCGGCGGCCATCTCGAGGTCGGCGTCGTCGTCGACGTAGACGTGACAGATACCCTCCGTGTGACCGAGCACGGGGATCTGGGTGTTGTCCTGGATGTAGGAGACGAACTCCGAGGAGCCCCGCGGCATCACCAGGTCGACGGCGTCGTCGCGTTCGAGGAGCCGATCGACCTCCTCGTGGGCCTCGACGAGCCCCGCCCAGCCGTCGGGGAGGTCGGCGGTCGCCTCGCGGATCACCCGATGGAGGACGCGGTTCGACTCGCTCGCCTCGCTGCCGCCCTTGAGGATGACGGCGTTGCCGGACTTCAACGCGAGCGCCGCGATCTGGACGAGCGCGTCCGGCCGCGACTCGAACACGGTGGCGACCACGCCGATGGGGACAGAGACGCGGTACAGCTCTAACCCCTCGTCGAGCTCGCGGGCGGCGAGCGTCCGGCCGAGGGGGTCGTCCTGCTCGGCGACCGACTCGACCATCCCGGCGATGTCGTCGAGCTTCGCGGCGTCGAGCTTCAAGCGGTCGACGAGCGCCTGCGTGTACTCGCCGCGCTCCAACATCTCCTCGGCCGCCTCGACGTCCCGCGCGTTCGCCTCGAGGATCGCCTCCTCGTTCGCGCGGAGCGCGTCGGCGATCGACCGGAGCGCGGCGTCCCGCGTCGCCTCGTCGGCGTTGGCGAGCCGCAGGGCGGCCCGCTGTGACCCCTCGATCAGTTCGTCCGTGTCGCGCTCGATCTCCGTTGTCTCACTCATTCGTCTCACCCGCTGTCGGTACGAATAGCGTGCCCGTCGGTTTACCGGCTGCGATCCGGTCTAACACGTCCGGGGTCGCGGAGCCGGCGATCACCGCCGGCGTGCCGCTCTCGGCCACGTCTCGGGCCCCCTCCACCTTCGTTCGGATCCCCCCGAAATCGGTGGCCGTGCTGTCACCGATCAGCTCTCGGACCGCGTCGTAGTTCGTTCCGACGGCCTCGATGGCGGTCGCCTCCGGGTCGCGCTTCGGGTGCCCGGTGTACACGGCGTCGACGTCGGTGAGCGTGACCAGCAGGTCGACGTCGAGCGCGATCGCCGCCGACGCCGACAGCATGTCGTTGTCGCCGATCCGGAGCTCGTCGGTCGCCACCGCGTCGTTCTCGTTGACGACGGGGACGACGCCCCAGTCCAGCAGGGTCTCGACGGTGTTCGTGAAGTTGTCGAACCGCTCGGGCGCGTCGAGGTCGGCGCCGGTCACGAGGATCTGCGCGACCGGCTGGTCGTAGCGATCGAAGCTCTGCGTGTAGTGGCGCATCAGGAGGCTCTGGCCGACCGTCGAGAGCGCCTGACGCTCGTCGATGATGTCGCTCCCGCGGTCGATGTCGACGTCGACGACCCCCTCGCCGTTGCCCAACCGACCGACGCCGGCGCCGACGGCGCCCGAGGAGACGAGAACGACCTCCTTGCCGCGCCGGCGCAGGTCCATCACGTCGGCGACGAGCTTGTCGAGCTTCACCCGGTCGAGCCGCGACTCCTCGTCCGTCAGGGAGTTGGTTCCGGCCTTCACCACCACGCGGTCGGCCTCCGCGGCCGCGGTCCGCGCGCGGTCGACGGCGTCCGAGTCCACTTCTCCGACCGCGACGCCGTCACTCGTCATCGAACGCCTCGGCCAGCTCCCGCGAGCGCCGCTCGGCCGCCGCGACGGCGTCGACCACCGCCTCGTCGGCGTCGCTGTCCCAGAGGACCTCCATGCCCTCTATCGTCGTCCCGTTCGGCGAGCAGACCGCGTCGATGAGCTCGTCGACGCTCCGGTCGTCTCGGAGTACGGTCTCGGCCGCCCCTTTAAACGTCTGGGCGGCGAGCGTCTCGGCCTGCTCGGGGTCGAGCCCGCCGTCGATGCCGGCCCGTTTCATCGCGTCGATGAGGTAGAAAGCGAAGGCGGGCCCGCTGCCGTTGACCGCGGTCGAGACGTCCATCAGCGACTCGTCGACCTCGACGAACTCCCCAGCGTCGTCGAGCATGGCGCGCACCTCGTCGGTGAGGCCCTCGTTCGTCGCCGCCGCGGCCATGTCCCCGGTCTCGGCCGCGAGGTTGGGCATGATCCGGACGACGGTGGCGGGCGTCCGCTCGGCGACGAAGTCGCGGGGGAGCCCCGCGGCCAGCGTCACGAGCTGCTGGTCGGCGGACAGATCGAGGTCCGCGAGCACGTGCTCGGCGACGTCCGGCTTCACGGCGAGGACGACGATGTCGGCCTCCGTCGCCGCGTCGACGTCCTCAGTCGTCTCGTCGACGACGTCCGCGACGGCGGCGAGCGCGTCGGGATCGAGGTCGATCGCCGTCAGGTGATACGAGTCGTTTCTCGCGAGGCCGCGCAACAGGGCACCCCCCATGTTCCCGCAGCCGATGACGCTCACGCGTGTCATGTTACCTGCAGGGAGTGGACTCACCGACATACCAACTGCGGTTTGGACACGGACGCTGCGGGTGAGTCGAAGCGGTCGAAGCGGTCGAAGCGGTCGAAACTCGGGGGGAAGGAGTCACACCAGCCGATCGTACAGCGACCGGTACCGCTCGGCGATGGCGTCGAGCGAGAACACCTCGCTGCGGGCGGCCGCGTTCGACCCGAGCCGCTCGCGGAGCTGAGGGTCTTCCAGTCGCCGGATCGCGTCGGCGAACGCCTCGGTCTCAGAGTCCCCGTCGGCGGGATCGACCTTGAGGCAGTCCTCGCCGTCGTCGAGCCACGAGAACGTCTCGATGTCGCGGACCACGACGGCCTTCCCGGCCGTCATCGCCTCCAGCAGCGCGATCCCCTCGTTCTCCTCGTGGGTCGGGAACAGGAACACGTCGCCGGCGGCGAACGCCCCGCGAATATCGTCGACGAAGCCGGTGAACGTGCAGTTGTCGGGCGACTCCTCGATGAGCCGGGTCGTCTCGCGGCCTTTTAAAGAGAGGTCGAGCGGCCCGAACCACGCGAAGTCGACGTCGGGGAGCGCGCGGGCGAGGTCGACGAACGTCTCCAACCCCTTCCGCTTGATCACGTGGCCGACGAGGAAGACGGTCGGCGGGGAGAGGTCGTACCGCTCGCGGTACTCCCCCTCCAGCGACTCGAAGCCCGACAGCTTCTCGCGGTCGACGCCGTTCGAGATGACGGTCGTCGGGGCGTCGGTGTACTCCTCGATCACGCCGCGGTTGTACTCGGAGGGGCAGACTAAGGCGTCGGCGAGCCCGTACGCCCGGCTGAGATAGGGCCTGAGCGGTTTCGCGAGCGCGTTGGTAAAGCGGAAGCTGTCGCCGAAGTCCTCGGCGGTGACGTGGGTGTGCGCGACCACCGGCACGCCCCGGTCGCTCGCGCGCTTCGCGTACCACACCGAGCGGGGCCCCATCAGGTTGCAGTGGAGCACGTCGGCGTCGAGGGTCGGCTCCGTCGTGTACGCGATCCCCTCGCGGTCGAGCATCTTCCGCTGGTGGACGACGGACTCCTTGATACCGCCCGTCACGCGGTCCTCGAACTCGAAGTAGTGGCTGACCTTCATCGCGTCGCGTCGGCGGGGGTCGGGAGGCCGGAGACGACCGCCGTCGCCGACCGATCGATCACTCGACTTCCAGCCACGGGACCTCCATCAGCGGCGGGATGTGCGTCTCGATGTGGTGCTCCCACACGCCCTCCTCGCCGAACGCCTCGCCGTGGTCGGCGGTGACGACGACGGTCCCGTCGAGCTCCTCGACGAGCTCCGCGACCGATTCGAGGGCGATCCGGAGGTTCTCCTCGTAGAGCCGGAGCGCGGTGACGCGCGTGCCGTCTGTCACGAGGTCCGCCGGGTCGAGCTCGAGCCAGAGCCCCGCCTTCTGCGCGAACTCGCTGTCGTCGAGCCGGCTCTCTATCTTCGGACGGACCGTGTCGCTGAGCGACGAGAGGAGGCCGCCGTCGTCGTCCGTCGTCTCCTCCCCGGCTTCCTCCTCCTCCTGCTGTTTGATCCCCTTCTGGATCTGTTTGAGCTTCTGGCCCTTCCCGCGCGAGAGGTACGGGGCGTGGGGCTGCATGTAGTGGAGCACCGTGCGGTCGGCGCGCTCGACGGCCTCCCGGTTGTTCCGGAACGCCTCCGCGATCCCCTCCGGAGGGACCGTGCCGAGGTCGTCGTCCCAGCCGGTCTTCCAGACGTCGTGGATGTCGCTGATGTGGTCGGAGGCGGTCCACTCGTAGTCGCAGCTCGCCCCCCACTTCAGCTCGTTCAGCGGGATGCCGAGGTCGTTGATGAAGGGATTCCCCGAGAAGTAGGCGATGTCGTGGTCGCCGGTGAACGTCCGGTAGGCCCACTCCGGCGTCGAGGAGCCGACGCTCCAGCGCTTCTCGAGGTCGCCGTCCAGGTACTCGTCGTACACGTCCTCGAACACGTCGTAGCGACACGCGTCGAGGACCAGACAGTAATCCCACTCGGACTCGAGGAACCGCTGGTCTTCCATAGGTTGCGCTACCGTACCCGACCGACCGTTGTATTCTTGTTGATGCTCGGTCGCGGGGGCTCCCCGGGGCGATCAGACGTTTCAAGTTCGCCAGCGACGCAGGGGCCGTATGGACGGGAGCCGTCGGCGCGGGCTGGTGATCGGCGGGGCGGCGGCGGTCGCGATCCTCGCGGTGCTGTTCGCGGTCGTCGGCGCGGACCGGGTGGTCGACACGGTGCTCGCGGCCGACCGCGGGCTGGTCGCGGCGACGTTCGGGCTCGCGCTCTGCTGGCTTTTCGCGTGGAGCCTCATGCTCAGGACGGTGCTCGGCTCGCTCGACGTCCATCTCCCGATCGCGACGTCGTTCCTCGTCTACGCCGGCGCCGTCTTCGCGAACAACGTCACCCCCTTCGGACAGGCCGGCGGCGAGCCGGTCGCCGCGGCGCTCATCGCGAAGGTGTCGGGCTCGCGCTACGAGACGGGGCTCGTCGGCATCGCCAGCGTCGACGTGCTCAACGTCGTCCCCTCCATCTCCCTCGTCTTCCTCGGCGTCGGCGCCTACGCCGCCACCGCGGCCGTCGGCGAGCGGCTGGAGGTCGCCGTCACCGTCGCCGTCGCCCTGATCGCGTCGATCGCGACCGCGATCGCGCTCGGCTGGCGCTCCAGGCGGGCGATCGTGGACCGCCTCCCGGCCGCCGTCGGGGGGCTCCTCGGGCGGCTGCGGCGGTTCGACGCCGCCGCGGTCGAGGCGGCGCTCGCGGCGCGTCTCGGGAACTTCTTCGAGGACATCGAGCGCGTGGGCACGAGCCCGCGTCGGCTCGCGGCCGCGGTGGGGCTCTCGCTCGCGGGCTGGACGCTGCAGGCGGCCGCGCTCGCGGTCGCGTTCGCCGCCGTCGGCGCCCCGATCGCGCCGGAGATCGCGCTGTTCGCGGTCCCGCTCGCGTACGTCGCCGGCGCCACGCCGCTGCCCGGGGGGCTCGGCGGGATCGAGGCGGCGTTCGTCGCGCTGCTCGTCCCGACCACGGGCGTGGCCGCCTCGACCGTCACCGCCGCCGTGCTCGTGTTCCGCGGCGCCGTCTACTGGCTCCCGATGCTGATCGGCGGCGTCTCCGTCTCGGTGCTCGGCATCGACGCGGTGCGGTGAGCGCCGGCGTCTATTTAAGTACGACCGGCTCCGTCGAGGTCGACTGCGGCCGATACGAGCGACCGGATCGGCTCGGAAACCGGGAGCCGCACGCCACCGAGGCCGGCGTTACGCTTCCGCTCGGCTGACGAGCGCTCGGAAGTTCTCGAAGATCTGACCGGCGGTGACGTCCTCGAACGAGCGTCGCCCCGGCTCCCAGTCGAAGTCCTCGGCGAGGCGGTCGCGGTGAGAGGCGTCGATCTCCGGGTGAAATTGGACCGTCCACAGCGGCGCCGTCCGGTGGCGGGTGCCGAACGCGCTCGCGTGGTCGGCCGACGCGATCACCTCCATCCCGTCGCCGAGCTCCGTCACGGCGTCGCCGTGTAACGAGACGACGATCGGTTCGACGCCCTCGAACAGCGGGTCGTCGGCGAGGGTCGCCTCGACGAGTCCCGCGGTCGTCCCGACGCGCTCGACCGTCCCGCCGAGCGCGGAGTTGGCGACCTGATGCCCGAAGCAGACGCCCAGCGTCGGGATCTCCCGATCGACGAGTTCACGGACGAGAGACTCCTGCTCGGCGATCCACGGGCGGCGGTCGGCCTCGTAGACGGCGGCCGTGCTCCCGGTCAAGACCACGCCGTCCGCCTCGTCGAGGGGCACCCGCTCGCCCGCGACGAAGTCCACCTCCTCGGCGGTCGGGAACCCCGCCGCCAGCGCGTCGCAGTGGTACTCGCAGTCGGCGTCGACCTCGCTGCGAACGACGAACAGGTCCGACGCGACCGTGGTGGGAGTTGTCACACGCGCCCGTTCCGCGTCGATCGCCCTTACCCTTTCGGCTCGGGCGGTCGGTCGAACGCTACACCGCACGGGCGGTCGGTCGAACGCTACACCGCAGATCCGCGAGCCCCGCTCAGAAGAACAGCCACATCACGAGCAGCGCGTACAGCGCCACCAGCGCGATCACCGTCAGCCGGATGAGGATGTTGACGCTGAACACGAGCCCGTTGTAGTCGTTTTTAAGCAGCTTCAGCGGCGCCGTGCGCCGGCTTTCGAGCCCGATCGTCGCCGGCGAGACGTCGTCGAGGGCGCGCTCGATCGCCGCCTCGAGGGCGTCGACGTTCGACTGTTTCATGTTCGCCAGCTCGTAGATCGAGGCGTGGGTGTCCGTGGAGAACACGAGCACCTCGTCGTACGCCTCGCCGTGGCGGGTCTCCATCTCGCGGATGTCCGGCGTGACGCCGTTCGTGTCGATCCCGATCGTCAGCACGTCTTGCCCGTCGACTGACTCGACCACCGCGATCATGTCCTGGTCGGTGCGCTCGACCGCGAACCCGGCCGCGTACTCGCCGAGCGGCTCCTCGGCGATCCGCTCGCGGAAGTCGTCGAAGTGGCGCTTCAGGCGGTCGGCCTCGCTCGACCCGTACTGGACCTCCTTCGTCGGCCCGTCCTGGATGTCGTGTTTGTGGAGATCGACTAAGAGCACCTCGGACTCGTCGACGTCGCGCATGAACACCCCGGTGTCGTAGTCGTCGATCCCCTCGCTGTGGAGGTACACGACCTGCTTGTCGCCGAACCGGCGCCCGTAGAACTCGATCTCGCCGTAGTCCTCGTGGACGAGCCGCGAGGCGCGACCCGAGCCCTCGGGGTCGCCGACGGCGTCGAGGATCTTCTCGGCGTCGGTCGGGTTCGAGAGGTCCTCCTTGTGCGTGCAGGGGACGTGGAGGAAGAAGCCGTGCTCGTCGGCGCCGTCGTTCAGGGCCTCGATGACGTTCCCGCTGAGCTGGCCGCCGCCGAACCCGCCCAGCGGCCCGGGGTGGACCCACGGGGCGGCGAGCGTCAGCCGGTCGCCGTTGTCGATCGCGAGGGTCTCGACGGTCGGTTCGGCCTCGACGCCGAGGTCGAGCGACTCCCGGTCGTTCCGGAGGATCCCCGACGTGAGCGCGAACGCGGAGACGTCCGTGTTGCTCCGGATCAGGTAGTCGACGAGGGCGAGCACCGAGACGAGGAACGCGGCCGCGATCAGCAGCGACGCGAACGCGAACACGTGGCGGTACGTCGAGAACCCGAGGTCGCCGCCCGCGAACGCGTAGAAGGCCGCGATCAGCGCCGCCGGCTCCGCGAGCGACACGAGGAGGATCCGCTTGTAGCGGTCGATCCCCGTCGAGACGACGAGCGCGAGGATGTTGATCAGGTATATTGTGATGAAGAGGAGCCAGACGATGCTCCAGACGTTCCCGACGTCGTTGGCGCCGGAGAGCACCAGCGCGTAGACGAACAGGACGAGCTGGTTGACCAAGGCGAGAAAGAAGCTCCACGACCGAGGGTAGCTCGGCAGCAGCCGATGGAACAGCTCCCCGGCGAACAGAAATGGAAGCAGGAAGAGGAGGACCGCGACCGGTAGGACGCTGGACGGCTCGGGCGAGAGCGGCGTGAACGCCGAGAACGCCGAGAACGCGACGAGGCTGTACACCGCGCTGAGTCCGACCAGCGCCGGGAGCTGTACCTTCAGCGACGGGACGCTGAACACCAGCCGCTGGAAGACGTCGACGTTGTCCGCCCCCATCTACGAGGACACCCCGTAGATGGACTCCAGCTCGTCTATCGTGCGCGTCACGGAGAACTCCTCGACCGCCTCCCGGGTCCGGCGGTCGCCGTCGAGGCAGTCCTCGACCGCCCGCTCCATGTCGTCGAGGTCGCCGTACGCGAACCGGGCGCCGTTGGCCTCGCCGATGGTCTCGTCGAACGGCGAGACGTCGGCGGCGGCGACGGGCGTCCCGCAGGCGTTCGCCTCAAGCGTCGAGAGCCCGAGGGTGTCGCAGGTCGAGGCGGTGACGAAGACGTCGAGCGCGGAGTAGAAGGCGGGCAGGTCCTCGCGCGGGAGGAAGTCGCGGAACCGCGCGTTGTCCGGGGCGTCGCGTTCGAGGGCGTTGCGAACCGGCCCCTCGCCGACGAGCTCGAAGCGCGCCTCCGGCATCCGCTCGGCCAGCCGGAGGATCTCGTCGACGTTCTTGTTGCGGGTCATCCGCCCGCTGTAGCCGACGGTCGGCTCGTCGCGCTCGAACCGCGAGCCGTCGACGGGCCGGAACGTCTCCGTCTCGATGCCGACCGGGAGCTTCCGCGGGGCCACGTCGCGGCGGATCCGCGACGTCGACGCCGTGACGCAGTCGAACGACCGGAGGAACCGGTTCTCGTAGGCGACGTACACGCGCCCGGCGACGTCGGAGAGCGACTCCAGTTTGAGCCCCTGCACGAAGTAGTCCTCGACCGGCGTGTGGTGGGTGTAGACGGACTTGACGCCCCGCTTCTTCGCGTACCGGCGCCCCATCAGCCCCGTCGACGCCGGGCCGTGGCAGTGGACCACGTCGAGGTCGGGGAGGGTGGAGAGGCGGCGGTAGAGCGGGACGCGGTACTGGCGGTAGAAGGGGTTCGGCAGCGACCGCACCGGGATCTCCCGGGCGTCCGGCTCGTGGCTGCTCGCCGGGTAGACGACGTACACGTCGTGGCCTCGGTCCTCCAACCGATCGCGCCAGGACTGGATCGTGTAGGTGACGCCGTCGACGCCGGGGAAGTAGCTGTCGGTGAAGAATCCGATGTTCATGCGAGGGTCCGTCGTTCGCGTGTCGCCCGCCGGAGACCGATCTCGGGAGGGGCGCGGACGACGTTCTGACGAGCCGATCCGCCGACCGCCGCGTCAGCGGCGGACGGGAGCCGGTCGGACCGCGTCGGCGCGTCGGGATGTACAGCGGGTCGCACGGGTTCTGTCTCCGGGATTCCGCACCGAAAAGCTTCAACATTTTCATTCCGACCGCAGGCGGGGCGAGGCGGCGGCCGCGCGGGGCCGGGTCCCGTGGTAGAGCTAACCGGCGAGGCGGCGACCCCACCCTTAATCCCACGGGGCGCGGATCGGGAGGCATGATATCGACCGAACGCATGGCCGCGGTCGACGCCAACGCCGCCGCCCTCGGCGTGCCGCGGAAACAGCTCATGGAGTCGTCCGGCAACGCGGTCGCCCGCGAGGTGCGGGCGGTCGCCGAGCCGGGCGCCGAGGTCGCGCTGCTGTGCGGGCGCGGGAACAACGGCGGCGACGCGCTCGTCGCCGCGCGCTTCCTCTCGGCGTACGACGCGACGGTGCACCTGCTCGGTCGCCCGGAGTCGATCCGGACCGACATCGCGCGGGAGAACTGGGAGGCCCTCGGCGAGACCGATATCCCGACGGAGACCGTCACGGACTCGACCGACCTGTCGCTCGGCGACCCGGACGTGATCGTCGACGCGATGCTGGGGACCGGGGTGTCCGGCGCGCTCCGAGAGCCCGAGCGGACGGCGGCGCGGCTGGCCAACGAGCGCGACGCGACCGTCGTCGCCGTCGACGTCCCGAGCGGGGTCGACGCCGACACGGGCGGGCCGACCGGGGGGGAGTCCGCCGTCCGCGTCGAGGCCGACCGCGTCGTCACCTTCCACGACGGGAAGCCGGGGCTTGCCGGGCTCGACGCCGCCGTGACGGTCGCCGACATCGGCATCCCGGCGGCCGCGGAGCGGTACACCGGTCCCGGAGACCTGCTCGCGCTCGGCCGCGCCGGGGACTCGCACAAGGGCGAGAACGGCGAGGCCCTCGTCGTCGGCGGCGGCCCCTACACCGGCGCGCCGTCGCTGTCCGCGCGGGCCGCGCTCCGGGCCGGCGCCGACCTCGTCCGGGTCGCCTGCCCGGAGACCGTCGCGCGGGAGGTGCAGGGGTACTCCGCCGACCTCATCGTCCGCGGGCTCCCCGGCGATCGGCTGGGACCCGCCCACGTCGACCGCGTCGCGGAGCTCGCCGCCGACAACGACGTCGTCGTGCTCGGCCCGGGGCTCGGCGACGACGACGCCACACTGGCGTTCGTCCGTGAGTTCCTCGACGGCTACGACGGCCGGGCCGTCGTCGACGCCGACGCGCTCCGCGTCGTCCCCGAGGTCGACACCGACGCGACGCTGATCTGTACGCCGCACCAGGGCGAGCTCGTCGGGATGGGCGGCGAAACGGCCGAGGACCCGGACGAGCGGGCCGCGCTCGTGCGGTCGTTCGCCGACGAGATCGGCCACACGCTGCTCGTGAAGGGCGCCGTAGACATCGTCAGCGACGGCGACGCGGTGCGGTTGAACCGGACCGGGAACCCGGGGATGACCGTGGGTGGGACCGGCGACGTGCTCGCGGGGACGGTCGGCGCGCTGGCGGCCGTGACCGACCCGTTCCGCGCGGCCGCGGTCGGGGCGTACGTCAACGGGCTGGCCGGCGACGCGGCGGCCGCCGCGCACGGGAACGGGCTCGTGGCGACGGACTTACCCGACCGGCTTCCCGAGGCGATGCGTGATGAGTGACGAGCCAACGGAGGCGGCGGGGGAGCTGACCCACACCGACGACTCCGGCGAGGTCCGCATGGTCGACGTCGGCGCGAAGCCGGACACGAGCCGACGCGCGGTCGCGCGCGGCGAGATCCGGCTGACGCCCTCGACGATCGCGGCCGTGGAGGCGGACGAGGTCGGGAAGGGCGACGTGCTCGCGACCGCGCGGGTCGGCGCTGTACAGGCCGTCAAACACACGTGGGAGACGATCCCGATGTGCCACCAGATCCCGATCACGAACGTCGACACCGACTTCGCGGTCGGCGACGACCGGATCGAGCTGACCGTCGCCGTCGAGACGACCGGCAAGACCGGCTGCGAGATGGAGGCGTTGGAGGGCGTCACGACCGGCCTCAACGTCGTCTGGGACATGGTGAAGGCCGCCGAGAAGGACGGCGACGGTCAGTACCCGGACACCGGCATCTCCGGCGTCGAGGTCGTCGAGAAGGAGAAGCGGGCGCTCGACGGCGGCGACTGAGCCCCCGGAGCGGCGGGCGACGGACGCGCCCGCGGGCTCAGAACAGCCCGCTCACGTCGCCGTCGGCGTCCACGTCGATGTCCTCGGCGGCCGGCTCGGCGGGCAGCCCGGGCATCGTCATCACGTCGGCGGTCTTGGCGACGACGAAGCCCGCGCCGGCCGACGGCGACACCTCGCGGACGGTGAGCGTCCACCCCTCCGGCACGCCGGTCAAGGAGGCGTCGTCCGAGAGGGAGTACGGCGTCTTCGAGACGCAGACGGGGAGGTCGCCGTACCCCCACGCCTCGACGCGGTCGATGTCGGCGGCGGCGCCGTCGACGTACTCCACGCCGTCGGCGCCGTACACCTCGCGGGCGACGGTCTCGATCTTCTCGCGGATCGGCGCGTCGAGGTCATACAGCGGCGCGAACGTCCCGGTTCCGGCGCGCTCGCGGACCAGCTCCGCGAGGGCGGTCGCCCCCTCGCCGCCGTCGCGGTAGGCGGTCGAGCGCGCGACCGGAATCCCCGCGTCCGAAAGCGTCGATTCCAAGGCCGCGAGCTCCGACTCCGCGTCGTCAGGGAAGACGTTGATCCCGACGACCGCTGGGATCCCGAGCGACTCGATGACCTCGACGTGACGCGCCACGTTGTCGACGCCCGCCCGGACGGCCTCGGGGTCGGTCGCGTCCAGCGCGTCGAAGTCGGTCGGCCACATCTCCAGCCCGTGGCGCTTGGCCCCGCGGACCGTCGCGACGACGACCGCGACGTCCGGGACGACCCCCTCGCGGGCGACGATGTGCGCGAACTTCTCGGCGCCGAGGTCCGCCCCGAAGCCGGCCTCGGTGACGAGGTAGTCGGCGAGCGAGGCGCCGACCCGGTCGGCCACGAGCGTGTTGGTCCCGTGCGCGATGTTGGCGAAGGGACCGCCGTGGACCAGGGCGGGGACGCCCTCGACCGTCTGGACGAGGTTCGGGCGGAACGCGTCGCGGAGGAGCGCCGCCGCGGCCCCCGTGACGCCGAGGTCGTCGGGGGTGACCGGGTCCCCGTTCTCGTCCTCCGCGAGGACGATCCGCCCGATGCGGGCCTTCAGATCCGTCAGGTCCTCCGCGAGCCCGAGGACGGCCATCAGCTCCGAGGCGGCGGTGATGACGAACTCGTCCTCGCGCGGGACGCCGCGGGCGGGGCCGCCGAGCCCCACGACGGTCTCGCGGAGCGCGCGGTCGTTGACGTCGAGCGCGCGCGGCCAGTCGACGCGGCGCACGTCGATCCCCTCGTCGTTCCCCTGATGGAGGTGGTTGTCGAGCGCGGCGGCGATCAGGTTGTGCGCGGCCGTGAGCGCGTGGATGTCGCCGGTGAAGTGGAGGTTGATCGCCTCCATCGGGAGCACCTGCGAGTACCCCCCGCCCGCGGCGCCGCCCTTCACCCCGAAGACGGGGCCGAGCGAGGGCTCTCTGACCGCGACCGCCGCGGACTCCCCCAGCCCCGCGAGCGCCTGCCCGAGCCCCACCGTCGTCACGGTCTTCCCCTCGCCCTTCGGCGTCGGGGTCATCCCGGTGACGAGGACGGTCGTCCCGTCGCCGGGGTCGGCGTCCGCGGTCGCCGAGCGGACCGCGTCGAGGGTGAGCTTCGCGACCCCGTCGCCCCGCGGCTCGATGTCGGCGGGGCGCAGGCCGAGATCGGCCGCGACCGCCTCGATCGGCCGGGGGTCCGCGGCCCGCGCGACCGCGAGGTCGGACTCCGGTGCGTCGACCGCGTCGCCGTCCGGCTCTGAGTGCGCCATGCCGAAGCCTTCTCTCGGCGCGGTTATGAGTCTTGGACCCGTTCCCGCCCGTTAAAAATCGGCTGCCGGTCCATCGCTACCTGTTGGCGGTCGACTCCGCGCACTCCCCCGATTTTTCACCGCGCTCACAGGTCCAGGAACGGCGGGATCACGACCTCGGCGCGCTTCTCGTCGCCGCGCACCACGACGCTCACCTCGGTGCCGGCGTCGGCGTAGCCCTCGCGGAGGTAGCCGAGGCCGATCGGCTCGTCGAGCGTCGGGCTCATCGTGCCGGAGGTCAGCTGGCCGATCCGGGTGAGGTCGCCGTCGGTCACGGCGTAGCCGCCGCGCGGGACGCCGCGGTCGAGCAGGCGGACGCCGACGAACCGCTCGTCGACTCCCTGCTCCTTCTGCCGCTCCAGCGCGTCCCGACCGACGAACTCGGTGTCCAGCTTCACGACGAAGCCGATCCGCGCCTCGTAGGGGGTACGCGGTTCGCCCTCGGGATCGAAGTCCTGTCCGGAGAGGAGGTAGCCCATCTCGGTCCGGAGGGTGTCCCGCGCGCCGAGCCCGCACGGCTGTGCACCCTCGTCTGCGTCACCGCCGACGAACGCCGACCAGAGGTCCTCGACCGCGCTCGCCGGACACATGACCTCGAAGCCGTCCTCGCCGGTGTACCCGGTGCGGGCGACCCACGCGTCGACGCCCGCGATCCCGGCGACCGTCGCCTCGAACTTCGAGAGGCCGACCACGCGGTCCGCGGGGGTCGCGTCGTCGACGGCATCCGCCGCGTCCGGGCCCTGCACCGCGAGCATCGCCCAGTCGTCGGTGGCGTTTGCGACGGTCGCGTCGAGCCCGGCCTCGTCGCGGTAGTCGGTCCAGCGGTCGGTCATCTGCTCGTCGTGGCCCGCGTTCGGGACGAAGAGGTACGCGGGGTCGCCGTCGCCCGCGTCGAGGTCGCGGTCCATCCCGGCGAGCGCGTCGGCGCCCGTTCCGGCCTCGACCCCGTCCGGGAGCCGGTAGACGACGGTGTCGTCGAGCATGATCCCCTCGTCGTCCGTGATCGCCGCGTACTGGGAGTCGCCCGGGTCGAGCGCCGTCACGTCGTTCGTCGTCAGGCGGTTCATCAGCGCCGTCGCGTCCGGGCCGGCCACCTCGATCTCGCCCATGTGCGAGACGTCGAAGACGCCGACAGACTCCCGGACTGCGGCGTGCTCCTCGCGGATCGAGTCGAACTCGACCGGCATCTGCCAGCCGCCGAAGTCGGTGAACGTCGCGCCGCGCGCCTCGTGGGTCTCGTGGAGGGGTGGAAGCCGATCCGTCATGGCGGGACGGTCACCGGGACGGGTCTAAGGTCTTGCCATCGGGACGCCCTCGGCGCCGACAGCCTCAAGCCGCTTCCTCTCTCCCTGTCCCACGTGAAGCGGAACGTCTCCGGACTGCTCGCGCCCGCCGCCGCGGTCCTGATCGTCGCGCTCGTCGTCGCGGCGGCCGCGGGCGCGTGGCCCCCGTTCGTCGCCGTCGAGAGCGGGAGCATGGAGCCGACCGTCGAGCGCGGCGACCTCGTGGTCGTCACCTCGACGGAGCGGTTCCCCTGGGGCGGGCTGGTCGCGAGCGACGAGCCCGGCGCCCCGACGCGACTCGGCGGCCGGGGCGACGTGGTGGTGTTCGACCCGCCCGACGCGGAGACGCGGCCGATCCTCCACCGGATCGCGTTTCCCGTCAGCGCCGGGGAGGACTGGACGGACCGCGCGGACCCGGCGCTGCTCGACGGCGACTGCGCCGCGATCGAGGCCTGTCCCGCGCCCCACGACGGGTACATCACCTACGGCGACGCGAACGGGGAGTACGACCAGAGCGCGGGGATCGCCCCGGTCGTCCGCGAGGAGTGGATCAGCGCCAAGGCGCTGGTCTCGGTCCCGAACCTCGGCTGGTTCCGGGTCGGCGTCGACGCCGCAATCGCTCGGCTCGGCCTCCTGCCGACCGCCCTCGGCGTCGGCGGCGCCGCGGCGGTCGCGGGCGGCTTCGGCGCGGTGCTGATCGGGCGGATCGGCCGCGGGCGCGACGGTGCGGGGGAGTGACCGCGGCGCGGTAGTGAGAGCGACGCGGTAGTGAGAACGACGCGGTACGCGACCGCGAAGGCGACGCCTCACTCCGGCGCGGAGTCGGCCGGCGCGCCCGAATCGGTCTCCGCATCGCCGGGTTCGGCGTCGGTGGCGTCCCCGTCTGCGGCGTCCCCGCCGTCGGCGTCCTCGTTGCCGGCCCAATCTGCGGCGTCCTCGTCTCCGCTCCCGTTCGTCTCGTCGTCATCCCCGTTCGCCTCCTCGAGGGTCACCGACCCGTTCGCGGCGTTGCGCAGGGCGTCGGACCGCCCGAACTCGCCGGGCGCGATCGCGAGGGTCCGGATCCCGTACCCGTTCGCCGTCTCGACGACGGGCTTGAAGTCGGTGTCCCGGGAGGCGATCGCGAGGACCGACATCCGGTCCTCGGCCGCGAACCGGGCGGCGTCGACGGCGAGTTTCACGTCGACGTCGCCGCTCGTGATCACCACCTCGAACCCGCGCGCCTCGGCGGCCTGAATGAGCCCCGGGGTCGCGTGCTCGTCGAGGTAGAGCCGCGTCGTGACGAGCGGGCCCTCGGCCTCGGCGGCCCGCCGCACGTCGTCGAGGTCGACGTCGAACTCCTCGCGCAACACGTTCGGCCCGTCGACGAACAGCGCCACGCCGACCGGCTCCTCGTCCTCCCGACTGGATTCCATGCGACGAGGTCGGCGGCGGGCGGAAATATGCGTGCTGGTCCGAGCCGGCGCTCCCGCGTCCCGCGCCCCGTTGTTAAACACCTTATATTCGTATTACGACCTGACCGACGACCGTAGTGAATATACGGAGATTTAAAATAGTATGTCCAGCTATATCCAGTTAAGATGTCGAACTACGACACCTTCACCGTCATTTCCGAACAGAACGATCACGAATGCACCACGCTTCGTGCACATCCGCGCAACGAGACGTACCACGTCGTCGACTACGCCGACGACGACGCGCGCGAGACGGTCGCGGACCTGCCGGTCGGCTCGGTCGTCAAGATGGAGCTGTCGCGCGCCGGCCGCCGCAGCAACGTCTGGCGCGCCGAGGCCGTCCGGACCGCGCACACGGACGGCGGGAAACGGGAGTAAACGGCGACAAATCGACCGGTCCCGCCGCTCTCACCGCCTCGCGCCTTCGGTCCTTCCTCGCTGTCTATTTAAAAAGAACGCCGGTTGTCGCTAACGGTCTCGCGTCAGCCGCGGGTTCGTCACGGCGCCGGCGGCCGCGGAGTCGAAGTCGCGGGCGTACTTCGCGAGGATGCCGCCCTCGTACTGCGGCGCGGGCGCCTCCCACGCCTCGCGGCGCTCCGCGAGCTCCTCGTCGGAGAGGTCGACCGCGAGGTCGCGCTCGGGGATGTCGACGGTGATGTGGTCGCCGTCCTCGATGAGGCCGATCGGGCCGCCGTCGGCCGCCTCGGGGGCGACGTGGCCGATCATCGGGCCGCGCGTCGCGCCGGAGAATCGCCCGTCGGTGAGGAGCGCGACGTCGTCCTCGTGGCCCGCGCCGACGACGGCGGCGGTGACGCCGAGCATCTCGCGCATCCCGGGGCCGCCGGTCGGCCCCTCGTTGCGGATCACGATCACGTCACCGGAGTCGACCGCGCCAGATTGGACGTACTCCATCGCGTCCTCCTCGTTCTCGAACACGCGGGCGGGGCCCTCGTGGTAGAACTCGTCGTCGCCGGTCACCTTCAGCACCGAGCCGTCAGGCGCGAGGTTCCCCTTGAGGATCTTGATGGCGCCCTCCTCCTCCTTCGGCTCGTCGACGGTGTAGAGGAAGTCGGCCTCGATATCGTCGTCGTCCGGGAGCACGCCGCGCTCCTCCAGTTCGGCGATCTCCTCGGCGAGGGTGCGGCCGGTGACGGTCATCGCGTCGCCGTGGAGCAGGTCGGCCTCCAGCAGGCGACGGAGCACGACCGGGACGCCCCCGACCTCGTGGAGGTCGTTCATCACGCGGCTCCCGCCGGGCTGGAGGTCGGCGATCTTCGGCGTGCGCCGCGAGATCTCGTCGAAGTCCTCGATCGAGAGGTCGACGTCGGCCTCGGCGGCCAAAGCGAGCAGGTGGAGGACGCCGTTCGTCGAGCCCCCGATCGCGGTCTGGAGCGCGATCGCGTTCTCGAACGACTCCCGTGAGAGGATGTCGGAGGGGCGGCGGTCGTTCTCGATGCAGTCCAAGACGAGCTCGCCCGCCCGCTCCGCGACCGCGTAGCGCTCTTGGTCCTCGGCGGGCGCGGAGGCGGAGCCGAGCGGCGCCATCCCGAGCGCCTCGGAGATGGAGGCCATCGTGTTGGCGGTGAACATCCCGCCACAGGAGCCCGCGCCGGGGCAGGCGTGGCGCTCCAAGTCGTCGAGCTCTTCCCCGCTCATGTCGCCCTCGGCGTAGGCGCCGACGCCCTCGAACACCTGGACGATGGTGACGTCGCGCCCCTCGTGTTCGCCGGGCATGATCGAGCCGCCGTAGAGGAAGACGCTCGGGAGATCGGTGCGGATCGACGCCATCAGCATGCCGGGGAGGTTCTTGTCACAGCCAGCCACCGTCACCAGCGCGTCCATGCGCTCGCCGAAGGAGACGAGTTCGACGGAGTCCGCGATGACCTCTCGGGAGATGAGGCTCGCCTTCATGCCCTCGGTCCCCATCGAGATGGCGTCGGAGATGGTGATCGTCCCGAACTCGATCGGCATCCCACCCGCGGCGTCGATCCCCTCGATCGCCGCGTCGGCGACGTCGTCGAGGTGGACGTTACACGGCGTGATGTCGGCGGCGGGGTTCGGCACGCCGACGATCGGCGAGGAGAGGTCCTCGTCGTCGAACCCCATCGCCCGGAACATCGAGCGGTGGGGGGCGCGCGCCGCGCCCTCCGTCACGTCCCTGCTCCGCAGGTCCTCGTCCTTCTCGCCCGCGAACCGGTCCGCGTCTCCGCGCCCGCGAGCGGTCTCCCCCTCGTCGGATCGTGGCTGCTGTTCGCTCATAGTTGGTCCTGTCGCTCGGGGGTCTTAAACGGCCGCAAGGGGGCGAGGGTTGCTCGGGCCGGCGAACGCGTTCGGTCCGGTCGGGTTACCAGTCGCCGTCAAAAGAGATGTCGACGCCGCACGCGTCGGCGAAGTCGGTGAGGTGGCGCTTCTTGTCTCCCTTGTTCAGCGAGGTGTACACGTAGTAGCCGCCGCCGGCCGCACGATATAAACGCATCTCTTCGCCCGACGGGTGAGTCGGCTCATCGTTCAGTATCGCGATTTTCTTTCCCGGAACGTACGGAAGCGGGGCATACGCGTCGATCAGGTCGTGTTCCCTAATGAGATGATCCACGACTGTTCCCATAAGATCGGCCTGACTGTCGTCGCTGAACGATGTAGACTCCATTTGATCAGCGATTTTGATTACGTATGCATCGGACGAATCGACGGTTTCGGTCTCTTCACCGTGGCCTGACACAGTTTCCGATGGCGTGGAATTGCTCGCGGTGTCTCGACCGTCATTTTGATCGCTTTCCAGCTCCGAAATTAGGTCATCGACAAAAGTTTTCGAAAGAGACTCCGCCGGCTGTGAGACGACTTCGCCGACGCGGTCTACAACGGTTTTCCGGATCGCTTCGGCGATCTCCGATTTTCCGTCGGAGAGTGCATTAATCGCCTGTCGACGGCGTTCGACACGCTCGTATATTTCCGTCGACGCGCCCGACTGGATCGATTCTTTAGATAATGCCGCAAGCAGCCAGTCGTTCGCAGTGAGGTCGGCCAGTTCCATGCGCCTAAGAAGTTCCACGTCTGGCCTGTCGCCGTCCTTTTTAAGTCGGAAAACAAGAAACGACCTTCCGTTTGTGAGAAGTCCCCAGTCGACCCACTCTTGGCGCATGTAGCTTCGGAGCTGATCAGCGTGCGACTCGGAAATAGTCGTGTCACAGCCTTTCGCTTCGACGAACACCGCCGGAGATCCGTCGGCGAATAGCGCGTAGTCGACTTTCTTTTTACTCGACCCCATCTGGACCGAGTATTCCATCTCGATCGATGTCGAGTAAAAGTCCCAACCGAGTACGTCCCTTATAAACGGATCTATCAGCCGTGCCCGAGTGTTCTGCTCGTCCATCTGCGGGGACGCCTCCACGAGCGACTGCGAGCGTTCAATATACTTCGTCACCGTCTCCTCGTCCATCCTCCTGATACGTCGCGTGCGTGCCCTCTTAAAAGTACAAACGTCGGTAGTGTCGCGTTCACACCCGCGCCTTCAGCTCGACCCGGTACCCGAACGGGTCCCTGACGTACACCGCCGGCGCCTCCCCGGTCGCGCCGAGGGGCGAGTCGAGCGTCTTCTCTATCTCGACGCCGGCCGCGTCGAGTTCGGCCGCGATCTCGTCGAGCGACTCCTCGACGACGACGGCGACGTGGTCGTAGTTCGTCGCCGCCGGCGGCTCGAACGAAGCGGTGGGCCACAGGTGAACGACGGCCGTCGCCGACAACCGCACGTCGAAGAAGGGCTTCTCGTCGGCCGCGTACAGCGCGTCCTCGATCCCGAACCCGAGCCGCTCGCCGTAGAACTCCCGGGCGTCGTCGACGCCCTCCGCCGGGATCCGGAGGTTCACGTGGTCGATATGCCGTGCCTGCATGTGACGCGGTTGGGTACCGAACCGCAAAAATAGACGGGGATTTCCCGGGAGTGAAACCGGACACCACCGTATTTATGCGTAGACGTGTATCCATCACACATGACTACGTTCGATCGGGCCGAACACGCCGCTGCCGGCGTCGCCGTCGCTGCGTTCGCGGGTATCGCGTTCCTCGCGCTCGCCGTCGGGACGCCGACCGCGAGCGCGACCGGGGGCACCGGGGTGACGAGCGGCGGGACGGTGGCCGGCACCGGGGTGACGAGCACCGGGACGGCGGGTCCCCTCGGGATGATGGGCGGCGGGATGATGGGCGGCGGGATGATGGGCGGAGCGGGGGGCTTCCCGTTCGTCTTCTTCCCGTTCATGTTCCTCACGTTTGCGGCGCTCCTCGCGCTCGGCTACGTCGGGATCCGCGCGATGGCCGGACCGGACGAGAGCGGTCAGGTCGATACAAAGGCAGACGACGAAGAGACCGACCCGATCGCCCGGCTCCAGCGGCGGTACACCGAGGGCGAGCTCACCGAGGCCGAGTTCGAGCGGGCGCTCGAACGCGAACTCGGCGGCGAGGAGACCGACGGCGGCGTCGACCGGGCCGACGACGAGCGCGACATCGGCGGAGCGAGCGCGGAGCGTTCGCTCTCGGGACGCGAGCGATAGCGGGGCCGGCGGGTCGGCGGCCGTTCAGGCGAACGCTCGGAGGATGCCCGCCCCGTCCGTGCTCCGGCCGAGGTCCGGGAGGGTGGCGCGCTCGGGATGAGGCATGAGCACGGCGACCGTCTCGCGCTCGCCGAGGACGCCGGCGACGTTGTCGGTGGAGCCGTTCGGGTTGGCGGCGTCGGTGACGTTCCCGTCGGCGTCGCAGTAGCGGAAGAGCACGCGGTCGTCGGCGACGAGGTCGGCGTGTGCCTCCTCGCCGATCTCGAAGCGGCCCTCGCCGTGCGCGATGGGGACCTCGATCACGTCGCCCTCGTCGTAGGCGGCGGTCCAGGGCGTGTCCGCGCGCTCGACGCGCAGGTGGACGGGCTCGCACTGGAAGCGCGCTGAGGCGTTGGTGGTGAACGCGCCGGGGGTGAGGCCGGACTCCGCGCCGATCTGCGCGCCGTTGCAGACGCCGATCACGGGGACGCCGTCGGCCGCGGCCTCGCGGACCTCCTCCATGACCGGCGCGCGGGCGGCCATCGCGCCGGCGCGGAGGTAGTCGCCGTAGGAGAACCCGCCGGGGAGGACGATCCCGTCCGGGTCGGCCGGGAGGCCGTCCTCGTGCCAGACGCGCTCGGCGTCGACCCCGAGGTGCGCCAGCGCGCGGACCGCGTCGCGGTCGCAGTTCGATCCGCCGAACTGGACGACTGCGACCGTCATCGCTCGGCGACCGCGACGTCGTAGTCGTGGATGGTCGGGTTCGCGAGGAGCCGCTCGGCCATCTCGTCGGCGCGGTCGGCGGCCTCGTCGGCGTCGGCCGCCTCCAGGTCCACCTCGAAGCGGTCGGCGGACCGGAGGTCCGACAGCTCGAACCCGAGGCGTTCGAGCGCCTGCTGGGTGGTCTCGGCCTCCGGGTCGAGGACGCCCCGCTTCAGCCGGACCGTCACCGTCGCGGTGTATGCCGTCATGAGCGATACTGCGGAGTCGTGTGTAAAAACCGTTTTGGAATGCCTTTTATATGCACGTTTGTGGATATATCCCGGTCGATCGGGCGGGCGGCAGGCTCCGCGCGGAACGAAAGGGGCAAACCCCTCCGCGACTTGGTCCCGGTGTATGCAGCCGCTCGACACTGCGGAGGTGATCGTCGCATGACCCGCGAACTGACCGAGATCACGGTGGTCGGAGGAGACAAGACCGGACTCATCGCGCGGGTCACCTCCCTGCTGTTCGAGCGGGGGATCAACATCGAGGACCTCGACCAGGCGGTCCGCGAGGGCGTCTTCCGGATGACGACCCGCGTGGACGCCTCGGAGATGGAGACGTCCAGAGGCGAGCTCCGGCGCGCGCTCGCCGAGCTCGGCCGGGAGCTCGACGTCGACATCCAGGTGCGCTTCCCGAGCGACCGCGACGCGCGCCGGATCGCGCTGCTCGTCACGAAGGAGACGCACGCGCCCGAGGCGCTGCTGGAGGCCGAGGCCAACAACGAGCTCGCCGACGACGGGGAGGAGGCCGAGATCCCGGTCGTCATCGGCAACCGGGGCGACCTCCGGTCGCTCGCGGAGCGCTACGACAAGCCCTTCTACGACGTGGGCGACGGGAACGGCAACACCGACGAGGGCCGGCTGCTCGACCTGCTGGCCGAGTACGACGTGGACCTGATCGCCTTAGCCCGCTACATGCGGATCCTCTCGCCGGAGGTCGTCTTCCGCTACGAGGGCCGGATCATCAACGTCCACCCCTCGCTGCTGCCGGCGTTCCCCGGCGCGGAGGCGTACCGGCAGGCGAAGGACGCCGGCGTCCGCGTCGCGGGCGTCACCGCCCACTACGTCACGACCGACCTCGACCAGGGGCCCGTGATCGCCCAGCGCGCCTTCGACGTGCCCGCGGGCGCCGACGTCGAGGCGATCAAGCGCCGCGGGCAGCCCCTCGAGGCCGACGTGCTGCTCGACGCCGTCCGGCTCCACCTCGCCGACGCGATCGCGATCCACCGCGGCACGGTCCACGTGCGGGAGGACGCCGACGTCGACGCGCAGCTCGGCCTGAGCGACGCGGCCGTCGACGCCAACCCCGACGAGCCCGTCGACGGCGAGCCGCTGTCGCGCTCGGAGACGCCGCCGATCGAGAGCGACTGAGTCGCTCGTTCGGGCGACCTTTTTAAAAGCCCGAGCGCGTAGGGTACCGTCGATGCCTACGGACCGGTCCCTCGCGCGGTTCGTCGCCGACGGAAGCGCCGTCGTCCGCAGCGACGAGCGCATGATCCTACTCTTCCTCCTGCTGCTCTCCGTCGCGGCGCTCGTGGTCTTCCTCTACTACACCACCCTGCTCCTCGACGGGCTCCCGGACGTGATCCCCTCGGAGCCGCCGCGGCCGTGAGCGGCGCGGGGGCATCGGCTCTCAGTCGCCCTCCCGTCGCCCTCACTCGACCTCCTCGATCGACTCCGTGACGCGGGCGTGGAACTCTCGGAGCACCGCCGACTCGTCGTCGGCGAGCACCGTGTCGGAGTCGACGAGCGTCGCGAGCCCGAAGGATATCGGGGTCGGTGAGTCGACCGTGTGGTGGACCACGTCGACGTCGCCGTCGGCGACCCCCGAGAGCACCTCGCGAATGCCGGCGAGGTCGAGGCGGTCCTCCAGCAGCTCCCGGTACGTCTCCTCGGTGACGGCGAACTCGTCGAGCTCCTCGGCGAACGACAGCAGCATCTCGGCCGACACCTGCTGTTCGGCCGCCGTCTTCTCGTACCCCTTGTACCGCTTCAAGATGAGGAGCGAGCGCGCCGCGTCGATGCGGAAGTAGCGCTGGAGGAGGTCGGTCCCCTGCACCGCCTCGCGGAGGTCCTCGCGCGCCGTGTCGGGGTCCAGCTCGCGGAGGATCCCGGCGACGTCGACCTTGCGGTTCAGCGGGAGCGCGAGCGAGAAGCCGCGGTCCGCGACCGCGACGGCGACGTTCGCGTCCGTGCGGTTCGCGACCGCGGCGGCGACGAGCCGGGAGAGGCCGTCGTTGAACCGCCGACCGTAGTTCGAGTGGACGTAGAACCGGCGCTTGTACTCGGCCCGGTCGAGCTCCTCCTCCACGACGAGCCGGGAGGGCGTGGGGACGCTCTCGGCGCCCGCGTAGTTGACCTGCTCGTCGTACATCCGCGTGATTGCCCGGACCGCGTTCCCGTCGAGGGGGAACTCCCGGAGCCACGCGCGGACCGCCGGGGGGCCGCCGTCTGAAAGCCGGTCGAGCAGCTCGCCCTGGAACGCCAGCACCTCCCGCGCGAGGTCGTAGGAGAGCGGCAGCCGCTCGGAGTACCACGAGGGGACGGTCGGGCGCTCGCTCGTCCGGTCGACGTACACCTTCGAGCCGCGGCGGTACCGGAAGGCGAACCGCTCGCCCCCCAGCGCGAACACGTCGCCGGGGTCGAGGGTGTCGAGGTAGCTCTCGTCGAGCGTCCCGACCGGCTCGCCGTCGCGAGTGAGCACCTGACAGCTGAACGAGTCCGGGATTGTCCCGACGTTGGTCATATAAATGACCCGCGCCAGCCGGCCGCGCTTCCCGACGAGGAGTTCGCCGACCGGGTGCTCCTCGTGGTGGTGCTCCCCGCCCGGCGGGTCGTTCTCGTCGCGCCACACCTTCGGGTAGACGTTCCGGTCTTCGAGCCCCTCGTAGTCCGCCGTGAGGTACCGCATGAGCCGCTCGTACTCCCTCTCGCCGAACTCGCGATACGGGTGTGCGCGCCGGAGCGTCTCGCGGACCTCGCGGTCGGGTCGGATCCGGTTTATCGCCATCCCGTAGACGTGCTGGGCGGCCACGTCGTAGGCTCCCTCGGGGAGGAACACGCGGTCGACGAACCCGTCCTCGGCGCGGGCGAGCATCGCCGCGCACTCGACCAGCTCGTCGCGGTCGAGCGCGAACACCCGCCCCTCGACGGTCTCGCCGGGACTGTGGCCGGCGCGCCCGACGCGCTGGAGCAGCGCCGCGACCGACTTCGGCGAGCCGACCTGCACCACCAAGTCGAGGTGCGGCATGTCGATGCCGAGCTCCAAGCTCGTCGAGGTGGTCACCACGTCGAGCGAGCCCTCTTTCAGCCCCTCCTCGATCCGAGTGCGCTGGCCCTCGCCGAGGCTCCCGTGGTGGCAGCCCGAGTCCGACTCGTCGTAGCCGAACCGCTCGCGGAGCTCCTGCAACGTGCGCTCCGCGCCCGACCGGGAGTTGGTGAACACCAGCGTGTTCTCGTGGGACTCGATCAGGTCGCGGAGAGAGTTATAAAAGCGATCGGTGACGGCCGATCGGGGCGTGTGGATCAGGTCGGCCGCCGGCGTCCGCAGTTCGAGGTCGAACTCCCGGACGAAGCGCTCGTCCACCAGCTCGTAGGGTCGGGGGTCGAGCCCGGACTCGTCGCCCACCTCGCCGGCGACGCGCTCGCGGCCGACGAGGAACTCGGCCACCTCGTCGAGCGGCTCGACCGTCGCCGAGCAGCCGATCCGGGTCGGGGAGCCGTCGGCCAGATCCGTCAGCCGCTCCAGCGAGACGGCGAGGTGGGTGCCGCGCTTGTTCGCCGCCAGCGAGTGGATCTCGTCGACGACGACGTACTCGACGGTCCGGAGCTTCTCCTTGAACTTCGGGGAGTTGAGCAGGATCGCCAGCGTCTCCGGCGTGGTGTTGAGCACGTGCGGCGTCTCCTCCAGCATCGCCTGCCGGTCGGCTTTGCTCGTGTCGCCGTGGCGGATCGCCTGCCTGACCCCCGGATCGGGGTCGCCGTCTCCCTCGTCGCCGGCGGCCGCCTCCGCCGCGATCCCCTCGATCGGGGCCTCCAGGTTGCGCTCGATGTCGTTAGCGAGCGACTTCAGCGGCGAGACGTAGAGGCAGTAGACCGAGTTCTCCAGCTCTCCCGCCCGCTCTCGGGCGAAGAGGTCGTCGAGTACGGCGGTGAAGGAGGCGAGCGTCTTCCCGCTCCCGGTCGGCGCGGCGACGAGGCAGTTCTCTCCCTCGTCGACGTGGGGGATCGCCTCGCGCTGCGGCGGGGTGAAGAAGCCGCCGTTCTCGCCGACGTACGCGCCGAACTCCGAGACCCACCAGCGACGGACCGGCGGCGAGAGCCGGTCGAGCACGTGGGCGTCCGGGAGCGGCACGGTCTCCGGATCGAACTCGACGGAGGGGCCGTCGTGCTCGGCGAGGGCCTCGCGGAGGAGGGCCCTCGCCGAGGGGAGCTCCGCGCCGCGTTCCGTGAGTCCGGTCACTGTCCCGTACGTGGGCGCGCGGAGGCATATCGGTTGTGTCGGTGGCGGTGCGTGAACCGGCCCGTTTATCCGCGATCCGTCCGTGGCGCCGCACGTATGAGTGGAACCTCGCCGGCGACGGAGCGGGAGATCGACCGAAACCTGTTCGTCACCGTCTCCGGTCCGCCGGGCTGCGGGGCGACGACGCTGGTCGAGGGGCTGGCGGAGGCGCTCGACTGCGGCTACGTCTCCGGCGGGGAGCTGTTCCGCGAGATCGCCGCCGAGCGCGACATGAGCCTCTCGCAGCTGATCGCGAAGACCGGCGAGTCCGAGGAGATCGACCGCGCGCTCGACCGGCGGCTCCGCCGGATCGCCGAGAAGTGGGGCGCCGCCAACAAGGCGTTCATCCTGGAGTCGCGCCTCGCCGGGTGGATCGCCGGGAACCGCGCCGACGTCCGGATCTGGCTCGACGCCCCCGACGAGGTGCGCGCCGACCGGACGCTCGACCGCGAGGAGATGACCTCCGAGATGCAGGTCCGGGAAGTGATCGAAGAGAAGCGCTACCAGTCGTACTACGGGATCGACCTGTCCGACCGCTCGATCTACGACCTCGCGATCAACACGGGGCGGTGGGACGTGGAGACGACGCTCGACGTCGCGCTCACCGCGATCGAGGGGTACGACGTCGACGACGACGAGGGCGCGTTCGACACGCCCGACTTCGAGATTTAAGCGGCGCGTTTCGGGCCGCGACAGCTCCCGCTCACAGCGTGATCACGTGGTCGACGCCGACCTCGCCGAGCGCCGCGTAGAGGTCGGGGAAGCAGCCCACCGTCGCGCCCTCGACGGTGTTCGTCGGCTCGTAGTGGTCGCGCCCGTGCTCGTCGGTGTGGTCGAACTCGGCGAGCCCCCGGCGGGTCGCGCACTGGTCGCACAGCATGAGGAGGATCTCCCGCTCGGCCGCCACGTCGGCGAGCCGCTGGCCCAGCGGGTCGTCCTCGCGGAGCGCGTAGGTGTTGTCGTGGAAGAAGAACATCCCGACGACGTCGGCGCCGTGGGCCCCGGCCTCGAGCTGCGGGAGGATCATGTCCCCGAGCACGTAGTCGATGGTCTGTCCGGCCGTCGCGAAGACGTAGGCGACCTTCATACCGCGGGGACGACGAGGCGGGGGATGGCTCCGAGGGCTCCGGCAGCGTTCCCCGCTGTCTGTGACGGGGGCGAACCGTCCGCCTCGTCGCCCGCGGACCCGCGCCCGCCGAGGCGCCGGAACGGTCTCAGACGACGACCGAGCCGAAGGGGTACGCCGGCGTCTCCGCCGTCCAGACCGTCCCCTCGGCGACGTCGACGAGCGAGATCCGGTCGTCGTCGTAGTGCGAGACGACGAGTCGGTCTTCGACGCGGGTCGCGACGAGGCCCGGCGCCGGCGTCTCGACGACCGACCCCCCGAGCGACCGGAGCCGGTCGTCGCCGGCGTCGAGCACCCAGCGTTCGCCGCCGATCCGGAACAGGTCGACGGGACGGGCGAACCCCTCGTGGACCGCCGCGAGCCCGAGGTCGCGGTCGAACTCGTGGACGACGCCGTCCTCGCGGCCGGGAACGAACACGCGGTCGGCGGTGACGACGAGGTCGTACGGGTCCGCGCCGACCGCGGCCGCGCCGAGAACCGGCTCCTCGGAGGCGCCGCCCGGCTCGTCGACCCCGCCCGGATCGAAGGCGACGACGCGGGCGCCCGCCTGGTCGACGGCGTAGCCGCGGGCTCCCTCGGGACCGATCGCGACGCCCTGCACGCGGGCGTCGGCGCCGACGTCGACCGCACCGATCCGCTCGTGAGACGCGGGATCGACGACGTCGACGACGCCCTCTCGGCGGCTCCCGGCGTAGAGCCGCCGACCGTCCGGAGCGACGGCGACCTCGTGGGGCTCCGCGCCGACCGCCACGCGGGCGACGAGGGTCAGCGTCTCGGGGTCAACGACGGCGAGCGCGTCGCCGGCGGTGCAGGAGACGAACAGCTCGCCGTTCGCGGCCGCGAAGTGCGAGGGGCCCAGCACGCCCGTCTCGATGCGCGAGACGGCGCCGTCCGCGTCCACCGCGGTGACCGCCCGGTCGCCCATCGTCGCGACGAAGGTCCGTCCCCCGAAGGTCGTCGCGTGGACCGGGTGGCTCCCGACCGGGACCTCGCCGAGCGGATCGCCGTCGGCGAGCGCGAACAGCGCGAGGGCGTCGTCGCCCTCGCAGGGGACCGCGACGACGCGGGCGGGCGGGCTACCGGCGTCGCCCGCGTCGTCGCGCTCGGCCCTTCCGCCGCCCGTCATCCCGTACAGGAGAAGTCGCCGCCGCCGTCGTCGCCGCCGACGCTCCCTTCCGTCTCGACGACGACGCTGGTCTTGGTCTCGACGGGGTACCGGCCGCGGTCGTCCTCGACGTTCGCCCACTCGCCGAACCCGCCGTCGTACACGCGCACGTCCTCGAACCCGATCGCCCGCAGCGTGAGCCACGTCGACGTGGGGTCGACGTTATCGTCGCCGTAGACGACCACGGTGCCCGCGCGATCGAGCTCCGCCTGGTTCTCGTACAGCTGTACGAGGCGCCCCGGTTCGGTCATCCGCCGGCCGGCGACGTTGCCGACCCAGTGGACGCCGATCGCGCCGGGGAGGTGGCCGTGGCGGTCGTTGTCGGGGTTGAGGGCGTCGGAGGCGGGCGCGCCGACGTACGCCTCGGGCACGCGGACGTCGACCAGACCCGGGCCGTCGCCGTTGAACGTGCCGACCCGGTCGGCGAGCCACTCTCGGGTGACCCACGCCGACTCGGCGGGGTCGGGCTCGTACTCGGCCTCCTGGACCCGGTCGCGCGAGCCCGTCCCGAGCCGGCCGTTCCACCCGGAGAGGCCGCCGTTGAGGGCTTTGATGTCGCCCTCGTGACCCAGCGCCGCGAGCGCGAACGCGGTCCGCGTCACCCGCGACCCGACGCTCGCGCCGTAGACGAGGACGTCGTCGTCGGGCGACACGCCGACCTCGGCGAACGCGTCGGCGATCGCCTCGGCGTCCGGGACCAGGCCCGCGTCGGTCGACCGCCGACTCGTGATCGCGTCGAACGGCACGCGCCGAGCGCCGTAGATCCGCTCTTTGCGGAACCGTTCGACGTTGCGCGCGTCGAGGACGACCACGTCCTCGCGGTTGTCGGCGAGCCAGCTCGGCCCGACGAAGTGGGCGACGTTCCGGCTGACCTGGTTCCGCGCGGCGACGTCCGCCGGCGTCGTGACGCCGAGACAGCCGGCCGTGCTCGCCGCGCCGGCGACCGTCGCGCCCGCCGCGGCCCGCAGGAGCCCGCGCCGGGTCGACGCCGAGTCCGACTTGTCGGGATCGTCGACTTCCCGGTCGCTCGGCGTGTTATCGGAGGCCATCTATCCGCAGTAGCAGTGGTCGTCCATGCACCACGACGCCTCCATCTCGCCGAAGGTGATACCGAGCGAGGCGAGCGACGCCTGGATGCTCGACACCGCGTCCTCCTCGGGTCGGACCGATCCGGCGACCGCGCCAGTGGGCGCCTCGCCCGCCTCGAGGGTCGCGACGACCTCGCGGCTCTCGTGTTCGATCACGGCCACCTGGTTCGCGTCCTGCACGGGGACGTACAGCTTCTCGCGGTTCGGTCCCCACGCGCCGGCGATGCTGCTGCCGCCGATGTCGATCGTCGTCTCGTACTCGTTCGCCTCGAGGTCGATCACGCCGACGCCTTCGCCGGGGATGAAGAGGTACGCGGCCGTGTTGTCCGGGGCGACCTCGCTCGTGATCGGCGCGCCCGGCAGCCCGTCATCGCGGGTGACCTTCGCGAGCTCTTCCGGGTTCTCGGGGTCGGAGATGTCCCAGACGCTCTCGGAGCCCTCGCGGGGCACCTCGGGGTCGCCGCCGAGCGTCCCCTCGCCGTTCTCGACGAGGAGGAGCTCCCCGTCGAAGGAGGCGGTGCACATGAACGGGAGGACGTTCCCCTCGGTGACCGGCTCGCCGGCGTCGACCCGCGTCACCGTCTCGAACGGGTCGACGCTCAGCACGCGGACCGCCTCGTCGGCGACGTCGACGACGAAGGCGTAGTCCCCGTTCGGGCCGAGCGTCATGTCGCAGGGGCCGACGTAGCCGGTCTCGATCTCGTCGGTCACCTCGCCGAAGGTGTCGCTGTCGCGGTTCGCGTCGACGCGGAAGATGGCGTGGGCCTCGTCGCCCTCGGGGGCCATCCCGGTCGTCCCGCCGGAGGCGATGAGGAGGTGCTCGCCGTCGGGCGTCACGTTCGGGTAGTTCGGGCCGTACCCCGTCTCGACGAAGGCGAGCTCTTCGAGGGTGCGCTGGTCGAACGCCCGGACGCCGCCGGAGACGTTCAGCCAGAGCACGTCGTGCTCGTCGTCGATGCCGGTGGCGTACTGGTTGGCCGGGAAGGAGGCGGTCGTCCCGAGGAACGCGGTCGTGAGCAGCTCGTCGCTCTCCGCGTCGATGACGCTCAGCGTCCGGTCCCCGTTGTTGAAGACGAACATCGTCGGCGCGGGCTCGTCGCCGTCGCCGCCGTCGCCGCCCGCACAGCCGGCCAGCGCCGTCGTCGCGCCGACGGCGCCGGAGGCCTGTAGCAGTCGGCGTCGGTCGATCCCGTCCGCGAAGGGGTTGCGGCGGTCGTCGTTCGCCAGTTCGCTCCCCTTCGCCGGGCGCGGCTCCGACCCGGTCGATGACGGCGTCGTCCCGCCGTCAGCGGGGCGCGCCGTCGCGTCGTTCGTGCCGCATCCGCAGTCGTCGCTCATACCCGTACGACGCGTCTCGCGCCTAAAGGGCTCCCGAACGCGCGCTTCGTTGCCCCGGGTGTGACATAGGCGTAATTGTTGCCCCTTTCTCGGACTGACGCGTACCGTTACCGTCTTCAGCGACGTTTTAGGTGCGGGAACACTCCGCACCGCTAATGATGCTATCGCCCGTCGCTTACGTCGGGATCTCCGTCGCGGTCGGGCTCTCGTTCGGGGTGTTGCTACAGAAGGCGCGGTTCTGCTTCGTCAGCGCCTTCCGGGACTTCGTCGCGTTCAAAGACACCCGGGTGCTGAAGGGGCTTCTCGCCGGGATCGCGGTGATGACCGTCTTCTGGAGCGTGCAGGCGACGTTCGGCTACTTCCGCGGCTTCTGGACGCCCGCGTGGGGGCTCGGGTCGCTGTTCGGCGGCTTCGTCTTCGGGCTCGGGATGACGCTCGCGGGCGGGTGCGCCTCCGGAACGCTGTATCGCGCCGGGCAGGGGTACCTCCAGTTCTGGCTCGTCCTCCTCTTCATGTTCGTCGGCTACGTCCTCTTCGCGTTCGCGTTCCCCGTCGCGGAGACGTACTACTTCCAGACGCTGAACCCGTTCGAGGGGCGGACGCTGTACCTCTCCCTGCCGTTCTCGCCGGCGGTCACCGGGGCCGGCGCCGTCGCGCTCGGGACACTCGCGTACGCGTTCGTCAAGGGACGGAGCCGGCTCCCCGACGACCCCTCCGGCGGGAGCGGCGTGGGGGCCGACACGCGCGCGCAGGCCGCGCTCGGCGCCTCGCGGACGCTCTCGGCCGTCTCGGTCGGGCTACGCGGTATCGCCGACGGCACCGTGGAGTACGTCCGCGCGCTCCGCGACGACGACCGGCCGTTGACGGTCCGGCTCCGCGACTCGTGGGACGCGCGGACCGCGGGCGTCGCGATGGCGCTCGTCGCGAGCCTCTGGTTCTACGTGCACGGTCACTGGGCGATCACCGGCAGCGAGGCGCGCTGGGCCGGTTACCTGTTGGCGGGGGCCGGGTTCGACGTCGCGAGCGTCGAGTACTGGGGCTCGATCCTGTTCCGCGACGGGAACATCTCGCTGACCATCGACATGGTGATGATCGCGTCGCTCATCGTCGGCTCCTTCATCGCCGCGTACGCCTCCGGCGACTTCCGGATCCGCAAGCCGAAGCTGAACCGGGTCCCGAACTATGCCGCGGGCGGGCTCCTGATGGGCGTCGGCTCGCGGCTCGCCGCCGGCTGCAACATCGCGAACCTCTTCTCGGGGGTCGCGCTGCTCTCGGTGCACTCCTTCCTCGCCGGCGCGGGGATCATCCTCGGCGTCTACGTGATGACCCACTACATGTACCGCGAGGTCGGCTGCGCGATTTAACCGGGAACCGCCGCGCGGCCTCCGATCCCGGTCAGTTCGCCGCCGGATCGAGCACGACGACGTCGCTGACCTCGAACCGCGTCCCGCCGTCAGCGGAGTCCGTGACGGCGATCCGCCAGTCGTGCGCCCGCGCCACGCTCGCGACGATCGCCAGTCCCAGCCCGCTCCCCTCCGTCTCCGAGGAGTAGCCGCGCTCGAAGACGGAGTCCCGCTCGCTCGGGGGGATGCCCGGTCCGTCGTCGGCGACGTAGAACCCCGCTCCGTCGTCGAGCGCGCCGACCCGGACGGTCACCCCGTCGCCGGGCTCTCCCCGGCCGCTCGTGGAACCGTGTTCCACGCTGTTTCGGAAGAGGTTCTCGAACAGGCGCCGGAGCCGGTCGGGGGCCGCCCTGATCGCGATGTCCCCGTCCATGCGGAGCTCGGCGTCCCCGGTCACGACCGACCGCCAGCACCCCTCGGCCACGGACGGTAGTCGGACCTCTTCGGCCGACTCGACGGTCCGTCCCTGTCGGACCATCGTCAGGATGTCCTCGATGAGCTCCTCCATGCGGCCGAGCGCGGTCGCCGCCGTGTCGAGGTTCCGGTCGTCGGTGGATTGTCGAGCGAAGTCGACGTACCCCTGTGCCACCCCGAGGGGGTTACGGAGGTCGTGGGCGAGCACGCTCGCAAACCGGTCCAGCCGCTCGATCTCGGCCGCGGTGCGCTGACGCTGGAGCTCGTGTTCGAGCATCCGAGCGATCAGCTCCGCGAACAGCGTCTCCTCGTCGGTGAACGGCCGGGACCGCGAGTCCTCGGAGACGAAACAGACCGTCCCGTAGAGCTCGCCGTCGACGACGATCGGGCTCCCGTGGTAACATCGGAGCCCGTGGGCGTCGAAGGCGGGGTCGTCGTCCCAGCCCTGCGCGGGGGCGTCGTGAAGGGCGACCGTCTCGCCGTCGTCGGCGACGCGCCGACAGTACGTGGCTCCGAGGTCGAGGACGAGCCCCGGCGGGAACGCTCCGTCCTCCGGGTCCGTGCTGGTGACGGTCTCCCAGTAGCCGCTGTCGGGGTGGATCTCGGTCAGGTGGGCGTTCTCGACGTCGAGATACCGTTTACCGAGGGCGAGCGCCCGGTCGGCCTTCGCGTCGAACTCGCCGGGCTCGTTCATCGCCTCGTAGAGCTCTCGGCGCGCCTTCGCGGCGTCCATGTTAACCGTTGATCATCCCTGAATATAAAGAGATACGCATACGTGACACTCGAATCAACTTCGCGCTCGATCCCGTTCTGAGCGGCCTACGCGTCCACGGCCGCGCCGGTCTCCAGCTCGAAGTCCCACTCCTCGTAGCCGCCGGCCATGCTGGCGACGACGACGTCGTCCTCGACGCCCTCGTAGCTGCTGATCAGCATCGCGGCCTGCTTCGACGACTGGCCGATCGGACAGGCGCAGACGACGTCGGTGTCGTCCCACTCGATGTCCGGGACCATCGACGGGAGGTCGCCCAGCGGCACGTTGATCGCGCCGGGGATGTGACCTTCCTCGAACTGCTCGGGCGGTCGCGTGTCGATGACGCGGACGTCGCCCTCCTGGACGCGCTCGTTGACTTCCTCGGGGGTGAGTTCCTCGACCATGGTTACTCCTTCCGCATGAAGATGCGGTAGCGGCCGTCGCCGGACTTCCACACCTTCGCGGTCGCGTCGTCGCCGACCGCCTTCGGCACGTTCTCCGTGCTCGGGACGTGGTCCGTCTTCTGGACGAGCACGTCGCCGGGGGCGAGCCCCGCGATGGCCTTCTTCGCCTCGACCTGCGGGTACGGGCAGACCTCGCCGGTCATGTCCTGTACCTCGGTCGCGTCCTCCAAGAGCGCCTCGGCGCTCTCGTCGTCGAGCTCGTCGGGCGTCTCGACGACGTCGTCCCACGATGGTTGACTCATGGCCACGTGTAGACCTCCAGCCCCGTAACCCCTTTCGTGACCGGCAGGCTTCTCCCGTATCTCTGACGGGCGATCGCGGCGCATGACCGCGATAGGCGTCGAGAGCGCCGTTTCCGTCGGACTCTTATTAGGGAGCGATCTACGAGACCCATGAGCGAGTACGTCGTCGACGAGTCGACGATCTTCGAGACGCCCCTCGTGGAACTCGACCTCGGCCTCGAGGCCGACACGGACGTGTACGCGAAGGCGGAGTGGTTCAACCTCTGCGACGCCCCGCACGGCGGCGGTTCGATCAAGTCCCGGATCGCGAAGGGAATGTTAGACGGCGCCGAGGAGCGCGGCGAGCTCGAGCCCGGCGTCACCGTCATCGAGCCGACCTCGGGCAACACCGGCAGCGAGGTGGCGCGACTCGCCGCCGCGCGCGGCTACGACGTCGAGATCGTTATGCCCGACAACGCCGCGGGCGGTAAGGTGGAGGCGGTCCGGGACGCGGGCGCGGAAATCCACTTCGTCGACGCCAATCTCGGCTACGACGCCGTGATCGAGCGCTGCGAGGAGATCATCGCCGCCGACCCCGAGGCGTACTTCCGCCCGAACCAGTACGAGAACCCGGACAACCCCGGCACCCACGAGCGGACGACCGCCCGGGAGATCTACGAGGCGACCGACGGCGACGTGACCCACTTCGTCGCGGGCGTCGGCACCGGGGGGACGATCACCGGAACGGGCCGCGGGCTGACCGACCTGAGCGACGGCGCGGTGGAGGTCGTGGGATTCGAGCCCGACGAGCAGCTCCACGCCATCGACGGCCTGAAATACCTCAAGTCGGGCGACCACTACCACCCCGAGACGTACGACGAGTCGGTGCTCGACCGGACGGAGTACGTCACCACCTCGGATGCGTACGACCACGCCCGGGCGCTCCGCGAGCGCTACCTAGACGAGCCGGTGCCGATCGCCGACCCCGGCCAGCACGACGAGGCGACGGTCCGCGAGCACCTCCGGGTCGACGACCAGTTCGTCGTGGGCACCTCGGCGGGCGGCGGCGCGGCCGTGGTGGCGAACCTCGACGCGGCGGGCGAGCTCGCGGACGACGACGTCGTCGTGTTCATGCTGTGCGACCGCGGCGACAAGTACGCGGACATCCCGCTCTGGGAAGACTACTTATAAACCGCATCCGGCGGAGTCGGACGAAACGTGACCGGTTATCGGCCGCCGCTCGCGGCCGGAATGACGCGGACCTGCGCGTCGGCCGGGACCTCGGCGTCGACGCCGTCGACGGGCGTCCCCTCGACGTAGACGTTGATGAACTCCTTGATCTCGCCGTCTTCGAGCACGCTGTCCCGGAGCTCCGACCCGTGCTCGTCGGCGTGGTTGTCGAACAGTTCGCGGACGGTGTCGCCCTCGACCTCGACCTCCGAGGTCGCGGACCCGCCGACGAGGACGGCCGGCAGCTTGATCGTAGCCATACCCGGTGTTCGCGTCCCAGCTCAAAAAGGGGCCCGCCGACGGCAACGTCGGCCCCGGTCTCGTACGGCCGGTACGCCCGCGACGCCCTCGTCGGTCGGGTCCGCGCACCCGAGAGACCGACCTCCCGGGCGCGCCCGCGGCGGAGACCGAACGATCCGGAGCCCGTGGGGGCGTCGGTCTCCGGTCGCGGTGGGTCGACCGCCGCTCTCCTGCGGCGCCTCCGCGGTCGTGCGGCCCGGACGCACCTCCGAGACGCCGGCAGTACGCGCCGGTGGGCGGCCGGCTTATGGGTTCGTAGCCACAAGAGGCGACGAATGAGCGACCTCGACCTCGACCCGACGCAGCTCGACCGCTACTCCAGACACATCATCATGGACGACGTCGGCCCCGAGGGCCAGAAGGCCCTGCTCGACGCCGAGGTGCTCGTACTCGGCGCCGGCGGCCTCGGCGCGCCGATCATCCAGTACCTCGCCGCCGCCGGCGTGGGCACGCTCGGCATCGCCGACGACGACGAGGTGGAGTTGTCGAACCTCCAGCGACAGGTGATCCACGGGAACGACGACGTCGGACGGAAGAAGGTCGACTCCGCCGCCGACTTCGTCGAGGGGCTCAACCCCGACATCGACGTCCGGAAACACGAGCTGCGCGTGCGCGCCGACAACATCGAGGACCTGATCTCCGGCTACGACTTCGTCGTCGACGGCACCGACAACTTCGCGACGCGGTACCTGGTCAACGACGCCTGCACGCTCGCCGGGATCCCCTTCTCGCACGGCTCTATCTTCAAGTTCGAGGGGCAGGTGACGACGTTCGCGGGCGGCGACGACTCGCCGTGTTACCGCTGTCTGTTCCCCGAGGCGCCGCCGGCCGGGATGGTCCCGAACTGCGCGACCGCCGGCGTCCTCGGCGTCCTCCCCGGGACCGTCGGCTGCCTGCAGGCGACCGAGACGGTCAAACACATCATCGGCGAGGGCGAGTCGCTCGACGGCTCGATGCTGTTCTTCGACGCGCTCGAGATGGAGTTCGACAAGGTCGACATCCCCAAGCAGGACGACTGTCCGGTGTGCGGCGACGACCCCGCCATCGAGTCGGTTCACGACGTTGACTACAGCGCTTCCTGCGCCATCGACGCCGGCGGCGACGAGCCCGAGATCGAAGCCGACGACTGACCCGACGCGACGGCGCGCCGTTCCCCGCAGCACACACTTATCAGACGGCTGTCCGTACCGGCGGCACATGACCGACGAGCCGAGCGGTCGGAACCTCGACGGCGACGCGCCGGTCGCGGAGACCGTCGTCGAGACCGACGAGGCGACGATCGCCGGGGACGCCGAGCTCGAGCGCACCATCGGCCTGACGGGCGGTCTCGCGATCGGGATCGGGACGATGATCGGCGCCGGGATCTTCGTCTTCCCCGGCCTCGCCGGCGGGGAGATCGGGACCGCGGCGTCCGCCTCGTTCGCGGTCGGCGGGGTGATCGCCCTCCTCGTCGCGCTCCCGACTTCGGAGCTGGCGACGGCGATGCCGCGGAGCGGCGGCGGCTACTACTTCATCTCGCGGGGGCTCGGGACGCTCGCGGGCACGGTGATCGGGCTGTCGCTGTGGCTCGGACTGGTGTTCGCGACCGCCTTCTACCTCGTCGGGCTCGGGTACTACGCGCTCGATGCGCTCGCGCAGCTCGGGATCACGGTCGGCGCCGGATCGGAAGCGATCGTCTCCGTCCTCGCCGTCGTCGCCGGGGTCGCGTTCACCGTCCTGAACGTCACCGGCACCGAGAACGCCGCGAAGCTCCAGAACGGCATCGTCGCGCTACTCCTCTCGATGCTGGTCGTCTTCCTCGGGTTCGGCCTGTTGGAGGCGTTCGGGCTCGTCGTCGTCGACACGCCGCCCGGGCAGGCCGCGGACGTCTGGGAGGCCGTGCCGATCCTCTCGGTCGCCGCGCTCGTGTTCACCTCTTACCTCGGGTTCGCGCAGGTCGCGACGGTGGCCGGGGAGATGAAGGACCCCGGACGGAATCTGCCGCTGGCGATGGTGGGATCCGTGGTCATCGTGACGGTCCTCTACGTGCTGACCATCTTCATCGCGACCAACATCTTCACGCGGGACGCACTGCTTTCTGCCGGCGAGACCGCGATGGTCGAGGTCGGCCGGGTGCTCCTCGGTCCCGCCGGGGCGCTCGTGATCATCGTCGGCGGGCTGCTCGCGACGATGTCGTCGGCGAACGCGTCGATCCTCAGCACCTCGCGGGCGATCTACGGGGTGTCGAAGGACGCGCTCCTCCCGCGCCGGGCGAGCCGGATCAACCTGCGGTACGGCACGCCGCACGTGGCGCTCGGCATGGCCGGCGGGCCGGTCGTCGTCCTGGCGGCGACCGGCCAGGTGCAGCTGCTCGCCGAGGTCGCCTCCTTCCTGCACCTCATCATGTACGGGCTGATGTGCGTCGCGCTCGTCGCCATCCGCCGGGACCGACCCGAGTGGTACGACCCGGACTTCGTCGTACCGGGCGGTCCCGTCGTCCCCGTCGTCGGCGCGCTCGCCAGCTTCGGCCTGATCGCCTTCATGGACCGGCTCTCGATCCTCGTCGGGACCGCCGTCATCGCCGTGACGGCCGGATGGTATTTCTACTACGCCCGAGACGTGTCACTCAAGGGGGCCCTGTAAATGACACGCGTACTCGTACCCGTCGCGGTGCTGGAGGGAGAGAGCGTCTCGTCCGGCCTGATCTCGCTGCTCGGCGCGGTCGACGTGACCGTGCTCGGCTATCACGTCCTGCCGGAACAGACGCCGCCGGACCAGGCTCGGCTCCAGTTCGAGGAGCGCGCGACGGCCGCGCTGGAGGCGATCAACGATGACTTCCGGGCCGCGGGCGGCGCGGCCGACCACCGGCTCGTGTTCACGCACGACCGCGAGCAGACGATCGATCGGGTGACCGACGAGGTCGACGCGGACGCGTTCGCCGTCCCCGGGACGACCGGCGACGTCGAGCGGGTCCTCGTGTCGCTCTCCGGCGACGTCGACGTCGATCGGGTCCTCTCGTTCGTCGAGGCCCTCGTCGGCGGCCGCGATATCGGCGTGACGCTGTTCCTCGCGGCCGAGGATCAGGCCCCCGCCGACGCGGCGGCCGCCGACGCGTCCGAGGGACCCGCCTCCGGCGAGGGCGACGACGTCGGCACTGCCGCCGACGTCTCCGACGCCGCAGACCTCGCCGCCGCCCGACTGGAGACCGCAGCCGATCGGCTCCGCGAGGCGGGGATCGACGCCGACACGGCGTTGGCCGCGGCGGGCTCGCCGTTCGACGCGCTGATCGACGCGGTGCCCGGCCACGACGCGGTCGTGATGGGCGAGCGCGCGCCTTCGTTCCGGTCGTTCGTGTTCGGCGACGAGAGCGAACGGGTCGCGGCCGCCTCCGTGGGGCCGGTTCTCGTCGTCCGCGACCGCCGGGAGTCCGGAGGGGAGGGCGCGGAAGCCATGCCGGAGGGCGCGAAAGCCACGCCGGAGGGAGACGAGGAGTAGCGCGGACCGGCGCGTTTCCGATAGCCGTTCGGTTTTTTAAGTATTCTATCGCTCGCCCTGCACCGAGACGGTCTCCTGCTCGAAGCCGTCCTCGTCGCCCCGCCAGCGCCACGAGCCGACGAACGGGTAGCCGTCCAGCGCGCAGATCACGTACGAGTGGTCGGGCCAGGTCGCCCGCGCGGCGTCCGTCTCGCTCGGGTTGGTCGGCCCGGTCGGGTGCGAGTGGTAGAAGCCGACCACGTCGAGCCCGTCGCCCTCGATCGTCTCGATGAGTTCGAACTGCTCCTCGGGGTCGATGAGGTAGCGTATCTGGGGCGTTTCGGCGACGTTTTCGGCCTGATACGCCTCGGTGACGACGCTCGGCTCCCCGTCGGTCCCGTGGGTGCCCGCGAGGACGCCGCAGATCTCCGCCTCGCCGCCGCCGTACGCGTGGTACACGATGTCGTCGTAAACCGCCCGCGAGAGTTCGATCATGGGTACCGGAAGGCGGGTCCGACCGATAAGTCCGTCCCGACCGGCAAGGGCCGCGCTCCGTCAGAGGTAGCGGCAGTCGTTGACGGGCCGACGGGGTGTTTTTAATTCGCGGCGGAAGGCGCACGCATGAGCGACGCTCAGCGCGGGTCGCCGGCGCCGACGGCAGACGAGGCGCTCCACACGACCCTCGACATGCCGTTCGACGACGCTGTCCCCTTCGTGCAGATCGAACACGAGCTCGCCGACTTCGAGACGGTGCAGGTCACGCGGCTCGACCAGATGATCGAGGGGATGTTGGGCCACGACGACGTCGAGCGGACCGCCCTCATCGTGGTGTGTCACCCCGAGATCGCGTTCGACGCGATCGAGATCGATCCCACGCTCGCCGGGATGCTCCCGTGTACGACGATCGTGTACGAACGCGAGGGAGACGACCTCGTCCACGTCCACCACACGTCGGCGACCAAGGCGATCCGCGACCTCGGCTGCGCGCCGACCGGCTGCGACGGCGCGGTCGACGACCTCGTCGAGAAGACCGGGGAGCTGATGACGGTCGTCTGGGAGAACATCGAGGAGCACGGCCGCGAGCGCGCGGCGGAGTAAGTCGAGGGCGTCGCAGCGGGAGTCGCTCTGAGCGCCGAGCGGTCCGAACAGCCCAGCTACAGTCCCTCGACGCGCCGCAGCGCGTTCCGCACGTCTCCCGGCGCTGCGTACGGACCGCCCTGCACCCGGTGGTCCGGGAAGAGGATCGGGATCGGGTTCTCGTCGAGCGCGCTCGTCACCAGGTCGAGGTCCTCGGGGTCGTCCGCGTCGAGCGCGGCGAGCCGCGTGAGGCGGCTCACGGACACCTCCTCGCCGTAGGGGACCGTCCGGAGCGCTTCGAGGACGTCCCGTCTGTCGGTCGGCACCGTCAGTCCCACGGGGACCTCGGCGAATTCGTCGCGCTCCCCGCGGAGGTACGCGCCGATCCGGTCGAGCAGCTCGTGGTCCGCCGCCGCGTCCGCCGGCACGTCGGCCGGGAACGACACCGAGATGACCCGCCCGCCGGCGAAGCCGACCTCCACCGCGCGGTCGAGGACCTCGAACTCGCGGGCGAAGACGCCCGACGTTCCCGTCGTATCCATACCCGTCATACGACGGGCCGAATAATTAAAACGAGGGGACGGAGCCGGCCGTCCGTGGCCCGACGGCCTCCCGCCGCGTCCCCGAACGTGCTCGCGCCCGCAAGCCTTATGAACAGATACGTGCATTAGTGTACAGTAATGGAGGATGCAACCGAGCTGGCCCCCGCGGTCAGGTCGATACTGTCGGCGGCCCGCGACCGGGCGGCCGAGGGCAGCACCGACCGCGTCGCCGTCGACCCGCGCGACCTGCGCGCCGCGTTCGACCGGGCCGAGGCCGACGGGCGCGTGCCCGTCGTCGCCGAGGTCAAGCCGACGAGCCCGACCACGGACGGGACCCGCGAGGACGACCCCGTCGCGCTCGCGGAGGGGATGGTCGCCGGCGGCGCCGCGGCGCTCTCGGTGCTCACCGAGCCGGAGCACTTCGGCGGGAGCGTCGAGGTGCTGGAGCGCGTCAGGGCGGCCGTCGACGTGCCGGTCCTCCGCAAGGACTTCGTCGTCGCCGAGTCGCAGCTCGACGCCGTCGAGAGCGACGTCGTCCTGCTGATCGCGCGGTTCGTCGGGGACGACCTCCCGGACCTGCTTTCCGCCGCCCGCGAGCGCGGGTTCCAGGTCCTCGTCGAGGTCCACGACCGCGAGGAGCTGGACGCCGCAATCGACGCGGGGGCGACGACGATCGGCGTGAACAACCGCGACCTGGCAGAGTTGGTCGTCGACCTCGGAACATTCGAGTCCGTGGCGCCCCACGTCCCCGACGAGGTGACCCTGATCGCCGAGAGCGGGATCGGCTCGCCGGGCGACGTCCGCCGGATGCGGGCGGCCGGCGCCGACGCGCTGCTCGTCGGTAGCGCGATCATGGACGGCGACGTCGAGGCGAACACGCGGGCGCTGACGCGGGCGGAGGCGGACGTCGACGAGGACGACGCGGTCGCGGGCGACGAGGACCACCGAGACACCACGGAGACACCCACATGAGCGAAACCGGATCCACCACGAGCGAGACGACTGGCGCGGGAGCAACGCGGGCGGAGCTGTCGCGACGCCCCGGCCGCGAGCGCGGCCGCGAGGACGGGAAGTTCGGCCGCTACGGCGGCCAGTACGTCCCCGAGGCGTTGATGCCGGCGATCGAGGAGCTGACCGACGCCTACGAGCGGTACGTCCTCGAGAACGAGGACGGCTTCATGGACGAGTTCCGCGAGCGGCTCGCCGACTTCGGCGGCCGCCCCATCCCGCTCCAGCGGGCCGACCGGCTCTCGGAGCGCTACGACCGGGACGTCTTCCTCAAGCGTGAGGACCTGCTCCACGGCGGCGCGCACAAGCTGAACAACGCGCTCGGACAGGTCCTGCTCGCGAAGTACATGGGCAAAGAGCGGATCATCGCCGAGACCGGCGCCGGACAGCACGGCACCGCGACCGCGATGGCGGCCGCCCACCTCGACATGCCCTGCGAGATCTACATGGGCGAGCGCGACATCAACCGCCAGCGTCCGAACGTCTTCCGGATGAAGCTCAACGGCGCCGAGGTGAATCCGGTGACCGCGGGGCGGGGCACCCTGAAGGAGGCCATCTCGGAGACGATGCGCGACTGGGCGACCACCGTCGAGAACACCCACTACGTCATCGGGTCGATCGTCGGCCCGCACCCGTTCCCGGTGATGGTCCGCGACTTCCAGGCGGTCATCTCCGAGGAGGCGCGCGAGCAGACGATCGAGAAGACGGGCGCGCTCCCGACCGACGTGGTCGCCTGCGCGGGCGGCGGCTCGAACACGATGGGGTCGTTCGCGGCGTTCGTCGACGACGAGGCGGTCGCGCTCCACGCGGTCGAGGCCGGCGGGTCGACGCTGGAGGTCGACGAGGAGGCCGGCGTCGCCCCCAACTCCGCGTCGCTGTACACCGGCGAGGAGGGCGTGCTCCACGGGGCGCGCACGAAGCTCCTGCAGGACTCCGACGGTCAGATCATGGAGAGCCACTCCATCTCCTCCGGGCTCGACTACGCCGGCGTCGGCCCGGAGCTCGCGTACCTCGTCGACGAGGGGCGCGTGAACCCCGTCGCCGTCGACGACGACGCCGCGCTGGAGGGGTTCCACCGGCTCTCGCACACGGAGGGGATCATCCCCGCGCTGGAGACGGCGCACGCGTTCGGCTTCCTCGAGGAGCATCACGAGGAGCTCGGCGAGCGTGTCGTCGTGAACGTCTCCGGACGCGGCGACAAGGACCTCGACGCCGCCATCGAGGAGACCGACAAGCGCGACATCGACGAGGCGCCCGACATGTCGATGTTCACGGGGGGTATTTAAATGGCTGAGCGGACTCCGGAGTCGGCGGCGAAGCCGGAGGCGGGTAACTCGGCCGCGATAGCCGAGGCGTTCGCCGACGGCCCCGCGTACGTCCCGTACCTCGCCGTCGGCGACCCGGACTACGAGTCGTCGCTGGAGTACGTCCGCGCGCTCGACCGCGGCGGCGCCGACGTGATCGAGCTCGGGCTCCCGTTCTCGGAGCCGATCGCCGAGGGGCCGACGATTCAGGGGGCCCTCGTGCGCTCGCTCGATGCCGGGATGACGCCGGACCAGTTCTTCGCGTTCGCCGAGGAGCTGGAGGTCGAGGCGCCGCTCGTCTGCATGACGTACTACAACTTGATTTATCAGTATAGAGAAGAGGCCGGCCCCCGTCCCTTCGTCGAGCGCGCCGCCGCGGCCGGCATCGAGGGGCTCGTCGTCCCCGACCTCCCGGCCGAGGAGGCCGACCCGCTGCGGGAGGCGTGCGACGAGTTCGGCCTCGATCTGGTCTTCATCGTCGCGCCGACCACGGTCGGCGATCGGCTCGACCGGATCATGAGCCGGGTGTCGGGGTACGTCTACGTGCAGGCGCGGCTCGGGACGACCGGCGCGCGCGACGACGTCTCCGACCAGACCACCGAGAGCTTAGACCGACTCGCCGAGTACGACGTGCCGAAGGCCGTCGGGTTCGGTATCTCGGCCGGCGAGCACGCCGAGCGCATCGTCGCCGGCGGCGCCGACGGGGTCATCGTCGGCTCGGCGCTGGTCGACATCGTCGCCGACGGCGTCGAGAACGACCGCCCGACCGACGAGGTCGCCGACCGCCTGGAGGCGCTCTCGCGGGAGCTGAAGGCGGGCGCCGAGCGGGGCTACGCCGCCCGCGTCGGCGCGGCCGAGTCGCGGTGACCGCCGTTTCGAGCCAATACGTCCCCGAACGAAACCCACTTACCTGCGATTGCCACACTCTCACACAACGACCGAACCCACCATGACAGCAGGACACTCGGCACGACTCGATCGCATCTCCACGAACGACCGGTACCTCATCGTCCCGATGGACCACGGGATCACGATGGGCG
>NZ_MWTH01000011.1:39505-81372 GCF_059752395.1 Halorubrum sp. B53 | reverse complement strand
GTCGACGGGCTCGTCGACATCGAGTCGACGATCGACGGCGTCACGCGCGGCGGCGCGGACGCGGTACTCACGCAACGCGGCGTCGCGCCGCGCGTCCATTCGAACAAGAACGACGCGGGCTACATCGTCCACCTCAACGGGTCGACGACGATCGGCCCGGACGAGAGCGACAAGCGCGTCACCGGAACCGTCGACGACGCGGTTCGCGCGGGCGCCGACGCGGTCTCGTTCCACATCAACGTCGGCTCGGAGCACGAGCCGGACCAGATCGAGGAGCTGGCGGAGCTGACCGCCGACGCCGAGCGCCTCGGCCTGCCGGTGCTCGCGATGGCGTACGCGCGCGGCGAGGGCGTCGACGAGACCGACCCCGAGTCGCTCGGGCACGCCGTCCGGCTCGCCGAGGAGCTCGGCGCTGACGTGGTGAAGACCGGCTACTCCGGCGACGGCGACTCGTTCGCCCGCGTCACGGAGTCGACGCGGCTCCCGGTCGTCATCGCCGGCGGCTCGAAGGGCACCGACCGCGAGACGGTGGAGATGGTCCGCGGCGCGATGGACGGCGACGCGGCCGGCGTGTCGATGGGCCGGTCGATCTTCCAGCACGAGGACCCCGAGGGGATCGCCCGCGCCGTCTCGGCGATCGTCCACGACGACGCCGACGTCGACGAGGCGCTCCGCGCGGGCGGGTTCATCGAGGCGTAGCGACTCTCGCGGCGTGGCGACGCCCGAGGCGTAACAACGCTCGAGGCGTCAGCAGGCGGCGCTGATCCGCTCTTGGGGCTCCGGCTCTCCCACCGGTCCGTTCGGACCGACCTCCTGCTCGACGTGGAAGACGGTCACGGACTCCACGTCGGGGTCCGCCCGTTCACAGACGTACGCCGCAACCGGGCGGTACTGCGTCTCGCCGGCGTACCGCACTCTGTGCCCGAACTGGTGCCAGAGGGTCGTCGGGTACGTGTCCGCCGCGTCCGGCGGCCGGTCGAACGCGACCGGACCCCCGTCGAGCGCGTCGACGGTCTCGCCGGAGTCGAGCGTCGCTCGGACGACGTACCAGCTGGAGGTGTCCGGCGGGTTCGGCGCGAAGAACGACCAGCTCACCTCCGAGAGTTCGCCGGCCGACTCCGACGCCGGCATGTCGACGAGCCCGACCCCCGCGGCCTGCCAGACCACGAGCGCGACGAAGACGCCAACGAGCAGGACGGCGGCCGCGACGCGGATCCCACGACGCGCCCGCGACGTGACCGGAGACGCCGCCTCGGTCGGGCTTCCGCCGTCGCTTCGGTACGCCCGATCTGGGAGCCGAGACGACCCGGGGAGGCTCGACGCGAGCGCCTCGACGGCGTCCCAGACCCTCGGCGGGAGGAAGAGGAGCAGGACCGAGATCATGACGAACGGGAACACGCCGAGCCGCATCGTCGCGGCCATGCTGAGGTGCGCGGAGACGAACGCGAGGGCCACGCCGGCTCGCAGCCACCCGGTGGCGGCGACCAGCAGCACGGACGCCGAGAGGAGCGCGATCCAGAGCCAGTTTATGGCCGCGAGGACCGCGGTGTGGTCCGAGACGAACGGGCCGAACAGCACGACGAACTCCTCTATCTGGAAGATCCGCGGGACCGCGACGCCCGACATCCACGCGTCGCTCCGGACCTTGGAGACCACGTTGGCCGCGTAGATCGAGACGAGCGTCAGGAGGGTGACGGCCGTTCCGAGCGAACAGACCCGCCGACCGACGCCGCTCTCGCCCCCGTCAGTCGCGCCTCCATCGGCGTCGTCGCGGTAACCGGGGTCGCTCGACCGGCCGGCACCGAGCGACCAGCGGTCGTCGAGCGGAAGAAAGAGGCTTAAAAAGAGGAGCATCAGCAGAATCGTGTTCCCGCCGTTGATCACGAACGGGTTGCGAGCGTAAAGCGACGCGAGCAGGACGAGGGAGAGGCCCGTCGACGCTCGCGTTCGGTAGCCGACGAGCAGGCAGGCGGCGGCGCACGCGCCGAGCGCGAGGAGCCCCGTTTGGACCCACGCCGAGCCGGACACCGCGTGGATCGAGACGGTCTCCAAGAACGGGTACAGCTCGGCGAGCGTCGAGCGCGGCAGGACGCCGTCGTCGGTGTAGAACGCGCCCACCACCGGGAGCCGGTAGACGAGCAGGTCACCGAGCAGCAGGAGGGCCAGCCCGATCCGGAACGCGCCCAGCGCTCGCGGATCGATCCCGAGGTGCGGCGCGGCGCGCTCCCGGAGGGCCTCGCGCGCAGCGGCGTATCGGGACCCCGCGTTCGAGGGCCGCCGGCGTGGTGTCGTCATTCGGAGGTGTACGTCCTACGATACGAGCTTAGTGATAAGTGCTTTGTCGTCTCCGGGTCGTTGCGTCGCCAACGGCGGCCGGTCCCGTCGCACCGTCGCCATCGGCGGACGCTCCCGCGGCGCCGCCGCTCGCAACGCGCGACCCTTCCGCAGTTTTCAAGCCCGCCCGCCGTGAGGTTCCGGTAATGACACGCACGGTCTGGGTGAAGGCCGACGGGAGCGTCGGCGACTGGGAGGCGCGCAAGCGACGGATCACGACCGCCATCGAGGCCGGCGCGGACTGGGTGCTCGTCGACGAGGCCGACGTGGGGCGCGTCCGCGAGCTCGGCGACGTCTCGGTCGCGGCGTTCCGCTCCGAGGCAGACGTCATCGACGACGCCGAGAGCGACGCCGAAGCCGACGCCTACTTCATCGGCAAGGGCGGCGAGGGCGACGGGACGATCGACCTCCCCGACGACTTCTCCGGCTCCGCGGATCTCACGACGGTCCGCCGGCGAGACGACCGCGCGCAGGGCGTGTACGTCCGCGTGCTCGGGACCGACTACGAGCGGTTCGCCGAGGAGGCGGCGAACGACGCCGAGTACACGATCGTCGTCGGCGAGGACTGGTCGATCATCCCGCTGGAGAACCTGATCGCGCGGGTCGGCGAGGAGACGCACCTCGTCGCCGGCGCGACGACCGCCGCCGAGGCGCGGACCGCCTTCGAGACGCTGGAGATCGGCGCCGACGGCGTGCTCCTCGACTCCGACGAGCCGGACGAGATCCGGGGCGCGGTCGACGCCCGCGACGCGGCCGACCGCGAGACGCTGGACCTCAGACACGCCGAGGTCACCGCGGTCGAGCGCACCGGGATGGCCGACCGCGTCTGCATCGATACCGGCTCGCTGATGGACGACGACGAGGGGATGCTCGTGGGGTCGATGTCGCGGGGGCTGTTCTTCGTCCACGCCGAGACCGCGGAGTCGCCGTACGTCGAGTCGCGCCCCTTCCGCGTGAACGCCGGGGCCGTCCACGCGTACGTCCGGAACGCCGAGGGCGGCACCAACTACCTCGCGGAACTGTCCAGCGGCGACGAGGTGCAGGTCGTCGACACCGCGGGCCACACCCGCGAGGCGATCGTCGGCCGCGTGAAGATCGAGAAGCGGCCGATGTTCCGGATTCAGGCCGAGATAGAGACGGAAGAGGGCGTCGACCGCGTCGAGACCCTGATCCAGAACGCCGAGACCGTCAAGGTCGCGACCGCGGACGGCAAGAAGGCGGTCACGGACCTCGAGGAGGGCGACGAGGCGCTCGTCTACTACGAGGACGTGGCGCGGCACTTCGGCGAAGCGGTGGAGGAGAGCATCATCGAGAAGTAGCGAGACCGATCGGAGCGAGGTCTCGTACGCGAGCGGGCCGCAGGCCCGCGAGCCGAGTGGCCGAGCGAACGCGAGGCCACTACGAACGAGCCGGCCCTCGACCGGTGAGTCGCGAGACCTGCTCGAAGCACGACACGTCCGACCCGGTCGGTCTCAGAGCCGCCTTTCTGTCAGAGGACTGCCCCGACCGTTACTATTACCAAACGTCTTACCGTTCATCGGTCCATGGCTGTGAGTCACGAGCATAGCCGCGTGACGGACGGTACCGTAGTGGATCGCGTACAACACCTCGCGAACGCCGCGAATCCGGCGTTCGCGGCGGGGAGCCTCCTCGTCCCGCTGGCCTTTTTCGGCGCGAGCCTCCTCCTCTCGAGCACGGAGCTCCTCTTTTATACGCACGTCGTCGCCGGGGCGGTGTGGTTCGGCTTCGCCCTGATCTTCCCGGCGATCATCGGCCCGACGCTCGGAGGGCTCGGCGAGGAGGCGTCGGCCGCGGTGACGACGACGCTCGTTCCGAAGGCCGTCTTCTTCCTCGTCGGCTTCTCGCTCACGACCGTCGTCTCGGGGACCGTCCTGCTGACGCCCGACCTCGGGCTGGGGTACGGGTTCGCCGGGACGTGGTCGGGGCTCGCGCTCGCGCTCGGGTGGGGGCTGTTCGCGTTCGGCCTCGCGGTCCCGCACCGGCTCCAGCTCAGCGCCTACTACGAGACGCTCTCGTCGGACCCGGACGCCTCGCGGCTCGAAGCGATCGAGAAGAAGAACCTCGTGGTCGGCCTGTTCGAGGCCGCGACGATGCTCGGGATCATCGTCCTGATGACCGGGTTCCGGCTGGGAGTGTGAGTATGCGTCGTCGCTTTCGCGTCCGAACCGACCCGCGATACGTTCCGTCGTAGGGGCGCGCGCCCGTCCGCCGGACCCGCCGCGTTCGCTTTCACTCGCTGCTCGAGGCGGCCGGCTCGGTCGGACGCTCCGTCACGGTCACCTCCCCCGAGAGTAACTGCGCAGACGGGGGTGCGAGCGTGATCCCCTCCTCGTCGAAGCGCCGTTTCACTAGCCGACGGAAGTCAGAGCGGATCGTCGGCATACTCCGATTTCTCGGATCGTCGATCCAGAACTCCGCCTGTATCGTGATCGCGTTCTCGCCGAGTTCGACGAGGCGGGTGTTCGGCGCCGGGTCACCGAGAACCGGATCGAGAGTCGCGGCGATCTGCTGTAACGTCAGCAGGGCCCGCTCGGCGTCCTCGTCGTAGGCGACGTACACCTGTTCCGTGATTCGATACGTGTTCCGACCGTAGGGCCGGGTGATGGCGTTGGTCGTGAGTTCGGTGTTGGGGATCGAGACGGTCTCGTTGTCAGGCGTCCGGACCCGGGTGACGCGGAAGTCGACCGCTTCGACCGTGCCGCTCCCGCCCGACCACTCGATCCAGTCGCCGACGTTGAAATCCGGGTCGGCGACCAGAAACATCCCGCTGATGAGCGACCCGAACACCTGCTGACCGGCGATCCCGAGCGCGAACGTGAGCGCCGCGATGATGACCGCCGACTCGGAGAGCACCCGTCCGTAGCCGGCGGCGATGATGCCCGTGAGGGTCGCGAATCCGATCAGGAGCACCCGGAGATACGTCTTCGCCGCCGTCTCGATCGTGGGGTTGTTCCGGTTACGCGACCTGATGACGCGGGTGAGAACGGGGACGAGAAACGTCTGGCCGACGAGATAGACGACCCCGAACCCCACGAGAAACCAGAACAGCTCCGAAAACACCTGATCGTACGCCGAGAAGACGTCCGTCGCCCATTTCGGCGGAGACACCTGGCCGACCATGCGCTGCACATCGCGGCGTATCGGTAAAAACCCCGACTGCGAGGTGTGCGAGCTAGATCCCGTACAGCTCGCCGTACTTCTCCTCGACGTAGTCGGTGAAGGCGTCCGCGGAGAAGTCCTCGCCGGTCGCCCGCTTGACCAGCTCGTTCGTCTCGTAGCGGGAGCCGTGCCGGTGGACGTTCTCGCCGAGCCACGCCTGGAGGTCGTCGAAGTCGCCGTCGGCGATCTTCGCGTCGAGGTCGTCGATCTCGCTCTCGGCGGCCTCGAACAGCTGCGCGGCCATCACCGAGCCGAGCGAGTAGGTGGGGAAGTAGCCGAAGTTGCCGTGGCTCCAGTGGATGTCCTGGAGGCAGCCCTCGCTGTCGGTCTCGGGGCGGATCCCGAGGTACTCCTCGTACTTGTCGTTCCAGACCGTCGGCACGTCCTCGACCTCGAGGTCGCCGCGGACCAGGTCGCGCTCGATCTCGAATCGCACGATGATGTGAAGGTGGTAGGTGAGCTCGTCCGCCTCGACGCGGATGAAGTTGTCCTCGTGGACCTGGTTGAACGCCTCGTAGGCGTCCTCGACGGTCGCGTCCTCGGTCTGGGGGAACTGCTCTTTAAACCGCGGCAGGAACAGCTCCCAGAACGACCGGCTCCGCCCGACGTGGTTCTCCCAGAGCCGCGACTGCGACTCGTGGACCGAGAGGTCGCGCGACTCGCCGAGCGGGGTGGCCCACTCCTCCTGCGGGAGCCCGAGGTTGTACTGCGCGTGGCCGTACTCGTGGATGGTCGACCCGATAGCGCCGAGCGGGTCGGACTCGTCGAACCGGGTCGTCACCCGGCAGTCGAACTGGTTCCCGGCGGTGAACGGGTGCGAGGAGACGTCGAGCCGGCCGCGGTCGAAGTCGTAGCCCACGAGTTCGAGCGCCTCGCGAGCGAGTTCCTCCTGCTCGTCCTCGGGGAAGGTGCCCTCGAAGGTGTCGACCGCGAGGTCGGCGTCCGACTCGCGAATCGCGTCGATCATGGGGACGAGCGTCTCACGGAGCTCCGCTAAGATGGCCTCGGCGCGGTCGATCGAGAGGCACGGTTCGTACTCCTCGAAGAGGACCTCGTAGGGGTCGCGGTCGGGGTCGATGTGCTCGGCGTACTCCCGCTTGAGCTCGACGTGCTTCTCCAGATAGGGGGCGAACTCATCGAAGTCGTCCTCGGCCTTCGCCTCCTCCCACGCCTGTAGCGCCTCGGAGCCGGTCTCGGAGATCTCCTCGACCAGCTCGACCGGGACCGCGTCGGCGCGCTCGTACTCGCGGCGGACCTCGCGGACGACCGCCGACTGCTCGTCGGTGAGGTCGGCGTCGTCGAGCTCGGCGAGCAGCTCGCCGGTCTCGTCGTCCGTGATCATGTCGTGCTGGATCGACGAGAGCGTCGAGAGCTCCTTCGACCGGGCGGGGGTGCCCCCCTCGGGCATCATCACCTGCTGGTCCCACCCGAGCACGCCGGCGGCGCTCCCGACCGTGTTCCACCGTCGAACGCGGTCCAGGAGGGCCTCGTACGCCTCGGGGGCGTCGCTCGCGTCGTCGGCCGCGGCTTCCGTTGCCATACGACACGGATCGGCCGCGTCGCTTAAGAAGGAAGCGAACGCGGAATCGACGGGACGGCGGGCCACGGCCGCCTCCGCCGCTGGGAGCCGGGCGAATCGGCCCCGAGCGCGACCTATTTCAGACCGGGCGCCGAATCGCTGCTAACGAATGGACATCGACGAGGACACCATCGACCTGCGATCCGACACCGTCACGACGCCCTCGGACGCGATGCGCGAGGCCGCCCGCGACGCCGAGGTCGGCGACGACGTGTACCGCGACGACCCGACCGTCAACGAGCTGGAGCGCCGCGCCGCCGAGGTGGTCGGAACCGAGGCCGCGCTCTACGTCCCCTCCGGGACAATGGCCAACCAGATCGCCGTCCACGTCCACACGGAGCCGGGCGAGGAGCTCCTCTTGGAGCGCGAGTCGCACATCTACCGGTGGGAGCTCGCCGGCGCGTCGAAGCTCTCGGGCGCGCAGACCCGGACGATCGACGCCGGCGACCGCTGCGTCCCGACGCCGGACGCGGTCGCCGAGGGGCTCGTGACCGAGGACCTCCACCGGCCGGGAACCGGCCTCCTGTCGCTGGAGAACACCCACAACTACCGCGGCGGTGTCGCGGTCCCGGTCGAGGAGATCGCCGCGGCCGCCGAGGTCGCTCGCGACGCCGACGTGCCGGTTCACCTCGACGGCGCCCGAGTGTTCAACGCCGCGGTCGCGCTCGGCGTCGACGCGAGCGAGATCGTCGCGCCCGTCGACAGCGTCACCTTCTGCCTCTCGAAGGGGCTCGGCGCGCCGGTCGGCTCGATCCTCGCGGGCGGCGAGGAATTCGTCGAGGAGGCGCGCCGCGTCCGGAAGCTGTTCGGCGGGGGGATGCGACAGGCCGGGATGATCGCCGCGCCCGGGCTGCTCGCGCTGGAGAACGTCGACCGCCTCGCCGACGACCACGCCAACGCGGAACGGCTCGCCGCCGGGCTCGACGCGCTCGACGGGGTCGACGCGCCCGCGCCGGACACCAATATCGTCGTCTCGCACACCGACGACGCCGGGATCCCCGCCGCGGACCTCGTGGAGGCCTGTAAGGCGGCCGGCGTCGGCTGCGTCGAATTCGACGACTACACGACGCGGTTCACGACGCACCTCGACGTGGACGCCGCCGATGTCGACGACGCGATCGACCGGATCGGCGACGCGGTCGCGGAGCTGTCGGCCTGAGGCGGCGCGGTCGGCTTGAGGCGGCGCGGTCGGCTTGAGGCGGCGCGGTTGGAGGTCTGACACACACCACAGAAACGTTCAATTCGGCGGGCGATCAAGTCGGTCGTATGGGCACAGTACCCGCGGGATCGGAACTGCGCTCCGGCCGAACCGAGGTGGCCGGCGCCCGTCCCTGAGGTGGTCGGCGTCGACATCAGCGGCCGCCACGAGGAGGACGGCGAGTACCTGATGGTCGCGGCAGCGGTCCACGCCCGAATCGACTCGACACGGATCCGGGCGGTCGAGGGGATGGGGTTCGCCGCCGCGCGGGAGGGACCGACGCTCGATGCGACGCTGGGACTCGTGGCGACGGCCGTCGGAAACCTGCCGGAGCCACCGGACGGGCCGATCGTCGCCGAGCACGGCGAGTTCTACGAGGAGCCCCCCGAGCGAGTCGGACTGAGCTTCCGACCCGAGTTTAAATACGTCGAGAGCATAGGGGAACGCGAAACAGTGCAGGCAGCACACCACGCCGCGTACGCCGCCCGAGACCTCCTCTTATGACCGGGAGCGTCGAGGGAGCGGGCGCCGACGGCAACGCAGAACCGGTCCCCGAGGAGCGTCGGGCGGTCGTCGCCAAGCGCGTCGACTCCGGCGACGCCGACCTCGCCGAGATCACCCAGCTCGCCGCGGCCGCGGGCTACGAGGTCGTCGGCGAGCTCACGCAGACCCGCACGGAGGACGCCGCGTTCATGTTCGGGGAGGGGAAGGTCGCTGAGCTGCGCGACCTCGTCCGCCGGACCGACGCCGGCGCCGTCATCGTCGACAACGACGTGGGACCCTACCAGACGTTCAACATCGGCGGGGAGCTCCCCGAGGGCGTCGAGGTGATCGACCGGTTCACGCTCATCCTCGAGATCTTCGGGCAGCGCGCGAACACTCGGAAGGCGCAGCTCCAGGTCGAGCTGGCCGAGCTCCGGTACGAGCTCCCGCGCGCCGAGGCGAAGGCGAGCCTCGCGAAGCGCGACGAGCGCCCCGGCTTCATGGGGCTCGGCGAGTACGACGAGAGCGTCGAGCGCGACATCAAACGCCAGATCTCCGAGATCCGCGACGAGCTGGAGTCGATCGCGGCGAAGGAGGAGGCGCGCCGCGAGCAGCGCCGCGACTCCGGCTTCGACTTGGTCGCGCTCGCGGGGTACACCAACGCCGGGAAGTCGACGCTGATGCGCCGGCTGGCGGCCGAGATCGACGTCGACGAGAACGCCGACCGGCATCCCGACCTCGACACGACCGCGGAGTCGCAGGACATGCTGTTCACCACGCTCGGCACGACGACCCGGCGGGCCGAGATGGAGAAGCGCGACGTGCTCCTCACGGACACGGTCGGGTTCATCGCGGACCTCCCCCACTGGCTCGTGGAGTCGTTCGAGTCGACGCTCGACTCCGTCTACCGGGCCGACCTCGTGCTGCTCGTCGTCGACGCGAGCGAGCCCGTCGAGGACATGCGCGAGAAGCTCGTCACGAGCCACGACACCCTCTACGAGCGCAACGAGGCCCCCGTCGTCACGGTGTTCAACAAGATCGACCGGCTCGCGCCCGGCGAGCTGGCCGACAAGCGCGGCGCGCTCTCCGGCGTCGCGCCCGACCCCGTCGCCGTCTCGGCGAAGACGGGCGCGGGCGTCGCGGAGCTGCGCGACCGCGTCGAGGACGAGCTGCCCGACTGGGAGCGCGAGCGGCTCGTCCTCCCCGTCTCCGACGAGGCGATGAGCCTCGTCTCGTGGATCCACGACCACGGCCACGTCGACGAGGAGTCGTACGCCAGCGACCAGGTGACCGTCGACTTCGAGGCCAAGCCCTCGATCGTGGCCCGCGCCCGGTCGAAGGCCGCCTCGCTCGCGCCCGCGGAGTCGACGTAGGCGGGCTCTCCGTCGATCCCCGGGCGACCAGACCGCCGCTCCGCAGGCGACGCCCCCGTCGCTCCCGTCGGCTCGGCTCACTGGCCGGGACCCCGGACAAAGTATACATTCCTTCGCTTGCGAACAGGTATCATGGACGACGCCGGAATCGACGGCCGACGGCGGGACCGCTCCGTCGCCGCCGCCGACGCCATCGAGCCCCCGACCGGGTTCAGCGAGCAGGCCGTCGCGAGCGACGCGGGGGTGCACGACGCGTTCGAGACCGAGGGACCGGACGCCTGGCGGCGGGCCGCCGATCTCCTCGACTGGGAGACGGAGTACGAGACCGTGCTCGACGACAGCGAGCCGCCCTTTTATCAGTGGTTCCCGGACGGACGGCTCAACGCCGCCGTCAACTGCGTCGACCGGCACCTCGACGAGCGGCGCAACCAGCTCGCGATCCGGTGGTTCGGGAAGCGCGGCGAACGGCGCTCGTACACCTACCTCGACCTCCACCGCGAGGTGAACGCGCTCGCGGCCGGCCTGCGGGACCTCGGCGTCGAGGAGGACGACGTGGTGACGCTGTACCTCCCGATGGTCCCGGAGCTGCCGGTCGCGATGCTGGCGTGCGCCCGCATCGGCGCGCCGCACAACGTCGTCTTCGCGGGGCTCTCGGCGGAGGCGCTGGCGACCCGCCTCGACGCGGCCGACTCGTCGTACCTGATCACCTGCGACGGCTACTACCGGCGGGAGGACGCGTTCAACCAGAAGTCGAAGGCGGACAACGCCCGGCTCCGGACCGAGACCGACCTCGCGGCGACGGTCGTCGTCGACCGGCTCGGGGACGCGCTCCACGTGTCCCTCGGCGACGACGAGCACGCGTACGAGTCGCTCGTCGGCGCACACGACGGGGAGACTGTCGAACCGGTCGCGCGCGACGCCACCGATCTCCTGTTCGTGATGTACACCTCCGGGACGACCGGCCGGCCGAAGGGCGTCGAGCACGCGACCGGGGGGTATCTCTCGCACGTCGCGTGGACCACCCGGAACGTGCTCGACGTGCGCCCCGACGACACCTACTGGTGCGCGGCCGACATCGGCTGGATCACGGGCCACTCCTACGGCGTGTACGGTCCCCTCTCGGTCGGGACCACGACCGTCCTCTACGAGGGGTCGCCCGACTACCCGGACCGCGAGCGCGTGTGGGACCTCATCGAGCGCAACGCCGTCAGCGTCTTCTACACCTCCCCGACCGCGATTCGGTCCTTCATGAAGTGGGGCGCGGAGTACCCCGACCGCCACGACCTCTCGTCGATCCGCCTGCTGGGCACCGTCGGCGAGTCGATCACCGCCAAGGCGTGGCACTGGTACCGCGAGCACGTCGGCGGCGGCGAGGCGCCGGTCGTCGACACCTGGTGGCAGACGGAGACGGGCGCCATCGCGCTCGCGACGCTGCCCGGGATCACCCCGATGAAGCCGGGGAAGGTCGGCCCGCCGCTTCCCGGGATCGACGCCCGCGTCGTCGACGAGGACGGCGATCCGGTCGACCCGGGCGAGCCGGGGTACCTCACGATCGGCTCGCCGTGGCCCGGGATGCTCCGGGGGCTCCGCGAGGGCGACGATCGCTACCGCCGCGAGTACTGGATTGAGGCCGAAGACGGGTGGCGCTACCGCACCGGTGACGGCGCGACGGTCGACGAGGACGGCTACGTAACCATTCTCGGTCGCGTCGACGACGTGATCAACGTGCGGGCACAGCGGTTCAACACCGCCGAGCTGGAGTCGGCGATCGTCGGCGTGGACGGGGTGACCGAGGCCGCGGTCGTCGGCGACGACGACGGCGACATCGTCGCCTACGTGACCACCCGGAGCGACGTCGAGCCCGACGAGTCGCTCGAGGCGACGATCGGCGAGGAGCTGGCCCGCTCCGTCGGCGACGTGGCGCGCGCCGACCGGATCGTGTTCACCCCGGATCTCCCGAAGACCCGTTCGGGGAAGATCATGCGTCGGCTGCTGGAGGACATCGCCCGCGGCGAGGAGTTCGGCGACGTCAGCGCGCTCCGGAACCCGGAGGTCGTCGGCGAGATCGAGTCGTCGGTCCGCGGAGAGTAACTGTTTAATGTTACTTCTAGGGCATATAGAAGCGTCTAGAAGTTTCATATAGGTGGGCTCCGATGCGTCGGCATGGGCACGTTCGTCTCCCGGTCGGCGCTTCACGAGCGGAAGCGCGCGGTCGCCAAGACGCTCTGTTACCGCACCCTCATGGTCGCCATCACCGTGCTCGTGGCGTGGGCAGTCGTCGGCAACGTGAGCGACGCCGTGAACATCGGACTGGTTACCAACGTCGTCAAGACCGCGACCTACTACACCTACGAGCGACTGTGGGACCACGTCTCGTGGGGCGTCGTCACCGGCGCCTGAGCTGACTGGACCCCCTCAGGGTCCTGCTCGGACCGGGGCCTCCGTCAGGGCTCCGCTCGGACCGGGGCCTCCGTCAGGGCCACGCTCGGACCGGGACGGATCCGAACGAAGCGGAACGGGACCAACCTGTGTGGAAACTGTTTCGGTCTGAAATCTCAAAACGAAATTAAAGGGCGCCGAAACGACCGGTTCGGAAGCCTCGAACGCGATCGCCCTCGAAGGTAATCGGATTCGAGGCCACGGCGGAAGATTTTTGTTTCGTATTTTCGTGTGTCCACGAAACAGATGGTCGACGGGCTCGACGCCGACGCGTACGACGCGCTCGTGACCGCCGCGGAGACGTACCGCGCCGCGGTCGTGGTCCGCCTCGCCGGAGAGGTCGGCCTCCGGACCGGCGAGATCACCCGCGTCGCGCCCCGACACCTCAGTGATCCGGGCGTCGCGGACGTCTCCCTCCTCGCCGTTCCGGCCGACGACGCGGGAGCGCGCTCCGAGACCGATGAGGGGTCGCCGCGCGGCGGCGACGCCGCGGAACCGATCGACCGCGAGACCGTCGTCCCGTCCTCGCTGGCGGCCGAGCTCCGGCGGTACGCCGAGAGCGAGGGGCTCGGCGAGGCGGAGCCGTTCGTCGACGTCTCGCCCCGCCGCGTCCAGATGATCGTGAACGAGACCGCCGAGCGGGCGGCGGCGCGGACCGACGGCGCGGTGCCGGCCGACCTCACGCCGCGCGATCTCCGAGACGCCTTCGCGCGGCGCCTCCTCGTCGACCGCGGCGTCGACCCCCACGCCGTGCGCGAGGCCGGCGGCTGGGAAACGCTCGGCACGCTCGACGGGTACCTCGGCCCCCTCGACGGGCGGGCGGTCGCCGAGGCGTACGCGGCCGCCGGGAGCGACGGGGCGGCCGGGGGCACCGATGCCGACGCCGGCGCGCGGCGGTCGACAGCGCTCGGCGGGTTCGAGGCCCTCGCCGACGGCGACGGCCGAGAGTCGCCGCTCGCGACGGTCCCGGCGCGGCTGGTCGAGTCCGACCGGTGGGCCGAGGCGTGGGTGGTCCGCGGATCGGCCGACGGCGGCCGGACTGAGGTGGCGGGCGCGGCCGGCGTCGACCGGGAGGTCCTCGTCGACCGCGGCGTCACGCGCGAGGGCCCGTGGCTCGACGCGGTCGAGACCGGCGACCCGGTCCTAACGGACGGCGACCCCTCCGCGGACGGCCGGCCCGGGATCGCCGTCCCCGCGAGCTACCGGGACGTGACGCACGGCGCGCTCTGCGTCGTCGCCGGGGACGGGGGGCCGGTCTCCGAGACCGAGCAGCGGGAGCTGGTCGCGCTCGGGCGCTGTCTCGGCTGGGCGGTGACGGCCGGCCGGTGGCGGGACCTCCTCCACTCCGACGCGGTCACCGAGGTGGAGTTCCACACCGCCGACGAGGGGGCGTTCCTCGCCCGCGCGAGCGCCGCCCTCGACTGTCGGGTCGACCTCGACTCCACCGTCGGCGTCACCGACGACGCCTCGCGGCTGTACCTCTCCGTCGCGGGGGCGATGCCGCAGGGCGTCGCCGACGTCGTCGACGGGACGGGGGGCGTCTCGGACCTCCGTGTGATCGAGACGCGAGAGGACGGCTGCTCGGCCTCGGTGCGCGTCGAGGGCGGCTCGGCCGTCCGGACGCTCACGGAACACGGCGCGACGGTCCGCGACGCGACCGCGGAGGACGGTCGCGTGCGGGTCGTCGCCGACCTCCCCAAGGGAGCCGACGTCAGGCCGGTGGCCGACGGGCTCCGCGCGGCGTTCGAGGACGCCCGCCTCGCGAGCAAGGAGTCCGTCCCCCGGTCGTCGCGCTCTGAGTCCTCGTTCCGCGAGGGGGTCGCCGAGCGGTTCACCGACCGACAGTGGGCCGCGCTGTCCGCCGCGTACCACGGCGGCTACTTCGACTGGCCCCGCGGGAGCACCGCCGAGGAGGTCGCCGACGCGATGGGCGTCTCCTCGCCGACGTTCCATAACCACCTCCGGAAGGCCCAGCGCGCGCTCCTCGACGGACTCTTCGATGAGGAGCACCGGGAGCGTCGGTGACGCCGGCGTCCCGGGTCGGGGGTCGAGTGAGAGGAAACCGGCCGAGACACCGCGAGTCTGTCATGATTTTTCGTATTTAGCGCCAGCGTTTATATGCCGAGATCGGATGGATACGACCGTACCATGACAGAGGGTGACGGCCAACTGGAAGCGAGACTGGAAGAGCAGGAGGTGTTCGAGCCGCCCGAGTCGTTCGCGGCGCAGGCGAACGTCTCCGACCCCGAGATCTACGAGGAGTTCGAGGAGAACTGGCCGGAGTGCTGGGAGACCGCGGCCGACCTCCTCGACTGGGAGTCCGACTACGACCAGGTGCTGGACGACAGCGACCCGCCCTTCTACGAGTGGTTCACCGGCGGCGAACTGAACGCGTCGGCCAACTGCCTCGACCGACACCTCGACGAGCGCGGCGACGAGGCCGCGATCGAGTGGGTCGGCGAGCCGGTAGACGAGGACGATCGCACGTACACGTACGCGGAGCTCCACCGGGAGGTAAACGAGTTCGCGGCCGCGCTCCGCGAGCAGGGCGTCGAGGAGGACGACGTGGTGACGCTGTACATGCCGATGATCCCGGAGCTGCCGGTCGCGATGCTGGCGTGCGCCCGCATCGGCGCGCCTCACAGCGTCGTCTTCGCCGGGTTCTCGGCGGACGCGCTCGCGACCCGGATGAACTCCGCGGAGTCGGAGTACCTCGTCACCTGCGACGGCTACTACCGCCGCGGCGACCCCCTCGACCACCTCGACAAGGCCAACCAGGGGCTCGCGGGCGTCGACCACGACACCACGACCGTCGTCGTCGACCGGCTCGGGCCGAACGGCGACGACTTCGGCCACGAGCTCGGCGACGACCAGCTCGACTACGACGACCTCGTCGCAGAGCACGAGGGCGCCGAGGTCGAGCCGGTCACCCGCGACGCCGAGGACATGCTGTTCCTGATGTACACCTCGGGGACCACGGGGGAGCCGAAGGGGGTGAAACACACCACCGGCGGCTACCTCTCGTGGGTGTCGTGGACCTCGCAGTCCGTCCTCGACATCAAGCCGGATGACACGTACTTCTGTTCGGCCGACATCGGCTGGATCACGGGCCACTCCTACATCGTCTACGGGCCGCTCGCGCTCGGGACGACGACGATGATGTACGAGGGGACCCCCGATCATCCCGAACAGGACCGCCTCTGGGAGATCGTCGAGGAGTACGAGGCCACCCAGCTGTACACGGCGCCCACGGCGATCCGCGCGTTCATGAAGTGGGGCGAGGAGTTCCCCGACCGCCACGACCTCTCCTCGCTCCGGCTGCTCGGCACGGTCGGCGAGCCGATCAATCCGCGGGCGTGGAAGTGGTACTACCAGCACATCGGCGACGAGGAGTGCCCCATCGTCGACACGTGGTGGCAGACCGAGACGGGCGGGATGATGATCACGACGCTCCCCGGGTTGAAGGACATGAAGCCGGGCGCGGCGGGGCCGCCGCTGCCGGGACTCGACGTCCAGATCCTCGACACGCTCGGCGACGAGGTAGAGCCCGGAAAGGCCGGCTACCTCACGGTACAGAAGCCGTGGCCCGGCATGCTCCGGACGCTGTACAACAACGACGAGCGGTACATCGACGAGTACTGGGCGGAGTACTCCGACACGGACAGCGACGACCCCGAGGACTGGGTGTACTTCCCGGAGGACGGGGCGAAGATCGACGAGGACGGCTACATCACCGTGCTCGGGCGGGTGGACGACGTGCTCAACGTCTCCGGCCACCGGCTGGGCACGATGGAGATCGAGTCCGCCATCGTCGGCGTCGAGGGCGTCGCCGAGGCCGCCGTCGTCGGCGGCGACCACGACATCAAGGGCGAGGCCGTCTACGCGTACGTGACGACCGAAGACGGGTACGAGGGTAACGACGAGCTCCGCGACGCGATCGTCGCCGGCGTCGAGGACGCCATCGGCCCGATCGCCCGACCCGAGCAGGTCGTGTTCACGCCCGACCTACCGAAGACGCGCTCGGGGAAGATCATGCGGCGCCTGTTGGAGAACATCGCCGACGGCAAGGAGCTCGGTAACACGAGCACGCTCCGGAACCCCGAGATCGTCGAGGAGATCCAGCAGAAGGCGAAAAGCGAGTAGCCGAACGGCGGTTCCGTTTTCGACGCGACAACACAATCCGACGACGTCGCCGCGCGAACAAACATCACGATCGAATCAGACAAACGACGAACGACGACACATCACAACGACACACAGCGATACATGACAGATAATAGCACGCACGACTCCGGCGAGGCGGCCGCCGATGGTGGACGCGCATCGGACGGCGCGGCCACCGACGGCGGCGTCGCCACGGGCGCGGCACAGACGCACAACGACACCGACTACCTCGGAGCGGAGGTGAACATCCTGAACCCGAGCACGCCGTACATGCGGGATCACCTCCGCATCGTCTGGACCGGGTTCGCTATCTGGGTCCTCGCGGTATGGGGGCCGGTGACGCTGACGCGGCTCGCTCCCGGCCCGATGACGAGTCAGATGCCGATCTTAGGCTTCCCGATCCACTACTTCCTCGTCGCGTTCGGGGCGCCGACCAGCGCGCTGATCCTCTCGTTCTGGTACTCGCGCAAGCGTGACGCGCTCGACGAGAAGTACGGTATCGATCACGCCACCGTCGCGGAGACCGGGAGCGGCGCTGACGTCGCGGCGGCCGACGGGGGGACCGAGGAATGACGGGGAGCTCGCTCCTGCTGCAGAGCGACCTCCTTCCGGAGGCCCTCGACATCTCGTTCAAGCTGGCGCCGGCGATCCTCGTGATCGGGATGCTGGGGCTGTTCCTCTCGATCGGCTTCGTCTTCCGCGTGGCCGACACCGACGACATGTGGGTCGCCGGCCGGTCCATCGGGAACGTCGAGAACGGGATGGCGATCGGGGCGAACTGGATGTCGGCGGCGTCCTATCTCGGGATGGCGGCGTCCATCGCGCTGGCCGGCTTCTACGGCCTCGTGTTCGTCGTCGGCTGGACGACGGGCTACTTCATCCTGCTCATCTTCCTCGCCGCGCAGCTGCGCCGGTTCGGGAAGTACACGGCGCCGGACTTCGTCGGCGACCGATTCAACTCCGACACCGCGCGCGCCATCGCGGCGGTGACGACGTTCCTCATCGGCTTCGTCTACGCCATCGGACAGGCGAAGGGGATGGCCTTGGTCGGCCTGTACATCTTCGGTAACTACGGGGGCCTCATCCCCGGCCTCGACGGGTACCAGGTGATGGTCGTCGCCATGATGGTCGTCACCGTCGGCTACCTGACGCTGTCCGGGATGCTGGGCGCCACGAAGAACCAGGCGGTCCAGTACGTTATCCTCATCCTCGCGTTCGTCGTCGGGCTCTTCGTCGTCGGCTACACCAACGGCTACTCCACGGTGCTGCCGCAGCTCGAGTACGGGATGCTGATCAGCGAGCTCGGCAGCGAGTTCTCCGAGCCGTTCGCCTCGTCGAGCTACTACCTCTGGGTCGCCACGACGTTCTCGCTCATCGTCGGCACCTGCGGACTGCCGCACGTGCTCGTCCGGTTCTACACGGTCGAGAGCGAGCGGACGGCCCGCTGGTCGACGGTCTGGGGGCTGTTCTTCATCTGTATCCTCTACTGGAGCGCCCCGGCGTTCGCGGCGTTCGGCACCGACCTCTACTCGCAGAACGTCGGTGCGACGTACGGCGATCCCGGGATGACGGGCGCGGCCAGCGAGGTCATCGTCGTGCTGGCGGCGCAGCTGTCCGGGCTCCCGGACTGGTTCGTCGGGATCGTCGCGGCGGGCGGTATCGCCGCGGCCATCGCGACGGTCGCCGGGCTGTTCATCGCCGGCTCGTCGGCGATCAGCCACGACATCTACACGAACATCATCAACGAGGACGCGACGCAGCGCCAGCAGATCCTCGTCGGCCGCCTCTCGATCGTCGCGCTCGGCGCGCTGACCACCCTGGCCGCGCTCAACCCCGCGTCGTCGATCGCCGCGCTCGTGGGATACGCGTTCTCGCTCGCCGGCTCCGTCCTGTTCCCGATGTTCTTCCTCGGAATGTGGTGGGAGAACGCTAACCGGCCGGGGGCGCTCGCCGGCATGACGACGGGACTGACCCTCTGGTCGATCCCGATGATCAACCAGATCGTCCCGACGTACATCGGCTCGATCGACGCGCCGCTGTCGGCGGGGCTGGCGACCTGGATGCCAGCTATCGGCTCGGCGCTGATCACGCTCCCGATCGTGTTCATCGTCACCATCGTCGTCTCGATGGCGACCGACGAGCCGTCGCTCGAGACGAAGCGGATCGTCCGGCAGTGCCACAGCCCCGAGCCGATGGGGCAACAGGAGACCGCCGAGGACGTCGTCGCCGACGGCGGCGAGGACCTCGCGGCTGATGGCGGCCGCGCAGTTGACGACGCGGCCGCCGAGGGGGACCGCGCAGTTGACGACGCGGCCACGGAGGAGTAATCCATGTACGAACGCATTCTGATCCCGACCGACGGTAGCGATGTCGCAGAGTCAGCGGTCGCCCACGCGCTCGACCTCGCCGAGCAGTACGACGCCGAGGTCCACGCGCTGTACGTGGTCGACATCGACTCGGTCCACCTCAGTCTCGGCACCGAACAGGTCGACCGCCTCAAGCAGGGCCGGTTCGGCGAGATGGGCGAGCTGAAAGAGAAGGCCGACGAGGCGACCGGCGCCGTCGCCGAGCGCGGCGCCGAGCGGGACGTCGACGTCGTCGAACACGTCTCCGGCGGCCGCCCGCACAAGGTGATCGCGGACTACGCCGATGACCACGACGTGGACCTCATCGTGATGGGGAGCCACGGCCGCGCCGGCGTCCGGCGCGCGCTCCTCGGGAGCGTCACCGAGCGCACGCTGCGCTCGACGCACGTGCCCGTCCTCGTCGTCGACTACCTCGAGGAGGACTGAGCCGCGGGCCCGGCCCCGGGCTTCGCCTGCCGCCCGGGCGCCGACCCGCATCGCCGCCGAACCGCCTCGCTTCCGGAACACCGACGTACCCCGACCGACACGCTCACCTATGCCAGAGACGGACACGACCGACGACCCGAACGAGAAGAGCCTCGCGGAGCGCGTCCGGTCGCAGGTCAGCGAGAACCGAACCGGGATGCTACAGGACCTCGTGTTCGCGGTCGCGTGGGTGACGCTCGTGTCCCTGCTCTACGACGTCGCGTTCTCGACCGCCCCGCAGTGGGTGTTGTACCTGTTCATGCTCGCCGGCATCCCGGCGTACTTCGGCTTCTTCATCTCGCTGCAGATGGCGAGAGAGCAGCGCTAGACGCGGCTCCCTCTTTTTAATCGTCGACCGTCTCGACGGACGCCTCCGGGCCGTCGCCGCCGTCCTCGTCGACGACGCCCTCGGTCCAGGTCCCGCGCAGGAACCACGCCGCGCCGACGGCGAACGAGACCACGGCGGCCGTCGCGTACCCCCACCACAGTCCCACCGCGCCCCAGTCGAAGCCGACGTACCCGACGTCGACCGCGGGAACGTCGACGGGCCCCACAGAGACCCCGCCGAGCGTGACGCCGACCGCGCCGAACGCGAGCAGGGCGGCCAGCGGGAGCCGGAGGGCCCACCGCGAGAGCAGGGACAGCGCCAGCGCCGCCTTGGTGTGTCCCGCGCCGCGGAACGCCCCCTGTATCACCATGAGGCCGCCGAAGAAGCCCCACGACAGCGCGACGACGCGGAGGAAGACGACCCCCTCGGCGATCGTTTCCGGATCGTCGATGAAGACGCCGATCGCGGCGGCCGGAAACAGCCAGACCGCGCCGCCGGCGACGCCGAGAAGCGCCATGGTCCCGAGGGTGGCGACGCGGGTGACGGCGACGGCGCGGTCGGGCGTGTCGGCGCCGAGGTTCTGGCCGACCCCCGTCGCGGTCGCCTGCCCGACGGCGCCCGCGACCGACCAGGAGACCGACATCAGCCTGACGCCGATCCCGTAGGCCGCGGTCGCGGCCGGGCCGAACCGCGCGACAAGCGCCGCCATGAAGACGGCGGCGAACGACCGGGCCCACCCGTCGAGCGTCGCCGGATAGCCGACGTCGACGAGCTTCCGGAGGATCTCCGGATTCGGCGCGAGGTCGCGGAGGTACAGCTTCACCCCCCAGTCGCCGCGCAGCAGGATCCCGACGCCGGCCGCGGTCGCGAACAGGCGCGCGATCAGCGTCGCGATCGCGGCCCCGCGCGTGCCGAGCGCGGGGACCGGGCCCCACCCGAGGATGAAGACGGGGTCGATGACGATGTTGATCCCGGCGGAGATCCCGACGAGCCACATCGCGGTCGTCGTGTCGCCCGCGCCCTGCAGCGAGGCGCGGAACGCGAAGAAGAGGAACGTGAGCGGGAGGGTGAGGAGGATCACCTCGATGTACGCGAGCGCCTCGACGAACACCGCGTCGCGCGCGCCGATCCAGTAGAGCAGCCGGTGGCGCGCCGCGAAGCCGAGGACCGCGAGGGCGACGGAGACCGCGATCGCGAGCAGCACCGTCTGCCCCACGACCTCGTCGGCGCGACGGTCGTTGCCGGCGCCGACGTGCTGGGAGACCAAGGCGATCGTCGCGGCGGTGAGCCCCACCGCGGTCGAGACGAACATCCACGAGAGCGGGAACATGAGCGAGACGGCGGCGACGGCCTCGGTGCTCACTCGCCCGACCCAGAACATGTCCGCGAGGTTGTAGAGGGTCTGGAGGAGGTTCCCGAGCACCAGCGGCCACGCGAGGTCGAACAGCTTCGGGGAGATCGCCCCCGTCGTCATATCGACCCGGGCGTCGTCGTTTCCCACGGCGAGTTCTGTTCGAACGCACGACTGCTCGCGACCTAACGTTTCGGGAACCGGTCCGGCTCCCGTTGGCCCTCGGTCCGACCGGCACCGGTTCGACTCGGAAAAACGGAATCAGCGTCTATTCGGGCCGGAAACGACCGAACTGCGGAGAATCGGGGCGCACGCAACACTTATCACCCAGTCGGGAGTCTATCAGGGTGCGATGGCGACAGGCAAGGTCGACTTCTTCAACGACACCGGCGGCTACGGATTCATCGAGAGTGACGACGCTGACGAGGACGTGTTCTTCCACATGGAAGACGTCGGCGGCCCGGACCTCGAGGAAGGCCAAGAGGTAGAGTTCGAGATCGAGGAGGCGGAGAAGGGTCCGCGCGCGAAGAACCTCACTCGGCTGTAGCTCGGCCGTACCCGCGACCGGCGACGACGGACAGCTCTCGAAACACGTTCCGCGTATATCACGCCCGCGAGCGACGGCGCCGGTGTTTTGGTCGACGGACGAGAATCGCTCGGGTATGGAGACCGACGATCCCGACGACCCCGTCGACCTCGACGCGTTCGTCGCCGAGAACCTCGACCGCTACGCCGAGACGCAGGGCGTGCTCCCGGAGCGGCTCGGCGAGTTCGGCGAGCGGTACCGCTCCCAGGGGCACCTGACGCGCGAGCAGCTCTACGAGATCGCCTACGAGTCGTCGACGCGGAGCGCCTATCACGTCCGGAAGAACCCCGAGCGGCGCTGCCGGGAGGTGACCCGGAACGCGCGCGTCGTCGACGGCGACTTCTCGACGATTCACCTGATCACCGGACTCGCGGGCTTCAAGACGCCGACGGCGTCGTGCGTTGTCGCGGCGCTCGACGGGGACAGCCACGCCGTCGTCGACACCCGCGTCTGGGCGTCGCTGGAGCGGTTGGGCTACCTCGACGGCCGGAAGGAGTCGTTCGACGCCGACGACTACGTGACGATGATCGAGCCGATCCGCGAAATCGCGGCCGAGACCGGCCGCCGCGAGGTCGACGTCGGCTACGCGCTGTTCGCCCACGACGCCCACGTGCGGGAGGGGACGCTCCATTAGCCGCGGCGGGCCCTATTTAAATAGGGAACTCGACGCCCGTCGCCTCCTCGGAGTACTCCCAGAGGCGCCGGGCGTCCGCGCGGTCGTAGGAGGCGTCGTTCGACCGCCCCACGGTCGGCGTTCCCCGCATGTTCATGAGCCCGCCCGGCTCGACGTAGGCGCCGCCGTCGACGTCGGCGGTCGCGGCGTACAGCATCGGTAGGGCGCCCGTCGCGGCGTCCTGCCCGAGCACCGCGTTCGCGGCCTTCATCCCGGCTTTTAAAAGCGGGCTGCCGCTCTCCTCCGCGGTGCGATGCTGGAGGTTCGTGGCCGCGTAACCCGGGTGGCAGGCGACGCTCCGGAGGCCGGGGTCGCCGCGCTCTGGGTCGTCTCCCGCCGCGGCGTCGTTGATCCGCCGCTGGAGCTCGTAGGCGAATAACAGGTTCGCGAGCTTGCTCCGGCCGTACGCCTTCCACTTCCCGTACGAGCGCTCCCAGTTGAGGTCCGAGAAGTCCATCTGGCCCTGCTCGTGGGCGCCCGAGGACTGCGTGACGACGCGCGCGTCTCCGTTGATCCCCTCGGCGTTATTTAAAAGCGGGAACAGCCGGCCCGTCAGCGCGAAGTGGCCGAGGTGGTTGACGCCGAACTGCGTCTCGAAGCCGTCCTCGGTCTCGCTCCGCGGGATCGCCATCACGCCGGCGTTGTTACAGCAGACGTCGACCGCGTCGTAGTCGTCGCCGAGCCCCTCGGCGAAGGCCGCCACCGAGTCGAGCGACGCGAGGTCGCACTCGCGCACGTCGAGGTCGAGATCGCCGCGGTCGACCGCGCTCTCCCGCCGGATCTCGTCGGCCGCGCGCTCGCCGCGCTCGACGCTCCGGCACGCCATCACGACGGTGGCGCCCTTCTCGGCGAACGCGCGGGTCCCCTCGTAGCCGAGGCCGCTGTTCGCCCCCGTGACGACGACGGTCTTCCCGTCCAGTCGCGGCATCTCGTCTTCCGTCCAGCCTGACATGGGAGACGGAAGGGCCCTCACGCGGAGAAAGGTGTCGGCGGGCGAACCGGTGACGGATAAATAAAGCCCGAAAGGAGGCGGGTTCTCACGATCAGACCTGCTCGAACCCCCCGAGCACCACGGCGATCGCGTCCTTCGACGGAAGGTCGCGGACCCCGTACTCGGTCGGATGCTGTTGATCGTGCGGGTATTCGTCGGGCTTCGGGACCTCGTACGTCTCGTTCCCGCCGAAGTCTCGGAGGAACTCGCACGTGATCATCGGTTCAACGAACGCCAGCCGCGGGTCCTGCTCGTCTTCGCCGACGCCGATGAACCCCTGGATGAGTGTGTTATCGAAGGCCTCCGGGTCACCAACGTCGCCCGGCCCGTCGGGGAGCTCGGGCGCGTCCGCGGGAGCCGTGTGTTCGCCCATGTCAGTGATGTATCGCTGGTCGGCGACCCAGGGCGGCGACCGTGCGTACCCCTCGGGAAGCTGGTCGTAATCGAAGTTCGTCTCCGTCACCTTCCCATCGAAATCCGGTGCTTGACTTTCGGACAAGTACTCACCGTTCCCGGTGTCGTACGGCGGCAGTCGCGGCCCCTCGACCGCATCGACCGTCGCCGGGTCGAGCATGTGGAAGTGGACGTCGAAGTGCGGCTTGAGCCACGCGCCCGCCCCACCGAAGTGGCCGCCGGGGTTCCAGTTGAGTCCCAGGAACGTGAACGGCGTCTCTGCGGCGGCCGGGAACGGGACGAAGAACTGCAGCGACTGCTTGAAGTGGACCTCCGTCGCCTGTCCGCCGGCGCCGTATTTGTCGTCCTCGTCGCGGTTGTCGGCCGCCGCGAGGCCTTCGACGCTCGGTAACCCCTCCAGCGCCGCGCGGTCGAACTTCACGCCGTGGTACTTCGTCTCGCCCGACGGCGTCTCCGTCGTGAACGTCCTGACCGATCCGTTACCGAGATCGACGCTCCGCCCGTACTCCGTGATCCCCTTGGGTGGGAACCCGCCCGCTGACGGCCCGTCGGAGCCGTTCCCCCGACCTCGTCCCGGGTCACCCGCGACGGCCGACGACCCCCAGACGACGGCGGCGCCAGTCGCGGCCACGCCCCGGAGAACCCCGCGTCGGTTCGCGTTCTGCGGTCGGTCCGCGTCCCGCGCTCGATTCGCCTCTCCCTTGGCGTCGTCGTTTCTCATGGATCTGCTCCCTCTCGACACGGTTGTGCATATGGCACACGTCACCGTGTCACACTATTCAATAAAGTTAAATTACTTCAACGTATCGGAGCGCGACCGCGTCGCGGAAGCGTCGCTGCCGTCGGCCCGCGTCGACGTGCGTAACCGACCCACACACCCGGACGAAACGACGTCTGACGCGGAGATCCACTTTCACCGCGCCGGCGGTGCGTTTTTAGGTGCCTCGGTGGAAGGAGAGGATACCGAATGACGTCCTTCCAGTCGACGATCGGCGACGAGGAGGGGATCGCGGAGGAGCTGGCCGAGGGCCAGCGCGAGATCTCCATCGCCGAGTTCTTCGAGAAGAACAAGCACATGCTCGGGTTCGACTCGGGCGCCCGCGGGCTCGTCACCGCCGTCAAGGAGGCGGTCGACAACGCGCTCGACGCGACCGAGGAGGCCGGCGTCCTCCCCGACATCTACATCGAGATCGAGGAGGTGGGCGACTACTACCGGGTCGTCATCGAGGACAACGGCCCGGGCATCACGAAAGAACAGCTCCCGAAGGTGTTCGGAAAGCTCCTGTACGGTAGCCGCTTCCACGCCCGCGAACAGAGCCGCGGGCAGCAGGGGATCGGCATCTCAGCGGCCGTGCTGTACTCTCAGTTGACGTCTGGGCAGCCCGCGAAGATCACCTCGCGTCCCAAGGGGCAGTCGCGGGCGCAGTACTTCGAGCTCATCATCGACACCGACACCAACGAGCCGGAGATCAAGGCGGACGAGGAGGCGACGTGGGACCGCCCCCACGGCACGCGCATCGAGCTGGAGATGGAGGCGAACATGCGCGCCCGCGGGCAGCTCCACGACTACGTGAAACACACCGCGGTCGTCAACCCCCACGCCCGGATCGAGCTGCGCGAGCCGGGGCTCGACGAGCCGATGAAGTTCGAGCGCGCGACCGACGAGCTGCCGGCGGAGACGAAGGAGATCCGCCCGCACCCGCACGGGGTCGAGCTCGGCGCGCTGATCAAGATGCTGGAGGCGACCGAGTCGTACTCCGTCTCCGGGTTCCTCCAGGAGGAGTTCACCCGGGTCGGGAAGAAGACCGCCGACAGCGTCATCGACAACTTCCGGGACGTCCACTACGGCCGCGAGCTCTCGTGGACGCCGCCGCGCGCGCACGACGACCGCGACGTCGCGGCCGCGGTCGGCGAGGCGGTCGCCAACAAGGGGAAGGCGGCGACCGCCGACTTCGCCGAGGGCGTCGCCGAGACGGTCGCGAGCAACGACCGGCTCTCCCGGGCCGAGCTCGCGACGATCGTCGGCAACGTCGCCGAGACAGTCGAGACCGACACCGGCAAGACGTTCGGCGGGACCGTCCGCGAGAACGCGGTCGACGCGGCGTGGCGGGCGATCACCGGAGTCGACGCCGACGGCGAGCCGGCCGGAAGTGCCACCGGAGCCGCGGACGGCGACGATGAGGACGGCGACGCAGGAGACGCCGAATCCCCGCTCGTCGCCGACGCGTACGCCCTCGTGGACGAGGCGACCTCGACGCGGAAGGACGACGCCGCGGTGCAGGCGATGGCCGACGCCCTAACGCGCCGGTTCCTCAACCTCGACGGCGGCGCCTTCCGGATCACGCGCGACGACTTGGAGCGGCTCGTCGCCGACGCGGCCAACTTCGTCGCCGAGCAGCACGACGCGACGTTCGGCGAGACCGCCCGCGAGAACGTCGTCGAGGCGTTCTGGTCGCGGGCGCGCACCGTGCCCGACGACCCGCCGAAGGTCCGGGACATCGCCGGCGACCGCGACACGTCGGCCGACCTGCTCGCCGCGATGCGGACCACGGACATCCTCGCGCCGCCGACCGACTGCCTCGCGCCGATCACGGCCGAGCTCGTCGAGGCGGGGCTCCGGAAGGAGTACGACGCCGACTTCTACGCGGCGGCGACCCGCGACGCCGAGGTCCACGGCGGCGACCCGTTCATCGTCGAGGCCGGCATCGCCTACGGCGGGTCGATTCCGGCCGAGGGGTCGGTGGAGCTGCTCCGGTTCGCGAACCGCGTCCCGCTCGTCTACCAGCGCGGCGCCTGCGCGACGACGGACGTGATCAAGTCGATTGGGTGGCGCAACTACGGGCTCGACCAGCCCGGCGGCTCGGGCCTGCCGAACGGGCCGGCCGTCATCAGCATCCACGTCGCCTCCACGAACGTCCCGTTCACCAGCGAGTCGAAGGACGCGCTCGCGAACGTCCCCGCGATCGAAGACGAGATCGAGCTCGCGGTGCGGGAGGCCGCCCGCGAGCTGAAGTCGTACCTCAACAAGCGGCGCTCGATGCAGCAGCGCCGCGAGAAGCAGGACGTGCTCGGCAAGATCCTCCCGGAGATGGCCGACAAGGTCTCGGAGGTCACGGGCCGCCCGCGCCCCGACATCGACGGGGCCTTGGCGCGCATCATGAACAACGTCAGCGTCGAGCGCGAGGTGTCGGACGGCACCGTGACGCTGGTCGTCGAGAACCACTCGGACGTCAACGAGCAGCTGGAGATCACCGACATCGTCTCGACCGAGCCGACGGACCCCTCGGAGGGGACGGTCGTCGACATGGACGGCGAGTGGTTCGTCCAGTGGAAGCCCGAGGTGCCCTCGGGCGACGAGCGGGAACTGACGTACGCGGTCGACGACGACGCCGAGTTCGAGGTCAGCGTCGGCGGCGTCGAGACGGAGAAACTCACGGTGAACGCGTAAATGACGACAGACACAGACGCACGAGACGAGCTGATCGACCTGGCCGCCGACTTCTACGACCAGTTCGCGGGCGGGAAGATCCCGGAGCTGGAGCTCCCGACGCGGACGAAGAGCAACATCGAGTACGACACGGAGAGCGGCGTGTGGACGTACGGCGACCGCACGTCGACCCGCAGCGCCAACTCGGTGCGCGGCGCCCGCAAGCTGCTGAAGGCGGCGTACACGATCGAGTTCCTCGCGAACCAGCTCGACGAGGGGCGCTCCTCGACGCTGCGGGAGCTGTACTACCTCTCCGAGTCGTGGGACAACGACGAGGCCCAGTTCAAGTCGCAGGACGAGTCCAACGACCTCGTGGAGGACTTGGAGATCGTGACGGGGGTCACCCGCGAGGACTTCCACATGCGCCCGGAGGAGTCGGGCGCGACGCTGATGGGCCCGCTGGAGATCCGCGAGCAGACCCGCCGCGGCGAGCGCGAGATCCACTGTCAGGAGGACGTCGGCGAGGGGGGGTACCAGATCCCGAACAACCCGGACATGATCGAGTTCCTCGACGACGACATCGACTTCGCGCTCGCGGTCGAGACCGGCGGGATGCGCGACCGACTCGTCGAGAACGGGTTCGACGAGGCGTACGACTGCCTCGTCATTCACTTAAAAGGCCAGCCGGCGCGGGCGACCCGCCGGATCACGAAGCGCGTCCACGACGAGCTGGACGTCCCCATCGCCGTCTTCGCCGACGGCGACCCGTGGTCCTACCGGATCTACGGCTCCGTGGCGTACGGCTCGATCAAGTCGGCGCACCTCTCGAAGTACCTCGCGACGCCGGAGGCGCAGTTCGTCGGGATCCAGCCCGAGGACATCGTCGAGTACGACCTGCCGGCCGACCCGCTCTCCGACTCGGACGTGAACGCCCTCGAGTCGGAGCTGGATGACCCGCGCTTCCAGACGGACTACTGGGAAGAGCAGATCGAGCTCCAGCTCGACATCGGGAAGAAGTCCGAACAGCAGTCGCTCGCGAGCCGCGGGCTCGACTTCGTCACCGACACGTACCTCCCCGAGCGGCTCGGGGAGATGGGGGTGATCTAACGGCGAGCGTAGCATGCCCTACGATCGGCTGCGGCGGCGTCTCGGTGAGTCCGGGTCCCCGACGGTGGCGACGCTCCCCGACGGAAGCGTCGACCACTTCTGTACGGTCGTCGAAGACGGCGCCGAGTCGCTCGAGACCCGTGACGCGTTCGCCCGCGAGATTCTGGGAGATCGGTCGTCGTTCTCGTTTACCGTCGAGACGACTGAACCCGGTGGTCAAGCGGTCAACACGGCGAAACAGCTGCACGCGCTCGGCGGATCGGTCACCTGTTACGGCCATCTCGACGCGCCGGTATTCGAATCGCTGCCCTTCGCCACCGTGTCGATGGGGTCACCTGCGCTCGTGTACGTGCTCGGCTTCAGCGATCGAGACGTGATGTTCGTCGAGAGCTCCGAGGTCGCGGAGTGGACCCTCGCGGAGCTACGCCGAGTCGGTGACCTCTCGGACGCGTTCGGGGGAGACGCCGTCTGCTGTAGCAACTGGGGGTCCGTGGGAGGGCTCGAGAGCGCGTTTCACGAGCTGAGCGACACGGACGTGCCGCGAGTTCCGTTCGTGTTCGATCCGGGCGATATCGTCGGGTCCCCTCCCGACGAGATCGGTGCGTTGCTCGACGCGGTCGCCGCTCTCCAAAACACGTTCGACGTGGTGTACTCCGCCAACCGACAAGAAGTTCGGACGACGGCCGCACCTCTCTCCAGACCGTTCGACGACGACCTCGCGCGGCTCGCCGCGATCCGAGAGGAGACGGGTATCACGGCCGCGGTGATGCACGCGAGAGACGAGGCCGCCGCCGTTACGTGCGACGAGCGGCTGCGGGTCGACAACTACCGCGTCGAGCGGCCGGTGCGGCACACCGGTGGCGGCGATCGGTTCACTGGCGGGCTCGGCCACGCGCTGGCGTGCGGGTGGGACTGGGACCTCGCGTTGGCGTGTGGAAACGCCTGTGCGGTCTACTACGTCGAATCCGGCGGTACTGGCGGTGGACGGGATATCGCCGAATTCCTCGACGAACGGCCCCCCGTCGAGTCCTGAGCGACCGTCGCTCCCGCTACCGTCCGACCGTCTCGCGACCGCTTACCGATCGTCGTACTCGATCGCGGCGACCTCGCGGCGCTCGCCGTCCGCGTCGTCGTTCGCGTATTTATAAACGACGCCGTCTTCCTCGTCCGCGGTCGCGTTGTGCGAGCCGTCACAGAGCGGCTTCGAGTCCGAGAGGCCGCACTGACAGACGTAGATCAGGTCGTCGTCGCCCATGTCCGACTCGTCGAGCACCGCGGGCCCTCGCTCCTCGTGGGTGACTTCGCGTGCCATACACGTCGATCGGTGCCCGTCCGAATACGGCTTACGCCCGACTCTGAGTCAGCCGGGCCTGCCCGGGTGACACGGTCACTGCCTGACGCCGTTCCCGCCGCAACCCCCTTGAGCGTGGGTCCCCTACTCGCTGTATGAGCGAGACCGGCGAGCGAGACGCGGTCGACCCCGAGGCACTGAGCGACGAGGAGTGGCGGGAGCGCCTCTCCGAGGAGGAGTACCGCGTGCTCCGCGAGAGCGGCACGGAGGCGAAGTTCTCCGGCGAGTACGTCGATCACCACCCCGACGACGGGGAGTACCGCTGCCGGGCCTGTGGGACCGTCCTCTTCGACGCCGAGACGAAGTATGAGTCCGGCTGCGGCTGGCCCGCCTTCTACGCCGCCGAGGAGGAGAACGTGACGACGACGGTCGACACGAGCCACGGGATGCGCCGCACCGAGGTCAGGTGTGCGAACTGCGACTCGCACCTCGGCCACGTGTTCGACGACGGCCCCGAGCCGACGGGCAAGCGGTTCTGCATCAACTCGGTCGCGATGGAATACGACGAGGAGTAGGGACGTCGGCCACGAGCAGCCGGCTCACATCCCCTCGTCGAGCAGCTCGCGGGCGATGATGTTCTTCTGGATCTCGGTGGTGCCCTCGTAGATCTGGGTGATCTTCGCGTCGCGGTAGAGCCGCTCGACGTCGTGATCGTTGACGAAGCCGGCGCCGCCGTGGACCTGCACCGCCTCGTCGGCGACGTCGACGGCGACCCGCGAGGCGAACTCCTTGGCCATCGAGGCGAGCGCCGTGAGGTCCCCCGACTCGTTGTCGACGGCCCACGCGGAGCGGTAGGTGAGCCAGCGGGCGGCCTCGGTGTTCGTGTGCATCTCCGCGAGCTTGTGTTTGATCGCCTGGAAGTCGCTGATCGGGCGGTCGAACTGCTCGCGCTCCTCCGCGTATTCCAGCGCGCGCTCGGCCGCGCCGCGGGCGATCCCGACGCCCTGCGCGGCGACCGCGGTGCGGGTCTCGTCGAAGAACTGCATGAGCTGGAGGAATCCCATCCCGCGCTGGCCGATGAGGTTCTCCTCCGGGACCCTGACGTCGTCGAACCGCAGCTCGGCGGTGTCGCTCGCGCGGATGCCGAGCTTCCCGGTGATCTTGTCGCGGGTGAGCCCGTCGCGGTCGCCCTCCACGAGGATCTGCGAGTAGCCGGAGTAGCGGTCGTCGATCTCGGGGTCGGTCTCGCAGACGACCACGAAGTAGTCGGCGACGGTGCCGTTCGTGATCCACATCTTCGAGCCGTTGATCACCCACTCGTCGCCGTCCTTTTCAGCACGCGTCGCGACCGATGTCACGTCCGAGCCCGCCTGCGGCTCCGAGATGGCCGAGCCCATCACGGCGTCGCCGGCGGTCACCTCCGGGAGGATCCGTTCCTTCTGCTCGTCGGTGCCGAACTCCATCAGCGCCTCGGCGCCGAACCCGGCGCTGGAGACGCAGAGGCCGATCCCGGGGTCGGCGGCGAACAGCTCCTCGGTCAGGATCGCGTTCTCCACCGACGAGTACCCGACGCCGCCGTATTCCACCGGGACGTGCGGAGCCAACAGCCCCATCTCCGCGGCCTTGTCCATAATCTCGTGCGGGTACTTCTCGTCGACGTCGTACTCGGTCGCGACCGGTCGGATCTCCTCGTCGGCGAACTTCCGTACCTCCTCGCGAAGCTGTCGTTGTTCGTCGGTCAGCTGAAACTCCATACCTCGAGTATCAGGGTAAACCGTGATAATCGTTGGCGAACGCCGAACAATTCGCAAGTAGTTTTTCGTTTACACCTCGGTCCGCCGACGTCGACCCGCGACCGCGACGCGTCGAGCGTCGCCTCAGCGGTTCTCGACGAACGTCGCGATCCGGTCGGTCGCCTCTTTCAGCTCTCGCATCGAAGTCGCGTACGAGACGCGGAGGTGGCCCTCGCCGCCCGCGCCGAAGACGGAGCCGGGGACGACCGCGACGCCCTGCGCCTCCAGCAGGTCCTCGGCGAACGCCTCGTCGTCGCCGCCGCAGTCGGGGAACGCGTAGAACGCGCCGCCGGGCTCGAACGTGTCGAGCCCCATCTCGTTGAACCGGGAGACGACGAGCCGCCGGCGGCGGTTGTACTCGTCGACCATCTCCGCGACTTCGTCGTCGCAGCGGTCGAGCGCCTCGATGGCGGCGTACTGCGGCGTCGTCGGCGCCGACAGCATCGTGTACTGGTGGATCCGGTTCATCGCGTCGATCGCGTCGGTCGGGCCTAGCGCGTACCCCAGCCGGAGCCCGGTCATGGCGTACGCCTTCGAGAAGCCGTTGACGACGACGGTGCGCTCGCGCATCCCCGGCTGCGTGGCGATGGAGGCGTGATCGGCGCCGTAGGTGAGCGCGGAGTAGATCTCGTCGGCGACCACCCGGAGGTCGTTCTCGCGGCAGAAGGCCGCGACCTCGGCGAGCTCCTCGTCGGTCATCGTCGCGCCAGTCGGGTTGTTCGGGTAGCAGAGGACGAGGAGGTCGGCGTCGGCGGCGCCCGACGCCTCCAGGGCCTCCCGCGTGAGCGCGAAGTCGTCCGCGGCGCGGGTCGGCACCGTGAGCTGTTCGCCGCCGGCCAGCTCGATCCCCGGCCCGTACGAGATGTACGTCGGCTCGTGGACGGCGACCGTGTCGCCGGGGTCGACCAGCGCGCGGAAGGCCAGATCGACCGCCTCGCTCGCACCGGTCGTGACGAGCACCTCCTCTTCCGGGTCGTACGACTGGTCGTAGCGCTCGTGGTGGGCGGCGATCCGTTCGCGGAGCGCCGCCATCCCGCGGTTCGACGTGTAGGAGGTCTTCCCGCGCTCGAGCGAGTCGATCGCGGCGGTGCGGGCCGCCCACGGGGCCGAGAAGTCGGGCTCGCCGACGCCCAGCGAGATCACGTCGTCGCGCGCCTCCGCGAGTTCGAAGAACTTCCGGATCCCCGACTCCGGGAGGTCGCTGGCGCGGTCCGAGAGCCTCATGGCGACACGGAGAGGCGGTCGTCGTCGTCGCCGTCCTCGAACCGAATCCCGCCGTCCTTGTAGGTCTCCATGATGTAGTGGGTCACCGTCTGGGTGACCTCCGGCATGGGCGCGACCTGCTCGGAGATGAACCGCGAGACGTCCTGCATCGTCTCGCCGAGCACCTCGACGGCGAAGTCGTAGTCCCCGGAGACGAGGTGGAGGGCGTCGACCGCGGGGAACTTCGCGATCCGGTCGGCGACCTGCTCGTAGCCGGTCTCGCGGTCGAGCTCGACGTTGATCTCGACGACCGCCCGGATCTTCCCCTCGTCGACGCGGTCCCAGTCGACGACCGCCTGGTAGCCGTGGACCACGTTGTCCGCCTCCAGCGCGTCGATCGCGTCCGCTACCGCCTCCGCGTCGAGGCCCGTCTGGGCCGCGATGTCGTCGATGTCCTCGCGGGCGTTCCGCGCCAACACGTCGAGTACCTCGCGCTCGGCGTCCATACCCTCCGATCGCACGGGGGCGGTTTATTAGTAGCGACGTGCGCAAGACGGGCGAGCGCGCCGGAGGGCGGACCGCGCTCCTCCGGCGACGATCCTTCCGCCATCCCCACGACTTTGGGCGCGGCCCGCGACTGGCCGACCATGACTTCAGACACTACCGACCGGAGCGACACGTTCGACATCGGCGGCGAGCTGACCGTTAACCGCCTCGGCTTCGGCGCGATGCGGATCACCGGCGAGGACATCATCGGCCGACCCGACGACGAGGACGAGGCCGAGGCTGTGCTCCAGCGCGCCGTCGAGCTCGGCGTCGACTTCGTCGACACCGCCGACTCCTACGGGCCGGGCGTCTCGGAGCGGCTGATCGGCGAAGCGCTCGGCGACCCCGACGACGTGGTCGTCGCCTCGAAGGCCGGACTGCTCCGCAACCGCGAGGGCGACTGGCTCCCCCACGGCGACCCGGACTTCCTGAAAAACCAGGTGCTGTGTAGCCTTGACCGGCTCGGCACCGACACCGTCGACCTCTATCAGTATCATCGTCCTGACCCCGACACCGACTTCGAGGCGTCCGTCCACGCGTTCGCGGAGATGAAAGACGCCGGCCAGATCGCCCACGTCGGGCTCTCGAACGTCACCGTCGAACAGCTGGAGACCGCGACGGAGATCGTCGACGTCGCCACCGTCCAGAACCGGTACAACGTCGGCCATCGCGACGACGAGGACGTCTTGCGGGCCTGCGAGCGCAACGGCGTCGGCTTCATCCCGTGGGGGCCGATGTACACGGTCGACGAGGAGGGCGTCGCGGAGGCGCTCGGCGAGGTGGCCGGCCGTCGCGACGCGACGCCGCGGCAGGTCGCGCTCGCGTGGCTCTTAGAGCACTCCGACGTGACGCTCCCGATCCCGGGCACGTCGAGCGTCGAGCACCTCGAATCGAACGTCGCCGCCGCGGAGCTGTCGCTGACGGACGAGGACGTGCGCGCGTTGAACGACGTCGACCCGCAGGCGTAGCGGCGGATCGTTTAAAAAAGGTCGCTCGGTCCGCTACTCGTCGAACGGGTTCACGAGTTCGACCGTCTCCTCGCGGTCGGGACCGACGCCGACCGCGTAGACGGGCGTGTCGATCTCGTCGGCGACGAGCTCCAGGTACTCGCGCGCCGGCTCGGGGAGCGCGTCGTAGCCGCCCTCGGCGACCGCGGCCGAGTCGAACTCCTCCCAGGTGTCGAGCGACTCGTACACCGGTTCGCACCGCTCCCATCGGTCGGTCGTGGTGGGGACGGTGTCGATCTCTTCGCCATCGAGCTCGTAGCCGGTACACACCTTCAGCTCGTCGAGCCCGGCGAGCACGTCGACGTGGTTGACCGCGACGCCCGTGAAGCCGGAGACGCGCGCGGCGTGGCGGAGCATCGGGAGGTCGAGCCACCCGATCCGGCGCGGGCGACCCGTCACGGTACCGAACTCGCCGCCCTTCTCGCGGATGTCGTCGGCGAGCGCCTCCTCGTCGGCGTCGCCGTCGAGCTCGGTCGGCATCGGCCCCTCGCCGACCCGCGAGAGGTACGCCTTCACGATGCCGACGACCTCGCCGTCGCCGACGGTCGTGACGCCCACTCCGGAACCGACCGCCGCGCCGCCGGCGGTCGGATTCGAGGACGTGACGAACGGGTAGTTCCCGTGGTCGACGTCGATGTGGGTCCCCTGTGCGCCCTCGAACAGAATCCGGTCGCCCGCCTCGCGGCGGCGGTAGAGGTAGTCGCTGCAGTTGACGGTCATCCCCTCGTCGGCGAGGCGCTCGCCGATCGCGGCGAACTCCTCGTGGAGCGCGTCGACGTCGAACGCCTCGGCGCGGTCGTCATCGAGGTCGAGCCCGTACACGTCCTCGACGAGCGCGCGCTTCTGCGGGACGGCGTACTCCAGCTTCTCGCGGAGCACGTCGGGGTCGAGCAGGTCGGCGATCCGAACCCCTCGCCGCCCGGCCTTGTCCTCGTACGTCGGGCCGATGCCGCGGCCGGTCGTGCCGACCTCGTCGCCGGCGTCGTCGTCCGCCTTGATTTCCTCTTCGATCCCGTCCAGCACGCGGTGGTACGGCATGATGACATGCGCGCGCCGGGCGACCCGCACGTCGGGGTCGAGCCCGCGATCGCGCAGGTCGTCGATCTCGGTGAACAGCGTGCGCGGGTTGACGACGCAGCCGTTGCCCAAGACGCCGACCGTGCCCCGGACGGCGCCGCTCGGTACCAGCGAGAGCTTGTACTCCGCGCCCCCCTCGACGACGGTGTGGCCGGCGTTGTCGCCGCCCTGATAACGGACTACGACGTCCGCGTCCCCTCCCCACCGGTCGACGAGCGCGCCCTTGCCCTCGTCACCCAGCTGGGAGCCGACGATGGTGAGTGTCATACGGCCCGGAGGTTCCGGCCGGGGGGTAAAACCGATTACGGTCCGTCGTCGGTCTTACCCCACAGACGTGCATCACATCGTGGCGCGGCCGAGTGAGATGTGCCCGTTCGTGCGGTCGCTCTCCGCCCGCGCGTGGTCGCCGTCACCGGTCTCAGTCGGGCGGTCCGGGCGGGTCGCGAAGGCCGTCGTCGTCGAAGCGATCGAACACGTTAACTACTCCCACGTCAAAGCGCCGGATCGAGCGACCCCGCCCCCGTCGCCGACAGCAACTTTTAAACCGGGGCATGACGAGTTAACATGTGCCATGATAGATCGACTAGAGAAGGAGGTAGACATGCTGGAACGCCACCTCCAGGTTCTGCGAATGGTCATCGAAAACGAACCGATCGGCATCGTGAAGATGTCGAACGAGACCGGCTACCCCCACCACAAGGTCCGCTACTCGCTGCGCGTGCTCGAGGAGGAGAACCTCATCGAGCCGTCCAGCCAGGGCGCGATCACCACCGAGCGGACCCACGAGTTCGTCGACGAACTCGACGAGAAGCTCGACGAGACTGTCGAGAAGCTCGGCTCCATGCGGATCGACGACGCCGCCGAACTCGAGAACTGAACGCCCTCGTTCGTACGCCTCGCCCGCCGGGAGTCCGCGTTTTGACCGCGGTCGGACGCAGCCGGGAGCGTCCCGTGTCCGGTCGGTATCGCCTCGCGTTGCGAAAGGAATCATCCGTTGCCGCTCGCTGACTGATCCTCGTCAAACGTCCCGTCTCGCGGATCCGCTCTACAGGTCGGGGACGGTCATGTGGAACCCGCCGTCACGGGCCTCGACCAGACAGAGGTGGTACCCCTGCTTGCGCGAGAGCTTCACGAAGCTCGCGCGCTTGGACCGGCTGAACAGCCCGCCGCCGACGGCGTCGCTCGCGGTCTCTAACGCGCCCGGCTCGAAGAAGCTCTCCGTCACCGCGAACGCCCCCGCGAACGAGTCGTTCGACTCGGCGATGTCGCGGCCGTTGCTCACGAGGGACTCCAGCGTCCCCTCGGCGGTCGGGTCCCGGCTGTCGTTGAGGTCGGCGACGAACAGCGGGTTCCCCATCCGGTCGCGCAAGACGAGGTCGAACGCGCGCTGCTCGCGCGTCTCCTCGCCGTTCTCGCGGATCACGATCGACACCGAGCCGCCGATCTCCGCGCGGTCGACTTCGGGGATCGCGTCGTAGAGGTCGCGGAGGACGCTCTGATTGCCGGTCCCGCTCACCTCGAACGGCAGGTCCTCGACGAGCCAGCGCGTGAACCCGTACTCGATCGTGTCCCGCAGGAACTCCTCGAACGGTCGGCCGTCGACCGAGAGCCCGTCCGTCTCGAAGCTCGTGTGGTGCTCGATCCGGAGGTTCTCGCGGAGCATGTCGCGGTCCACGGTGCCGTCGTGGGCGTCCTCCAGCGTCGCCCCGCCCTTGGAGTCGTACCTGACGAAGAGGTTCGTCCCGCTCCGGGCCTCCGCGGGCGAGAGCGAGCGGTCGCTCTCGGGAAGCCGCTCCCGGGCCGCGGCGAGCTCGTTGCGGAGCCGATCCCGCTCCTCGCGGAGCGTCGAGACCTCCGACTCGAGGCGGTCGACCTCCGTCGCCAGCTCGTCGCGCTCGCCCTCGATGTCGTCGCGCTCCGCGGCGACCTCGTCCAACTCAGCCGCCAGCGACTCGCGCTCTCGCTCCGACTCCTCCAGCGCGCTCTCCAGCTGCCGAAGGCGTTCCCGACGCGTTCCCTCGTCGCGCGACTCGCCGGCCCCCCGAGAGCGCTGCGACACGGCCGACCGGTTCGCGCCGGCCTCGGCGGTCGAGCGCGGATCCGGAGACGGCTCGTTCGCTGACTGCGCGGCCGTTCCGGCCTCGTTCCGCCCCGCGGCGCCGTTCGAGTCGCGCGACCCTCCGGAGCCGCCCCCGGTCGCGTTTCCGGCGCCGTTGCGGCCGCCCGGCGGGTCGCTCGCCTCGGACGGGTCGAGCGCCGGGATCGATTTCTGCTCGCGCCACTGCTCCTCCTCGGAGAACACGTCGTCGCTCGGGTGCGCTCCGTCGGTCGCGTCTCCGGATCGGTCCGAGTCGGTTCCGGCCGCGGTCGCGTCCTTGCCGCCGGGCGCGATTTCGGAGGCTCCCTCGCCGGGATCACTCGCCGGTTCGTCCGCCCGGGCGCCGGCTTCGGTCGACGCTTCGCTCTCGTTTCCTTGTCGGCCCGCGGCACCGCGGTCGCCCGCCCCGCCGATGTCGACGGGCGACTGGTCGTCGTCGCGGTCGGTCTCGGCCCGGGAGCCGGGGCCATCACGGCTCTCGGCGGTCGCGTCGCTTCCGGCGGTCGCGTCGCTTCCGGCTCTTTCGGGGGTCGCGTCGTCGCCGGCGGCGTCCGGGGCCGCGTCGACGGCGGTCGGCCCGCCAGACGCGACGTCGTCGGGCTCCGGACCGTCCTCGGGTTCCGGACTGCGTTTCGGACCTGGGTCGCTCGGTTCCGTCCGGTCCGCCGTCGCCCCGTCCGCCGATCCCTCGTCCGGTTCCGGCTCGTCCGGCTCCGAATCGCTCGTGGCGGTCGCCCCGGACGCGGCCGCTCCCGCGTCGCCGTCCGACGGGATCTCGCGGACGTCCAAGTCGACCTCGTAGACGGTGTAGATGCCGACCTCGTCGTCGGCGAGCGAGAACGCCTTCTCGCCGGTCTCCAGCCGTCTGGAGTTGCCGACGTACGCGGCGGCCATCGACTCGCCGGCGGTGTACGTGACGTAGTAGTCGCCGGAGAGCACGTTCTCCGAGAGCTCGACGTAGCCGGTGAACCCGCCCTGCGAGAGCTTGCGGTCCGCCTCCGAGAGCGGGGTGTCGTTCGTGTAGTACTGCGCCCGCGGCTCGCCGCCCTGCTCCTGCATGGCGAACAGCACCGGGAGGACCGCCTCGGGGGCCTCGTACAGCGTGCCGGAGGCATCCGCGAACTCGTCCAGGTCGCCGTCGGCCGTCCCGACGACGCGGCCCTCGAACACGAACAGCCACGCCGCACCGTCGGTCACCGCGCCGGAGAACCCGCGGTCGACGAGGCGCCCGAGCCCGGCGAATCCGCCCGAGAACTCGCGGGCGTCCCACCCGGTGATCTCCGATCGTCGCTGTGCGTCCATCTTGGTTTATGTGGCCTGCAACGACCCAAATACCTTCCGGACCGTGAGACGCTCGTCTGACAGCGATCGGGCGGGATTCTGCCGACCGAGATCGGGTCTCTGTCCGGCGGTTTTCCCGCTCGACCCTCGAGACCCCGTCCGGCTACGCGTCCCCGACGGTCGCGATCGCCTCGCGGCCGAGCTCGATCACGTCCTGTTGCAGGTCGCTCGCGGCCAGCTCGGTCGGGTCGTACCAGCGCCACGCGTCCGGGTCGACCTCGCCGTCGCCGTTCGGCGCTATCTCGCGGGAGCCGACGCGAGCGAAGTAGAGATGGTCGACGTGTTGGTGGCCCACCGATCCGTCCTCGTGGACGTTGATGTCGTGAAGCATGAGGTGCGCCGGCTCCGGGAGCCCGCGGGTGTTCGGTCCCGCGATCGACGACTCGGTCGCGACCAGCTCGGCCTCCAGCCCGGTCTCCTCGCGGACCTCGCGGAGCGCCGCCTCGTGGGGAAGCTCGTCGCGGTCGACGTGGCCGCCCGGCGGGAGGCGGATCCCGAGCCGGTCGTGGGCGTGGAGCGCGGTCGCGCCGTCGTTGACGACGTACGTCGTCGCGGTGAAGTGACGGGTGGTCTCCATACGCGTTGCTCGGCCCGCGAGGGCTTGTGCGTTCGGAAAACGGAAGTCGAAACCGAGCGTCCGGTCGCTCCGGTCTCGGAGAGAAACGGCGGAGCGCCGGCGTCAAAAGTGCGGTGCGTCGACGACGAAAAGGCGGAGCGTCGACGTGGTCGGGCGGGCGCGCCGATCAGCTCAGCGCGACGCCGTCCTCGGCCTCCAACAGCTCGTGGTAGCGGTTCCGGATGGTGACCTCGCTGATGTTCGCGACGTCGCTGACCTCGCTCTGCGTCACCTTCTCGTTGACCAGCAGGGAGGCCGCGTAGACGGCGGCGGCCGCGAGGCCGACCGGCGACTTGCCGGAGTGGATCCCCTGCGACTTCGCGGTGTCGAGCAGCGACCGGGCGCGGCGCTCGGCCTCGTCCGAGAGGCCGAGGTCGGAGGCGAACCGCGGGACGTAGCTCTCGGGGTCCGCGGGCTGGATCTCCAGCTTGAGCTCGCGGACGACGTAGCGGTACGTCCGGGCGATCTCGTCCTTCTCGACGCGGGAGACGGCCGCGATCTCGTCGAGGCTGCGCGGCGTGCCGGCCTGCCGGGCGGCCGCGTACAGCGAGGCCGTCGAGACGCCCTCGATGGAGCGGCCGGGGAGCAGGTCCTCGTCGAGCGCGCGGCGGTAGATGACCGAGGCGGTCTCGCGGACGTTGTCCGGGAGGCCGAGCGCCGAGGCCATGCGGTCGATCTCGCCGAGCGCCTGCTTCAGGTTCCGCTCCTTGGAGTCGCGGGTGCGGAACCGCTCGTTCCAGGTGCGGAGCCGCTGCATCTTCTGGCGCTGGCGGCTGGAGAGGGACTTGCCGTAGGCGTCCTTGTCCTGCCAGCCGATGTTCGTCGAGAGCCCCTTGTCGTGCATCATGTTCGTCGTCGGGGCGCCGACGCGGGACTTGCTGTCCTTCTCCTTGGAGTCGAACGCGCGCCACTCCGGCCCGCGGTCAATCTCGTCCTCCTCGACGACGAGCCCGCAGTCGACACACACCGTTTCGCCGTGCTCCGTGTCGGTGGCGAGCTGGCCGCCGCACTCGGGACAACGCAGTTCCTCGTCGGCCGACTCGCTCTCCTGCTCGTCGTCGACATGCTCCGCCGTGTACGTTCGAACGTTTTCGCTCATTGGTTGGTTCAAATGGAGGGAACGAGGGGACCGAGAGACGCGTCTCGGTTGGTTTCCTCACTATCAGGTAAGGGCTGAACACATTTAAATCCTTGTGCCGATATCGGATCTGAAAAGTACGTCGAGAGGTCGTCTCGAACCGTCTGATGGCGATAGTTGCCGGTTTTCTCACGAACGAAATTCGCGTCCGGTCGCGGTCGACCGTCGGCCGACCGCCACTATATAGATATTTCGTGATAAACTCGGTGGGTTCGGGACGGAAACGGTTCCGCGAGGGCAACCGATTTGGGTATCGGCCGACCACGAACGGTATGAACCGGACTCGCCTCGACGAGACGCTCGCCGCCCTCGATTCCGACGGCTACCTGCTCGACGCGTCGCAGGATGACGCGAACCAGCTGTACCTCTCCGGGTTCACCGGCCCGGACCCGTTCCTGACGCTGTACGCCGACGGCGAGGTCCACGCGCTCGTCTCCGGGCTGGAGTACGGGCGGGCGCAGGCGGAGGCCGACGCCGACACCGTCGAGCGCCACGCCGACTACGACTACGAGTACGGCGGCCGGGAGGAGCGGTACGACATGTACGCCGCGTTCGTCCGCGACAAGGGGGTCGAGTCGATGTCGATGCCGCCTCGCGGCCCGGTCGGGACCGCCGACGCGATGCGCGAGCGCGGGATCGACGTCGTGGTCGACGGCGACGACCTCCTCCGGGAGGTCCGCGCCGTGAAGACCGACGAGGAGGTCGACGCGATCCGCGAGGCACAGCGGGCGAACGGGGCCGCGATGCGCGCCGCAGAGGAGCTGCTGGCGAGCGCGGACGTGGCGGGCGAGGACGCGCCCGCCGACGGCGAGGCCGACGCTGAGCCGGGCGTCCTGCTCGTCGACGGCAAGCCGCTCACCAGCGAGCGCGTCGCCGAGGAGATCGAGGTGACGCTGCTCCGGCACGGCTGCGCGCTCGACGAGACGATCGTCGCCGGCGGCGCGCAGGCGGCCGACCCCCACGACCGCGGCTCCGGCCCGCTCCGGGCGAACGAGGCGATCATCGTCGACATTTTCCCCCGGTCGAAGGCGACGAAGTACAACGCCGACATGACCCGGACGTTCTGCGTCGGGGAGCCGCCGGCCGCGCTCCGGGAGTGGTACGACCTCACCGAGCGCGCGCTCGACGCCGCGCTCGACGCGGTCGAGCCGGGCGCGACCGGCGAGGAGGTCCACGCCGCGGCCTGCGAGGTGTACGAGGACGCCGGCGAGCCGACGTTCCGCACCGACCCCGAGACGGAGACGGGGTTCATCCACTCGACCGGCCACGGGATCGGCCTCGACGTCCACGAGTCCCCCC
>NZ_MWTH01000011.1:24248-39463 GCF_059752395.1 Halorubrum sp. B53 | reverse complement strand
GGCTCGCGAGCGGCGGGGGCGAGCTGGAGCCCGGCCACGTGATCACCGTCGAGCCGGGCCTGTACGATCCCGAGGTCGGCGGCGTCCGGATCGAGGACCTCGTGGTCGTCACCGAGGACGGGTACGAGAACCTCACGGAGTACCCGATCGCGTTCGAGGTCTGACGGGTCCCCGTCACCGGTCTCGTCGCCGTCGCCGATCTCGTCGCCGTCGCCGATCTCGTCGCCGTCGCCGATCTCGTCGCTGTCGCCGATCTCGTCGCTGTCGCCGATCTCGTCGCCGCTCGGTGGTCGATCGCACACCACAGCCGGCCCGGCTGGCCGCGACCGGAACCCGCTTCCACCCGGGTCGAGAACGACGACCGTGAACTGGCGGTACCGGCACACGGCGCTCACGCTCTGTACGCTCGCGTTCACCGCGACGATGGTCGCGCGGCTGGCCATCAGTCCGTTGGTCCCGCAGATCACGGCGCGGTTCGGCGTCACGAACGCGACGGTCGGGCTCGCCCTCTCGGGGATGTGGCTGGCGTACGCGCTGGCGCAGTTCCCCTCCGGCGTGCTCGGCGACCGCTACGGGGAGCGCGCCGTCATCCTGACGGCCGTGGGCGCCACCGCGGTCGCCTCGCTGCTGATCGCCGTCTCCCCGTCGATCGCTGTCTTCATGCTGTTCACCGTGTTGCTCGGCGCGGGCGCCGGCCTCCACTACTCGGTTGCGACGACGTTCCTCGCCAAGCAGTACGACGACATCGGCCGCGCCATCGGCGTCCACGTCGCGGGCGGCCCGATCGCGGGGCTCGCCGCGCCGCCGGTCGCCGCGCTCGTCGGCTCGCGGTACGGCTGGCGGGCCGGCGTCCTCCTCGGCGTCGCCGTCGCAGTACCCGTGTTCGCCCTGTTCGCGTGGCGGGTGCGGCCCACCGAGCCGATCCGTCCCGATCAGCCGCTGCGGGAGCGGTTCGCGCTCGCGCCCCTGGTCGAACTGCTCTCGCGGCCGTCGATCCTCTACACGACCGCGCTGGCGACGATGGGGGCGTTCACGTGGCAGGCGACCGCCTCCTTCCTCCCGACGTTCCTGGAGGTCGGCGGCGGGCTCTCGACGGCGCTGTCGGCGCTGCTGTTCTCGCTGTACTTCCTCGTCCACGGCAGCACGCAGCCGGTCACGGGCTCGCTCTCCGACCGGTTCGGCCGCGACGCGACCGCGATGGGGACGATGAGCGCCGGCATCGTCGGCTACGGGCTCCTGGTCGCGACGGCGCGGTTCGACCTCGGCCTCGGCCCGACGGTCGCGGCCGTCGGCTTCGTCGGCGTCGCGATGTCGTGGGGGGCGCCCGTCCAGTCCCGGTTCATGGACCTGCTGTCCGACGAGGAGCGTGGCGCCGGGTTCGGCCTCGTCCGGACCGCGTACATGGTGATCGGGGCGTCGGGAAGCGTCGTCGTCGGAACGATCTCAGACGTCGCGGGGTGGGAGGCCGCGTTCGGGCTACTCGCGGGCGTGATGGCGCTCGGGCTGGCCGCGCTGCTCGCGAATCGACTGTTGCGGCTCGGTTACTGACCGATCGGCCGTCGGTCGGGCAGTCGAATCTGCCTACAGCCGGTCGTCCTCTAAGCTCCCGGGGTCCTCGGCGGTGTCGAACATGTTGTTCTCCGCGCCGTCGAGCATCTCGTCGCGCGGCTCCTCGTCGACGACGGAGACGTTGTACGCCTCGATCCCGGAGGCGATGAGGTCCTCCGCGGCCTGCTCCTCGGAGACGAACTCCTGTTCGGCGAGCTGCTGGAACTCCGCGTAGACGTCGTCCGAGAGGTTCAGTTCGAAGGTTGGCATACCCCCTCGTTCCGGCCGGACGCTTTTAAGCGTTCCCTCGTTCGCGGTGCGCGACGAGCCCCGGAAGCGGAGCGAGCGCGGACGTGGTCTCGGACGGCGCGCTCGGGTCACACGTTGATAACGCGCTCGGGTCACACGTTGATAACGCGCTCGGCTCACACGTCGGGTTCCGCGGGGGGTCCGATCTTCCGTCTGCGGGCGATATCCGACGCGTTCCGAGTCTGTGAACGGACTCCAACCTTTTTGAGACCCCTCGTCGTAGGCGCGACCACCGTGACCGACACGATCCAGGTCCAAGTGGCGGCCGCAACCTGCGATCGCTGTCCCGTAACGGCGCTGTCCGAGCGGACGACCCTGCGGGCGGTCCGGGTCGACCCAGACGACGCGCGCGTCGACTTCGTCGCGGACGACAGCCCCGCCGACGCGCCGAGCGAGCTGGACCTGCTGGAGTTCGCCGGGCGGGCTCACGGCCGGTACGAACTCGGGCGCGGGGGCGCCGATCGCGAACCCCGCACCGGCGGCGACGAGGGTGACGGCGAGCGCGGGGACCACGACCCCTCCGACCCCGACACGACGTCGACACCCTCGGACGGCGGCTGCACCGCCTGCGCCTGTGCCGGGCTCCCGTCGGCGTTCTCCGGCTTCCCGGTGTCGCCGCGCGAGACGCTGATCGAAGAGGGGGAGCTGCTCGCCACCTTCGTGTTGACCGGGTACGGGGAGCTGCAGGCGATCGTCGACGCGTTCGGCGGCGCGGAGGTCCGCCGGATCCTCGTGGATCGGGACACGAACGACGGTCGGCCGGACGTGGTCCCGGTCGACCTCTCCGACGTGACGGAGCGACAGGCGACCGTCGCCGCCGTCGCGGTCGAGAAGGGGTACTTCGGTCCGGACGGCGCCACGGCCGACGAGATCGCCGCCGAGCTCGGGGTAGCCAAATCGACCGTCTCGGAACACCTCCGGCTCGTGACGGCCACCGTGCTGTCCCAGCTGTTCGGCGAGGGTATTTAAATCGCCGAATAGTTCGGGAGTAGCTAGTTGTTCGTTTCCGATCCTAGGATACAGTATGTCACGTCTCTGTGTACCGTAATTAACCGTCCACCGGACGCCCGCGAGGCATCGAGAGCCCACGAGCGATCGCCGCGGCGGACGGCGGGCCGGCGCCGCGGGGCCGCGTGCGTACCGCCGAGCCGGCTCAACGACACAAGACACTACACACACCTATGGACAGACGAACGATCGCGATCCTCCTCATCGTGCTCGCCGTGCTGCTGCCGACGTGGTACGTCGGCCTCCACGGCGAGCCGCCCTCGGAGGAGGTCAGGATCGACCAGAGCGTGAGCGAGATGCAGCCGCTGGAGGGGTTCGTCGACGCGCCGAACAAGCTCTCACCGAGTCAGGTCGGGGTGATCGTCTGGGTCGCCCTGCTGGGGCTGTTGGGGGCCATGGCCTTTTTCCACCGCTTCATGAACCGAGCCGCCCGCCCCGACGCGAGCGGCGGGGGTCCGAGCGATACCGGCGGCGCGGACGACCCGGCCGCGGCCGACGGCGGGCTCGACGGACCGCCGCCGGACGGGACGAACCGGGCGACGTTCCCCTGGTTCGAGACGGAGGACCGGTGGGTCGTCCAGTACCACGACGCGAGCGACGCCATCGAGGGGCTCGTCGCGATGGGGGGGCTCACCGTCCTCGCTATCGTCTTCTCGGCGCTGCTGACGGCCGAGTACCTCACCCTGGCGCGCACCCAGTACTTCGGCGTGTACGCCTTCGGGCTGTTCATGTCGCTGCTGGGCTCGACGGTGTCGTACTACGCCTGGTTCATGCCCCACGTCGAAGTCGCCGAACGGAGGGACCACTGATGGGAGACGACGCACCCGACACACGACCGACGGGAGACGGAATCGACGCCCCGCCGAGCGCCGGCCCTCGCGAGCGCGAGGCGCCCGGCGGGCGTACCGATGTCGACGCGTCCGACGCCGACGCTTCCGACGCGTCCGACGCCGAGGGAGAACTGTGCGACGCCTGCCCGGAGAACGACGGCGGGCCCGCCGTCGACCCGAGTATCTTCCGGCCGTTCTGGAAGGACGCGCGCGCCGAACTCAAGCGCCGCGACTACGCGAAGGTCCTCGCGACGGTCGGCGGGATCACGGCGGTCGGAAGCCTCGCCGCGCCCGTCGCGGGGCTCACGCGGGTGTTCGAGCGCAAGTATCAGGGCCCGGTGTACGAGGCGGGGATCCCCCTCGTCGACGAGGCGGGCGAGCGGATCGCGGAGGACCGCATCGCCCCCGGCGAACAGCTCACGGTATTCCCGGAGCCGCGCCCGGGGGTAGAGGACGCCCCGACGCTGCTCGTGCGCTTCGAGGAGTCGGCGTATAGCGACCAGGTGCGCGACGAGTACACCGTCGGCGGGTACGCCGCGTTCTCGAAAGTGTGCACCCACGCCGGCTGCATGGTCGCCGACCGCGACGGCGACGTGCTCGTCTGTCCGTGCCACTCCGGGCGGTTCGACCCGGTGACGGGCGCGCAGGTCGTCGGGGGGCCGCCGCCGCGAGCGCTGCCGCAGCTCCCGATCACGCTCTCGGGCGACGGCTACCTCGTCGCGACCGGGGACTTCCAGGGGCCGGTCGGCCCCGGGGGGGAGTGATGTCCCGGATCGACGCGGCGGTCGATCGGGCCGAGTCCGCGTACGACTGGGCCGACTCGCGCCTGGGTCTGGGGGAGGGGAGCGACTTCCTCGGGAAGGCGTTCCCCGCGGAGGACTCCTTCCTCCTCGGCGAGGTCGCGCTGTTCTGTTTCGGGATCCTCGTCGCGACTGGAACGTTCCTCGCGTTCTTCTACGAACCGAGCACGACCGCCGTCGAGTACAGCGGGAGCGTCGTGCAGTACCAGGGGCAGGAGCTGCCGGCGGCGTTCACGAGCGTCCTCTACATCACCTACGACGTGCCGTTCGGGATGTTCCTGCGGCGCATGCATCACTGGGCGGCACATCTGTTCGTCGCTTCGATCGCCTTGCACATGCTCCGCGTCTTCTTCACCGGCGCGTACCGGAACCCGCGCGAGCCGAACTGGCTCGTCGGGACCGGCCTCGCCGGGCTGGCGATGTTCGCGGCCTACACCGGCTACTCGCTCCCGTACGACGAGTTCGCGAGCACGGCGGTCGGCATCGGCTACAACGTCGCCGCCTCGATCCCGATCGTCGGCGACCCGCTCGCGAGCATCGTCTTCGGCGGTCAGTTCCCGACGAGCGCGACGATCCCGCGGCTGTTCTTCCTGCACGTCTTCCTCATCCCGGCCGCGATCGGAGGGCTCATCGCCGTCCACATGGCGATCCTCGTCCGACAGAAGCACACCGAGGCGCAGCGCGACGGGGACGTGGCCGCCCCGGGAGCGGGGGACGGCACCCCGCACGCGACCGGGGAAGCGCCGAGCGGGAGCGGAGGGCCCGAAACGACCGACGGGGGCGCCCGTCTCATCGACCGCGACGACGACAGCGTCGTGATCGGGCTGCCGGCGTTCCCGAATCAGGCCGCGGTGAGCGCGGTCGTGTTCTTCCTCACGATGGCCGTGCTCTCGCTGCTCGCCGGGCTGCTCCCCGTTCACAACATCGCTCAATACGGACCGAACGACCCGGCGTCGACGCCGTCGCTCGTCATGCCGGACTGGTTCCTGATGTGGGGGTACGGGTTCCTGAAGCTCACCCCCTCGTGGATGAGCTTCGACGTGCTCGGGATCCACGTCAGTTCGGAGTTCGTGGGCGGGCTGCTCCTCCCGAGTCTGGTGTTCGTCGCCGTGGCGGTCTGGCCGTTCATCGACCGCGCGGAGGAGCCGGAGCACTTCACGCGGAACTACCTCGACCGACCGTTCCCGACCGCGGTCGGCATCGTCGGCGTCACGCTCGTCATGATCGCGTCTATCGCCGGCATGGACGTGATCCTCGCCGAGATCCTCGGCACGTCGACGGCCGCGCTCCGTCCCTACCTGATCGCCGCGATCGTGCTCGTTCCCGCCGCGGCCGGCACCCTCACCTACGCCGTCCTCGGCGGCTTCGGGGACGACTCGGAGGGGGGCCCGCCCTCGGGGGACGACGAGGGGCCGCCGGAACCGAGCCGCGACGACTCGCCGACGCGAACGGGGGGGTCGGACGATGACTGAGTCGAGCGGGACTCGGCTGGCGGAGCTGTCGCCGCGTCGGTACCGCTGGGCGGATCGAGCGACGAAACTGGCCGGCGTGGGGCTGATCGCCGCCGGACTCGACGCGGGCGGCGGCACGCTCGCGGGCGTCGCGTTCGCGGCGCTCGGCGTCGCGCTCGGCCTCGCGACCGTTCTCATCGACAAACAATGACTGACACGACAGACACGACGGGCGAATCGACACGCGACGAGGCCGGCACCGCGCGCCGCGACTTCCTGAAGGGAGTCGGAGCGGCGGCCGCCGTCGGCGCCACCGGGCTGGGATCCGCGCAGGATCTCACCGAGATGAACACACTGGATGTGGTCGACGACCCGATCGGTAACTACCCGTACCGCGACTGGGAGGACCTCTACCGCGAGGAGTGGGACTGGGACGGCAAGGCCCGTTCGACGCACAGCGTCAACTGCACGGGCAGCTGCTCGTGGCAGGTGTACACGCGGAACGGGCAGGTGTGGCGCGAGGAGCAGGCCGGCGACTACCCCCGCTTCGACGAGTCGCTTCCCGACCCGAACCCGCGCGGCTGTCAGAAGGGGGCGTGCTTCACCGACTACGTGAACGCCGACCAGCGCGTCACGCACCCGCTCCGCCGGACCGGCGAGCGGGGAGAGGGTAAGTGGGAGCGGATCTCCTGGGACGAGGCGCTCACCGAGATCGCCGAGGAGGTCATCGACGCCGTCGAGGACGGGGAGTACGACGCGATCAGCGGCTTCACGCCGATCCCGGCGATGAGCCCCGTCTCGTTCGCCTCGGGGAGCCGCCTCGTCAACCTGCTCGGCGGCGTCAGCCACTCCTTCTACGACTGGTACTCCGACCTCCCGCCGGGCCAGCCGATCACGTGGGGGACCCAGACCGAGAACGCCGAGAGCGCCGACTGGTACAACGCCGACTACATTATCGCGTGGGGCTCGAACATCAACGTCACGCGGATCCCCGACGCGAAGTACTTCCTCGAAGCGGGGTACGACGGCGCCAAGCGCGTCGGGATCTTCACCGACTACAGCCAGACGGCGATCCACTGCGACGAGTGGATCGGTCCCGATCCCGGCAGCGACACCGCGCTCGCGCTCGGGATGGCCCGCACCATCGTCGACGAGGGGTTGTACGACGAGGGGCATTTAAAAGAGCAGACGGACATGCCGCTGCTCGTCCGCGAGGACACCGGGAAGTTCCTCCGCGCGAGCGAGGTGTCCGGGCTCGACGTCGACGCCGACCGCCCGGAGAAGGTGTTCGTCATGCAGGACGCCGACGGCGGTCTCCGGACGGCGCCCGGCTCGCTCGGCGAGCGGGACGGACAGCACGACCACTCCCTGAGCATCGAGCTCGACTTCGACCCCGACCTCGACGCCGAGCGCACGGTTCAGACGACCGACGGCGCGGTCGAGACCCGCACCGTCTGGCTGAACCTCCGCGACGAGCTGTCGGAGTACACTCCCGAGGTGGTCAACGAGATCACCGGCGTCGGGAGGCAGACACACCAGAAGATCGCCCGCGAGTTCGCCGAGGTCGACCGCGCGAAGATCATCCACGGGAAGGGGGTCAACGACTGGTACCACAACGACCTCGGCAACCGCGCGATCCAGCTGCTCGTCACGCTCACCGGGAACCTCGGTCGACAGGGGACGGGCCTCGACCACTACGTCGGCCAGGAGAAGATCTGGACGTTCAAGGGGTGGAAGAACCTCTCGTTCCCGACCGGAAGCGTCCGGGGCGTCCCGACGACGCTGTGGACGTACTACCACGCCGGGATCATGGAGAACACGGACCCGGAGACCGCGGCGAAGATCCGGGAGTCGATCGATAAGGGGTGGATGCCGCTGTACCCGAGCGAGCGCGACGACGGCAGCCGTCCGGACCCCAGACTCATGTTCGTCTGGCGCGGGAACTACTTCAACCAGGCCAAGGGGAACATCGCCGTCGAGGAGGAGCTGTGGCCGAAGCTCGACCTGGTCGTCGACATCAACTTCCGGATGGACTCGACGGCGCTCAACAGCGATATCGTCCTTCCGACGGCGAGCCACTACGAGAAGCACGACCTGTCGGTGACGGACATGCACACGTACGTCCACCCGTTCACGCCGGCGGTCGAGCCGCTGGGCGAGTCGAAGACGGACTGGCAGATCTTCCGCGAGCTCGCCGCGAAGATCCAGGAGCTCGCCGAGCAGCGCGGCACGGAGCCGGTGTCGGACCGGAAGTTCGACCGCGAGATCGACCTCCAGTCCGTTCACGACGACTACACGCGCGATTGGATCGACAACGAGCCCGGCGCGCTGGCCGAGGACAAGGCGGCCGCGGAGTTCATTCTCGAGAACTCCGAGGAGTCGAACCCGGAGGGCGCCGACGAGCAGCTCACGTTCGACGACATCGAAGCGCAGCCGCGTCGCCTCCTCGAGACGGGCGACCACTGGTCGTCGGACATCGAGGAGGGCCAGGCGTACTCGCCGTGGAAAGACTACGTGCAGGACAAGAACCCGTGGCCGACGTTCACCGGACGCCAGCAGTATTACATCGACCACGACTGGTTCTTAGAGCTCGACGAGCAGCTCCCCACGCACAAAGACGGGCCGGTGCTCCAGGAGAAGTCGGAGTACCCGCTGAGCTACAACACGCCGCACAGCCGCTGGTCGATCCACTCGACGTGGCGCGACGACAGCAAGATGCTCCGGCTGCAGCGCGGCGAGCCGACCGTCTACCTCAACCCCGAGGACGCCGAGGAACGCGGGATCGAGGACGGCGACACCGTGCGGGTGTACAACGACCTCGACTCGGTCGAGGTGCAGGCGAAGATCTACCCGAGCGGGGAGCCCGGCACCGTCCGGCACTTCTTCAGCTGGGAGCGGTTCCAGTACCCCGACCGCAACAACTTCAACTCGCTCGTGCCGATGTACATGAAGCCGACCCAGCTCGTCCAGTATCCCGAGGACACGGGCGAGCACCTCCACTTTTTCCCGAACTACTGGGGCCCGACCGGGGTGAACAGCGACGTCCGGATCGAGGTCGAGCCGGTCGGGGAGGAGCCGGCGTCGCTCGACGCCGGCCCGCTCGGGGCGTCGGCGACGGGGTCTGAGTCGTCCGGTTCGGGGTCGGAGTCGACCGATTCGGGGTCGACGTCGCGCGGCGCGTTGGGTCGCGTCTCGGACCTGCTCGGAGGTGACGGCCCATGAGCAAAACCACCGACGACACGGTCCGTCAGGCCGACGACGCCGCCCGGCAGACCGACGACGGCGACGTTCCCCTCGCGGAGGGCGTGGACCATCAGGTCGCGATGGTGATGGACCTGAACAAGTGCATCGGCTGCCAGACGTGTACGATCGCGTGTAAGACCAACTGGACCGAGTCCGGGGGACGCGAGTACATGTACTGGAACAACGTCGAAACGAAGCCCGGCGCCGGCTACCCCCGCGACTGGGAGGAGATGGGCGGCGGCTGGGACGAGGACGGGCAGTCCCGGACGCCCGGCCAGCTCCCGGAGCAGGAGGACTACGGCCGCGCGTGGGAGTTCAACCACGAGGCGATCATGTACGAGGGGAGCGACGAGCCGCTCCGTCCCATGGAGAACGCGGACTGGGGGCCGAACTGGGACGAGGACGAGGGCGCCGGCGAGTACCCCAACTCCTACTACTTCTACCTCCCCCGGATCTGCAACCACTGCACCCACCCCTCCTGCGTGGAGGCGTGCCCGCGCTCCGCGATCTACAAGCGCGAGGAGGACGGGATCGTCCTCGTCGACCAGGACCGCTGCCGCGGCTACCGGTACTGCGTCGAGGGGTGTCCGTACAAGAAGGTGTTCTACAACGCGCAGACGAAGACCAGCGAGAAGTGCATCTTCTGTTACCCCCGGATCGAGGGGGAGGGACCGGAGGGCGAGGTGCGGCCCCCATCCTGTGCCGAGGACTGCCCGCCGCAGCTCCGGCACGTCGGCTTCCTCGACGACGAGGACGGGCCGATCTACAAGCTCGTGAACGAGTACGAGGTCGCCCTGCGGCTCCACCCCGAGTACCGCACGGAGCCGAACGTCTACTACATCCCGCCGTTCGCGCCGCCGCAGACGTCGGAGAGCGGCGAGACGGTGGACGCGGAGCGCATCCCGCGCAACTACCTGGAGGAGCTGTTCGGCCCGCAGGTGAACGAGGCGCTCAACACGATCAACCGCGAGCGCGACCGGGTCAGACAGGGCGAGGAGAGCGAGCTCATGGAGATCCTCTCGACCGTGAACAACGACGACCAGTACCGGCTGGAGGTGTTCGACGATGGAGCGTGACGCCGATCGGCCCGGCGACGACGAGGTCGACGACCGCGGAATCGGCTCGCGGGAGCTCGTCGTCGCGGCCGCGCTCGCGCTCGCCGTCGTGGCCGCGACCGCCGCCTTCCCCGCGGCCGTCGACGCGCGCGCGGCCTACGAGATCCCGGTCGAGGGACAGTCGAGCGCCGGCGACCTCGCGGAGCCGACCGGGGACGCGTGGGAGTCCGTCGAGACGGTGACCGTCCCGATGAGCAGCACCGGCGCGGCGGTGCCGGGCGGCGCCGACACCACCGTCGAGTCTGTCCGCGTCGAGGCCGCGCGGACCGACGAGCGGCTCTACCTCCGGCTGTCGTGGAGCGACCCCACGGCGAACGAGTCGACGGACTCGCTCCGCGCGTTCGCCGACGCCGCCGCGGTCCAGCTCCCCGTCGCCTCGGAGTCGCGGCCGCCGATCGCGATGGGATCGACCGACAACCGGGTGAACGTCTGGTACTGGAACGCCGCCGACGGGACGGAGTCACTGCTCGCCGGCGGCGCCGGGAGCACGACGCAGATTTCGGAGTCGGCGGTGGAGACGACCGCGACGCACACCGGCGACCGGTGGGCCGTCGTGTTCACCCGGCCGCTCTCGTCCGACCGCGCGAACGTGACCGACGTCGACCCGGATCAAGACGTGAACGCCGCGTTCGCGGTCTGGGAGGGGGGTAACGACGAGCGCTCCGGGCAGAAGGCCGCGAGCGAGTGGTACTACCTCTCGCTCGGGCCGGCCGAAGGCGGGGCCCCCTACGAGACGGTGCTGTGGGCGCTCGCCGGGGTCGCCGTCGTGTTCACCACGCTCGTGACCGTCGAGGGGATCCGCCGGACGAGGGGTGAGTGACCGTGTCGGAACCGATCGCCGAACGTGACGGTCCCGGGTTCGACGAGGGGCTCCGGACCGACGCGATCGACGAGGAGGCCGCGGCGCGCGGAAGCGTCTACGCGCTGGCGGCGGCGGCCTTCGCCGAGCCGAGCGGCGGCATCCACGAGCGGTTCGCGGACGGCTCGCTCGACGAGTCGATGGCGACGCTCGTCGACCGGACCGGCCTCGACGTTGACCCGCCCGACCTGACCGTGGCGGACGACCGCGAGACGCTCGCGGCCCGGTACAACGACCTGTTCGTCATCGGCTACTCCGAGGTGATCGACGGGACGGACGGAACGGTCGAGAACCAGGGACCGCCGGCCTCCCTGTACGAGTCGACGTACCGCTCCGACGTGTCGTGGAACGACGTGAACCTCGACCTCGCTCGGGCGTACGAGCACTTCGGCTGCGAGGTCGGCGGCGACGAGCGCCGCCACCACGACCACGTCCGCCTGGAGCTCGAGTTCGCGGGGTATCTCTGTCGCCTGGCCGCCGCGGGCGACGACGCGTCGGGAGACGCGGAGCCCGCGAACCTCGACCGCGCCCGACTGGACTTCCACGACCGCCACCTCTCCGTCCTCGCGTCGGGGCTTCGGACGGCCCTGGACGAGGAGCCCGGCACGAGCGTCTACGGTCGCCTCGCGCGCTTCCTCGACGCCTTCGTCGCCGCCGACGTCGACGACCTCGCGGAGCGTCTCGACGCCGGTGCGGGGGGCGACCGCGAACACGCGGTCACCGACGGTTCGGACGGGGGTGAGCGGTCGTGAGCTCACCGACCGAATGGGCGAACGGGCGGACGACGCCGTCGGCACCGATCGGTCGCCTCGGCGGTCGCGTGGGGTCGATCGGCCTGCTCGCCGCCGTCGGCGTCGGCGTCGCGACCGCGGTCCGCGTGCTGTACAACGCGCCGTTCGAACCGGCCGGGTTCGCGTCGGGGTTGGTACCGGTCACCGGGACGGTCGCGGCGCTCGCGAGCGGCGTCGCGCTCGCCGTTGTCGCGCTCTCGGCGGACCGTTCCGCGGTCCGCGTCGGGCTCCTGTTCGCCGGGGTGTTCGGCGTGCTCGCGACGGCGTCCGACGCGGCGACCGTCGCCGCGGCCGTCGCGATCCCGGGCGGCGCCGCGGTCGCGTTCGCCCGCGCGCTGGGACCGCCGTCGACCTACTTCGAGCTCCGGCGCGCCGTCCTCGCGCTGGCGTTCGCGCTCGCCGCCGGACTCTCGCTCGCCGCGACGGCCGGGATCGCCGGCCCCGCCGTCCGATCGGCCGGGTCCGTCGCCTTCCTCGGGGGAGTGACGCTGCTCGTCGTGCGGGCCGAGGGCGACCCCGTCGCGCTCGTCGCGGGCGCGACCGCGTTCGCGGGGGTCGTTCTCGCGAGCGCCGCCGCGCCGTACGTCACCGGGAGCGCGCTGCTCGTCGGGTTCGCGGTCGTCGGGAGCCCGCACCTGCTCGCCGCGACCGCGGCGTTCGGCGGGGTCGCCGCCGCCGTCGCCGGGCTCCGCGAGGGCGACGCGTGGCTCGCGATCGGCGCGGTCCTCCTGGTTCTCGCGGGGGTCCCCGCGACGCCGGGAGCCGCGACCGCCGTCTGTCTCGGCGCCGCGCTCGCGACCCTGGGCGCCGAGGAGCTCCTCGGCGAACCGGGCGGGCCGGACTCGGCTGATCCGACGACCGAGAACGGGGTGAGCGCCCGATGAGGGACCCGGAGGAGGCGACGGACGGGCCGACTGACCCCCGCGTCCACCCCGAGGAGAGCCCGGGGTTCGGCGAGGAGCCGGACGGGCTCGAGGACATCGAGGTGAGCCGCGACGTGACGATCGGCGACGCGAGCCCGCGAGAGCTGCAGGCGACGGACACGGCCCCGCTCCGCGGGACCGACACGGCCGCGAAGATCGAGGACCTCGTCGACGGCGACCCGGTCGAGCGCCGACGGGCGGCGCTGGCGCTGGGCGATGGGCGACCGAGCGAGGCCGCCGTCGACGCGCTGATCGAACACGGCCTCGCCGACGCCGACGCCGACGTGCGCCAGTTCGCCGTCGAGGCGCTCGGCGAGCTCGGCGGCCAGCGGGCGGGCGAGGCCGCGGTCGCGGCGTGTGACGACTCCGACCCGTGGGTCCGCGCCGAGGCCGTCGTCGCGCTCGACCGGATCGACCGCGGCGAGTACGCGGCGACAATCGAGGCGGCGCTGGACGACGACCACCACGCGGTCGTCAGAAACGCGATGGTCTCGCTGTTCAAAAGCCGCGGCGAGGCGCTGCGCCCGGTCCTGCTCGAGCTGTCGCACGCGGAGAGCGAGCGGCTCAGGGAGTGGGCCGTCCACCTGCTCGCCGGCGTCGACGACGAGCGCGCGCTCGAACGCCTCGAAGCGGTCGCGGCCGACGAGACGGAGCCGAAGGTCGTGCGGAGCACCGCCGCCCGCGCCATCGACGCCGACCCCGGGAAGTTCCGGCGGCAGTTCAGCGGCGGCACCGAGAACGACAGCGCCGACCTGCCCGGCGAGAGCACGCTCAACCGGAGACCGGACCTGTGAAGCGACTTCGAAACGCCGACGCCGACCACACCACCATGACAGATCCCACCGTTGACACGCCCGACGACGCAGACGCCGCCGACGAACCGACCGATCACGAGTCGCCAGCCGACGCCGTGGAGGCCGAGCTCCGGAAGGTCCGCGACCCGGACGCCGGCGTGAGCGTGTTCGAGGCGGGCGTCGTCGAGGACGTCGCGGTCGACGACGGCGCCGCGACGGTCACCGCGGACCTGCGCGAGTTCCCCCGTGACGCGGCCGAGCGAGTGTCGGCCGCCATGGTCCGGGCCGCCTCCGACGCGCCGGGGGTGTCGAACGCGCGGATCGAGCAGGTCGATCCGAGCCCGGACCTCGACGGCCGCGCGTCGGGGATGGGAACCGCGGGCCGGGTGATCGCGGTCGCGAGCACGAAGGGCGGCGTCGGGAAGACGACGGTCGCGACGACGCTGGCGTGCGCGCTCGCGGCCGGGAGTGGCGGCGAGGAGACCGACGGCGAGGACGGCGACGCCCCCTCAGTCGGCCTGTTCGACGCCGACATCTACGGCCCCAACGTCCCGGAGGTCGTCGGCGCGAGCGGCCCCGTCTACAGCGACGACGACGGGAATCCCGTCCCGGTCGACGTCGGCGGGTTGGAGGTGATGAGCGTCGGGCTGCTCTCGGACGACGGCCCGCTCGCGTGGCGGGGCGCGATGGCGCACGACGCGCTCTCGGACCTGTTCGAGACCGCCGCCTGGAGCGACCCGGACACCGTCGTCGTCGACATGCCGCCGGGGACGGGCGACGTGGCGTTGACCACCCTCCAAGAGGTGCCGGTCGACGGCGTCGTCCTCGTCACGACGCCGTTCCACGCCGCCGTCTCCGACACCGCGCGGGCACTGGAGCTGTTCGAGGAGAACGACGTGCCCGTGCTCGGCGTCGTCTCGAACATGGGGGAGTTCGTCTGCGACGAGTGCGGCACCCCCCACGACCTGTTCGGCGGCGACGACCCGATCGAGGCGCTCGATCTGCCGGTGCTCGCGGACCTCCCCTTCGATCCGGAGATGCAGTCGACGCCGGCGCCGAACGCCGACGCGCTCCCCGAGTACGCGACCGACCTCGCCGCCGCGGTCGACGAGCGGTACGACGAGGTCTGGACGGTCGACCCGCCCGAGGACGCCGTCGACCTGCGCGGTCTCGATTCGGAGACGCGTAAGGAGCGCGTCGAGGCGCGGTTCCGCGGGCTCGACGCCGGCGAGGAGTGTCTCATCGTGAGCGACCGCGACCCGGCGCCCGTCCGTGGGTTCCTGCTCGACCTGGTCGACGCCGAGGAACTCCCGAGCTTCCGCGTCAAGCGACAGAACCCGGAGACGTGGTTCGCGAAGGCGACGCGGCCGTAATCGCCCTTCTCGTTACCGTCGGACGGTTCCGTCGGTGAGACGTTTGCTCCCGGTTTCGATCGGCACGGGCACGGCGGCGATCATTTATAAAGAGTTGATGCGGTGGCGCGCGCCTCCGAGCGGCCGTTTATAAACGGCCGCGAGGAGCGCGTGCGAGGGAGGCGGCGGGCC
>NZ_MWTH01000011.1:0-24224 GCF_059752395.1 Halorubrum sp. B53 | reverse complement strand
CGCGGCTCCGGCCCGCGCCGGCCCGTCCGCCGAGGCTGGGGAGGCGTGAGGCTGCGGTTGCGGTGCGAGGCGGGTGGGGCTTTGGTGGTCGTCACCGCAGAGTCGTCGACCACTGATAAATAGCCGATGGCAACACCGCGCTCTGACTTATAAATAAACACACCGTCGCTCCGGGATTCGCACTCAGTACGTCGGCCCGTTTATAAATCGCTCCACGCGCCCAGGAACCGCTGGACCGCGGTGAGATGCCCCACGGCGGCGAACAGCGCGAGCAGGAGCCCGACGACGTTGAGTCCGGCGACGATCGGCGCCGAGTAGACCGCCGCGACGAGGCCGACGAGACCCATCAGCGCGAGTCGGTCGGCCCGCCCGAGCAGCCCGCCGTACTCGCGGCCGATGCCGACCGCCTGGATCTGCGTGCCCATGTACGAGGTCATCAGGACGCCGGTGACCGCGAGGAAGCCGAGGGCGTACGCCTCGACCCCGACCGTGAAGCCGGCGATGATCGCGATGTCGGCGTACCGGTCGAGGACGTGGTCGAGGAGGTCGCCGCCGTCCGAGGAGACCTCCAGGTGCCGCGCCAAGGCGCCGTCGACGAGGTCGAGCCAGCCGTTGAGGAGGACGCACACGGCGCCGACCGCGTAGAACAGTGGGTCGCCGACCGCGAACGCGCCCGCGGCCGCGACCGCGACGCCGAACGCGAGGACGCTCACCTGGTCCGGCGAGAGCCCGAGCCGGGCGGCGGCGCGCACCCACGGTCCGAGCAGGCGGTCCGCCACCGACCGGTACCGGTCGAGAGTCATCTATCGCTTCTACCGTCGCGGCCGGTTCATATATAATCGATGAAGTCGACGGTGCCGGCGCTGGGCTCGCGCTCGCCCTCGATCGCGGCGCGGATCGCGTCGGCCACGGCTCGGGGATCGCGGTCGGTGGTGTCGATCTCGTAGACGTTCTCGACACCGTGCTCCTCGACGGCCTCCGAGAGGATCACGTCGAGCGCCTCGCTCTCCGCATTTTCGGAAGCCGTGGCGTCCGACTCACCGCGTGCGCGGAGCCGCGCCTCGATCGTCTCGGGGTGACACCGGAGGACGACCACGCGGTCGACGTCGAACCGGTGCGCGAGGTGCGAGTCGAGCACCCCGGCCCAGTTGCCGAGGCGCTCGCGGACCGCGTCGAGGTCGGCGACGAGCGTGTCGCGGTCGGCGTCGCGCTCGGTCCAGAGGGCGTCGTTTTCCTTTATAAGTTCGTTGAGGTGGATAACGTCGTACTCGTCGGCGAGCAGGTCCGTCGCGGTCGACTTTCCGGTCCCGGGGGTGCCGGTGACGGCGACGCGGGTCGGGCTGGGGTCTCGGTGGGCGTCGGGGTCTCGGTGGGCGTCGGGGTCTCGGTGGGCGTCGGGGTCTCGGTGGGCGTCGGGGTCTCGGTGGGCGTCGGCGTCTCGGTGGGCGTCGGCGTCTCGGTGGGCGTCGGCGTCTCCGTCCTCGGTCGGCGACTCCCCGCTCACGCCCGGACACCGAGCCCGAGGTCGGCCAGCGTCTCGTTGAGCCGCTCGACCGCCTCGCGCGTCTCCGCGCGGGTCCCGGTCGAGATCCGGACGTGGTTCGGGAGCCCGAAGGAGGTGCAGTCGCGGATGATCACGCCGCGCTCCTGCGCCGCGTCGGCGACCCGCTCCGCGTCGCCGACCTCGGCGAGCACGAAGTTCCCGGCCGACTCGACGGTTGGCGCGTCGAGTTCGGTCGCGATGTACTCGCGCGCCCAGCGCGCCGTCTCGATCGACTCGGCGACGTGGTCCTCGTCGTCGAGGGCGGCGAGCGCGGCCCGGCACGCCAGCTCGTTCGCCGCGAACGGGGTGTTCACCCGGGCGTACGCCCCGCCCCACGCCTCCGGGACGACGCTGTAGCCGATCCGGAGCCCCGCGAGCCCGTACGCCTTCGAGAACGTCCGGAGCACCGCCACGTCGTCGCGCTCGTCGACCAGCGGGATCGCGCTGTCGACCGCGGCGAACTCGCCGTACGCCTCGTCGACGACGACGAGGGTCTCGTCGGCGGTCGCGTCCGCGATCGCCTCGATCTCGTCGAGGGGCATCGTCGAGCCCGAGGGGTTGTGCGGGGAGGTGACGTAGACGATCCGCTCGCCGCCGTAGGCGGAGAGGACCGTCTCCGCGTCCTGCGCGAAGCCGTCGGCCGGGGAGAGGTCGTACTCCGTCACCTCGCCGTGGTGGTACCGCGCCGACATCCCGTAGTAGGCGAACCCCGGCGTCGGCACCAGGACCTCGTCGCCGGGCTCTAACGCGGCCCGAGCGAGGTAGTCGATCGAGCCGTCGGCACCGGGCGAGACCCACACCTGATCGGTCGCCACGCCCCACTTCTCGGCGATCTTCGCGGTGAGGTCCGTGTGCGAGGACTTCGGGTACTGGTGGACGCGGTCGGCGTGCTCGCGAATCGCCTCGACGGCCGCCGGGCTGGGGCCGTGCGGGTTCTCGTTCGAAGAGAGCTTGATCAGGTCGTCGGGGTCGATCCCGCGGTCGCGGGCGACCTCCTCGACGCCCCGGCCCGGGACGTACTCGGAGTGGTCCGAGAGATCGCGTGGTTCCATGCCCGTTCGTCCGGGACGGGCGGTCTTAAGGGTGGCCGAACCGCGCGGCGGTGACGGCGGGCCCGCGCCGTCGGTTCACCGGAAACCCGGTGTGCGACCGGCCCGCAGGGAGCACCGGAAGGCGGGAGTTCCGGTCCCGACTCAGGGGACGCGCACGTCGTGTTCGAGGGTGCCGACGCCCTCGACCTCCACCTCGACGGTGTCGCCGTCGGCGAGCGCGCCGACGCCCTCGGGGGTCCCGGTCGCGATCACGTCGCCGGCCTCCAGCGTGAGGTACGTCGTGATCTCCTCGATCAGGGTCGGCACGTCGAAGATGAGGTGCCCGCGGTCGCTCGACTGCTTCGTCTCGCCGTTCACCCGGAGCTCGACGCTCGCGTCCGCGGGGACCTCCTCGGGCGTCGCCATCACGGGACCGAGCGGCGCGGCGTTGTCGAACGCCTTCCCGCGCACCCAGTTCTGCTCGCGGTTCTGGTCGTCGCGGTTCGAGACGTCGTTCATGCAGGTGAAGCCCGCGACGACGTCCATCGCGTCCTCGGCGTCGACCGCCTTGCACTGCTCGCCGATCACGACCGCCAGCTCCGCCTCCCAGTCGATCCGGTCTTTCCCCGCGGGGACGGTGACCGTGTCGCCGTGGCTCGCCAGCGCGTTCGGCGGCTTCAAGAAGAGGAGCGGCCGGTCCGGCACGTCGTTGCCGAGCTCGGCCGCGTGGTCGGCGTAGTTGCGCCCGATACAGACGATCTTCGAGGGATCCGTCGGCGGGAGCACGTCGATCGCGGGGTCGTCGAGGGCGTACTCGTCGCCGCCGAAGGCGACGGTGTCGCTCTCGGGGTCGTACGTGCCTTCCCGGACCGAACCCGCCGGGTCGCGGAACCGTGCGTGGTGCATGTGCGAGCGATCGGGCGGGGTCTTAAAAAGGGTTGCCGGACGGCGCCGGCCGCGTCACTCGCGCTCCCGCTCGGTCGTGTGTGGGTTCTCGGTCGCCGGCTTTCGGTCGGCGGATTCGGGTCCGGTTCCGGCGGAGTCCGGCTCGTCGGCCCCGCCGAACAGCTCCTCGCGGGCGCAGTCGGCGCAGTAGTGGTTGCGCTCCATCGCGTGGGTCCGGACCGGGACGCCGACGGCGACCGTCTCGTCGCGCCGGCGCCGGACGACCCCGCGCTCGAACGACTCGCCGCAGACGACGCAGGGGGACTCGGTGCGTTCCGTCGCCCGGACGACCCGGTGGTCGACGGTCCGGATCCGGCCGAACCGCGAGAGGCCGTGTCGCCGGTTCAGCCGTCGTTCCGCGGGCGGCGTCAGGGCGACCCCGATGACGGCGAACGCGAGGCCGAACGCCGCGCCGAGCGGCGCACCCTGCTCCGCGGCGACCGCGGCGATACCGAGGCCGATCAGGGAAAGCACCCCGCCGAGGAGGTACCCGGAGAGCGTCACGAGGGCCCCGTCGTCCTCCCTCGGCTCGGACAGTTCGCCGTCCGGGAGGGGACCGTCGGAGACGCCCAGCCGGCGCGTCTCGGCCAGCTCCGAGTAGTGGTACCAGCCGTACAGCAAGTTACCAACGCCGCCGGTGGTCAGGAGCAGGAGGACGTGCATGGGTACCGACCCGACGCCTCTCTCGACGAGCACGACCCGGTCGCCGCGGTCCTCGGTGAGCTCCCAGCCCTCGTCGAGGTGGTCCCGGACCCGACGCCGGAACGCGCGGTGCGCCTCGGCGTCCGCGGCCGCGTCGCCTCGTCGGACGGAGCGCCCCGCCGACTCCGGACGCGCCGCTCCGCAGGCGGCACAGAACTCGTCCTCGGGAGCGAGGGGGTCGCCGCACTCGGCGCAGTACGCGGCGTCGGCCGCGTCGCGCAGCTCGGCCCCGCAGCCGGGACAGAAGTTGGCGTCGGGCGGGATGGGCCGGCCGCACTCGCGACACGCGTCGGTCGGGGGAGGGCTCTCGGGCCGCTCGGAGGGCATCGCCGTCGAGTTCGGTCGGGGAGTTGTTAACTCCTCTCCCCCGTCGACGCCCGGGATACCGCGAGGGGGCTTCCGCGGAGTCGACTTTTATTACCGCGCGCTGAGACGATCCGGTCGTACCATGGAACTCACCTGGCACGGCCACTCGACGTGGCACGTCGTCGTCGACGACACGGAACTGCTGATCGATCCGTTCTTCGACAACCCGAAGACCGACGTCGACCCGGAGGACCTGGATCCGGACTACCTCCTGTTGACCCACGGCCACGGCGACCACATCGCTCACGCCGCGGCGTTCCCCGACGCGACCGTGGTCGCCACGCCGGAGCTGACCGCCTACGTCCAGGAGGAGTTCGGCCTCGAGCACTCGGTCGCCGCCGGCGGCATGAACATCGGCGGCACCGTGGAGTGCGGCGACGCGTGGGTGACGATGGTCCGCGCGGACCACTCGAACGGGATCGAGAACGACCCCGACTACTCCGCCGGGATGCCCGCGGGCTTCGTCGTCGGCGATAAGAAGCCGACCCAGGAGTCCGACCCCGACTGCACGACGTTCTACCACGCGGGCGACACCGGGCTCATGTCGGAGATGGTCGACGTGATCGCGCCGTACCTCGAGCCCGACGCCGCCGCGCTCCCTGCCGGCGACCACTTCACGATGGGCCCCGCCGGCGCCGGCATCGCCGCCGACTGGGTGGGCGCGGACGTGGTGTTCCCGATGCATTACGACTCGTTCCCGCCGATCGAGATCGAGACGCGGGAGTTCGTCAACGAGGTGAAGGCCGCGGGCGCCGCGGCCGAGCCCGTCGTCCTCGACGGCGACGAGACGTACACGCTGGAGTAGTCGACGCCGGCCACCGAACGCTTCGACGCCGCGGGTCGCGGGTCGACATGCGGTGGGTTCGCGGGCCGACAGCGCGTTGACACGCGGTGGGGCCGTTGACACGCGGTGGGGCCGTTGACACGCGGTGGAACTGTTTTTTTCGCCATGGCGAGACCGGAGAGCGGCGCGGCTCCGTTTTGCGGACGCCGACGCGCCGACATATGCGCGGCTCCGTAGAATACTATTCAAATCCGAATAAATATTATACAAATATCTGTAGATTCCGTCGACATCCAAGGACACAATATTCCTTCATAGATTTAAATTAATAATAAATCAGAAGTCTTCTAAATAAAAGACAGTTACGGTCGGATTGGTACGCCATGTCAACCGCTGATATGCGGGCTGTGATCCGCGGAGAGGGGGGCCGATTCGTGTACATCGTCTCCGCGCTCGCAGCGCTCAACGGACTCCTGTTCGGGTTCGACACGGGGATCATCTCCGGAGCCATCCTCTTTATCGACACCACCTTCGAGCTGACCCCCTTGGTGGAGGGGATCGTCGTCAGCGGCGCGATGGTCGGCGCGGCCGCCGGCGCTGCCGTCGGGGGTCAGATCTCCGACCGCATCGGCCGCAAGCGGTTCATCCTCCTGTCGGCCGGCGTGTTCTTCCTCGGATCGTTCCTCATGGCGGTCGCGCCGACCGTCGAGGTGCTCGTCGCCGGGCGGATGATCGACGGGATCGCCATCGGGTTCGCGTCGATCGTCGGCCCGCTGTACATCTCCGAGATCGCGCCGCCCTCCGTCCGCGGCGGCCTCACCTCGCTGAACCAGCTGATGGTCACCGTGGGGATCCTCGCGTCGTACTTCGTCAACTACGCCTTCTCCGGCTCCGGCTCGTGGCGGATCATGCTCGGCGCGGGAATGGTCCCCGCCGTCGTGCTCGCCGTCGGCATGTCCCGGATGCCCGAGAGCCCCCGGTGGCTCTACGAGCGGGGCCGCACCGACGAGGCCCGCGCGGTCCTCCGCCGCACGCGGGAGGGCGACATCGAGTCGGAGCTCTCGGAGATCGAGGCGACCGTTGAGGCGCAGTCCGGGAACGGGGTCCGTGACCTCCTCAGTCCGTGGATGCGTCCGGCGCTGATCGTGGGGCTCGGGCTCGCGGTGTTCCAACAGATCACCGGCATCAACGCGGTGATGTACTACGCCCCGACGATCCTGGAGTCGACCGCGTTCGGGAGCTCGCAGTCGATCCTCGCGTCGGTGTTCATCGGCTCGGTCAACGTCGCGATGACGGTCGTCGCGATCCTGCTCGTCGACCGCGTCGGTCGGCGCCCCCTCCTGCTCGTCGGGACCGGAGGGATGATCGGGTCGCTCGCCGCCTCCGGCCTCGTCTTCCAGTTCGCCGACCCGACCGGGGGAGTCGGCTGGCTGGCGACGCTCACGCTCGTCTCGTTCGTCGCGTTCTTCGCGATCGGACTCGGCCCGGTGTTCTGGCTGCTCATCTCCGAGATCTACCCGCTCGCGGTCCGCGGGAGCGCGATGGGGCTCGTGACCGTCGCCAACTGGCTCGCGAACCTCGCCGTGGCGCTGTCGTTCCCCGTGTTGCTCGACGGGATCGGCACGCCGGGGACGTTCTGGCTGTTCGGCGCGTGCAGCGTCGTCGCCCTGCTTTTCACCTACCGCACCGTCCCCGAGACGAAAGGGCGGACGCTGGAGGCCATCGAGGCGGACCTCCGCAGCGCGACCGGGTCGGCGGCGGACGTTCGCGCGGACGACTGACGGAGACGACGGCCCGGGGCGCCGGCGGCGAACGCGCGCCGCCGTTCGACGCCCCCACGACGTTCCGATGCCGATAACCTTTATCCCCGTCAGACCGAACCAGAGAACGACTATGGTAGACATCGAGACATCCACCGTTTCCGAGGAGGGGTACGCCTGCACGAGCCAGGTCGGCGACTTCGACCTGCAGATCGACGCGACCGACGAGACCGGACCGAACCCGAACGCCGCGCTCGTCGCGACGTACGCCTCCTGTTACCTCCCCGCCTTCCGCGTGGGCGGGAGCCAGCGCGGCGAGGAGGACCTCGGCAAGATCCAGATCGACGCCAGCGCCGACCTCGACGAGGACGATGACCTGTCGGCCATCGCCTTCGACGTCCACGTGGAGGCCGACCTCGACGACGAGACCGCCTCCGACATCGCCGAGCGGGCAGAGGGCATCTGTCACGTCTACAGCGCGCTCCGCGACGAGCTCCGCGCCGACGTGAGCGTCTATCCGGGCGCGTTCTGAGGGCGTCCGAGACGCCGACCGCTTTTCGTAGCCGCCACCGCCGCACGCACGAGCGACGCCTGTGGTCGTCGCTCCCGAGTTCCGTCTACGGTCGTCGCTCGGTCGCTCACGGCCGCTCGACCCCGCGGAACTCGAAGCGCGCGCCGCCCGACTCGCTCTCGGTCAGCGTCACCTCCCAGCCGTGGGCCTCGGCGATGCGCTCGACGATCGCGAGCCCGAACCCGGTGCCCGTCTCGGAGGTGGTGTAGCCGCTCTCGAACACCTCGTCGCGTTGCTCCTCGGGGATCCCCGGCCCGTCGTCGGCGACGTAGAAGCCGTCCTCGAGGTCGCCGACGACGACCCGGATCCCGCCGTGCTCGACGCTGTTTCGGAAGAGGTTCTCCAGCAGTCGCTTCAGGCGGTCGCGGTCCGCGAGCACCTCGCCGTCGGCCTCGAAGATGACGTCGACGTCGCCCGCGTCGGCCTCGCCGTCGCTCCCGGCTCCGACGCCCTCGACCGACCCGAACTCGTCCGCGTCGTACCGGTCGGCCAGCTCCCCGATGGCGACCGGCTCGACCGGTCCGACGGCGTCGCCCTGTCTGGCGAGCGTGAGCACGTCCTCGATCAGCCGCTCCATCTCGTCGAGGGCGTGCTCGCAGCGGTCGAAGTAGTCGCCGCTCCCCGTCTCCCTCGCGAGCCGGAGGTAGCCGGAGAGCACGTTGAGGGGGTTCCGGAGGTCGTGCGAGACGATCGAGGCGAACTCGTCGAGCCGCTCGTTCTCGCGTTCGATCCGCTCCTCGTACGCCCTCCGCTCCGAGATGTCGCGGCTGCTGGCGAGGAACCGGTCCTCGCCGTGGACGTCGATCCGGCGCACGTGGACCTCGACGGGGAACGCCGTGCCGTCGGCCCGCGCAAACGTCGTCTCCAGCCGGATCGTCTCGTCCATCTCGATTTCGTCCCACATCTCGATCGCCGCCTCCGGGTCCATCTCCCGGTCGACGTCCCACACCTTCATCCCGGCGAGCTCCTCGGGATCGTAACCCAACTCCGCCGCCATCACCCGGTTCACGTCGACGATCTCGCCCGTCTCGTCGTGGATGTCGATCATGTCCGGCGAGCCGTCGTAGAGGGCCTCGAGCCGAGCGGAGGTGCGTTCGAGCCGGCGCTGGCGGCGGCGGTCGTCCGTCACGTCGCGGGAGATCCCCAGGACGCCGTCGAACTCCCCGTCGATGACGAGGCGGCGCAGCCCGTAGTCGACGATCGTCTCCGGCCGCCCGGGGAACTCGATCTCGACCGTCCCCGACAGCGTCTCGCGGTCCCCCTCGATGAGCGCCGCGAACGGGTCGCCGTCTCGGGTCTCGCGGATCCGCCGGATCAGCCGGCTCCGTCGGCCGATGAGCTCCTCGCGGGGCGTATCGTACACCGCTGTGATGCGGTCGTTGGCGAGCTCGAATCGGGCGTCGGCGTCGTAGACGGCCACGCAGTCGGGAAGCTCGTCGACGAGTCGCCGGTAGCGTTCGAGGTCGCGCTCGCGCTCCTTCTCCTCGGTCACGTCGATGTGGATCCCCACCGCGCGGACCGGATCGCCGTCCGCGTCGCGCTCGACGACGCGGCCGCGGTCCCGGATCCACACCCACTCGCCCGACTTCGACCGCATCCGGTGGTCGCACCGGTAGTACTCCGTCTCCCCGGCGAAGTGGGCCTCGAGCGCCGCCCACGCCTCGTCGATGTCGTCCGGATGCACCCGGTCTTCCCACTCCGAGAGCTCGAAGGCGATCTCGGAGCGGTCGTAGCCCAGCATCTCGGCCCACCGCTCGTCGAACCGGACCTCGTCGGTGCGGAGGTCCCAGTCCCAGACGCCGACGTCGGCGCCCTCGACCGCGAGCCGAAGCCGCTCCGAGAGCTCGCGGAGCTCCCGCTCGCGCTCCTTGCGTTCGGTCACGTCGCGGAAGTAGACGGAGAGGCCGGTCTCCGAGGGGTAGACGTCGACGGCGAGGTCGGCGTCGATCGCCTCGAAGCGGCGTTCGAAGGCCCGCTGTTCGCCGTCCGCCATCGCCGCTCTGAACTCCTCCTCGAGAAGGGTCCCGCGGATCGCGGGGAACCGTTCCCAGATCTGGTCGCCGAGCAAGTCGCCGGCGTCGCGTTCGAGCATCTCGGCGGCCCGCTCGTTGAGGTACGTGAGCCGCCACTCCGCGTCGATCTCGCAGAACGCGTCCGTCATGCGGTCGAGGTGCTCCGTAAACCGGCGGTCGGGCCGCGCCTCAGACACGACGCCCGCGACCCGCGACACGAGCGCGTCGTACGGGTCGTCGGCGGCGTCCTTCGGGAGGTACCCGTCGGCGCCGGCGGCGACCGCCTCGCCGGCTATCCGCTCGGACCCCTTCCCGGTGAACAGCACGAACGGGAGGTCGCCGCGTCGCTCCCGGACGGATTTTAGGAGCTCGATACCGTTGGTCCCGGGCATCTCGTAGTCGCTGACGACGCAGTCGAACGCGCCCGACTCGGTCGCCGCCAGCGCCTCGCTCGGGTCGGTCTCCGGCGTCACCTCGAAGCGGTCGTCGCGTGACTCGACGAGCGACGCCGCGGTGTCCGCGAACCCCGGCTCGTCGTCGACGAGGAGGACTCGGATCGAGGGCGGCGAGCTCTCTCCGGCCGCGATCGCCGTCGAACCGTCTCCGTCCCCTCCTGTCATTCGTGTTTGTACGCATTTTCCGACATGTTAATCGTTCCGCTTCGGTCCGTCACCCTCCCGCGTACTCGACGACCGCGCTCGACGCGACGTACCCGATGGCGGCGACGACGAGTCCCGCGACGAGCGCGAGCGCGAACTCCCGACCCACCGCGAACGCCAGCAGGAAGCCGGCCATGCCGGCGGCGTTCGCGCACAGCAGCCGGAGCGTTCGGTAGTTCGGTTCACGGGTTGACATGCGTCCGCTACGCGGGCCGCGCTCAAAAGCCCTGAGTCGGCGGCAGTCCGCGGACGGTCCGAGGGTTTAGGAGGGATGGCGAGGCCAGCGTCCCCGTGCGACCGAGCGAGGGGCGAGCACGACGACCGGGGCAAACGCGAGGACCGAACACGGCGGGGGACGTCCGGCCGGTCCGAGCCGCTCGCGGCCTACTCGCCGCCGTCGCGGCGATCCTCGCCACGGCTGCCGGACTGGTCGCTGCGGTCGCCGGGCTCCCGGCCCTCGCGGCCTCGCTCGCCGCGTCGCTCGCGTTCGCGGCGTGCTGGCTGGCCGCGCTCGGGACGGCCCGCGCCCTCGCGCGGGTGTTCGGGCGGCGGTGACCGCGGAACCGTTTTCCTTCCGCCGCCGGTAGCGTCTCGCATGGTGATGAAAGAGTCCGACTCGGCGCTCGACCGCGGCGACGCGGCCCCCGACTTCGAACTGCCGGGCGTCGACGGTGAGACGCACGCGCTCGACTCGTTCGACGCGGACGCGCTGCTCGTCGTCTTCACCTGTAACCACTGCCCGTACGCGCAGGCGAAGTTCGATCTGCTCAACGAGCTCGCGGCCGAGCACGACGACCTCGCGGTCGTCGGGATCAACCCCAACGACGCCGACGAGTACGCCGAGGACTCGTTTGCGGCGATGCGCGAACGGGTCGCCGACGGGGCGATCGCCTACGACGCGTACCTCCGCGACGAGACGGGCGCGGTCGCCGAGGCGTACGGCGCGGTCTGTACGCCCGACCCGTTCCTGTTCGGCCGCGAGGGCGACGCGTGGCGGCTCCGGTATCACGGCCGGCTCGACGACGCGCTCGACCCGGACGACGAGCCGACCGAGTTCTACGTCAGAGCAGCCGTGGAGTCGGTGCTCGCGGGCGAAAGCGTCGATATCCCGGACCGCCCCTCCCGCGGCTGTTCGATCAAGTGGCCCGAGGCGTAGGCGTCGGCGGCGCCCGCGGCGTCCCGGCGCGAGCGAGACCGGTTCCCTCACCGCCGGAGACGGGTTGAAAGGGATCCGGGCCGAAGCGTCGGTATGGGAATGAAAGGCGACGGCGACGGTGACCTCCACGAGATCGATCGGTTCGACGGCGGCGTCGGCTGGATCGCGTACCCCGACGAGACGATGGAGCGCGCGAGCCACGCGATCGCGGTCCCGAACGACGAGAGCGAGACCGACGACGTCTGGGTGTTCGATCCTGTCGACGCCCCCGGGCTCGACGACCTGCTGGGAGAGCTCGGGACGGTCGCCGGCGTCGTCGTCGGCCTCGACCGACACAAGCGGGACAGCGCCGCGATCGCGACCCGTCACGACGTCTCGGTGTGGGTCCCCGAGTGGATGACGGGCGTCGCGAGGGAGCTCAACGCCCCCGTCGAGCGGTTCGGGGACCGGCTCGCCGACACCGGCTTCGAGGCGTTCCGGATCCGCGACTCCTCGCTGCCGCCGTGGCAGGAGGCCGGCTTCTTCGACGGGGAGACCCTGATCGTCCCCGAGTCGCTCGGCTCCTCGTCGTACTTCCGCGGGGACCGCGAGCGGATCGGCGTCCATCCGATGCTCAGGCTGACGCCGCCGACGGAGGCGCTCTCGGGCCACGACCCGGACCGCGTGCTGGTGGGTCACGGCGTCGGCGTGCTCGACGGCGCGGCGATCGCGGTGGAGGACGCGCTCTCGAACTCGCGGGGGAAGGCGCCGGGGCTCTACGTGAAGACGCTCCGGTCCGCGATCGGGATCTGAGCGTGATCCACGTCACCCGCGACCTGCTGACGGTGCTGCTCGAACGCGCCGCGGAGCGCGATCCGGGCGAGACGAACCTCCGGCTGTCGGCGACGCGCGCCGGCGACTTCGAGGTCGACACCGAACTCGACCCGGAGACGCCGGTGCTGACGCATTTCACCCCGGATGTCGGCGGGTCGGTGAACGCGGTGTTCGGCGTCGACCTCGGCACCCCGGCGGGCCACGGCGGCGCGCGGTTCCTCTCGCACCCCGACGGGTTCCTCGGCGTGTCGAAGACCGACGATCTCGCCGCGGTCGTGCTCGTCGCGGTCCCGCCGTACGACGACGAGACGGTCGCCGCGTTCGACCGCTCCGGCGACGGGATGGAGCTCGCCGTGCTCGACGCGGTCCCGCCCGAAGAGTCGCTCCCGGAGTGAGCCGCCCGGGGAACTCGACCCCGGCGCGGTCGCGGTACGCGCGCGAGGCCCCCGCGAGCGAGCCGTCGCGCGAGCATGGGTTTAAAAAGGAGCGAGCGAGTACGTCGGTGCGATGGCAGCACGCCCACCCGGCGGCGGCGGTTCCTCGGAGCCCGACGCGATCGAGTTCGGCATCGCCGTGCTGGACGAGCGGGTCGAGGAGGCCGGCGTCTCGTTCCCCGCGACCGGCGACGAGATCGTCGACGCGCTCGACGACAGCGAGATCCCCTACGACGCCAAGGGCCGGACGATCCGCCTCTCGGAGGCGCTGGAACAGGTGCCACAGACCGAGTTCGAGAACGAGACCGAGTTCCTCGACGCGCTGTACCCCGTGTTCGACCGCGAGCGGCGCGAAGGCGGCGGCGTCTTAGCCAGCCTGCGCGACGCGCTCCCCTTTTAACTAGATCCCGCGGACTGGCCGACCTCGGCCTCGTTCTCGTCGCCGCCCGTGTCCAGCCGCTCGATGACGTCGTTGATGAGCACGACGTCGCCGACGGCCCGGACCCAGCGGTACGGGACGATGACGCCGCTGTTCCCGTCGACGCGCCCGGCGAACAGCTCGCGGTTGAGCTCCGCAAGCGCGAGTCCGGTCACCGACCGCGCGTCCAGATCGAGGCGCACGTCCTCGATCTCCCCGACGAAGACACCGTTGTTCGAGTACACCTCACGACCGACGAGCGACGTGATCTCCTGTGGAGCCGCGTTCATATGCCATACGGTCACGAGCGCGCCTATTAAGCGTTCGTTGTCGAACGACGTCCGTCAGACGCGGGGAGCGGGCGTTAGCGGGATCAGCCCCCGGCAGGCCTCACTCCCGCGGCGCGACCAGCTCGACCGGGTGCATCGGCGCGTCCCCGAGGAGCGCGTCGATCTGCTCGGTGCAGGAGGTGCCGGCGGCGACGACGGTGCGGTCGGTGTCGCCGAACTGCTCCCGAATCGGCTCGCCGACGTCCATGCTCAGCTCGTAGTAGTCGCTTTTGTACCCGAACGAGCCCGCCATCCCGCAGCACTCGGTGTCGGAGACGCGCACGTCATAGCCGAGCGCCTCCATGACGGCGGTGGCGTGCTCGCCGACGCCGACCGTCCGCGCCTGACAGTGCGGGTGATAGGCGACGCGCGTCCCGGACGCCACCGGGCCGGTCCCCTCGGCCGGCGCGCGCAGCGCGGCCGGGTCCCCGCCGTTCTCCAGCAGGCCGAAGCAGTACTCCATCACGTCGTAGCTGGCCTCGGCGAGTCGCTCGTGGGAGGCCTCGGGGAGGAACTTCTCGTACTCGCTCCGGAACATCGCGAGGTCGCTCGGCTCTATCACGACCACGTCGCGGCCGGCGTCGACGTGGGTCGCGAGCCCGGCGTACACGTCCTCGGCGGCCGACTCGGCGGTCGCGATCATCCCCTGCGAGAGCGGCGGGCGGCCGCTCCCCGGGAGGTCCGGGATCCGCACGTGGACGTCGAGCGCCTCCAGCGCGCGCACGGCGGCCTTCCCGCGGTCGACGTCGACGTAGTTCGTCGCCGTGTCGGGGTAGAGCACGGCCTCGCGCTCGGCCGAGTCGACCGGAACCCGGGGGCCACCGCGGGCATCGAACCAGTCGACGAGCGACTCGCTCGCGAACTCGGGCAGGTCGCGCCGCCGGTCGATCCCGGCGACGCGCTCCGCGATCGCGCGCACCGGCCCCGCGTCGGCGAGCCGGTTCGCGACCGGCGCGGTCCGGCTCCCCCACTTCGCCAGCGTCTCGTAGTTGCCGACGAGGCGCGTTCGCAGGTCGAGCCCGCCGGGTTCTTCGTCCGGGACCAACTCCTCGAACATCCAGTCCGTCTGTCCGGGGTCGGCCTCGCCGCGGTTGATCCGGTCGCGGACGACCGTGTTGATCCACGGGATATCGATCTCGACCGGACAGGCGGGGACGCAGCGCGAACAGCCGGTACAGAGGTCGTTGAACTCGGCGGCGGTGTCGAGCCCCTCGATGCCCGCCTCCCAGCCGGTCGCGATCCCGCCGGAGTACGTCTCGCCGCCGAACGCGTGGCCCCCGACGCTCTGGAAGTTCCCGCAGGCGTTCGAGCAGGCGGAACACCGGATGCAGTACAGCGTCTCCTTCAGCTGCTCGTCGTCGCGCATCGCCATTCGGCCGTTGTCGATGAGGACGAGGTGGAAATCGCGGTCGTCGCCCGAGCCGTCGGCGAGCGGGTCCGCGTCGTTCCGGAAGTCCGGAACCGGCGAGTCGACCGGCGGGGTCAGCGTGGAGATGTAGGAGGTCACGTCCTGTCCCGTCCCCGAGCGCCCGATCAGCTCGACGAAGGGGGCGAACTCCTCGACGGTCGGGACGATCTTCTCGACGCCCGCGACCGCGATATGGGTGTCCGTCGCGGTCACCGTCTTCCGGGCGTTGCCCTCGCTGGTGACTAACAGCATGGTACCGGAGTCAGCCGCGATGAAGTTCGCGCCGGTCATCCCCACGTCGGCGTCCTCGATCAGCTCCCCGAGCCGCTCGCGGGCGAACATGGTGAGCTCCTCGGCGGTCTCCGGCGGGTCCTCCGGGTCGAACCGCTCCGCGAACAGCTCCGCGATCCCCTCGCGGGACTTGTGGATCGCCGGCGCGACGATGTGGGAGGGCGCCTCGTCGGCGACTTGGAGCACCCACTCGCCGAGGTCCGTCTCGACCACCTCCACGCCCGCGGCCTCCAGCGCCTCGTTCACCTCGATCTCCTCGCTGGTCATCGACTTCGACTTCACGAGGCGGTCGGCGTCGCGCTGCTCCGCGGTCAGCTCGGTGATGTACCGGTTCGCGTCCGCGGCGTCGTCGGCGACGTACACGGTCCCGCCGTTGGCCTCGACGGTCTCTCGCACCTCGTCGATGAGCTCCGGGAGCCGAGCGATCGCGTCCTCCTTGATCTCGCGGGCGTCGGCCTTCAGCTCTTCGTAGTCGTCGAGCCGCCCGGTCGACTCGATCCGCCCCTGATTGAAGCCGCGGGTGTTCTCGGCGACCGCGTCGCCCTCGGTGGCCATCAGCTCGCGGATGCGCTCGCCCTTCGACGCGTCGCTACTCATCGGCGGTCACCTCCGAGTCGGACGTGGTATCGGCGTTTTCGTCCGCACCCGCGTCGTCCCCCCGCAACAGCACCACGTGCACCTCCTTCGGCCCGTGCGCGCCGTGGACGAGCCCGCCCATGTCGGCGGTCGCGCTCGGGCCGGTCGCGAACACCACGTCGACCGACTCGTCGCGCGCCTTCGGGCCGAGCCAGTCGAACGCGTCGGGCATGTCCGGAACGAGGTCGCCTTCGCGGAGGACGACCACGTGGCGGTCGACGAAGAGGCTCACCGGCTCCGTGCCGGCGGTGTCTGCCTCGATCGCGACGCTCCCGTACTCGGCGACGCCCAGCGACGCGTCCGTGACCCCGGTGTGGGCCGCGCGGAGCTCGGCCGTGGTCGGGTCGGTCGCGACTCGGTCCGGGAGCGCGATCGACCCGTCGTCCGCGTCGTCGCCCTCCTCGGCGAGCGCGACCCCGACAGCCGGGTCGCCGGCGGCCTCGTCGACCAGGTCTTCACACTCGCTCGCAGGCCCCTCGGTGACGGTGACGCCGAGGGAGTCGAGTCGACGCTTGAACGTCGAGCGGTCGGCGGCTGACATACGTCATCATTCAAGGGGATATATATGGGTGTTGCGCCGGCTCCCGCGCGCCGACGATTCCGGCGGCCGTCGCCGGATTCCCGCGCTCCCGTCGGGGTCAGGGGATTTTTCATAGTTCGACCGTGATGGTCTCCCATGGCAACCAACACGCCGGATCCGGACCCCAGAGACGGGGGGGACTTCGACTACACCGGGGGAGAGACCGATCGGCCGGAGCTCGTGGACGCGCTCGAGCGCCGGGTGGACGGCGACGTGCGGTTCGACGACTACTCGAAGCGGCTCTACGCGACCGACGCCTCGGCGTACGAGGTCACGCCCATCGGCGTCGTGATGCCGGAGTCGACCGCGGACGTGGCGGCGGTCCAGGAGTACTGCTTCGCCGAGGGGATCCCCGTGCTGCCGCGGGGCGGGGGCACGTCGCTCGCGGGGCAGACGGTCAACGAGGCGGTCGTCCTCGACCTCACCGACTCGATGGACGCGGTGCTCTCGACCGACCCGGACGCGGAGGAGGCCCGGGTCCAGGCGGGCGCGTACGTGGGCGACCTCAACGCGGCGGTCGAGCCCCACGGGCTGAAGTTCGCCCCCGACCCGGCGTGGCGAGACAAGTCGGCGGTCGGCGGCGCCATCGGCAACAACTCGACCGGCGCGCACTCGCTGAAGTACGGGAAGACGGACCACTACGTGGAGGAGGCGGAGGTCGTGCTCGCGGACGGGACGGTGACGGCGTTCGGCGAGGTCGCCGTCGACGACCTCCGCGAGTCGGCCGACCCCGACGCCGACGAACTGCTCCCGCGGATCCACGCCGAGGTCGTCCGGATCCTCGACGAGGAGGCCGGCGAGATCGACGAGCGGTTCCCGGAGATGAAGCGGAACGTCTCCGGCTACAACCTCGACCGGCTGCTCGACGAGTACCGCGGCGAGTACGGCGAGGAAGGGGTGGTCAACCTCGCCCGGCTCATGGCCGGCAGCGAGGGGACGCTCGCGACGGTCACCGAGGCGACGGTCTCGCTCGTCGAGATCCCCCACACGAAGGCGGTCGCGCTCCTGACGTACGACGACCTCCTCGACGCGATGGAGGACGTGTCGCCCATCCTCGAGCACGACCCCGCCGCGGTCGAGGTGATGGACGACGTCCTCCTCGGGCTCGCCGCCGACACCCCGGAGTTCGAGGACGTGGTCGGCATGTTACCCGAGGGGACGAACTCCGTCCTCCTCGTCGAGTTCTACGCCGATAGCGACGCGAACGGGAAACAGAAGGTCGCCGACCTCGTCGCCGACCGGGTGGGCGCGACCGACGACCGGTCGCGCCCCGAGACGGAGGCGGACCCGACCGAGGGCGCCGCCGACGTGACGAGCCAGCCGCGCCGCGCGGTCGACGCCATGGAGGCGCACGACCCCGAGCAGCGCGACCGCTTCTGGAAGATGCGGAAGGCCGGCCTCCCGATCCTCCTGTCGCGAACCACGGACGAGAAGCACATCTCCTTCATCGAGGACTGCGCGATCCCCCCGGAGCACCTCCCCGAGTACACCCGCGAGTTCCAGCAGATCCTCGAGGACAACGACACGTTCGCGACGTTCTACGCGCACGCCGGTCCCGGCGTGCTCCACATCCGCCCGCTGATCAACACGAAGGAGGTCGAGGACGTCGAGGCGATGGTCGACATCGCCGACCGCGTCACCGACGCCGTCGTCCGGCTCGGCGGGTCGGTCTCCGGCGAACACGGCGACGGCCACGCCCGGACCCAGTGGAACCGGAAGCTGTACGGCGACGAGCTCTGGGAGTCGTTCCGCGACCTCAAGACCGCGTTCGACCCCGACTGGCTGCTCAACCCCGGGAACGTCTGCGGCGACTTCGACATGAGCTCGAACCTCCGGTTCGACTCGGAGTACCAGTACGACGCCGCCTTCGACCCCGCGATGGAGTGGGCCGTCGACAACGGGATGCGCGGGATGGTCGAGCTCTGCCACGGCTGCGGCGGCTGTCGCGGGCCCCAGGAGACGACCGGCGGCGTGATGTGCCCGACGTACCGCGCCTCCGAGGAGGAGATCCAGGCGACCCGCGGCCGGGCGAACATGCTCCGCGGCGCCATCAGCGGCGAGCTGCCGGACGACCCCACCGACGACGAGTTCGTCACGGAGGTGATGGATCTGTGCGTCGGCTGTAAGGGGTGTAAGAAGGATTGCCCGAGCGGCGTCGACATGGCGAAGCTGAAGGCCGAGGTGGAGCACGCCCACCACGAGGAGCACGGGATCGACCTCAGGACCCGGCTGCTCGGGAACTTCGAGTCGCTCGCGCCGCTCGGCTCGAAGCTCGCGCCGCTCTCGAACCTCCCCGGGAAGCTCCCCGGCGCCGGCCTCGTCATGGAGAAGGCGCTCGGGATCGCGAAGGAGCGCGACCTCCCGACGTTCCGCTCGGAGAGCCTGACCGACTGGTTCGAGGCCCGCGGCGGCGCCGGCGTCCCCCGCGCCGAGGCCGACCGCGACGTCCTCCTCTTCCCCGACGTGTACACCACCTACACGAACCCCGGCGCGGGGAAGGCCGCGGTCCGGGTGTTGGAGGCCGCGAACTGCCACGTCCGGATTCCGGACGTCGACGGGAGCGGGCGCCCGCCGCACTCGAAGGGGATGCTCGACGAGTCGCGCGCGGCGGCGAGGGACGCCGTGGAGACGCTCGCGCCCGACGTCCGCGACGACTGGGACGTAGTCGTCGTGGAGCCGACCGACGCCGTGATGCTCCAGTCGGACTACCACGACCTGCTCGACGGCGACGCCAGCGACGTGCCCGACGCCGACGTGGCGGCCGTCTCCGAGAACACGTACGGGATTATGGAGTACGTCGACGCCCACCGGCTCGACGAGGCGCTCGCCCTCGACGCGCCCACCGAGTCGCTCACCTACCACGGGCACTGCCACCAGAAGGCGACGAAGAAGGACCACCACGCCGTCGGCGTGCTCCGCCGCGCCGGCTACGGCGTCGACCCGCTCGACTCCTCCTGTTGCGGGATGGCCGGCTCGTTCGGCTACGAGGCCGAGCACTACTCGATGAGCAAGGCCATCGGTCGGATCCTCTTCGACCAGGTCGACGAGAGCGACGGCGACGAGGTCGTCGCGCCCGGCGCCTCCTGCCGGACCCAGCTGAAGGAGCGCGACGGCGACGCCCCCGAGCCGCCGCACCCGGTGGAGAAGCTCGCGGCGGCGTTGGCGTAAGCGGCGACGCTATCAGGGCCCGACGGCGAGCGCCCCGGCCCGCGGAGCCCGGCGCGCTCCTCACTCCGGAACGCGTTTCACGTTCGCGGCGATGAGCGCGAGGAGGTACGAGAAGGCCGGATACGTCACGGCGACCAGGGCGAGAAACACCGGATCGAGCCCGCCGGGTTCGTCGAGGAGGAAGCCGGTGTACCGCACGACGGCGACGGTGAGAACCACGAGCGCCGTCCGCGCCGCGTACACGAACGGCGAGGGGGTCGGGAACTTCACGCGGTTGCCTGCGAGGCGCAGTCACTCGAATGCGTCGACCGCCTCGCGCTCTCGCTCTCGCCGCCGAGCCAACAGCCGCGTGACCCCCTTCCCGGGACCGCCCTGGATGGGCCATCCTTTCGTCCGCCACTGGGGCGGCTCGGGCGAGAACGACGGACAGGAGCCGGAACACTCGCGCGCGGTCGGGACCTTCTCCTTCGTCGCGCAGTGCGGGACGAGCGACCGCCCCTCACGGCGGAGTTCGAAGTGGCGGCAGTCCGGGCGCATCGTCTCGTGATACGAGCGCCACCCCTTCCCGTAGGCGCGCTCCGCGATCTCCAGCCGCAGGGTCTCGGTCTCGGGGGTGCGAGAGCCGGCGCGATCGGAGGACTCACCGCTGCCTCCGGGTCCGTCCGTCGCACCGGCCCCGCCGGGAGAGAGGTCGCTCGGGTGCCACGCCACGTCGCCCGCCTCGGCGCGGACGCCGTCGGAGAAGTCAGTCGCGAGGATCCCTGCCTCGACCGGCATCTCGCGCAGGAGGGCGGGCTCGACGCGCTCGCCCGTCGTCTCGGTCGCGAGCCACGCCTCGTCGGCGAGGGCGGCCTCGACGTCGTGTTCCAGCTGGTCGGCGAGCCGGTCGGCCGCGGAGCGGTCCAGGTCGGGCTTGTTCTCGATCGCGACGATCCGCTCGACCCAGTCGGGGTACGGTCGCTTCCGGCGGAGCTGGATGCGGTTGTTCCGGCGGCGCTTCTCGATCAGGTCCCGCCCCGCGGCGCGGTGGACCGCCTGCCGGACGTACCGCCAGGGGTAGCCGGGGTGCGGGAGCGCGTCGCGGTACCACGCCCACTCCGCGGGCGCGTGGCGGACGACGTGGAGGAGGTCGGAGTCGATGGTCCGGTCGCCGAAGGCGCGCCGCGCCGCGAACGCCGCGGGGTCGACCTCGATCACGACCGTGTCCCAGCGGCGCTCCGCGGTGCCGAGCTGGCGGGCGACGAGCGCGGGGCGCGCGCCGTCGCTCGGGTGCCACGCCAGTTCGGCGTACCGGCAGACGAGGAGCTCGTAGCCGAACTCGGCGTCCGGAGTCACGGCTGCAGTAGTGCGGGACCGTTTAAAAACGAACCGCCGGAACGCGAGTCGCCCCCGCGGCCAGCCGGGCGCCGTCGCCGGCTCGGCGCTCGCCCGTTTCGGAGCGGAGCGGCCGCTCAAACGTAGTCGCCGGTCTCCTCGTCTTTCCGCTCGTCGAGGTAGTCGTGGGCGTCATCGAGGATCTCGCGGGGCCCGTTCTGGGTGATCGTGTTGAGCGCCTGGTCGTAGTCGCGCCACTGCAGGTCGCGGTGCTCGTTCGAGATCTCGGCGCTCGCCTCGAACGAGCGCGCGATGAACAGGTGAACCGTCTTGTGGATGGTCTTGCCGTTCGCCTCGAACACGTAGTCGTACTCCCTGCGGAAGCCGTCGATGAGCCGGAAATCCTCGATCCCGGCCTCCTCCGACACCTCCCTGATCGCCGTCTGCTGGAGCTCCTCGTCCCCCTCGACCCCGCCTTTGGGGAACTCCCAGTCCCCCGGTCGGCTCTTCAGGAGCAAGTACTCCCGTTCGCCGCGGGTGTCGCGGAAGAGGATGGCTCCAGCGCTGGTCGCTTCGACCGTCATTACCGTCAGGTAAGCGAGCACCCTTAAAGAGCGTGTCGGAGTTCCGAACGCAGGGGCCGGGGACGGATCCCCGATCGAGCTGGATCGCCGCCGATCCCGCGGACTCGCGGGTAGATGCGTTTTTACTCCTCCGGCAACCATGGGCGGACGACCCCCCAGCCATGACCTTCGTCACGAAACTCTCCTTCGCCTCCGGCGACCGCGACGTGCTCGCCGAGACGGTCCAGGAGCTCAAGTCGACCCTCGAACGGAAGGGCGCGGAGTGTAAGGGCCCGCACGCCGCGCCCGCCGAGACCGTCCGCGTACCCCTTTATAAACAACTCCGCGCAGGCGACGAGTTCTCCCCGTGGAGCTACTCCGTCTACAAGCGCTCGATGGAGATCCACGGCGCCGACGACATCGCCCGCGAGGTCGTCGGCCGCGACTTCCCCGACTCGATCCACGTTGAGGTCGAGGTCGATCAGAAGAAGCCGCTCGGTCACCGCCGGGACTGATCGGTTCGACCGCCGAGCGGGGGCGCTCGGCGACCGCGACCGCCCGATTCCGCCACGCGACCTTTTAAGCACGCTCGCGGCCACCTTCGGCTATGAGCGCGCTCGAATCCGACGCGTACCGCGAGTTCCGCCGCGATCTCCACCGCCACCCCGAGCCGGCGTGGCGCGAGTTCTACACCACCGCCCGGATCGTCGGGGAGCTCCGGGAGCGCGACCTGACCGAGCTGTACGTCGGGCGCGACGCCCTCGCGACCGACGACCGGATGAACGTCCCCGACGACGACGAGCTCGCCGAGTGGGAGCGACGGGCCCGCGACGCGGGCGCGGACCCGGACGTCGTCGACGAGCTCTCGGGCGGCTACACCGGCTGCGTCGCCGTCGTCGAGCGCGGCGACGGCCCCGTGATCGGGGTCCGCGTCGACATCGACGCGCTGCCGATCCGCGAGTCCGAGGACGCCGGCCACGCGCCGGTCGCCGAGGGGTTCCGCTCCGAGCACGAGGGGTTCATGCACGCGTGCGGTCACGACGCCCACGCGACGATGGGGCTCGGGACGCTCGACGCGGTGCTCGACTCCGACTTTTCCGGCACGCTGAAGGTGTTCTTCCAGCCCGGCGAGGAGCAGGTCGCCGGCGGGAAGCCGATGGCCGAGTCCGGACACCTCGACGACGTCGACTATCTCTACGCGGTCCACGTCGGCCTCGACCACCCCTCCGGCGAGGTCGTCTGCGGCGTCGAGGGGTTCCTCGCGGTCCGGCACTTCCTCGCCGAGTTCACCGGCGCACCGGCCCACGCCGGCGCGCGGCCCGAGCAGGGGCGCAACGCCGTGCAGGCGATGGCGGCGGCGATACAGAACCTCTACGCGATCCCCCGCCACGCCGACGGGCCGACCCGGGTGAACGCCGGGCTCGTCGGCGGCGGCACCGCGACGAACATCATCCCAGAGGAGTCGTACATCGAGGGGGAGCTCCGGGGGGCGACGACGGAGCTGGCCGCGTACATGTCCGACCACGCCGACCGGATCCTGGAGTCGGCCGCCGGCATGCACGACTGCGAGGTCGACGTGGCAACGAAGGGGGAGGCCCCGAGCGCGACCAGCGACGCCGCCCTCGCCGGGATCGTCGGCGACGTCGCGGGCGACACCGCGGGCGTCACGAACGTCGTCGACAGCGACGACCTCGGCGGCTCCGAGGACGCCACCTACCTGATGCAGGCGGTCCAGGAGAACGGCGGGCTCGCCTGCTACGTCGGCGTCGGCACCGATCACCCGGGCGGCCACCACACGAGCACCTTCGACGTGGTCGAGGACGACATCGCGGTCGGCATCGACGTGCTGAGCGGGGCGACCCTACGGGTCGCCGAGACGAGCCCGTGAGGCGACGCGTCGACCGGGAGCGCCGCCGGCTCCGAACCCCCTCGTGAGACGGCCGAGTCGGGCGTGAACGCTTCCTCCGGCGGTAGGTTTAGGCGCCGCGAGCCCCTCAGTTCGGACATGGAGGCCGCCCTCTGGTACGTGCTCACCGGCACCCGCGGCGGCCCGAACAGAGTCCGGATCCTCAGGGCGATCGACGATCGCCCGCGGAACGCGAACCAGCTGGCCGAGCACCTCGGTCTCGATTACACGACGGTGCGACACCACCTGGATGTGCTCCGCGACCACGACGTGGTCGAGCGCACCGGAGACGGCTACGGCACGGTGTACTACCCGACGGAGGGGACCCGTCGGCACTGGGACCTCGTCGAGGAGATCGCCGAGGGGCTCGCGCTATGACCGCCACGGGCCCGCGGTGTGACCGCGCCGGCGCTCGCGGGGTGTGAGCGATGCGGTGGGTAGACGTCGCGCGCGTGAGCGTCGCCGTCAACGTCGCGATGCTGGTCGCGCTCACGTGGGTGTGGGCGCGGAACTACCTGACGTTCCGGTCGAAACACTCGATAGGGCTGGCGGCGTTCGGCGTCGTACTCTTAGCGCAGAACGCGCTCTCGCTGTATTTTTACGTATACCATCCCGTGCTCGCCGGCTGGTTCGCGACCGACATGCCGTCGCTGGCGTGGCGGGCGAACGTCGTCGTCCACGTGTTCCAGACGGTCGCGCTGGCGTTCCTGCTGTGGGTAACCTGGGACTGAATGCTGCGGGTGACGTGGGAGTAAACTACCCTACCCTACTTCGCTCACCCCATACGGGGTTCGCTCGTTGAGGGTAGGGCTTTGATGTGGACTCCCAGCAATCA
>NZ_MWTH01000010.1:0-3429 GCF_059752395.1 Halorubrum sp. B53 | reverse complement strand
ATGAGGATTTCGCCCCCTGCGCTCCGGCGTAAGAGGAAATCTGATGTGAGCCATGGTAGTTCGGTGTCATCCAGGTCGCTGGGTGACTCGGACACCATATAGACCATGCAATGGTGTTTTGACTCACCGCGAGTCAAAACCCGCCAACACCCCCTCTGAGCCGGGAACCAGGTTCAGAGGTTATACATTCCGGTTGATCCTGCCGGAGGCCATTGCTATTGGGATTCGATTTAGCCATGCTAGTCGCACGAGTTCAGACTCGTGGCGAATAGCTCAGTAACACGTGGCCAAACTACCCTTCGGACTACAATACCCTCGGGAAACTGAGGCTAATAGTAGATACCACAGTCCACCTGGAATGAGGACTGTGCCAAACGCTCCGGCGCCGAAGGATGTGGCTGCGGCCGATTAGGTAGACGGTGGGGTAACGGCCCACCGTGCCAATAATCGGTACGGGTCATGAGAGTGAGAACCCGGAGACGGAATCTGAGACAAGATTCCGGGCCCTACGGGGCGCAGCAGGCGCGAAACCTTTACACTGCACGACAGTGCGATAAGGGAATCCCAAGTGCGTAGGCATAGAGCCTACGCTTTTGTCCACCGTAGGGAGGTGGACGAATAAGGGCTGGGCAAGACCGGTGCCAGCCGCCGCGGTAATACCGGCAGCCCGAGTGATGGCCGATCTTATTGGGCCTAAAGCGTCCGTAGCTGGCCGCACAAGTCTATCGGAAAATCCACCCGCTCAACGGGTGGGCGTCCGGTAGAAACTGTGTGGCTTGGGACCGGAAGGCGCGACGGGTACGTCCGGGGTAGGAGTGAAATCCCGTAATCCTGGACGGACCGCCGATGGCGAAAGCACGTCGCGAAGACGGATCCGACAGTGAGGGACGAAAGCTAGGGTCTCGAACCGGATTAGATACCCGGGTAGTCCTAGCCGTAAACAATGCCTGCTAGGTGTGGCTCCCACTACGAGTGGGTGCTGTGCCGTAGGGAAGCCGCTAAGCAGGCCGCCTGGGAAGTACGTCCGCAAGGATGAAACTTAAAGGAATTGGCGGGGGAGCACTACAACCGGAGGAGCCTGCGGTTTAATTGGACTCAACGCCGGACATCTCACCAGCATCGACTGTAATAATGACGATCAGGTTGATGACCTTATCCGAGTTTCAGAGAGGAGGTGCATGGCCGCCGTCAGCTCGTACCGTGAGGCGTCCTGTTAAGTCAGGCAACGAGCGAGACCCGCATCCTTACTTGCCAGCAGCACTGCGAAGTGGCTGGGGACAGTAGGGAGACCGCCGTGGCCAACACGGAGGAAGGAACGGGCAACGGTAGGTCAGTATGCCCCGAATGTGCTGGGCAACACGCGGGCTACAATGGTCGAGACAAAGGGTTCCTACTCCGAAAGGAGACGGTAATCTCAGAAACTCGATCGTAGTTCGGATTGTGGGCTGCAACTCGCCCACATGAAGCTGGATTCGGTAGTAATCGCGTGTCATAAGCGCGCGGTGAATACGTCCCTGCTCCTTGCACACACCGCCCGTCAAAGCACCCGAGTGAGGTCCGGATGAGGCTCGTTACACGAGTCGAATCTGGGCTTCGCAAGGGGGCTTAAGTCGTAACAAGGTAGCCGTAGGGGAATCTGCGGCTGGATCACCTCCACAGACCCGAGACTCCCGCTCCGCGGGAGCTCACCTTTCGACCGTCTCTCGAGACGGTCACTATTCATGCACGGTCACGTGTCCGATCACCCACCGCCCTGGACACCGACGAACTACCACGGCTCACACTACACACACACGCGCAGACCACCCCTTCCCTCACGGGAAGGTGGGCTCATAGCTCAGCGGTAGAGTGCCTCCCTTGCAAGGAGGATGCCCTGGGTTCGAATCCCAGTGAGTCCATGTCCCCCAGCGCGAATCCGTCCCCTTAAGTGGGCGACGCGATTCCGTTGGGTTACGACGACCGATGCACCATCCCGGGAAACCGCGGATGGGAAGGGTTCGACGAACGCCCCGCCAGGGCGATTCGATGACGACCGTGTATACGTGCGATCCAGACGTCCACTGAACTCATACGAGTTCGTGGAACGTCAGTGAACCATATACAGTCGGGTGACACTACGTCACTTGACACCGTTGGAGGTTCCTTACGGAACCGTCCAACACACTACTGGCTACTGTGCCAGCTGGTGAATGGCTCGGCTCGAGAGCCGACGAAGGACGTGCCAAGCTGCGAAAAGCTCATGGGACCCGCATGGAGGGAAAGAACATGAGATCTCCGAATCGGAATCCGTTTACAATTGCCACGCGCAATAGGGAACTCCCTGAATTGAAACATCTCAGTAAGGGAAGGAAAAGAACGCAATAGCGATGTCGTTAGTAACCGCGAGTGACCGCGACACAGCCCAAACCGAAGGTCTTCGGACCAATGTGGTGTTCGGGTTGACAACCAAAACGCGACCCACTCTCAGAAGTCTCCTGGAACGGAGCGTGACACAGGGTGACAACCCCGTACGAGAGTGCAGTACCGTTGGCGTCAATACCAGAGTAGCAGGGGTCGGATATCCTCTGTGAACAACTCAGGCATCCCCTGAGAAGGCTAAACACTCCTCGAGACCGATAGCGAACAAGTAGCGTGAGCGAACGCTGAAAAGCACCCCGAGAAGGGCGGTGCAATAGGGCCTGAAATCAGCTGGCGATCGAGCGACAGGGCGTACAAGGCGATTCTCAAAACGACCGAGGAGCGATCCTCCAGTAGGAAGAGAATCGAGCCGGCGTCGTGTCGTGCGTTTTGAAAAACGACCCAGGGAGTGCACTTGATTGGCAAGTCTAACTCGTGAACCGAGGAAGGCGCAGGGAAACCGATACGGCCGCAGCACATACGTGCGAGGGCCACCGTGTTCAAGCGCGGGGAGTCAATTGGGTGCGACCCGAAACCAGGCGATCTATACGCAGGCAGGGTGAAGCGTGGCGAAAGCCACGTGGAGGCCCGTTAGAGGTGGTATTCTACAATATCCTCTCGTGATCTGCGCATAGGGGTGAAAGGCCCATCGAGCCTGGCAACAGCTGGTTCCAACCGAAACATGTCGAAGCATGACCTCTTCCGAGGTAGCCCGCGGGGTAGAGCTACCGATTGGATGACCCGCCTCCGAGAGGAGTCGGCCATCCTGTCAAACTCCAAACCCGCAGGCGCTGTAGACGAAGGGAGTCCGGTGTGCGGGGTAAGCCTGTGCACCATGAGGGGAACAACCCAGAGCCGGGTTAAGGTCCCAAAGTGTAGATTAAGTGCGATTCGAAGGTGGTCTCAAGCCCTAAACAGCCGGGAGGTGAGCTTAGAAGCAGCTACCCTCTAAGAAAAGCGTAACAGCTTACCGGCCGAGGTTTGAGGCGCCCAAAATGATCGGGGCTCAAATCTACCACCGAGACCTGGCCG
>NZ_MWTH01000009.1:151442-171706 GCF_059752395.1 Halorubrum sp. B53 | reverse complement strand
AAGCCACAATCATACGGCACTGACACCACACTCGCATGAGTTCAGGCGGTAACTGGATCGCACGTATACACGGTCGGCCGATCGGGAGATCGGGACCACTGACACAGGCGTCTCGCTACACAGACGTGTAGGGAGGTTCGGTTCGAGTCCGAGCGTCAGCGTAAAGGCGGCCAGAGCGGTGGGGGAACACCCGTACCCATTCCGAACACGGAAGTTAAGCCCACCAGCGTACCGGGAAGTACTGGAGTGAGCGATCCTCTGGGAACCGCGGTTCGCCGCCTGCCCACTCATACTGATTATTCATTCGGAGCGATAGCTCCACACACACCTGCAGTCCGGTTGGACTGCGGGTGGATTCGATTGCCGACCTAGCGACAGCCCAACTCTTTCGTCAGCCGTAAGCGCGTTGAGCGACCGCGGCGCGACGGAAGCGAATTTCAATATTGAGAAGGTCACCCATAAGTTTATCAATTTTGTCGCTGAACCTAATGGTATAGATGGCTGTTCCGACGGAGTCCATGCACAACGTCTCTGTGCGACTGTCCGCGACGGGACAGCCACCGGTCCGGGACGGCGCATCGTCGGGGCGCGTAATCACCGTGCTGTTCGGAACCGGAATCGAGGAGTGGCGACGCGGGTGGCGGAGTTCGCCTAACTCGGGACCGGCTCGGGAGGCGATCGTCTCCGCGGGCGACACCACCCGCGGAGCGACGGCGACGACGCAGGTCGTTCCGGGAGGGCGACTCGCGTACACGGTGCTCGACGCGTCTGCAACGCTTGATCGCGTGACGGACGCCGTCTCGACGCACGTCGACGACGCGGCGGGTGAACCGCTTTCGATGATCGTGGACGACATCACCCCGGTAGTGACAGACCGAGGGGTCTCTGCGACCCGGTCGTTCATCGCGTCACTGCGAGAGCTGTCCGGCGTCGACGACATCGTCGTCGGGTGTTCGTATGGTCCCGAAGTGGCTACGGGAATCCGTTCGCTGTTCGACCCGATTGAGGACGTGGAACGCGTCGACCACCCCGTCGCGGAGACCGTGGACCGACTGCGGCGGGACGACCCGACAACGTTCGGGTACGTGCGTCGTCACTGGGCGGAGGCGCGAGAGGGGGTAGAGCGCTGTACGCGGAACTACCCGCAGTCCCGACAGGTACACGCAGCTCTTTCCGACCCGGAGACGACGCCGCGAACGCTCGGCGCGGCATTATCTGGGCTCGTGCGACTCGGCGTGCTCGACACGTGGGGAGAGACGGTAGGTCCGACGCGGTACGACCTCACCGCGTACGACCCCGACCGGATGTGGGTTGTCGGCGCCGCTCTCGCGTCGTCGGACGAGACCGATGCGGGCGGTAGATCGGAAGCCGACGCGGACGGTGGAGCCGAAACCGACGACGGGTGAACCACCGACGCGGTCGTTTCCTCTGCGTCACTCCGTCTGATCGTTCGATAGTCCGCTCGGAACGTCGAGGTCGTGTGAGACGAGGGTACCGTCCGGATCGAGGGTGACCGTGCCGAGCGTGACCGTGTCCCCCGCTTCGAATCGGTCGGCGATGGTGCCGAGAACGGTCTGCTGATCGAGCAGGTCCCAGACGGTCTCGGCGACGAGCGACTGGAACGCCTCGGGATCGGTCCATCCGGAATCGACGTCCGACGGGACATGAACGACGAACTGGAGCTCCTCCTCGGTGAGATGGACTCCCACGCCGAACGTGTCTGCGCACATGCGTCGACGTTCGGACCGGAGTCGCAAATCTCCGTCGGGACGTCGCCGGGCACGCCGCTCCGTCCCGAAACCGGTAAGCCACGGGCGCCAAAACCCCTCGACAGAGGGATGGCCACCGACCCGCGCGTCTCACCGGCCGCGGCTCTCGCGACCGCGGTCGTCGCCGTGAGCGCCGGGGCAATCCTCGTCAGGCTCAGCGAGGCGCCGAGTTCGGTGGCCGCGTTCTATCGGGTGCTGTTCACGACGCTGCCGCTTCTCCCGGTCGCGCTCTGGCGGTATCGAGCCGACCTCGCCCGCATCGGGCGCCGCGACCTCGCGTTCGCGACGCTGTCCGGTGTCGCGCTCGCGCTCCACTTCGCCGCGTGGTTCGAGAGCCTGGAGTGGACGAGCGTCGCGGCGAGCGTCACGCTCGTTCAGGCGCAGCCGGTGTTCGTCGCGCTCGGCGCATGGGTGCTCCTCAGGGAGCGAGTGACCCGCCGGATGGCCGTCGGCATCGCGGTCGCGATCGCGGGGATGGTCGCGATGTCCCTCGGCGACCTCCTCGGCGGGGTGCTCGTCGGCCCCCGACCGCTCTACGGAAACGGCCTGGCGCTGTTCGGCGCGGTGACGGCGGCCGGCTACGTCCTCGCGGGGCGAGCGCTTCGGCAGCGCGTCTCGCTCGTTCCGTACGTGGTCGTCGTCTACGGGGTGTGTACCGTCTCGCTCTTTCTGCTCGTCCTCGCGGAAGGCCACCCGCTGACGGGGTACCCGTCTCGCGAGTGGGCGCTCTTCGCCGGACTCGCGCTCGGGCCGGGGCTGCTCGGGCACACTGTCCTCAACTGGGCGCTCGCGCACGTCGAGTCGAGCGTGGCGTCCGTGTCGCTGCTGGGCGAACCGGTCGGCGCGACGGTGCTCGCGTTCCTCGTCCTGGCCGAAGTGCCGACGCCGGTCACGCTGGTCGGCGGCGCCGTCGTCCTCGCCGGGATCGCGCTGACGTCGACGGGGACGACCGGCTGACGTTCTCACGGCCGATATTCGCGCGTCAACGTTGAAATACGGCCGTCGACGCGTTCCCGTATGCACCGTCGTTCAGTCGTCGCCTACGTGGGCGAGGACACGGACGTGCGCGACCGCGTCGCCGACGCGGTGGAGGCCGCGTGGAGCGGGTCCGGGTCGGTGGGGTATCGGCCGATCGCTCCCCCCGAGTTGGCGGCTGTCGCGGAGGACGCTCCCTCGCCGCTGGCCGACGTCTGCGGGATCGTCACCACGAGCGACGCCCTCGAGACGGGCGTCGTGGGGGATCGCCTCGCGGCGACACCAGAGAGCGTCCCGGTCGTCGTCGCCGTCGAGGATCCGGGGATCGAAACGCTCCGCGCGGTCCTCGACACGGGCGTCGACGACGTCGTCGCCGTCGAACGCGACGGCCGATCTGGAACCGAACCGGACGGTGCCGCGACCGAGCCCCTCGTCGAGCGGCTTCGAGAGGGGATCGATCCCGCGCTGACCCGGCTCGGCTCTGACGACGTCGCGCGGCTCCGGGAAGTGCTGCTGGACGCGGGAACGACCCTGATGAGCACCCGGTCGGACGAGGTCGAGACGAAGATCGTCTGGACGATGGAGAACGTCGGTCGGCAGGTCGGGGTCGATCGAATCGTCTGTTATCTGGAGGACGGCGACGCGTTCGAGCCGGCGTATCACTGGTCGTCCGGCGAGTGCGATCCCGGCCCGAAACCGTTCGCGGCGTTCCCCGACCCGGAGGGGCTCTCCACGTTCGAGAACGTCGTTCGCCCGCCGGTCCCCGCCGAGGGCGCGGACGAGAGGAGCGCGGATACCGAGCCCTCGCCGGCGACGGTCCACGTCCCGCTCGTCAGCGACTGGGAGCTGATCGGCGTCCTCGCGTTCGAGGCCGACGACTCCCGCGCGTGGACCGAAGAGGAGGTCGCCGCGTACCGTACCTTCGGCGACCTGATCGCTCACACCATCGCGCGGAACGAGCGCCGGCTCGAACTCCGCCGCCAGACGGAGCGGCTCGAGCAGTTCAGCGCGGTCGTCTCGCACGACCTCCGGAACCCGCTCAACGTCCTCTCCGGATACCTCGACCTCGTCGAGGACGACGTCGCCCGGCCGAAGTACGAGGCGATGGAGCGCGCGGTGCTCCGGATGGAGACGCTCATCGACGACCTGCTCATGCTCGCGAAGCGCGGCGACGCGATCGACGAGACGGAGTCCGTCCCGGTGGCGTCGATCGCCGAGGACGCTTGGAACTCGGTCAGAGCGCCGAGAGCGACACTGGCGGTCGGGGACGACGTCGGTCACATCGAGGCCGATCCCGGCCGCCTGCGACAGCTCTTCGAGAACCTCTTCCGGAACGCCGTCGACCACGGCGGCCCTGACGTCACCATCGAGGTCGGGACTGACGGGGACCGCTCCGGCGCGCGCGGGCTGGTCGTCGCCGACGACGGGCCGGGGGTCCCGCCCGAGGCGCGCGACTCGCTGTTCGACTCGGGGTTCTCGACCGCCGGGAGCTCCGGGCTCGGACTCGCGATCGTCGACCGGATCGCCGACGCGCACGGGTGGGAGCTGGACGTCCACAACGACGGCGGCGCGGTGTTCGAGCTCTCCTTCGGAACGGAGGCGGCGACCGCTCCCGCCTGACATCGAGAACCGCCTGTTCTCCCGGCCGTTACGACTCGAACCGAGCGATCGTTCGTCGGTGCCGGTCGCGGAACATCCCCTCGAATCCGACCTTCGCGAACGGTCCGGCGAGGTCGCCGAGGGGACCGAGCGGCAGCCGGTACGAAACGGTGTCGACGAGGAGCGTCTCCTCGCCGTCGGCGTAGAAGGCGTGGGTGTGCTCCCACCGTCGGAAGGGACCGCCGACCATCTCGTCGACGAAGCGTGCGCTCTCATCGACCGGCGCGTCGCCGTCGGGCTCTCGCTCCACTATCCGAGAGACCCATCGCTGTCTGGGGCCGACGTCGAACGGTCGCATCGACATCCGTATCCGCGACGCCTCGGCGAGCACCTCCGGGTCCGGCTCCCCGTCCGGCCCCTCGACGCCGGCGATGCGGAGGTTCATCCAGTCCGGCGTGAGCTCGCGGAGGCCGTCGATCGTGGAGTGAAACGCCCACACCTCGTCGATGGGTGCGGGAACGCGGGTCGTCCGGCGGTACGTCGGCATACCCTCGCTACGTGGCGACCGGGCAAAAACCCCCCTTCGCCCCTCGGCGTTGCCGGCGTTCCGTCGGCGTCGGCAGGCTCGCGGTCCCGGCGCCGCCGGTACCGAAACGCGAATACGGTCGCGACCCAACCCAGTTCGTAATGGAACGAGGCGCAATCGACGTCGCGGACCTGTCCGGCGCGTTCGACCTCCAGGCGACCGTCGAGAGCGGGCAGAGCTACCTGTGGAACCGCGCCGACGGCGACACCTACGCCGACCTCCACGCCCACGGCGGCGAGGAGTGGTACGAGACCGTCGTCGCCCCGATCCCCGGCGTCGTCGACGAGCGCGTCCCCCTGCGGGTCAGACAAGAGGGCGGCGTCCACGAGGGGACGCTCCGCTGGGAGTCGACGACCGACGCCGTCCCGCTCCTCGAACACCTGTTCCGGCTCGACGACGACCTCGACGCGATCCTCGACGCGACCCCGGACCTCCCGCTCCTCGAACGGGCGTACGACGCGTACGAGGGGATGCGGCTCACGCGGGACCCCGTGTTCCCGTGTCTGATCTCCTTTATCTGCTCGGCGCAGATGCGCGTCGCGCGGATCCACGGGATGCAGCGCCGCCTCCGGGAGACGTACGGCGACGCCGTCGAACTTGACGGAGAGGCGTACCGCGCGTTCCCGACGCCCGAGCAGCTCGCCGCCCGATCGGAGGAGGAACTGCGCGATCTCTCGCTGGGCTACCGCGCGCCCTACGTCCAGCGGACGGCCGCGATGGTCGCGTCGGGCGAAGCGGATCCGCTGGCGGCCGCGGACCTCCCGTACGAGGAGGCGCGCGAGTCGCTGACGCGGTTCGTCGGCGTCGGGGACAAAGTCGCCGACTGCGTGCTACTGTTCTCGCTCGGCTTCCTCGAGGCGGTCCCGCTCGACACCTGGATCCGGACGACCATCGAAGAGTACTACCCCGACTGCGAGCGCGGCAACTACGCCGAGACGTCGCGGGCGATCCGTGACCGCTTCGGCGGCGAGTACGCCGGGTACGCCCAGACGTACGTGTTTTACTACCTCCGCGCGGGCGGCGAGTGAATCCGGAGGGTCGCGCACGCGGTCGGCGACCCCGTCGCTCCGCGGCATCCCCGCTCTGACGTTTCGACGTTTCGACCTGTCGGCCGAAGTTTCATATTCGCTCGTGTGGTACGTGTCACCGTGATGGACTGCCGAGTCGTCGTCGAGGCCGCCGTCCCCGTGTACGACGTCGGGACCGCCGACGAAGCCGTCCGGATCGCGATCTCGAAGACCGGCGAGATGCTGAATCCGGACCTCAGCTACGTGGAGATCGACACCGGGACCCGCACGTCGCCCGCGGGAGAGGAGCTGCCGCCGGCGTTCGTGGCCGCCGACGAGGCGCTCGTCGCGCTCGAGCTCAGCATGGACGTGTTCAACGTCGAACGCGCCGAACACGCCAGTCGGGTCGCGCGAAAGGAGATCGGCCAGCGACTCCGAAACATCCCGTTAACGGTCCTCGACGTCGAGGAGATCGAGTCGGACGAGGAGCGCGAGGACGCGGACGAATCGGACGCCCCGGACGAGGAGCCGTAGCGCGTCGACGGCCCGCGGGAGCTCCGCGGACCGCGGCGCGCCGGGGAGGGCCGGCGGCGCCGATGGTGAGACGGGAGGAACGGAGCCGTCGCTAGGCGGTCGACAAACGGTCGGAACGAGAGCGAAGTCTCAGTCTGCAGTCGGGGCCAGCGGCTCCGATTCGGACTCCTCCATCGGCTCCGTGATCCCCTCGGTCAGCTTAAAAACGGCCGCTTTGTGGTCTGTTTTCGACTTGTGAATTGATGTCGGTTTGACGCCGAGTTCCTCGTAGGCCTCGAGGTCGATATCCTCGTTCCAGAACTCGCACTGTTTTCGTACCTCCGCGAGAAGGCCGTGAAGATGGATGAGCTCCTGCTTCTTCATGAGTAACAGTCCTTTGCTACCGGAGGTTTATATTACTATCTTGAGTCACGTTACCATGGGACTTCGCGTATTCGACGGCTACGAGGCGTAGACGGGTCTTTTCGGGTTATCGATCGGGAAGGTTCTGCCCGCCGGCTCGGAACGATTCTGCCGGCCGGATCGGAATGATTCCGTCTTCGCGCGCTCGACGAGCGGGGATTATTGGAACTGTTTGACGGCCTCGAGATCACGCTCCGTTCGCATGAACTCCGTCAGCCGACGGGTCGCGTGGCAGTCGGGACAGCTGAAATTAGAGCGGAGATCCTGCAAATCCGCGGGGTTGTCCTGCCACTCCTTGGTGCACTCCGGACAGACGAGTCTGACGAACGCATCCACCATGGACTCTCGTACACGCGGCCGGGTTAAAAACGTACGTGGCGAGCAACGCGCCACGCGTGGCGAGAAACACGTCACTGCGCGGGCCGCCGCGACGGAGATCGAGACGGCGGTCGCGGCGGCTCGGCGAAGCTATTCGGAGGGAAAAGAGTCGAAAGAGTAACCGAGAATCACAGATCGGAAAACCGTCCGGAGAGAATCTCGTCTGTCGCGGGCGCCGGTGGGAGCGTCCGGTGCCCCCCGGCGTCTCAGGCCGCCACTCCCTCGCTCGCTTCGAGGAGCTCTTTGTACCGGTTCCGGATGGTGACCTCGCTGATGTCGGCGACCTCCGACACCTGGCTCTGTGTCACCTTCTCGTTCGAGAGGAGCGCGGCCGCGTACACCGCGGACGCGGCGAGCCCGACCGGTGACTTCCCGCTCGTGATGCCGGACTCCTTCGCGCCGTCGAGGAGCTCGCGGGCAAGCCGCTGCGTCTCCTCGGAGAGCTCCAGCCGCGAGACGAACCGCGGGACGTAGCTCTCGGGGTCAGCGGGCTGGACGCGGAGGCCGAGCTCGCGGATGACGTAACGGTACGTCCGGGTGAGCTCCATCTTGTCGACGCGGGAGACGGCGGTGAACTCGTCCAAGCTCCGCGGGTTCCCCACCTGCCGGGCGGCCGCGTACAGCGAGGCAGTCGCGACGCCCTCGATGGAGCGGCCGGGGAGCAGGTCCTCGCTCAGCGCGCGGCGGTAGATGACCGACGCGGTCTCGCGGACGTTGTCCGGGAGGCCGAGCGCCGAGGCCATGCGGTCGATCTCGCCCAGCGCCTGCTTGAGATTCCGTTCCTTGGAGTCGCGGGTGCGGAACCGCTCGTTCCAGGTGCGGAGCCGCTGCATCTTCTGACGCTGGCGGCTGGACAGCGACTTGCCGTAGGCGTCTTTGTCCTGCCAGCCGATGTTCGTCGAGAGCCCCTTGTCGTGCATCATGTTCGTCGTCGGGGCGCCGACGCGGGACTTGCTGTCCCGCTCGCCGGAGTTGAACGCGCGCCACTCCGGCCCGCGGTCGACCGAGTCCTGCTCGACGACGAGCCCGCAGTCGTCACACACCGTTTCGCCGTGCTCCGTATCACTGATGAGGCTCCCGCCGCACTCCGGGCAGGTCGTGGTCCGCTCCGCCGCCGTCGACTCCTCTTCGGCCGACTCCGTCTCGACCGCTCGGTTCCGAGTCGTTCGCTCTTGTTCCGTTTCTCCGCCGTAGTCTCGCGTGCGTGTTTCTGTCATGGGTTCTCTCCGATCGAACTCCCGAACAAAATACTGGTGTCGGGCGCGCCGATTCGTTAACCAATAGTAAGTCTCGAGAGTATATAAATGTATTGTGTGGTTTGTTACCATGAATCTCGGTAAAACCCCTCTAGAGGTTCGAAGACGACCGTTTCCACCCCGGCCGGTTCACGAGAATATCGAAGGATCGCTCACGAAAACGTGGCTGACTTATATAAATGTCTCCGAGGCGGTCGTCGCCGCCGGTTCGACCTTCGATCCGCTACCGGCTCCGACTCACCGGGAACGCCACGCGGTCGGGCGCGTCGTTGAACCGCTCGAGGATCCGCTCGTACAGCCGGTTTTTCACGCGCTGTCCCTGACGCGGGTGGGTGAGGTAGCGCACGCGGAGCTCCACCCACGACTCGCCCTGCGTCACGTTCACCGTCGGGCGGTCGTGCACCTCCAGCTCCACCGGCGTCTCGGCGAGCGCCTCTCGGTACGCCGCGATGCCGGCGGCCATCTCGTCGCCGAGCAGGTCGCTCGCCTCCTCGGCCATCACCTCTCGCGCGAAGTCAAGGTCGGTCTCGTAGGCGACCTGAATCCCGATCTCGTTCCACACGTAGGGGGAGCCGCCCCCGCCGAAGTTGACGACGTTCGAGGAGAGCACCACGCTGTTGGGCACCGTCACCACCCGCCCGGAGGGCTGGTTCGTCGTGACGAGCTCACCGTTGATCTCCCACAGCGTCGTCACGAGGAAGTCGACCCCGATCACGTCCCCCTTCGCGTCGTCGATCCGGACGCGGTCGCCGACGCCGTACGGCTGTTTCACCGTGATGTACACCCACGCGATGAGCGAGAGGAGCGGTTGCTGGAGCGCGAACGTGACCGCGAAGCCGATCACCCCCAGCGAGAACAGGAGCCCGAGCCAGTTCTCGGTCAGCACCGCGAGCGTCGCCACCGTCCCCGAGAAGCCGAAGACGAGCCGGAGGAGGTTGCGCGTGTTGTACGCGCGCCGCTTGTTGGCCGACCGCATCAGGACGTCGACCGCGAGGCGGTACGACCCGTACAGCAGCGCCCCCACCGCGACGACGAGCAGCGCCCGGCCGACGACGAGCGTCGCTGAGTAGCCGAGCAGGTCGGGCCAGCCGCCGAGGACGCCGGTCGTCCCCACCACCGTCCCGAGGACGGCGGCGACGACGCCGAGCGCGACGGCGGCGAGCGCGATTGGGCGTCTCACGCTCGTGGGTCGCGGCCGATCGGCAAAACCGTTGTGACCCGCCCGATCGCCCCCGTGGGCCACGGTACGCCGTCGGCGCCCGCCGACCCGCGACGCCTACTCGCCGTCGACCGCGATCCGCGCTAACGCCCCCGCCAGCACCTCGGTCGCGGCGGCGCAGTCCTCCCAGTCGGTCCACTCTCGGGGGTTGTGTGAGATCCCGTCTCGCGAGGGCGCGAACAGCAGGGAGGCGTCGGTGACGCGGGCGACGCGCATCGCGTCGTGCGCCGCGCCCGAATGGAGGTCGATCGCGGTCCGGCCGGCATCGGTCGCGGCGGCGTGGACGGCCCCCCGGAGGCGCTCGCTCATCGGCGTGGGCGCCACGTTGAAGGGGCGCTCGAACGCGGTCTCGACGCCGCGCTCGCGCTCCAGGCGGGCGAGCGCCTCGCGAGCGGCCGCGACGATCGTCTCCATCGACTCGGCCTCGACGTCCCGCACGTCGACGCCGGCCTCGACCCGCCCCGGGACCACGTTCGTCGCGTTCGGTGAGACGGAGAGCGACCCGACGGTGCCGACCGCGGAGGCGCTCGACTCGTCGACGACCGCGTTCGCGGCCGCCTCCACGTCGAGGACGAACTCGCTCGCGGCCGCGAGCGCGTCGGTCCGGTCGCCCATCGCGGTCGCGCCGGCGTGGTTCGCCTCACCCTCGATCCGCGCCTCGCAGTGTGTGATCCCGGTGATCGTCGTCACCACGCCGGCGTCGGCGTCCGCCTCCTCCAAGACGGTGTCCTGCTCCACGTGGAGCTCGTAAAAGGCCGCCCAGTCCGCGGGGTCGATCGCGTCGTCGCCGCGGTAGCCGATCCGGTCGAGCGCCTCGCCCAGCGTCTCGCCGGCGTCGTTCTCGAGCGCGAGCGCGTCCTCGGCGTCCGTCACGCCGGTCGCCACCGCCGAGCCGAGCAGGCCGTCCCCGAAGGTTCCGCCCTCCTCCTCGGTGAAGCTGACGACGCCCACCGGGCGCGTCGGTTCGACCCCCGCCTCACGCATCGCGCGCACGGCCTCCAGCGCGGCGTACGTCCCGAGCGGGCCGTCGAAGATCCCGCCCTCGGGGACGCTGTCGAGGTGGCTCCCGCTCACGACGGGCGCGGCCGTCGGGTCCGCGGAGTCGGAGACCCACGTCCCGAGGACGTTCCCGACCGCGTCGACGGCGACGTCGAGGTCGGCAGCCTTCATCTCTTCCGCCAGCCGGTCTCGCGCGGCGCTGTTCGCCTCGCTCCCGGTCCGATTCGTCCGGCCGCGTTTCGCCGGGTCGTCGTATTCGACTCGACCGAACGCCGCGTTCGCCTCGATGTCCGCGCGGAGGCGGTCGGCGTCGACTGACAGATCCATGCGGGGTAAGGGCGCCGCCGGAACAAAACGGTGTGGTCGGTCGAGACCGCGGGACTGCGGGCGAACCCCAAAGACTCTTGTCGCGGCCGCGAATGGATCCGCCCGATGTCCCCGATACTGCTTCAAGAGGCGCTGGCCGGCGGGATCGCCCTCCTGTTCGGTCTGCTGGTGCTGCTCGTACAGATCGGAATCATCATCTGGATCTACACGGACGCGCAGCAGCGCAGCGACCAGCCCGCGTTCCTGTGGGCCATCGTCGCCTTCCTCGCGCCGCTGCTCGGGCTCGTGCTGTACTTCATCATCGGTCGGAACCGATAGCCGTCTACACGCCCCGCAACAGGCTCGTCGCACCGACCGTTTCTGCGACCACCCACGCGATAAACAGGAGGTACGCGACCAGCAGCACCGACGACTCTCGTTCGGTGAGCGACAGGTCCGTCCGGAGCGCCGCGAACAGCAACACGGTCGCGACGGTGAGCACGCCCAGCATCGGGACGGCGGTCGAGAAGTTCACGTCGACGCTCCCGACGATCAACACCCCGACCGGGATGGCGACGAGCAGGTCGAACGTGTTCGACCCCAGCACGTTCCCGAGGCTCGTCCCGCCCCGCCCTTCGCGCGCCGTCCGGACGCTCACGAGGGCGTCCGGGAGGCTCGTCGCCGCCGCGACGATCGTGACGCCGGCGAGGAACTCCGGCACGCCGAACGCCGACCCGAGCGACTCGACCGACGCGACCAGCCGCTCGACGGCGACGCCGATGACGAGCAACCCGGCCGCGAGCTTCCCCCACTCGCGCCGGATCGATACCCCTTCCCGGATCCGATCGATCCCCGCGTCGTCGACGTCTTGGTACTGGATGAACAGGTAGAGCCCGTACAGCATCAGCGGGATCGCCGCGACGGGCCGAGTCAGTTCCCCGACGATCGGGTCCGACGAGACGGGGAAGTAGATGACCGCGAGCGAGAAGGTGACGACGAGCGCCGACACGGCGATCATGTAGAACTGCGCCTCCTTGTACACGATCGCGCGACTGGCCTCGAGGTCGTCGGCGGCGCCGAACCCGGAGAGCCCCGGAATGACGAGGATGTTGAAGATCGCGGAGCCGACGAGCGCCCCCACGCCCATGTCGAATATCCCGGTGGCCGCGGTGACGACGACGCTCGCGAACTCCGGGAAGCTCGATCCGACGGCGACGACGATCGACCCCTGTACCACCGCCGGCAACCCGTAGTATCCCGAGAGCGTCTCCGCGGCCTCCTCCAGCCAGCTGCTCCCGATCCAGATGGCGCCGGTCGCGACAGCGATCACGGCGAGGTGGAGGACCGACCCGTCCGAGAGGCCCCAACCGAGCATCGGCCTACCGCACGTGGCGTCCGGCGAGGTCCCACAGCCGGTCGGCGACGGCGTCGTCGAGCGCGTCGCGGGTCACGCGCCACTCCCAGTTGCCGTCGATCGTCCCCGGCTCGTTGAACCGCGCCTCGCTGCCGAGCCCGAGCAGGTCCTGCACCGTCGTCATCGCGAGCACCGCCTCGGAGCCCCACACCTCGTCGATGATCTCCCACTCGACCTCGCGGTCGCCGTCCGCGCCGACGTTGTACCGGAAGCAGTCGCGCTGCCGCTCGGGGAGGTCCTCGAAGTAGCCGACCCACGTGTCCGTGTCGTGGGTCGACGTGTAGCCGACGACGCCCTCGGGGTAGTGCATCGGCTGGTACGGGTTCCCCTCCTGACACCAGTCGGCGTACTGCGGGACGCGCATCCCCGGGAAGCCGAACTCGGCCATCAGCTCGTCCATCGCCGGCTCCTCGAAGCCGAGGTCCTCGGCGATAAAGGGCGTCTGGCCCAGCTCGCGCTCCACCGTCTCGAACAGGTCGCGGCCCGGCCCCTCCCGCCACTCGCCGGCCGCCGGGTCGTCGCGGTCGGCCGGGATCGCCCAGTACTTCACGAACCCGAGGAAGTGGTCGAGCCGCGCCACGTCCGCGAGGTCGAACAGCCGGCGGAACCGGGCGATCCACCAGTCGTAGTCGCGCTCGGCGAGCCGCTCCCAGTCGTAGACGGGGTTCCCCCAGCGCTGTCCGTCGTCGCCCGGGTTCGGCGGGACGCCGGCGACCGCGGTCGGGCGGTTCGACTCGTCGAGCCGGAACGCCTCCGGGTTCGCCCACACGTCCGCCGAGTCGAGCGCGACGTAGATCGGCACGTCGCCGACGATCGAGACGCCCTCCTCGGCCGCGACGGCCCGCATGTCGCGCCACTGCCGGTCGAACGTCCACTGAACGAACTCCCGGAACCGGACCTCCGTCGCGTGTCGCTCGCGAGCCTCCGCGAGCGCCTCGGGGTCGCGCGTCCGGAGCGGCTCCGGCCACTCGACCCAGGTGTCCTCGTCGCGGGCCTCGGAGAGCGCCCGGAACAGCGCGTAGTCGGCGAGCCACGGCTCGCGCTCGCGGAAGGCGTCGAGGTCGGCTTCCGCCTCCTCCCCGGCCTCCTCGTCGAACCGCTCGAAGGCGGTGCGCAACAGCGGGAGCTTGTACTCCCGAACCGCAGCGTAGTCGACCCTGTCGGTCGGGAACTCCGGCGCCGGTTCGAGGTCGGCCTCGTCGAGCCAGCCGTCGGCGGCGAGCCCGTCGAGGTCGATCAGGAGCGGGTTGCCGGCGAACGCCGACGGCGACTGGTACGGCGACTCCCCGGCGCCGTCCGTCGTCGGGCCGACCGGGCAGATCTGCCAGTAGTCGACGTCGGCGTCGCCGAGGAACGAGAGGAACGCGGCGGCGCCGTCCCCGAGGTCGCCGATCCCGTGCCGTCCCGGTAGCGAGGTGACGTGACAGAACACGCCGGCGGAGCGATCGAATCGCATGCGTCTCCCTGCGATCCCCACCGACTCAAGCGTTGCGTCCGGCGGGGGTCTCGGGCGTCGCGGCCGGGCGGCCGGTTCAGTCGTCGCGGTCCGCCCGCCACACGACCGCGTCCGCGGTCTCGAGCGTGACGGGGCCCGCGTCGTCTCCGACCGCCGCGTTCGCGTCGGGCGCGGCGAGGGCGACGGCCCAGTCGAGCGCTCCGTCCGGATCGCCGCCTCCGTCGCGCTCGGCCGTCACGCCGAGGTCGTCGAGGACGTTCGTCGGCGACAGTTCGACGGGGGTTCCCTCCACGTTGCAGGCGACGAGCAGCGCCTCGTCCCCGTCGGGATCGCGTCTGAGCGCCTGGTACACCACGGTCCCCTCCGTCGGATGCCGGTAGCCGAACGCCTCGCCGCGGCTCGGATCGACGTCGCGTCGGAGCCAGGGCCGCGCCTGCCGGAACTCGCGGACTCGGCGGTCGAACGCGGTCCGCGCGTCGCCCTGGTCGTCTTCCCACCGGTCCAAGACGAGGTACTCGGCCACGTCGGCGCTCCACGCGAACGAGAACGCCCGCAGGTCGGTCGCGGCGAGCGCGTCGCTGGAGGCGGCGTCGCCGCGACCGCCCTCCGCGAGCGGCGTCCCCTTGACGGACAGCAGCTCCGCGATGAGGTCGAGGTCGTAGTCCGTCGCGTCGATCAGGGCCGCCAGCGTCGTGACGAACTCCTTCAGTTCGGCGCGCGTCTCGAATCCGAGCTCTTTCAGCCGCGGGAACGCGGCGCGCTCGCCGTACGCCCCCTCCGGCACGTGCCAGTCGATCCACGGCGCCTCCTCGGCGACGACTTTCACGTTCCACGTCGGGTCGGTGTCCCGGACGAACCCCCACGGCGCCCGGTAGTTCGCGTGGAGGAAGTCCATCGGGACGCCCGGCATCGCGACGTGGAACCAGACCAGCGCGGCGGGGCTGTCGTACGCCTCGCGGATCGTCTCCGGCGGCGAGTCGGCGAGGTACGGGTTGATCAGCGCGCCGCTCCAGTCGTCGGTCACCTCGACCTGCGAGCCGCGCCGCAGCGTGTCGTGGTTCGCGACGCCGGTGATCCACTGGCTTCCCATCTCGCCGACTTCGCGCATGCGCCACCACTTCGTCACCCAGAACGTCAGGAGCGCTGGCTTGTTGTGCGCGAACGTCACGGGCGACCACTGGAACGCGTGCGGGTGCCGGTCGATCAGCGTCCGGTACGTCGACGCCAGCTCCCAGTCCTCGCGCGGCCACGGTCGGCCGTCCTCGTAGATCATCCAGGGGCGGAACTCGGTCCCGGCGACCTCGTGTGTCATCCGGTCCATCTCGGCGAGGAACGCGTCGTCGTGGACCTGCTCGCCGGTCTCCTCGTCGTGGTAGGTGAAGTCCTGCGCGCCGTCGATGCGGATCCCGTCGGCGCCGAAGTTCGCCTTCCGGCGCTGGAGTTCGAGGAGGATCGCCCGCACCACGGGCTGTCGGTAGTCTAAGTGGAGCCCGTACATCCCCGGCCCCTCGAAGAAGGGGTCAGGGAGCAGCTCCGCCGCGGCCTCGTCGGCGTGCCCGAGCGCCACGTCGAAGACGACCCGGATCGGGTCGGGCATCGCGTGGCAGGCGGCGATGAGGTCGACGAGTTCGTCGGGGCGCCCCGTCTCCAGTATCGCCGGGTTCGCGGCCGAGAAGGCGCTCACGACGACGTCGTACCCCCAGTTGGTCTGGTCCGGGCGCTCGACGCCGACGGTCACGCGCTCCGCGTCGCGTTCGCGGTCGAGGCCGCCGTCCGGCGTTTCGCTGTCGACGCCGCCGGGGCGCCAGTACCACTGCCGCCCGTACGCCTGCGTGAGCGGCTCGACGGGCATGAGTTGGACCGCGTCGTACCCGACGTAGTTGCGCTCGTGGGGGGCGAGCGGGTCGCCGGCGCGGAGCTTCTCCCCGATCGCTTCGAACCGCTCCGCGAGCGCCGCGAGGGACCCGCGCTCGGTCGACGTGCCGGGGTGGATCTCCAGCATGCTCGTCGCGGGGTCTATCCGCGGGAGCCCGTCGTCTTCCGTCGTCGGGAGCGCCTCGTCGCCGGTCCCGAGCGAGGCGAAGTGGTCGCGGTCGGGCCGCGTCGCATCTAAGCGCGGCCAGTCGTACGCCTCGGCGGGCGCGAACGCCCCGAACGGGACCGAGTACGCGAGCGGGTCACGGACCGTCTCCCACTCGTCGTCCCCGTCGGGCGTTCGGTACGCGAGCTGGTAGAGCGCGCCGAGCCGGTCGCGGGTCCCAACGGGGATCCCCTCGACGGCGACCCAGTGGAACTCGCCGTCGCGCTCGACCGGGAGCCGGTCGACGCGGAACGCGACCTCGCGGAGGTCGTCGCGGCCGGGGTCTATCGTCGCTTCCCCCCGCTGGTCGTCTCCGTTCTCGTCGTCCGACAGGGGCGTGAACAGCTCGAGTCGCACGTCTTCGACCGGAACCCCGGCGTCGACGAGGTCGGGCGTCCAGAAGCCGAAGGCGACGCCCGCCGGCGGGTCGGTCGCCGGGTCCGCGTCCGCCCCCCGGATCGGGTGCGCGCCGAGCCGTTCGGCGATCGATTTGGCCGCCTCGAACCGACCGTCGGCGGCGTCGCGGTCGGCCCGAGCCCGCTCGACGAGCGCGGCGGTCCGCTCCGGGAGGACCGCGGGTCCAGATCCCTCGGAGGCGCTCCCGCCGCTCATTCCTCCGTCTCTCGGACGATCGCGACCTCGTCGGCGCGGATCCGCTCGGTCCCCTCGCCGTCGGTGACGACGCAGCGCTCGTCGGTGACGAGGTCGCGGTCCGCGTGGGCGGCGTCGACGGCGACGCTCGCCTCGTCGGGTGCGAAGTTGAGGACGACGATCAGCGACTCGTCGTCGGTTGAGCGGCGGAACGCCACCACGTCGTCGGGGTGGATGTTCCCGCTGGCGACGATCGGCCGCTCGTCGAGGTCGCCGCTGGCGACGTGGTACCCGACGCGTTCGAGGTCGCCCTCGGGACCGAGCGCCGGGTGGTCGGCGCGGGTCGCGAGCAGGCGCTCGTAGCGCTCCCTGACCTCGTCGCGCGCGTGCTCCCACGCGATCGCGTCGCGGCGACCGCGCTGGCCGATCTCCTGGCCGGCGTACACCATCGGCACGCCGGGCAAGGTGAACGTCGCGGCGCCGGCGGCGGCCGCGGCGGCGTCCCCGCACTCGACGCGGTAGCGCGTCTCGTCGTGGTTCTCGATGTACTGGAGGAAGCCGGCGTGGTCGGGGAACCCGATCTCCGCGCGCTGGTCGATCGCGTCGAGGACGGTGCTGGCGGGCTCGGCGCCGCGGCCGACCTGCCGGAGCTGGAAGTACAGCGTCGCGTCGAAGTGGACGTCGAACATCCCCTCGTGGAAGCCGGGGATGTACGGGATCGTCTCGTCCATCAGCAGGAACTCGCGGTCCTTCGCTTTCACCCGGTCGCGGAGCTCGCGCCAGAACGAGTCGGGCACGGCCCACGCCATGTCGCAGCGGAACCCGTCCACGAGCGGCGCCCACTCGTCGATCACGTCGAGCAGGAACCGGCGCACGTCGAGGTTCGCGTGGTTCAGGTTCGCGATCAGCTCCCAGTCGAAGTAGGTGCCCGGCTCGCCGGACTCCTGCCACTCGAAGCGGTCGCGGTACGGGGAGTCGGGGTTCTGATACGCGTCTCGGAACCACTCGTGGTCGCGCGCGGTGTGGTTGGCGACGAAGTCGAACAGCACTCGCATCCCGTTGTCGTGGGCGGTCTCGACGAGCGCCTCGTAGTCGTCGCGGTCGCCGAGGTCCTCGGCGACGTCGAAGAAGTCGACGATGTTGTAGCCGTGCGGCTTCCCGTCGTGCTGGAGCACGGGGGTGAGCCACAGCGTGTCGACGCCGAGCTCGGCGATCCGCGGGATCCGCTCCGCGATCTCCTCGAACGCCTCCCCCTCGTCGGCGTCGGCGAACGTCCGGACGTACACCTCGTAGACGGTCGCGTCCGTCGTCCACTCGGGCGGCTGGTTGAGCCGGACGGTCTCGAAGGCGGGTCCGTCGGCGCCGGTCGGGACGGCCAGGTCCGGGTCGGTTGGCTCGACCTCGTCCGCGGCCGTGAGGCCGCTCCGATCGACGCGCTCGACCGCGACCGCGTCCGCGACGCTCACCCGCTGTTCGCGTCCCGGCTCACGGGCGACGGCGACGCCGTGGACGCGGAGGCGGTCCGGCACGGTGTCGGCCGGGATCCGGATCTCGCGCCCGTCGTCTGAGGTCCGGAGCCCGTCTCGGGGATTCCGTCGCCCCTCCGCGACCGCCTCCTCGACGTCGCGGTCGTCGACGACGACGGTGACGGCCAGGTCCGACGCCTCGAGGTCGGACTCGGGGTTCGGCGTCGGCGTCGCCCGGACGACGACCTCGGCGCTCTCGCTGCCTTCGTCCCCGTCCTCGACCGTCGCGTCGAGCCGGACCCGCGGGCGGCCGACGCCCTCGCGGGCGCGCTCGGCGCCGTAGTCGATTCCGGCGTGGTCGGCGTCGCGGTCGCGGATCGCCGTGCCGCTGCCGCCGGCGACGTCGACGCCCTCGTAGCTCGACGCGAACGCGCGTACCGTCAGGAGGTGGTCGCCGTCGGGCGCGTCGAGGCCGATCCGGTACCGACCGGGGACGTCCGGCGTGAAGTCAGTCACGGCCGCCTCGCCGACCGTCGCCTCGCTGTCCGGCGGCGCGTCGGCCACGCGCCACTCGTACTCCGCCTCGGGGTTCGGGTCCCGCGGCGCCAGCTGCGTCGTCTCCCCGGTGGGAAGGAACCGGGGGGGTCCAGGGTGGTGCATGTGCCACCCATCGGCACCCGGGGTATTCGTTGTTGCCCTTCGCCGAACCGCGGCGAGACCGGTCGGTCGCCTCGTTCGTCAAGGCTTTTACCGAGGGTATCGCAAAGCGACTATGCGACTGCGAACCGCTCTCACGGAGCACGAACGTCGGCGCGGCGAGCGCTATCCGGCGGAGCGTCCCACGACCGCCGGCGCGTTCACGGGCGACGACGGCCGTCTGGTCCACGTCGGGCCCGACGGCACCGTCCACGACTGTTCGTACTCCCTGTCGGGAGTCGGCGGGGCCGACCGGCTCCGAATGGGCATCACGGCCGGACGCGGCGTCCGCTGGTTCGACGACCTCACGACGACGCGACAGCACTACGACGGCGACACGCCGCTCGTCGAGACCGAGTACGACGCGGGCCGGTACACGATCCACCAGTTCGATCTCGTCGTGAGCGACACGCACCTCACGCACGTCGAGCTTCGCGGTGCCCCGCCCGCAGGCGCCGAACTCGTCGCCGCCTGCGCGTTCTCGCCGGACATGGTCGAGGGGCGCGTCGGCAACCTGGTCCACGACGGGGCCGGCCCGAACGACGGGAGCGTCGTCGAGGTGTACCACCGGAGCGAACACGACTTCCTCACGGCGTCGACCGGGCTCTCGGCGGCGCACGGCCAGCGGCTCCGCACGATCACGGAGCTGCTCGGCGAGGACGAGAACGGGTTCCCCCACCGCGGGGAGATCGACCAGCGCGAGGACTCGCGGCTCACCCCCGACGTCGTCGTCCGGGCGCCCTTCGAGCGCGACGGGCGGAGCGAGCGCGTCACGCTGGCGAGCCGAGCGGTCGTCGACCGCCGGGAGACCCGCGAGACGGGCGACGACGCGATGGACGCGCTCACCGACGGCCCCGACCGCCAGCGACGGATCGAGGAGCTCTCTCGGATCGCGACCGCCTACCCCGACGCCGCCGACCTCCGGGAGGCCGCCGACGGGCGCGGGCCGACGGTGCCCGAGGACGTGCCGCGACGCGGCGTGATCGCCAGCGACCTCCGCGCCCTCGACCTGCTGACGGCCGAGTCCGGCGCCCGGATCGCCGCCCCCGAGTTCGACCCCTTCTACTCGACCTCCGGCGGCTACGGCTACACCTGGTTCCGCGACGAGGCGGAGACCGCCTCGGCGCTCCTGAGCGCGAGCGAGGAGATCGACCTCGACGCCGACGAGGAGCTGCTCGCGACCGCGTCGTTCCTGTGTCGCACGCAGGACGCCGACGGCTCGTGGCCCCACCGCGTCTGGGCCGACTCGGGGAAGGTCGCCCCCGGCTGGGCGAACGCCCGGATCGAGGGCGCGAACGGGACGCCCAGTCCGAACGACCAGCTCGACCAGCCGGCCTCCGTGGTCGCGTTCCTCGCCCGGCTCCGTCGCACCACCGACCTCCCCGAGGAGTGGCGCGATCGGATCGACGCGACGATCGCCGACGCGGTCGCCTTCCTCCGGGAGACGACCGAGGCGGACGGGCTCCCGCGTCGGTGCCAGAACTGCTGGGAGAACGCCCTCGGGCGGTTCACGCACACCGGCGCGGCGTAC
>NZ_MWTH01000009.1:0-151423 GCF_059752395.1 Halorubrum sp. B53 | reverse complement strand
CGCGCGTTCGCCGCGGTCGCCCGGGCCCCGGTCGACGACGAGACGCGCGTCGCGGCGGCCGCGGCGGCCGACGACGCGCTCGCCGGACTCGACGACCGCTGGAATCCGGACATCGGTCGGTTCCCCCAGCGCGAGAGCGAGGAGAGCCGCGACGACCGCGCGGACGCCAGCACGTTCGCGCTCGCGAGCGCGACTGTCGAGTACGCGGCGCTGCGCGAGGAGCGCGCGGACGTCGACGGCGCGGTCACCGACGGCGCCGGCGCGACGGTCACCGCGGCCGACTTCAACGCGTTCCTCGACAGCGTGCGGACCCACGTCCGGAACTCGATCGAGACGCTCCGTCGCGAGACGGCCGACGTCGAGGGACTCGTACGGTTCACCGGTGACGACTGGCGCACGGCCGAGCAGGGGGCCGCGAAGGTGTGGTCGATCGCGACGCTGTGGGGCGCCACGGCCGCGGCCGAGCTCGGCGGGCTCGTCCGCGAGCGGGGCGGCGACGCCGACGAGCTGTTCGGGTCGGCCCGCGAGCTGTACTCGCTGTGCGAGCCCGACGGGCACTTCGTCAACGACGCCGGGCTCTTCGCCGAGCAGGCGTTCGACGACGGCGACCTCGACAGCGCGACGCCGATCGGGTGGTCGCACGCGCTCCGGATCGAGGCCACGGTGACGCTCGCGAAGTACGGCGCGCTCCCGGTCCCGCACGACCGGCCGACCGGGCCGGACGAGGCGCCCCACTGGACGACCGGCCGGAAGTTCGGCGTCGGCACGCCCGCCGACCACCAGGCCGACGACCCGGTCCCGGTCTGGTTCACGCTCACCGAGGGGGCGCTCACCGAGGCGCGGTTCCCGCGGATCGACGTGATGAACGTCCGGACGTTCGACTTCCTCGTCGCCGACCCGGAGACGGGCCACACCGTCCGGACGTTCGACGAGACGAGCCACGTCACGACGACGGAGACGGTGGAGCGCACGACGGAACCGACCGTCGGCGACGCGCTGGCGTACACGCAGACGATCCGAGAGAGCGGCGACGGCCACGGCCACGAGTGGACGCTGACCGTCGAGTACGCGGTCGACACCGACGGGGACGCCGTCCTCGCAGACGTCGACTTCGAGGGCGAGCGGGAGTACGACGTGTACGCCTTAGTCGACACGACGATCACGAACGTCGGGACGAACGACCGCGGCGACCGCGTCGAGAGCGCCGACGGCTACCATCTGGTCGCGCGCAACGACGACGCGGACGAGCGGGGCACGGGGAAGCTCGTCGACGACGACGGCGACTCCTTCGAGGTCGCGCTCGCGCTCGCGAGCGAGAGCCGGTTCGAGTGGGCGAGCACGCTGTTGGCCGGCGGGCACGAGGCCGAGGGCCTGTTCGCCGAGGGGGAGCGCGGCCCCGGCCTGACTGAGGCCAGCGGCAACGTCGTGCTCGCCGGGCTCGTCGGGAGCGGAACCGCCGTCTCGGAGACGGTCGCGCTCGGTTTCGCCGAGGAGGCGGACACCGACGCCGCGCTCGACGAAGCGAAGAACGCCATCTCCCGCGGCTTCGACGACGTCGCCGACTCCTACATCGAGACGTGGCGCGACTGGCTGTCGGGCCGCGAGTTCCCCGACTCGGTGACGGGCGACGCGGAGCTGGCGGCGCAGTACCGCTTCGCGCTCATGACCCTCGCGGCCGTCGAGGACAAGCGCCACGACGGCGCGGGGATCGCCAGCCCGTCGGTGCCGTGGGGCGAGACGGAGTACGCCGCCGAGGACCGCGGCTACGGCTACAACTTCGTCTGGTCGCGCGACCTCTATCAGGTGTTCACGGCGCTGATCGAGGTCGGCGAGGTCGACCGCGGCGCCGAGGCGCTCGCGTACCTCTACAACACCCAGCAGGACGACGACGGCTTCCTGCCGCAGAACACCTACATCGACGGCCGCACCCGCTGGGGCGGCGAGCAGATGGACAACATCGCGTTCCCGTCCGTGATGGCGTGGCAGCTGTACGAGCACGGGGTCGCCCCCGACGACGCCGACTACACCTACGACCAGGTCCGGCGGTCGCTCGGCTATATCGCGGCCAACGGCCCGGAGACGGCCCAGGAGCGCTGGGAGGAGGAGGCCGGCTTCTCGCCGTCGAGTATCGCCGCCGAGATCGCCGGGCTCGTCTGCGGCGCCGCCCTCGCGCTCGCGGAGGCCGACCGGATCGAGTCGGGCGGCGGGGCGGTGGGCGTCTCGGACGACGACCTCGCCCCCGACGCGCTGCGCGCCGACGCGCTCGCGTGGCTCGGGCTCGCCGACGACTGGACGGAGCGCGTCGAGGAGTGGTGCGCGACGTCGACGGGGACCGAGCGCCACGCCGAGACGCCGTACTACCTCCGGGTCACCGCCGACGGCGACCCCGAGTCCGGGCGGCCGCGGACGATCGCCAACGACGGGCCGACCTACGACGAGCGGGAGATCGTCGACGGCGGCTTCCTCGAGCTCGTCCGGCTCGGCGTGAAGCCGGCGGACGACGAGACGGTGCGGAACTCCGTTTCCGTCGTCGACGACTCGATCCGCGTCGACACGCCGTACGGCCCCGCGTGGTACCGCTACGTCGGCGACGCCTACGGCGAGATCGCCACCGGCGACCCGGGCGCGCCGTGGGCCGGCACCGGCGACGGCCGCGGGCGACTGTGGCCGATCTTCACCGGCGAGCGCGGCGAGTACGAACTCCGCGCCCGCGCCGACGGCCCCGACGCCTTCGGCGGCACGGACGAGGACGCCCTCGAACCCGACGCCCTGCTCGAGACGATGGCCGGCTTCGGCAACTCCGGGCGGATGCTCCCGGAGCAGGTGTGGGACCGCGAGCACCCGACCGACTACGGCTGGGAGTTCGGCGAGGGAACCGGGGGGGCGACCCCGCTCGCGTGGTCGATGGCCGGCTACATCCGGCTCGCGCACGGCGTCGACGCGGGCGAGCCGGTCGAGACTCCGACCGTCGTCCGGGAGCGCTACGTGGAGCGCGACCGGCCCGCGGGCCCCGAACTCACCGCCGCCGTCGAGCACGCGGGCGAGGAGCTCGTGATCTCGGGCGAGACGGCCGGCGACGCGGTCGCGGTGTACACCGCCGACGGCTCGACGCTGGCGACACCCGACGACGGCGAGTACGAGGTCCGACTCGACGCCGACCTCGACGCCGACACAGTGGTCGTCGCCGCGGCGACCGGTGACGACACGGACGCCGCACTTGCCGACTTCGGCGGCACCGGCACGTCTGTCGAGCGGCTGCGGCTATAGGCGGATCGCGGTATTTCGTTCTGTTGGAACCTCGACAAGTGGGATGATGCAACAGCCGTGCTGAGTAGAGGGCGCGAATGTGGTACGGACCGGAGCCGACCCGCGAGAGGGTGATCGGTCAGTACACACCATCTCGCGTTTGTCTGTTTCAGGAAGTCTCTAAAATCTCATACTATTCAAAAATCAGGAAATGAACGCTCGGTTCGTCTGAATGCACCGATTTGAATCGATCTGTACACCGGGTGAATCAGTGCCGGTGCAAAGTGTGTTGTCGCGAAGTGTCTCCGTTCCACAGCGAACGTCCCGGTCCGCGTTCGGTTTCAGACAACGAGAGGACGTGATATGATAGTACTAATACGAAATTTTAAATATGCTTATATATTCACGGAGCGTTAGAGGGCTGTGAGTAAAGGTAACATGTTCCAAAACGAGCTCTCGCGGCGAACCGTACTGCGGAGGGGTGCCATCCTCTCGACGTTCCTCGGACTTGGCGCGTTGACGATGACCGGTCAGACCGCGGCGATGAACAAGGCGGAACTGATCGAGTCTATGGCGAGTGAAGCCGGACTGAGCAAGGCGGACGCGAAGCGGGCGCTCGACGCGTTCACCCACGCGACGACGAGAGCCTTGGAGAAGGGCGACAGCGCCGTACTGGTCGGATTCGGATCCTTCAGTATTTCGAAGCGCTCCGCCCGGACGGGGCGGAATCCGAGTACGGGTCGAAATCCGAGTTCCCGAAACGGGCCTGCAGACGATTCGCCGGTGACGTTCGCCGTCTGCCCGGAGTTCGCGGCCGCCCTCGATCTCAACCCCGGCAAGGGCGACGAGGCCAGCGCCAAGTGTCGAGACGCCGACGTGGTGATCGACGCGGAGTACGTCGCGAGTGAAACGGAACGGGATCCGCGTGAGGGGCTATCGGAGGAGGACGCGAAGCGGGCGCTCGAGGCGTTCATCAACACGACGACGAAGGCCCTGAAAAAAGGAGATCGGATCTCGGTGGGTGGCGAAGAGGACGAGGATGAGGGGTTCGGCACGTTCAGCATCTCGAAGCGGTCTGCCCGGACCGGACGGAACCCGCAGACCGGAAAGGAGATCCAGATCGCGGCGAAGAAGGTGGTCAAGTTCAAGGCGGGCGCCGAACTCTCGAAGGCCGTCAACTAAGAACTCAGCGGCGTGTTACGATCGGCAGGATCGCGGGCGCGTTCATCACGCTGTTCTGAGTTGGAGCTATTGGCCGAAGTCAGCCGAGCGCGGTCACGTCGACCTCACGGGTCTCGTCGCCGACCGCGATCTCGACGACCGAGACGACCGACTCCCGCACGCGCTCGCGCCACGACTCGACGGCTTCCGCGTGGAGCTCGCGGCGCGTCTCGACGTCGGCGTCGGGGTGGTCCGCCGCCGTCTCGTCGACCTCCGGATACGGCGGAACGTCGGCGACGAGATCCCGCGGATCGACGCGGATCGGAGCGGGGGCGTCGCCGCTCTCGCCCTCACCGTCGACCTTCGGTGCGTCCGCGTCGAGGGCGTGCAGTCGGGCGCGCATCCGCCCGGAAAACGGGGGCGTCACGCGCAGGACGACCTCGCGGTCGCTCCGGAGGGTCGCTTCGAGCGCGCTCGCGACGTCCTCGCGGTGGACCGCGATGGAGCGGATCCGATCGGGACCGTCAGCGCCGCCGCCGGAGCCGCTCGCGTCGCCGTCAGTCATCGCCACTCGTCCACTCGGCGTCCGAGAGGGTGCGTTGGACGGCCTCCTCGCCGACGGCGCCGGCGAGGTGTTCGAAGCCGGCGCGGACGCCGCGGTCGCTCGCGTTCGCGACGAGCCGGGAGACGATGAACTCCGGCGTCGACTTGCCGACCGTGCCGAAGCGCGGCTGGTAGTCGACGCGCAGCTCCAGGTCGTTCGTGAGCCCCTCCGCGAAGATCCCGTCGATCCGGGCGGCGTCGGGGAGCGGGCTCAGGTCCTCCGCGAGGTGCGTGACGTACACGCCGAGCGCGCCGCGGTCGACCGTCAGCGTCACGAGCCCGTTTAAGAGGTCGGCGGCCCGCCCCGGCTCCGTGATCGCCTCGAACTCGTCGACGAGCATGAGCGTCCGCCCGTCCTCGACCAGCGGCGGGACCACGGACTTCAGCGTCGACTCCAGCACGCCGGCGTTAAAGGAGGCGTGGCGGCGGTGGAAGACGATTCGGTCGAACGCGCCCACCTCCGCCGACTCGGCCGGCACCGGGATCCCCATCGACGCGAGCAGCGCGACCGCACAGACCGTCTCCAAGAGCGTCGTCTTCCCGCCCGAGTTCGCGCCCGTGAGGACGCTTACCCGGTCGCCCGTCGGCGGCGCGTCGACGCTCGCGACGCCGGCGTCGTCGGCGAGCGAGTGGGTTCCGACCGCGTACGACACCGGCTGCACGTCGTCGGCGATAAACGGGTTCCGCGCGTTCCGCACCGCGATCCCGTCGTCGACGAGGGTTGGCCGGACGAGGTCGTAGGCGGCCGCGAACCGCGCGAGCGAGAGCAGGAACGCGGCGTCCGAGACGGCGGAAACCGCGCGGGCGACGTGGCTCCCCGGCTCGTCGTCCGTCTCGTCTCTCCCCCGCTCGCCGTCCGCGGCGTCCCCGTCGTCTTCGCCGGTCGCTCGCACCCCGCCGATCCGCTCGCGGATGTCGGCGGCGACCGTCTCCTCGCGCTCCGCGACCGCCTCCTCCAGCTCCGCGACGAGGTCGCGGAGAGTGGCGGAGACGAAGTCGGCGGCGTCGAGCGCGTCGTCGGGCGCGACAGAGCGTACCGTCGCCGGGTCGACGCCGGTCTCGCTCGCGACGTGGTCGATCGTCGCGGCTTCCAGGGCCTCGAAGTCGCGCAGCGAGCCGTCCCTTACCGCGTCGAGCACGTCGAACGCGGAGTTCGCCAGCTCCTCGGCCGCGTCGAGCTGATCCCGCAGGCGGTCCAGCTCGTCGTCGGCGCCGCGGGCGACCTCGATCTCGCCGTCGCTCCCGGCGCCCGACGGGTCGATCTGACCGCGCACGTCCGCGAGCGCGTCGGCTGCGTCCTGCAGGGCGTCCGCCTCAAGCTCCCCGATCGCCTCGAAGGGGCCGTCGTCGAGCCCCGCCTCGCGGAGCGCCAGAGCGGTCTCGACGGCCGCCAGGTCCGACCCCTCCGCGTCGTCGTAGGCGTCGAACGCCTCGGTCACCCGGTCGCGGTCGGCCTCGGTGAGCCCCTCCCACGCGTCACGCGCCGCGACCACGCTATCGAGTCGCGTCTCGACCGCGTCCCGGTCGGCCAGCGGCGTCAACACCCGAATCCGGTCGGCGGCGTGGGCCGTCAGGGCGTGGCCGGCGGCCAGCGAGAGCAGGTCGTCGTACACCGAGCGGGTGTCCCCCGTTGCGAGGACGTCCATGCCGGCCTCCCCGTTGGCCCGGCGGAGGATACGAGTCGCCCGGCCGCGGTGGAGCCCGGCGTCGACGAGCGCCCGGACGTCGGCCGCCTCGATCGCCTCGATCGCCCGCGAGGTCCCCAGCGCCGAGACGAGCTGCTCGCTCGTCTTCGGGCCGATCCCCCAGTAATCCTCGAGTCGCATACGCCGAAGTATCGGCGCGGCGTCTTGGCGTTTTCGTCGCCGGCGGCGCGCGAGCGCGGGACGAACCGATTCGCGGTCTCCCCGGCCGCCAGCGTCAAACCCCGCCGGTCGCTACGGCCTCGCATGGCGACGGAACTCGCGGACGGAGTGTGGCGGTTCGAGCTGCGCGGCGTCAGCGCCTACCTCGTCGACGACGACGTGCCCACGCTCGTCGACGCGGGGACGCCGTGGGACGAGGCGGCGATCCGCGAGGGATTCGCCGACGCCGGCGTCGACGTCGCGGACGTCGGCCGGGTGCTGCTCACCCACTACGATATCGACCACGTCGGGACGCTCGCCGCGCTGACACCCGAGCTCGACGCGACCGTTTATACCGGCGCGTTCGACGCGGCGGTCCTCCGCGGTGAGCGATCGCCGCCGCTGCGCAACCACAAGGGCGCGCTGCAGCGCCTCGCCGGGCTGTTCACGACGCCGCCGGACCTCGAGGTCAAAGCGGTCGCCGACGGCGAGCGGCTCGGATCGTTCACCGCCTACCACACCCCCGGACACACCCCGGGCCACGTCGCGTACGTGAGCGAGGAGCTTGGCGTCGCGCTGCTGGGCGACCTCGTCTCGGAGTCCGACGGCGCGCTCGAACCCTCCGAGTGGCTCATCAGCTACGACACGGACCGGGTACTCGACAGCGTCCGAGACCTCGCCGAGCGCGCTCCGCCGTTCGACGTCGCCTGCGTCGGTCACGGCGAGCCCCTCACGTCGGGCGGGAGCGAGGCGCTCGGCGCGCTCGCGGAGCGGATTTAAAAAGCCGACTCGGTCGGGCGGCCTATCGCGACTGCCGGTAGATCAGGTTCCGCTGGATGTCGTTCGCGCCCTCGTAGATCACCGGGATGCGCACGTCGCGGTAGACGCGGGCGATCCGCCGGTCGGTGAGGATCGACCGGCCGCCGTGGAGCTTCATGCCCTTCTCGGCGCAGTCGGTGGCGACCTCGGTGGACTTGGTCTTCGCCAGCGCGGCCCAGTAGCCCGCGTCCTCGTTGTTCGCGACCTTCTCGCAGGCCCGCCAGTTGAGCGCGCGCGCCGACTCGAAGCCGATCCGCATGTCGGAGAGGGTGTGCTGGACCGCCTGGAACTCGTTGACGGTGCGGCCGAAGGCGTTGCGGCCGTGGACGAACTCCTCGGCCTCCTCGATGGCGGCGGCCGCGAGCCCGAGCCCGTGGCCGCCGACGATCACCCGGCCGTGGTTGAAGAAGTCCGCGAGCACGTAGAAGCCGCCGCCCTCGCTGCCGACGACGTTCTCCTCGGGAACGAAGCAGTCCTCGAAGACGATGTGGCCCTGCTTGGAGGCGCGCATCCCCATCTTCTCCGGGATGTGTTCCGCCTCGTATCCCTCCGAGTCAGTCTCGACGATGAACAGGGTGTAGTTCGAGTAGCGGTCGTCGCTCTCGCCGGTCTTGGCGTAGACGGTGAGCCAGTCGGCCTCGACCGCGTTGCCGACCCAGTACTTCTCCCCGGTGAGTTCGTACCCGCCCTCGACCGTCTCGGCCTTCGTGGTCATCCCCGCGAGGTCGGAGCCGGTCTCGGGCTCAGAGACGGCGAGCCCCGATATCTGGTCGTTCTCCGCGACTGGACGGAGGTACTCCTCCTTCTGCTCGTCGGTGCCGTACTGCTCGACCATCTCGGCGCCGAAGCTCGCGAGCTGGAGGGTGAGCGCGATGCCGGCGTCGGCGCGGTAGAACTCCTCCGCGATCGCAAGCACCTGCGCGAGGTCGAACCCCTTCCCCCCGTACTCCTCGCCGATGTCCTGCGCGACGAGCCCCGCGTCCATCCCCGCTTCCAGAATCTCCCAGGGGTAGTCGCCCGAGTCGTAGTACTCCGCCGCGTTCGGCGCGATGTGCTCGTCGGCGAACTCGCGGGCCTCGGCCTTCACGTCGCGCGCGCGTTTCGGCACGACGCTGTCGTCGAGTAGGTCCATATCCGATTCGCGGGCTCCGCGACCAAAACGTTCGTGGAACAACGAAAAATGTCGGGTGAGTTTATCCGTCGCTTCGCGCCGTCTCGTCGTCGTTTTCCGTGACGGTTCCGTCGTCGACCTCCTCTGAGTCGTCCCCCGCAGGGTCTGCGTCAGCGACGGCCTCCGCAGGACCTGTGTCGCCGTCGTTCCCCGCACGGTCCGCGCCGGCGTCGTCCTCGTCGTCTGCTTCCGTGTTCGCCTCGTCGCTGTCTTCCCCCTCGTCCGTGCCGTCGCCGCCCCCCTCGTGGTCCGCCCGTTCCTCCCCGTTCGCGACCGCCTCGGCGTCGTCGATCTCGACGTGGTCGCGGTCGGGACCGTCGGTGTCGTCGCTGTCCGGGGGATCGGTCGGGTCCGCGGGCTCGAAGCCGGCCCTTTCCAGTTCCGGCTCCGGTTCGCTGTTCAGGTCACGGCCGCGCTCCCGTAGCACCTCCCGCACGGCCTCCCGGTCGACGGTGCCCGAGACGGTCCGGGGGAGTTCGTCGACGAAGGTGATCGTCTTTGGGATCTTGAAGCCGGTGAGCCGGTCCCTGACGAACGCCTCGAGGGCCGCCTCGTCGACCGCCTCTCCGGTCCGGTCCCCGACCGCGAGCAGCGCCGCGACCCGCTCGCCCCACATCTCGTCGTCGAGGCCGACGACGACGACGTCCTCGACCGCGGAGAACCCCCGGAGCACGTCGCTCACCTCGCCGGGCTCGACGTTCTCGCCGCCGGTGATGATCCGGTCGTCGAGCCGGTTGAGCACGTAGAGGTAGCCGTCCTCGTCGAACCGACCCACGTCTCCGGTGTGGAGTCCGTGCCGGTCGAAGTCAGAGCGGTCCAGTTCGGCTGACGCCCCGTCGTCGTCACCCGACGGGCGCTCCAGATATCCCGGCGTCACCGTCGGCCCGTCGACGACGATCTCGCCCGTCTCGCCGTCGGCGACCGGCGCTCCGTCCTCGTCGACGATCGTGACCTCAGTGCCGAACAGTGGACGGCCGACGGTGCCGAGCCGGCCCCGCGTCTGCCGCGGCGTCGCGGTCGCGATCTGCGAGGCGGACTCGGTCATCCCGTACGTCGGATGCACCGGGATCGAGTAGTCGCGGCAGCGCTCTAACAGCTCGTCCGGCGCCGGCGCGCCCCCGAGCAGGACCACGCGGAGCGTGTCCGAGAGGGTGCCGCGCCTGTCGAGCATCTGCTTGAGCATCGTCGGCACGAGCGAGACGCCGGTGACGTCGTACGTGTCGATGTCGTCCGCGGTGCCGCCGGCGTCGAACCCCTCGCGGAGCACGAGCGTCGTCCCGTACAGGGCGGACCGGTACACCGGGGCGAGCCCGCCCATGTGGTGGAGTGAGAGGGAGACGAGCCAGCGGTCGCCGGGATCGACTCCGAGGCGGAACGCGGAGGCGACGGCGGAGCTGTACACGTTGCCCGCGGTGAGCGGGACCGGCTTGGGAGTCCCGGTCGTTCCCGACGTGAAGAGGATACAGAGGTGATCGGAGCGGTCCCACTCGGGGGGGTCGACCGGCGACGGTTCCACCTCGTGGACGCCCGTGACGGTCGCGTCGGTCGGGTCGTCGACGGAGAACAGCGGCGTGCCCTCGATCCCGTCGACGGCCGCCAGCGCGTCGTCTTCGGTGGGCTCCGCGCAGACGACCGCCGAGAGGTCCGCTCGCTCGATCCGCGCGGAGAGCTCTCTAGGCGTGAGGTCCTGCCCGAGCGGGACGAACGTCGCCCCGATCCGCATCGCCGCGTGGACCAGTCCGACGGTCCCCACGTACGGCGGGGTGATCACGCCGAGCCTGTCGCCCGACTCGATCCCGTGAGCGGCGAGCCGTCCGGCCGTCTCCGAGACGAGCCGGTCGAGGTCCGTGTACGTCCACGACTCGCCGTCTTCGGCCCGCACGAGCGCCGCGTCGTCGGGGGAGGCGGCGACCCGGTGTGAGAGCCAGTCGCGCACGGGGATCACCACCGCCGGGACGGCGGCTCACTCATCGGTCGGATGGCGGACGGTGAGGACCGGCACGTCCGAGGTCCGGACGACCCGCTCGGTGACGCTGCCGAGGAGGTACCGGTCGAGCCCCTTCCGACCGTGCGTTCCCATCACGACCATGTCGATCGCGTGTTCGTCGACGTAGTCGCGGATCGTGCTGTACGCGGTCCCCGTCGCGACGACCGTCTCGCAGTCCACGTCCGCGCGCTCGGCGGCCTCCGCGACCCGCCGGGTGGCCTCTTCCCCCTCGGACTCGAGAGCGTCGACGACGACCTGGGACCCCGCCTCGAGCGTCGAGTAGGCCGCGCCGTCGACGACGTACAGCGCGTGGAGCGTGGCGTCGTACTGCTCGGCGAGGTCGATCGCGTTTTCGATCGCGGCGTCAGACGCGGGACTACCGTCCGTCGGTACGAGGATCTGCGAGTACATCTCACGACCCGCTACGCTCGGTATCGATTAAAAACCCGATCACCACGGACGGTCCGCGAGCGGACCGCGCGACCGCGCCGCTAGCGGAACCCCATCGCTTCGATCTGCTCTTGGTACCGGTTGCGGATGGTGACCTCGGTGACCTGCGCGACGTCGGCGACCTCGCGCTGGGTCTTCTTCTCGTTACAGAGCAGGGAGGCCGCGTAGATCGCGGCGGCGGCGAAGCCGGTCGGAGACTTCCCGGAGAGGAGCCCCTGCTCGGCGGAGACGTCGATGATCTCGGTCGCCTTCGACTGGACCTCCTCGCTCAGCTCCAGCGAGGAGGCGAAGCGCGGGACGAACTGTTTGGGGTCGACGGGCTTGAGCTCTAAGCCGAGCTCCTGGGAGATGTAGCGGTACGTCCGGCCGATCTCCTTTTGCGGGACCCGCGAGACGTCGGCGACCTCGTCGAGGGAGCGGGGGATCCCCTCCTGCCGGCAGGCGGCGTAGAGCGCGGCGGTGGAGACGCCCTCGATCGAGCGGCCGCGGATGAGGTCCTCGTTCAAGGCCCGTCGGTAGATGACCGAGGCGACCTCGCGTACCGACCGGGGGACGCCGAGCGCGCTCGCCATGCGGTCGATCTCCGAGAGCGCGAACTGGAGGTTGCGCTCGCCCGCGTCCTTCGTCCGAATCCGCTCTTGCCACTTCCGCAGCCGGTGCATCTGCGACCGCTTCTCGGAGGAGAGCGACCGCCCGTACGCGTCCTTGTCCTTCCAGTCGATCGTCGTCGTCAGCCCCTTGTCGTGCATCGTCTCCGTGATCGGAGCGCCGACGCGCGACTTCGACTGCCGCTCGGAGTGGTTGAACGCGCGCCACTCCGGCCCCCGGTCGATGTTCCGCTCGTCCAACACCAGCCCGCAGTCCTCGCACACGAGCTCTTGGTCCGCGTCGGTGACGATGTCCTCCGACTCGCACTCCGGACAGGAGACCGTCTCCGTTTCGTCCGACTCTCGCTCGGTGTCCCGCTCCTGTTGCCGCTGGCGGCTCGGACGTTCCATTATAAGGTTTCTGGTTACTCCTGCATTTAAACCTTTGTCCCGGATCCGTCGTCGGCCTCGCCGCTCGGAGTGTTCCCGTAACTGGGCTGAAATAGGGTTTCGAGCGTTCGTTCGCCTGTTCACCCGAGTTCCCCGCCGTCGTTTGCGGGCTCGCTGCCGACGGAACCGCCGGGCGTCGAACACGAAACGTGACCGCTGTGGCGGGTCATATTCGCGCCTCGGTCTCACCGATAAAATTACCACCAAACATTCACAAAGACTTTTGTATAACTATAACATATTAGCTGCCATGAGCACGACGCAGTCCGACGCGATCGAGGGGACGCTCCGCGGCTGTCGACCGGCGGAGATCGATCCCATCGTCATCGACGCCGCCGACCTCGACAGCACCGCCCCCGAGCACCTCCGCGACCTCAAGGCCGAGCTCTCGGCCCGCGGGTACCAGCCGGCGACGCTGTCGGTCGAGGCCTGCTTCGACTGCGAGGACACGCTCGCGACACAGCGCGAGGCCGACCGGCTCCGCGAGTTCGTCCGCGCCGCCTCGTTCCTCGGCGCCGGTCGGATAGAGGTCCGTCTCGACGGGATCTCGGATCCGAACGCGGCGGAGCCGGCGCTGTCGGCGCTGGCCGAACGCGCCCGCCGCGAGGGGGTCGAACTCGTCCGGGTCGACGGCGACGCGACCGCGGCCTGACGGATGGCGTCGAAGCGCTCGCTCGCGACGAAGCTCGGCGTCGTCTCGGGGTTCGAGGAGCCGCGCCTCGCGCTCGAACAGTACCCGACGCCGCCGGACTTGGCCGCGCACGTCGTCCACCTCGCGGACCTCCACGGCGACGTCGACGGCCGCACCGTCCTCGACCTCGGCACCGGGACCGGGATGCTCGCGCTCGCCGCCGCCCTCCGCGGCCCCGCCCGCGTGTTCGGCGTGGAGATCGACCGCGCCGCGTTGACCACCGCGACCGCGAACCAGCGTCGAGTGGCCGCGAGCGCCCCCGTCCACTGGATCCAGGCCGACGCGACGCGGCTCCCGCTGGCCGTGCCTGATCCGGTGACGGTCGTGATGAATCCCCCGTTCGGCGCGCAGGACGGGAACCGGAACGCCGACCGCGGGTTCCTGGCGACGGCGAGCCGCGTCGCGGCCGTCTCCTACTCGGTCCACAACGCGGGCAGCGAGGCGTTCGTGGAGGCGTTCGCGGCCGACAACGGCGGCGAGGTAACCCACGCCTTCGCGGCCGACTTCGCGATCGACGCGCAGTTCGACCACCACGCCGACGAGTCGCGCGACGTCGACGCCGAGGTGTACCGGATCGAGTGGGCTTAGCGGTGAGGGCCATTTATAAATAGAACGGCAGTGACGCGTGCCTCTGAGTGGCCGGTAGGCCACGAGGAGCACCGCGCGAGGGAGTCGCTGGCGCCCACGGCGCCAGCGACGAGGCTGGGGAGGTGTGAGGTGCAGTTGCGGTGCTGTGCGGGGCGGGACTCAAAGGGGCAGCGGCGAGGACGACGCACGGCGCAGTAAGCACTACAGGGAGCGAGCGTAGCGAGCGACCGAAGCGCGCAGCAAGCCGCGCGAGTCCTCGCCGCTGGGGCTTTGAAGTGGTTAACCGCCGATCCAGTCTCATCCGCTTATAAATGAGCGGCTGGGGCTTTGGAGGTCAATTTTACGTCACAGACAGTAACGATCTACAGCCGAGCGGCTATTCGTTTATAAACAGTGCCTGCGGAATCGTCAACGACACATAAATCAGCAACCGATCTACTTTATTGCCGCCCCTCGTACCGCTCCCGGGTCGCGATCCGCACCCGCGTCTCCCCCCGCTCCGCGAACACGGCGTCCTCCTCGCGAACGAACGCGACCCCCCGGAGCGTCACCGTCTCGTTTTCGACCGGCAGCGCCGCCCGCTCGGTCTCGCCGCCGTGCGCGACGCGCAGCTCGAAACCGCCCTCGACCGCCGCGACCGTGACGTTGCGCCCGTCGATCCGCGGCTCCGCCCGCGCCGGCTCGCTCGTGAACAGCGTGGATCTGGTCTCGTTCCGGAGGGCGTCGATCCGGTACGTCGGGCCGCCGTTCGCGGCCACCCAGCCGACTCGTTGGACCCAGACCGTCTCGCGCCACCCGGCCCCGCCCACGTCGACGGCGCGGTAGCCCCAGAAGGCGAGGTTCCCGCGCGAGACCGCGGTGGTCCAGATCTCCCGGTCCGCGTTCTTCACGATCACCCCCGAGGTGTTGACGCTCGTCGACCGGCCGAACGCCTCGACGTCGACGACGCTCACCAGCTGGTTCTCGACGTTCTCCGCGTACGTCACCTGATACCCCTCGACCTCGATCGGGTCGCCCGGCAGGTCGCCGTCGTCGACGGCGACGAGGTTCGGGACCACGCCGGGGCCGGCGACGACCGCCAGCGCCGACGCGAGCAGCAGGAGGCCGACCGCGGCCGGGGTGAGAGACCGGACGGCCCCTCGAATCGTCTCGGGCTCGGGCACGGCCAGATCGGGGCGGAGCGGCTCGTCCCGCCCCGCGACCGCGAGGGCGACGACCGCGGCGAGGACCGCGAGCAACCCGACCCCGATCGCCCGGTACAGCTCGTACCGCTCGTTCCCGAGGTACCAGTACACCGCCCAGAGCCGACGGGACGCGCCAAACAGGAGGACCGCGCCGAACGCGACGAGCGCGGTCGTTCCCCGGCCGCCGTCCGAGACGATCGCCCGCGACACGGCGCCTGGACCGGTGTCGCGATCGACGTAGGGGTCGGCTTCGGTCTCGCGTCTCCGCCGTCGGACGAGCCACACCGCGACGATGGCCCCGGCGATGAGCCCGAGCGCGTGGCCCTGGATCGCGACGTTCGCCCACCCCGGCGGCCCGTAGGAACCGCTCGCTTCGCCGGTGACGACCGGGTTGCGGAGGGTCTCGTACGTGACGTTCACCAGCGTCGCGCCCGTGAGCGCGGCGATCGTGCCGATCGGATAGCAGACGAGCGCGAACCCCCACAGCGCGAAGACGACCCCCGAGAAGCCGATCACCGGGCCCAAGACGAACAGCGAGGCGAGGACGCCGAACAGCGCCATCGCTCCCGGCACGATCGCGAGGGCGCGGACGTACGGATTTTCGGCGAGCGAGCGAGCGCCCGATCCCGAGGCGACCGCCGAGAGCGACGCGGCCGTCGGGAGGCCCCGGTCGAACCCGACGGCGGAGAGCCCCTCGGACCGGATCCGCCCAATCGACGCGCGCGACGGCAGCGCGGAGCGGAGCGTCCCCGTCTCGCCGTCGACCTCTCGGCCGCCCGGGAAGTGGCCGAACGCGTACTCGGCGATCCCGCCGGCGACGAGCGTCGAGAGGAGGTTCCCCGTGATGTGACCCCGATTCGCGTGCGCGAAGCTCGACCAGAAGAGCCCCTCCGGGTAGAGGTACGACCACGAGCGAAACGGGATCACGACGGGCCGGCCGGGGTTCTCCAGCCCGCTCTGGACGAACAGGTACACCCCGATGACGCCGGCGACGGCGACGAGCGTCCCCCACGGCACGCCGAGGAGGAGGCGCGAGCGGAGCGCCCGGGTCCAGGCGCCGCTCGGCCGGTCCGTTTTATAAACGACCGCCAGCGATGCGGCGACGAGCGCGCCGCCGACCGCGAGGTGCGCGGCGTCGGACGTCAGCGCCTCCGCGACCATGTGGGGAAGAGAGCGGTCGACCGCATATCAATCCGCGGGTCGGGGGCGTCGATCGAGAACGGTCCGAGAACGGTCCGAGAACGGTCCGAGAACGGTCCGAGAACGGTCCGAGAACGGTCCGAGAACGGTCCGAGAACGGTCCGGGGGCGGTCGGGGGGCGCTCCTTAGATCTTGCTCTCGGCGTCGTCCGCGAGCTCCTCCATCCGCTTGCCGACCCGGCCGGCGGGGGAGAACTCGTCCTCGCTCATCGCGTTCGCGAGCGCGTTGCCGAGCACGAACACGGCGTGTTTGTGCTCGCTCTTCGACTTGTGGACGTGCGAGGGGTCGACTTCCAGCTCGTCGTACGGGTCGAACAGCGAGGCGTCGACCGTCTCGTGCGCGCGGAAGTGCTCCATGATCGTCACCATCTGTTCGTGGAGTTCGAGGAGCTCGTCTTTGTGCATACCCCGGGATACGGGCCGTAGACCCTTTAAGCGTTGTTGAGGGGCATACGCACGGCTCGCGGGGCGTCGTCGCGAACGAAAAAGCCGTCGGGACGCGGAGTGCGGACGACCGGCCGTTCAGAACACGTACTCGTCTTCGTGGCCCATCATGCCCTCGTCCTCGAATCCGCCGGAGTCCTCGTCGTCGTCTCGCGGCCCGCTCGTCTTGAACGCCTTTATCCCCGTCGACAGGAGCTCCTCGACCGCCTCCTCGCGGTTGAGGAACTCCCCCTGCTCGACCATCTGAGCGATCTGCATCTCCAGATGCTCCGGCACGGTTATCTCTACTCGTGGCATTTCCTGCCCGGGAGTAATAGTAATGGGTATATAAATGTGGCGTCGAAGATACCGATATGGGAAATCTCACACCGGTATTTACGAAAAATCTATTTGATCTCAACAAACTATAACTCCGTCAGCTAAAACATCTAGCCGATAGACGACAGGTCCTCCTCGCGGCTCCGTTCTCCCACTCTTGTCCGCCGGGAGGCGTCGCCCGCGGGGAGCCGTCGTCCGCGCCGTCTGATCTGCGCCGCCCGGTCCGGAATCCCGACCGCGCCGCCCGGTCCGGAGAGCGACACGCATACGTGGGCGCGAACCGTTCACCGTCACATGACCGGATCCGGCGACTCGGACGTCGCGGCCGAGACCGGCGGCGACGTCGAGGACCTCACGGGGCTCTACCGCGAGTACGGCGACGACCGCCTCCCCCCCGGCCAGCGCGAGACCGACCGCTTCCCGGTGCTCTCGAAGAGCGGCACGCCCTCGGTAGAGCCCGAGACGTTCGCGTTCGAGGCCTGGGGCGCCGTCGACGACCCCCTGACGTACTCGCTGTCTGAGTTCCGCGACCTCCCGTCCGTCACGCAGCGACAGGACTTCCACTGCGTCACGGGCTGGAGCAAGTTCGACTGCGAGTTCACCGGCGTCGAGTTCACCGAGCTCGTCGACCGCGCCGGGGTCGGCGACGACGTCGAACACGTCCTCTTCCACGCGCTCGACGGGTACACCACGAACCTCTCGCTCGACGAGTGCACTCGCGACGGCGTCCTGTTCGCGTACGGCTACGACGGCGACGACCTCCCGGCCGATCACGGCGGGCCGATCCAAGTCGTCACGCCGCACAAATATGCTTATAAAGGAGCCAAATGGGTCTCGGGGGTCGAGTTCCTCACGGAGAAGGAGCTCGGCTACTGGGAGAAGCGCGGCTACAGCGACACCGCCGACCCGTGGAACGAGGAGCGGTACAGCTGACGGCCGCCGCCCGCGCCGACCCCCGGGATAGTCAGGATAAAGGGCCCGCGGCACCCACTCACGTGTAATGGAACGGGCGCGTTCGACGTCGGCACCGGCTCTCGTCAGCCGCACGGTCGAATTCGACGCGCCCTCGCTCGCGGCCGCGTTCGACGCCCTCTCGGCGCCGCGGACGACGTGGAGCGCGCCGGACGACGCCCTCGTGCTCGGGAGCGGAGCGGCCGCGACGCTGGCCGCGAGCGGCCCGGAGCGGTTTGCGGAGATCCGCAGCGCCGCCGCCGACCTGTTCGACTCCGGCGACGTCCACGCCGGGACCGAGGCCGCTCGCCCCCGGGTCTTCGGCGGGTTCGCCTTCCACGAGGGGGCGTGCGACGGCGACCCGTGGGGGCCCTTTCCGGAGGCGCGGTTCGTGCTCCCGCGCGTCCAGCTCACGTTCGCGGACAACGGGACCTGGCTCACGGTGAACGCCGCAGGCCCGGACGCCGCGGTCGGGGCGGTCGAGGACCGGCTCGCGGCCGAGACCGAGCGCCTCGCCGCGGTCGACGGCAACGGGAGCGAGCCGCCGCGACCCGGCATCGCCGAGTCCCGCCGGACCACGAGCCGGGCGGCGTGGCGCGAGAGCGTCGAGGCCGCGGTCGACCGGATCCGCGGCGGCGACCTGCAGAAAGTCGTCTTGGCGCAGGCGCTTGAGGCCGACCTCGCGGCCGAGTTCCCGCGGGCGGCGACGCTGGACCGGCTCGCCGGCAAGTACCCCGACTGTCACCGGTACTACTTCGAGCCGGACGGTGGCGGGAGCGCCTTCTTCGGCGCGACCCCGGAGCGGCTCGTCTCGCTGCGGGGACGAACCGTCGAGACCGACGCGCTCGCCGGGACCACCGGTCGGGGGGAGACGCCGGCGGAAGACGAGTGGCTCGCACAGGAGCTGCTCGACGACGCGAAGAACGTCCACGAGCACGAGCTCGTCGCCGACACCGTCCGCGAGCAGCTGGAGCCGTTCGCCGCCTCCATCGCCGCCGGCGAGCGCAGAGTCCGCCGGCTCGCGACGGTACAGCACCTCCACACGCCGATCACGGCCGAGCTCAGCGACGACCGCCACGTGCTCGAACTCGTCGAGGCGCTCCACCCGACCCCCGCCGTCGGCGGGCTCCCGCCGGACCGCGCCTTACAGACGATCCACGAGACGGAGCCGTTCGACCGCGGCTGGTACGCCGCCCCGGTCGGGTGGATCGACGCCGCCGGCAACGGCGCCTTCGCGGTCGCGATCCGCTCTGCGGTCGCCACGCCGCGGCGGGCCACCCTCTTCGCCGGCGTCGGGCTCGTCGCCGACTCCGACCCCGACCGCGAGTGGGACGAGATCCAGCTCAAGTACCGCCCGATCCTCGACGAGCTGGAGGCCGGGAACGGGGCGAGCGCGACGGGCGACGGCCCGCCCGGCGCGGCCGACGACTGAAATCAAACGACCCGCACGGCGCTCACTGGAACATCTTCAGCGGCTCGGCCTGCGAGCTCTCCTCCGTGGCCTGCTGCATCCGCTCGGCGAACGCCCGCTTCGCCTCCCGGATCTCGGTCGCCTGATCGACGAGGCCGTCGGTCGACGTCTCCGTTCCCGCGATCGGGTCGATCCCGTCCTTGATGAGAATCCGCGCGGCCTCGGGGTCGGGGAACTGCGGGTCCGACTCGACGACGAGCCCGACGGCGTCGCGGTCGCGCTCCAGCGCCTCCGCGAGCATCGCGCCCGTCGGCCCCGAGACGAGTCCGGCCTCGGGCGGCTCCGTCACCTCGGCGCGGTCGAGCGCGTCGCCGCCGTCGCCGGTCGCGATGCCGTAGATCGCCGGCGGCGCCTCTCCCTTCTCCTTGCCGAGCCCGGAGAGGAATATCGGGAACGTCGCCGTCTCCGAGAACCAGCTCTCCAGGCAGCCGGCGACCTCGGTCGCGGCACTCGGGTTCACCGGCACGTCGCTGCGGAGCGCGACGAGGTCCCGCTCCGAGTCGGCGTAGAGCCGCACGGGGGTCGTCAGCGATCGGTTGTCCTCGCGGTAGACCGCCACCCGCGGGAGCCCGTCGCAGTGGACGTTCGCGTAGTGGTCCATCTCGTGGACCTCGATCATGTGATCCGTCGCGATCTTGCCGACGAGGCCGACGCCGGGAAACCCCTCCACCAGCGTCGGCTCGTCCAGCGATATCTCGTCGTCGAGGACTGAGATGCGTGCCATGCGCTCGCGTACTCCGCGCAGCGACCTAAAGGTGGGTGCGAGAACGCCTACGCGCGGGGTGACACGAACCGCTCCCGTCCCGAAACCGACTAACGGGCCGGCGCGAAAGGGAGGCCATGAATCCGTTAGCGCGGTACGAGCCGCTCGTCGACGACGCGGCGGCGTTCCGCGCGGCCTGCGACCGGCCGCTGCCGTCGGTCGTCCGCGTCAACGAGATGGCGGCCTCGCCCGCCCGCGTCCGCGAGGCCTTCGACGAGGAAGGTGTGGTTTACGAGCCCGTCGACTGGCACGACGGCCTCTTTCGACTGCCCGACGGGAACCCCGGCGGCAACTGGCCGTACGTCCACGGCTGGACCCACGGGCAGGAGGAGGTGTCGGTGCTCCCGGGGGTCGCCTTGGACCCGCAGCCGGGAGAGCGCGTCTGGGACGCCTGCGCGGCCCCCGGCAGCAAGACGACGCAGATCGCCGACGCGATGGCCGACGAGGGCACCGTCGTCGCCAACGACAACAACCTCGGGCGGCTCTCCGCGCTCCGGCACAACGCCGAGCGGCTCGGGATCACGAACGCGATCGTCACGAACCAGGACGCGCGCAACTTCTCGACGAAGCCGCTCGCGTTCGACGAGTTCGACCGGGCCCTCGTCGACGCCCCCTGCTCCTGTGAGGGCACCTGCCGGAAGAACCCAGACGTCGTCGACCAGTGGACCCTCGACCACGTCCACGCAGTCGCCGGGATCCAAAAGGGGATCTTGGCCCGCGCCGTGCAGGCGACCCGGCCCGGCGGCACCGTCGTCTACTCCACCTGCACGTTTGCGCCGGAGGAGAACGAGGCGGTGCTCGACCACGTCATCGCGAACGAGGACTGCGAAGTCGTCGAGTTCGACCTCCCGCTCGACACGGTTTCGGGGGTCACGGAGTGGGAAGACGAGACGTACGACGAGTCGGTGACGCGCGCGCATCGCGTCTACCCGCATCACAACGACACGGGCGGGTTCTTTTGCGCGAAACTGCGCGTGGGCGGCGATGGTGACGAGAGCGCGAGCGACGGCGAGGTGGCCGCATGAGCGACGGCGCGGCGTCCGACGACGCTCCCACCAACGACGGCCAGCGGTTCGACCGCCTTCCGGAGACTCCAGACGACCGAGCGGTCGACGGGCGAGCGAGCCGGCGGGAGGTGCTCGACTGGTTCGCGGAGCGGTTCGGGATCGACCGGAGCGTCCTCGATGGATACAGCTTCTGGGAGAAGGGCGCGGGGAAGGTCTGGGTCTTCAACGGCGAGGCGACCGACCCCAGCGAGGTGGAGGCGATCGGCATGACCCTCCTCCGGACGCGACAGGAGCACTGGAAGCCGACGAGCCGGGCGGCGACCCGGTTCGGCCGCCACGCCTCGAAGAACGTGATCGAGCTCGATCCCGAGCGGGCTGTGACGTTCATGGCCGGCGAGGACCAGGAGCTCCCCGAGTGGGAGGGCGACTGGGGCTACCTGATCGCGACTCACGAGATAGCCGGCGAGCAGGAGCCGATCGGCGTCGGGCTGTACCTCTACGACGAGCTGCGCTCCGTGGTGCCGAAGGGGAGCCGGGCGGACCTGCCGGTCGTGGAGTAGCGGGAGCGCGTCGGCGAACCGTCCGCCCGTTTATAAGTGGTTGATGCTGGATCGGTGGTGAACGTCTCCGAAGCCCCAGCCCCTCGCTTATAAATGAACGATAGCAGATCGACCGCAGATTCCGCCAAAGCCCTAATCGGTCGGCGATACGGCGACTCCGCAGTGAAGGCCTCCAAAGCCCCAGCCGTGAGGGCTCGCGTGACTCGCTGTCGTTCGAAAGGCGCGGAGCGCCTTTCGTGATGACGAGAGAGCTTCGCTCTCTCGAACCACGCTCCTCGACCGCTCACTCCGTTCGCGGTCTGCGGTGCTTGCGTCGTCAGGCGTCGCCCTCACGGCTGCCCCTTTGAGTCCCACCCGAACCGCGACCGCAGCCTCACACCTCCCCAGCCTCGTCGGCCGGCCGAAGCGAAGCGGAGGCCGGCCGACTCCAGCGAGGGACCTTCGGTCCCTCTGGCAGCCGGCGCTGTGCGCCGGCGACCTCGCGCGTGCTACTCGCGGGCCGGAGGCCCGCTCGCAGGCACGCGCCAACCGCCTCGTTCATTTATAAATAGTCGTCGCCGGCTCATTCGAAGTTAAGTACTGCACCGCTTCGGGCGGCCCGCACTAACTACCCCGGTCGCGCCTACTCCTCTTTTTCGCGCACCGTCCCGCCGCCGAGCCCCTCCCACTCGACGCGGAACCCGAGCCGCGAGAGCGCGGCGCTCGCGTCGTCGATCCCGTAGTCGTCGAGGACCGACTCGGCGGCCGATAGGGCCATGCCGACCTCCAGTTCCTCGCTCGCCGCCTCCAACACCGCGGGCCGCACGAGCGTCCGACCGACCAGCTCGTGGTCGGGAAACGCCTTGTCTTCGATCGCCTCGACGCTCACGCCGCGCTCGTTGGCGAGGTCCTCCAACGAGACGGCGTCCGCGTCCGGCGAGAGCGACTCGGGAAGGCCCGCGGCCGCGTCCGCGACGAACTCGGCCTCGTACTCGCGGAGCACGTCGACGATCGCCTTCACGCGGACGGTCCCCGAGTAGGTGACCACGCGGTGGTCGCGGGCGGCGATCTCCTCGCCGACGCCGAGGCTCTCGTCGACCGCGACCAGCAGGTCGACGTCCTCCACGTCCGCGAGCTGGCCGAGCTTCTTTGCGACGTACTCCGGGGTCCAGAAGCCCATCACCTCGAAGAACAGCCGGAAGTCGGCGTGGTCGTAGTCGAACGCGAAGTCGGGGATCATCACCCGCGTCCCGGTTTCGAGGGGTTCCGGCTCTCGAACCAAGGTCCAGTCGAGGTCGAGCCCGCGGAACCGCCCGGCGAAGTCGGCCTCGACCCCGCTATCGAAGTCGGGCTCCGCGACCGGTTCGACGCCTGGGACCGTCACGTCGCCGTCGGAGAGGCGCATCGTGCGCTCGCGGCCGCGGTCGTCGATCGTCGCCGTCAGCTCCCACTCGGCCGACTCCGCGACGGTGCGGAGCAGTCTGGCGAACGCGGTCCCGTAGCGCCGGGTGCGCGAGAAGAGCGTGTCGGGGCCGGTGACGACCAGCTCGCGCCCCCCGGGGGTCTTCTCCAGCTCGTACATCAGTCGGAGGCGCTTGACCGCCGAGACGAGCCGCTTCGGGTCGTTCGACCGGATCCGGACCTCTGTCGCGTCGAACAGGGCGGTCTGCGCTAAGGAGAGGTCGTACTGTTCCAACAGCGCGTCCGGGTCCCACCGCACGTCGGCGTCGACGAGGACCTCGTTGACGTCACGGTCGGCGTAGAGCGACGCCTCCACGTCGGCCGGGTCGATCCCGAGGGCGTCGGCGGCGCGCTCGACCGCGGTCTCGCGGTCCGTCTCGCTCGCGACGCCCACCGCCTCCGCGGCCTCGAACGCGGCCCGCCGGACGCGACGCGGCGGGACCGGGGCCCGCGTCTCGAACTCGCACTCGCGCTCGACGAGCGCCGCGAGCCCGCGGACGAGCTTGAAGTCGCCGCCGGACTCGGCGGCGTCGGCCTCCAGCGCCGCCAGCGCGTCATCGAGGTCGCCGCGGCGCTCGCCGACGTGGGACTCGAACGTCCCGAGCACCCGCGCCGCGAGCGGGCGGTGTTCGCGGCCCGCGAACAGCGGGCGGTAGCCGCCGCCCGCCCGGGAGACGCGCAGGAGGTCCTTCCGTAACACGGCCGCTGCTACGCGAGCGCCGACCTAAAACCGGCCGGTTCCCGCGGTGCGACACGCTTAACTCCGAAACCCGTCGATCGGAGCGTAATGAGTACCGACGCGGCGAGTGACGCGAACGCCGAGGGCGAGGGGGGAGACGCCGGGAACGAGGCCGGCGGCGACGAGCCCGAGGCGTTCGTCCGTACCTGCGAGCACCTCGTCGACCGGATCCTCGCGGGCGAGATCGACCGCGACGACCTCGAGTCGGCCAAGCTCGACGCGTGTTCGAAGTTCTCCTCGCCGAAGGTGCCGAAGAACACCGAGATTTTGGACCACGCGCCGCCGGAGGCCCGCGACGACGTGATCGAGGTCGTCCGTCGGAAGCCGGTCCGGACCGCGTCCGGCGTCTCGCCGGTCGCGATCATGACCTCGCCGAAGCTCTGCCCGCACGGGAAGTGCCTCTACTGCCCCGGCGGCCCGGCCTCGGAGTTCTCCTCGGCGCAGTCGTACACGGGTCACGAGCCCGCCGCGGCCCGCGGCGAGCAGAACGACTACGACCCGTACGGGCAGGTCACGCTCCGGCTCGAACAGCTCCGGAAGATCGGTCACCCGGTCGACAAGGTGGAGCTCATCCTGATGGGCGGGACGATGACCGCGCGCTCGCACGACTACCAGGAGTGGTTCGTCAAGCGCGCGCTGCAGGCGATGAACGACTACGATCTGGACAAGGAACCGGAGCCCGCCGAGGAGGAGTCGTTCGCGCCCGCCCCCGAGGAGACCGAGTTCGAGTACCTCGAAGACGTGATCGCGGAGAACGAGACGAACGCGATCCGCAACATCGGGACGACGTTCGAGACGAAGCCCGACTGGTGCGACCCCGAGCAGATCGACCGCATGCTCGATCTCGGCGGCACGAAGGTCGAGGTCGGCGTTCAGACCACCTACGAGCGGATCAACCGCGAGATGCACCGCGGGCACGGCAACGAGGCCTCCCGCAGCGCCAACCGCCGCCTGCGCGACGCGGCGTTCAAGGTGGGGTTCCACATGATGCCGGGGCAGCCGGGGATGACCCGGGAGATGTGCGTCGAGGACTTCCGGCAGATCTTCGAGAATCCCGACTGGCGCCCGGACTACCTGAAGATCTATCCGACGCTCGTCGTCGAAGGGACCCGCGTCTACGACCGGTGGCGCCGCGAGGAGTTCGAGCCGCTCTCGAACGAGGAGGCGGCCGACGTCGTCGCCGAGGCGATGGACCACATCCCGAAGTATACGCGGCTCCAGCGCGTCCAGCGCGACATCCCCGCCGACTTCATCGAGGGCGGCGTCTGGAAGTCGAACCTCCGACAGCTCGCCGATCAACGGGCCGAGGAGAAGGGGATCGTCCAGCGCGACATCCGCGCCCGTGAGGTAGGCCACAACGACGCCGACCCGGACCCCGACGACGTAGAGCTCGACGACACCACCTACGAGGCCGGCGGCGGGACGGAGCACTTCATCTCGTTCGAGGACCCCGTCCGCGACCTCCTCGTCGGGTTCTGTCGCCTGCGGTTCCCCTCGTTCGCCCCGGAGCAGCCCGGCGCGCCCGGCACCGAGGACGACGCGATCCGCCGCGAGCTCGAGGACGCGGCGCTGATCCGCGAACTGCACGTGTACGGCAGCGAGGTCGCCATCGGCGGCGACGGCGACTGGCAGCATCAGGGGTACGGCACGAAGCTCCTCGAGCGCGCGGAGGAGCTCGCCCGCGACGCCGGCTACCGCAAGATGGCCGTCATCTCCGGCATCGGCGCCCGGGAGTACTACCGGAACAAGCTCGGCTACCACCAGGACGGGCCGTACGTGTCGAAGCGGTTGTAGGCGGTCCGAGCGCGACCACTCGCTCCAGCGTACCCACAACGACATCCCTTTTTCCGGGCCGCCTGTTGAGACGGTATGGACCAGAAGCGGGAGCTGTCGAGCATCGACCTCGCGGCCCTCGTCACCGAGCTCAATCGGTACGAGGGCGCGAAGGTCGACAAGGCGTACCTCTACGACGACGACCTGCTCCGGCTGAAGCTCCGCGACTTCGACCGCGGCCGCGTCGAGCTCATGATCGAGGTGGGCGACGTGAAGCGGGCCCACGTCGCCGACGCGGAGCACGTCGCCGACGCCCCGGGCCGGCCGCCGAACTTCGCGAAGATGCTCCGAAATCGGATGTCCGGGGCCGACTTCGCGGGCGTCGAGCAGTACGAGTTCGACCGGATCCTCACCTTCGAGTTCGAGCGCGAGGACCAGAACACGACGCTCGTCGCCGAGCTGTTCGGGCAGGGCAACGTCGCCGCCCTCGACGAGACCGGCGAGGTCGTCGGGTCGCTGTCGACGGTCCGGCTCAAGTCCCGGACGGTCGCGCCCGGCTCGCAGTACGAGTACCCCGCCTCGCGGCTCAACCCTCTCGACGTGAGCCTCGGCGGGTTTAAACGGCACATGCGCGAGTCCGACAGCGACGTGGTGCGGACCCTCGCCACGCAGCTCAACCTCGGCGGGCTCTACGCCGAGGAGGTGTGCACGCGCGCCGGCGTCGAGAAGGAGACGCCCATCAACGAGGCGACCGACGACCAGCTCAGCGCGCTCCACGAGGCGCTCGAGCGGATCGGCGAGCGGCTCCGCTCCGGCGACATCGACCCGCGCGTCTACGAGGAGCCGCTCGATGGCGAGGGTGATGAGGGGGACGGCGACGACGCCGACCGCGACCCCCGCGTCGTCGACGTCACGCCCTTCCCGCTCTCCGAGCACGAGGGGCTCCCGAGCGTCGGCTTCGACTCGTTTAACGCCGCCGTCGACGACTACTTCTATCGCCTCGAAAGCGAGGCAACCGACGCGGGCGAGGCCCCGGCGGACGCCAGCGCATCTCGGCCGGACTTCGAGGAGGAAATCGCCAAACAGGAGCGGATCATCGAACAGCAGAAGGGAGCGATCGAGGGGTTCGAGGAGCAGGCGGAAGCCGAGCGCGAACGCGCTGAGCTGCTGTACGCCAACTACGACCTCGTCGACGAGGTGCTCTCGACGGTTCAAGACGCTCGCGAGGCGGAAGTCCCCTGGGAGGAGATCGCCGAGACCCTCGACGCCGGCGCCGAGCGCGGCATCCCGGCCGCGGAGGCCGTGGTCGACGTCGACGGCGGCGAGGGGACCGTGACGGTCGAACTCGACGCCGAGAGCAGTGAGGGCGACGGGGACGACGATGACGGCGACACGGTCCGCGTCGAGCTCGACGCGAGCGCCGGCGTCGAGGTCAACGCCGACCGGCTCTACCAAGAGGCGAAGCGCATCGAGGGGAAGAAGGAGGGCGCGATGGAGGCGATCGAGTCGACCCGCCGGGAGCTGGAGGCGGTCAAGGAGCGGAAAGAGGAGTGGGAGGCCGAGCAGGCCGCCGACGACGGGAGCGGCGGAGGCGACGGTGCCGGCGATGGGGACGACGGAGACGACGAGGCGTACGAGACCGACTGGCTCTCGCGCTCGTCGATCCCGATCCGGAGCCCCGACGACTGGTACCACCGGTTCCGGTGGTTCCACACCTCCTCGGGGTACCTCGTCATCGGCGGACGCAACGCCGACCAGAACGAGGAGCTCGTCAAGAAGTACATGGGGAAACACGACCGGTTCTTCCACACGCAGGCGCACGGGGGGCCGGTGACGCTTTTAAAAGCCGCGGGCCCCTCCGAGTCGGCGGACCCGGTCGACTTCGCCGAGGAGACGCTGCGGGAGGCCGCGCAGTTCGCGGTCTCGTACTCCTCGGACTGGAAGGACGGCCGCGGCGCGGGCGACGCGTACATGGTCGAGCCCGATCAGGTCTCGAAGACCCCCGAGAGCGGCGAGTACATCGAGAAGGGGAGCTTCGTGATCCGCGGCGACCGCACCTACTTCGAAGACGTCCCCTGCCGGATCGCCGTCGGCGTCCAGTGCGAGCCGGTGACGCAGGCGATCGGCGGCCCGCCGTCGGCGATCGTCGACCGCGCGGCGACGAGCGTCACCTTCGAGCCGGGGATGTACGCGCAGAACGACGCGGCGATGATGGCCTACCGGACGCTGAAAGAGCGGTTCGCGGACCAGTCGTTCGTCCGGAAGGTGGCGAGCGCGGACCAGCTCCAGGAGTTCATTCCGGCGGGCGGATCCGACATCGCCGACTGAGCTGTCGACGGGGCAAGCCGGACCGTCGCCGCGCCCGCCCCGGAGCGCGACCCTTTCAAGCCTCCGCGCCTCACTCCGTCCATGAGCTTCGAGGCGCTGCCGGACGGCTGGCGGGTGTGGAACGAGGAGCCGAGCGGCCGGGCCATCCTCGTCTACCGTCCCGACGTGTTCGACGGCGACGACCTCCCGGCCGAGTGCCTGCCGACCATCTACCTCACGAACGGCGCGCGCAAGGCCCGCCCGGGATCCGGCCAGTACGCGACCGACGAGTGGCACGTCGTCCTCTTCTTAGAGCCCGAGGTCGAGGCGGTCTCGGAGACCCTCGACGACCGCGACGCCGGCGCGGCCGCGGCCGTCGACGTCGCGGAGCGGTTCGTCGCGGGCGACGTCGACTACCGCGCCGCCTACCAGGTGCCGCGCGAGGACTACTTCGAGCGGCTGGACGACTGCATCGACCGGGACTGAACGCGACACGGACCGGGAGTAGTCGCGACATCGACCGAGACTGAACGCGACGCCGCGACCGGCCGACCCGCCGCGATCGATCCGTGTTCATGGATATATTTTCCGGCGTGAATACCGATCGCATCACGAACACGAGGATTTTTATCGCCTCACGCCCCACCGTCGAGTACATGAACGCCGGTGGGGACCACACCGCTGACGAGCCGCGAGAGAAGTGCGGCGTCGTCGGCATCTCGCTCGCTGACCGCGAGGCCGCGCGGCCGCTGTACTACGCGCTGTACGCGCTCCAACACCGCGGGCAGGAGTCCGCGGGGATCGTCACGCACGACGGGTTCCAACAGCACAGCCACGTCGAGCGGGGGCTCGTCGGCGACGCGTTCGAGAAGGGCGACCTCGAGTCGCTGTCGGGCGGGACCGGCATCGGTCACGTCCGGTACCCGACCGCCGGGAGCCTCGACAAGAGCTGCGCGCAGCCGTTCTCCGTCTCGTTTAAGTCCGGATCGCTCGGGCTCTCGCACAACGGCAACCTCGTCAACGCCGACGAGGTGCGCGAGGAGCTGGCCGCCGCGGGCCACGCGTTCACCTCGGACGGCGACACCGAGGTGATCGCCCACGACCTCGCGCGCAACCTCCTCGAGGAGGACCTCGTGCGCGCCGTCAAACACACGATGAACCGCATCCACGGCTCCTACTCGCTGGCGATCACCCACGACGACACCGTCCTCGGCGTGCGCGACCCGCTCGGGAACCGCCCGCTGTGCCTCGGGAAGATCGACGGCGGCTACGTCCTCGCGAGCGAGTCCGCCGCCATCGACACGCTCGACGGCGAGCTCATCCGGGACGTGCGACCGGGCGAGCTCGTCGTCCTCGACCCCGACGGGCAGGGGTACGACACGTACCAGCTCGTCGAGCGCGAGTCGACCGCCCACTGCTTCTTCGAGCACGTCTACTTCGCGCGCCCCGACTCCGTCATCGACGACAACCTCGTGTACGAGGTCCGGCGCAAGCTCGGCCGGAAGCTCTGGGAGGAGTCGGGCGTCGAGTCGGACGTGGTGATGCCGGTCCCGGACTCGGGCCGAGCGTTCGCCTCCGGCTACGCCGACGCGGCCGGCGAGACGACCGCCGGCGGGGAGCCGCGCCCGGACGGCGACGCCGGTATCGAGTTCGCCGAGGGGCTGATGAAGAACCGGTACGTCGGCCGGACGTTCATCATGCCGACGCAGGACGAGCGCGAGCGCGCGGTCCGGCTGAAGCTCAATCCGATCCGGTCGACCGTGGAGGGGAAGTCCGTCACCATCATCGACGACTCCATCGTCCGGGGGACGACCTCGACGCAGCTGGTCGAGCTCGTCCGCGAGGCCGGCGCCGAGGAGGTCCACCTCCGCATCGGCGCGCCGGCGATCATCGCGCCCTGCTACTTCGGGATCGACATGGCGACCCGCGAGGAGCTGATCGCCGCCGACGCCTCCACCGATGAGATCCGGGAGGAGGTCGGCGCCGACTCCCTATCGTATCTCTCGATCGACGCCGTCGCCGAGGCGCTCGGCGAGAGCCGCGCGGACCTCTGTCTCGGTTGCGTCACCGGTGAGTACCCGTTCGACGTCGAGGGTGAGGAGAGCGACCGCGACCTCGACGCCGTCACGCCGGATCCCGCGCCGGCGGACGACTGATCCGGACGCCGACTCGCGGTTTGGCGGCGTGAACCCGGAATCGGGAATTTAAATACGCCCACGCCGGGAGGTACGGGTATGACATCCGACGCCGACGACGCGACGATGAGTCGCCGCGGGCTGTTCAGGGCCGGCGCCGCTGGCGCCGCCGTCGCGACCGGCCTCGCCGCCGGGTCCGGGACCGCCGCCGCCCAGTACGGGGGCTGGCTCGACGACGTGGACAACTACGACGGCACGCACGACTACACCGGTCAAGACGAGGTCACCGTCGATGTCGGCGCGGTCAACGGGCTCAGATTCGGCCCGGCGGCGATCCTCATCGACCCCGGGACGACCGTCGTCTGGGAGTGGACCGGCGAGGGCGGCGCGCACAACGTCGTCGCAGAAGACGAGACGTTCGACAGCGGCGAGACGGTGAGCGAGGAGGGGACCACCTTCGAGCACACCTTCGACGACGCGTCCGACGGCGACACGTTCAACTACTACTGCGTTCCCCACGAGACGGTCGGGATGAAGGGCGCCGTCGCCGTCGGCTCCGTCGACGACGACCTCGTCGACCCGAACGCGGGCGGGAGCGACGGCGGCGACGGCGGAAGCGGTGACGGTGGAGGCGGTGACGGCGGTGACGGCGGTGACGGCGGCGGCCGCACCCTCAGCGCGGGCGACATCGGCGCGCTCGCGCTCGGGTTCGGGTTCGCCGGGGCGCTGCTCGTCCCGCTCTTCTACGCGGCCCACCGGATGGCGAACGACGAGCGGTAGGGCGCCGGACCGGTCTCACCGATCCCTTTCTCGGTCCGCGTCGACGGCGAACCGCGACCGCAACGCGAGGAGGACGGCAGCCAGCCACAGCGCGACCTCGAGGAAAAACGAGGGGCTCCCGAGGTAGAACAGCGCGAACTCCCCCGGCGGGATCGCGATCGGGTCGGGCCGCTCGATGACCGGCCACGCGAGGAACAGCGCGTCGCCCGCCCGCCCGTTCACGGTCACGTGGAGCGCGTCGAGCGCGAGGTGCGATCCCCACCCCACCGCGACCGCGAGCCCGCGCCGGTGACTCGCGGCGACGGCGACGGCGAGGGGAACGAGCAGCGCTGAGTGGCCGACCGACTGGTAGACGTCGACGACGCCGAGGGCGCCGAGCGGCTTGTCGACGACGTCCGGGAGCGCGGCGCCGGCGACGAGCCAGCCGGTCGAGAGCGCCCCGGCGGCCGAGCCCCTCGACCCGTCCGCGAGCCGCCGCCGGACTCGCGGCCGGCCCGAGAGCCACCCGATGCCGGCGGCGACGAGGAGGTGGGTCGCGAACAGCACGCCGACCCGTACGGCCGGCGGCGGTTTCAAGCTTCGTCGGTTCGAGCGTGGACTCCGGAGGCGACAAGCGCCTCAGAACGCGTGGTACAACATGACGTAGACGCCGATCCCCATCGTGAAGGATATCAGCCAGAGGACGGCGGCGACGAGGCCGACCTGCGCGTGTCGCGTGTGGTACAGTTCCTCGTACGGACGGGTCGCAGCGAGCAGGAGGGCGTAGAAGACGAACGGGAGACAGCAGATCGCGAGCAGGATGTGGATCCCGAGGAAGGGGAGGTAGAGGTAGGTGTAGACGGTCTCCGGGCCCGGGAACTCGGTCGTGCCGACGTGGATCAGCCGGTAGAGGTAGGCGCCGAGGAAGGCGGTAAAGAGGCCGAACGACGTCAGCATGAGCGCGCGGTGCCGGCGCACGTTCCCGCGCGAGATGGCTCGCCACCCGAGGAGGATGGTGACGATCGCGGTCGCCGAGACGGCGGCGTTGAAGTGCGGGATCGCGGCGAGCACGGCGTCGCTCGCGCGCGGAAGGAGGGCGCTCGGGATCGCGCCGCCGACGGCGCCGAACACCACGGCGAGGGCGACGACGGAGGAGATGGCGGTCAAAAGCGGGACGTTCTCGCGGGCCCACTCGGACATGGACTGATGGACGGGCGCCACCCCCAAACGCGTGCCGGTTCCGTCGCGCCGCACTCCAGCGTTCGACCCCCGCAGGAGCGCGACAGGATCGCCCTCGCCGCTCGGTGCCACTCTCCGACACGGCACTGCCGAATGGAAGGGCTTTTAATTGGGGGAAGGGTACGTGGAAACGCGATAGAACACCGCGAGCGTGGGTAGCCAAGCCAGGCCAACGGCGCAGCGTTGAGGGCGCTGTCCTGTAGAGGTCCGCCGGTTCAAATCCGGTCCCACGCATCGCTCGGCGGCACACCCGCCACACCGATGCACGGTGTTGTCTCTACGACAGCACCCACGCACAATACCTTTCGATGCTACGCGAGAAGTGACGAGTACGATCGGACTGCTGTAGTCGTCAGTACCGCCAAAGCCCCAGCCGCTCGCTTATAAATAGCTACTCGCGGATCGGTGGCGGACACCTCCAAAGCCCCAGCCGGGAGGGCGGCGCACACTCGTTGCGCTCCTCGCTCGCGCTGCTCGCTGCGGTGCTTACGTCGTCTGCGCCGCCCTCCCGGCTGCCCCTTTGGGTCCCACCTCGCAGGCACGCGCCACCGTTAACTTATTTATAAACAGTATCAGTGGTCACGATTCTCGTCGCTCGCGCGAACTGCCACCCTTTTAGTCGCGCGCCGTCGGAGTGAGGCGTAATGAGTACGGACGCGACCCCCGAGTACGACCACGAGGAGCTGGGGCTCGTCGCCGGGCTGGAGATCCACCAGCAGCTCGACACGGAGACGAAGCTGTTCTGCGACTCCCCGACGACCGAGCGCGAGCCGGACGAGGCCGAGCGGGAGATCACCCGTCGGCTCCACCCGACGAAGAGCGAGCTCGGCGAGCTCGACGACGCCGCGATGGAGGAGAGCCGCGTCGACCGCGAGTTCACCTACCTCGCGTACGACACCACCTGCCTCGTCGAGGAGGACGACGAACCGCCCCGCCGCGTCGACGAGGAGGCGCTCTCCGTCGCGCTGCAGATCGCCGACCTGCTCGACATCTCGGTCGTCGACCAGGCGCACGTGATGCGGAAGCTCGTCATCGACGGCTCGAACACCTCCGGCTTCCAGCGGTCGATCCTGCTCGGTCAGGAAGGGGAGATCGAGACGAGCGAGGGGACGGTGTCGATCGTCGATCTCATGTTAGAGGAGGAGTCGGCCAAGCGCGTCGAGGAGACGGACGACGGCGTCGTCTACTCGCTGGACCGGCTCGGCGTCCCCCTCGTCGAGATCGGGACCGGACCGGACATCCGGAGCCCCGAGGGCGCCCGCGAGGCCGCCGAGCGCATCGGGATGCTGCTCCGCTCGACGGGCGCGGTCAAGCGCGGGCTCGGGACGATCCGCCAAGACGTCAACGTCTCCATCGCCGAGGGCGCCCGCGTCGAGGTGAAGGGCGTGCAGGACCTGCAGGGGATCGAGGACATCGTCCGCGGCGAGGTCGGTCGGCAGGCCGAGCTGCTCGCGATCCGCGACGAGCTCCGCGAGCGCGACGCGAGCGTGGGCGACGTCTCGGACGCGACCGACGTCTTCGCCGACACCGACTCGGGGGTCATCCGCGGCGCGCTCGACTCTGGCGGGAAGGTGACCGCCGTCCCCCTGTTCGGCTTCGACGGCCTCGTCGGGCGCGAGATCCAGCCGGACCGTCGGCTCGGCACGGAGCTCTCGGACCACGCGAAGCGTCACGGCGCGGGCGGGATCTTCCACACCGACGAGCTGCCGGCGTACGGCGTGACCGAGGCGGAGGTCGAGGCGCTCCGCGACGCGGTCGGCGCCGGGCCCGAGGACGCGGTCGCCATCGTCGCCGCCGACCCGGAGACGGCCGACCTCGCGATCGAGGCCGCCGCCGACCGCGCCGTCGCCGCGATCGAGGGCGTCCCCGAGGAGACGCGCGGCGCCAACGAGGACGGCACCACCCGGTACCTCCGTCCGCTCCCCGGCGCGGCGCGGATGTACCCCGAGACGGACGTGCCGCCGGTCGAGCCCGACCCGTCCGACGTGGACCGACCGGAGCTGCTCGACGAGAAGACCGACCGCTACGTCGAGGCGTTCGACCTCGACCGCGGGCTCGCGGAGCAGGTCGCGTTCGGGCGTCGCTTCCCGCTGTTCGAGACCGCGGTCGACCGCGGCGTCGACCCCACCTTCGCGGCCTCGACGCTCGAGTCGACGACGACGGAGATCCGACGCGACGGGGCCCCGGTCGAGAACCTGACGGACGAGCACTTCCTCGACCTGTTCGCGCTCGTCGAGGACGGCGACCTCGCGAAGGAGGGCGTGCCGGAGGTGTTGACGACGCTCGCGGAGCGCCCCGATCTCACGGCCGAAGAAGCGATCGAGGAGGCGGGGCTCTCCGGCGTGAGCGAGGACGCGGTGCGCGAGGCGGTCGTCGAGGTCGTCGAGCGCAACGCCGACCAGATCGCCGAGGAGGGGATGGGCGCGTTCTCGGGGCTGATGGGCGAGGCCATGGGCGCGCTCCGCGGGAAGGCCGACGGCGAGGTCGTCTCCGACGTGCTCCGCGAGGAGATCGGCAAGCGGTCGTAGCGCGCCTCGCGTCGGTTAGGCCCGTTCTTTACGTGTCGGGGGTCCCTGATTCGATTCGAGGGACACAGATGGCTGACCCGCCTCCAACCGACGCCTCCGACGACCCGTCCGCGTCGGACCGCACCCCCGACCCCGCCGTCGCGAAGACGCGCGGGGACCGAGTCTCCGACGCGACGAACCGGTTCATCCACGGCGTCGAACTCGCCGCCGCGGCGCTTTTCGCACTGCTGTTCGGCATCGGCGTCGTCGACCTCGCGATACAGATCGTCGAGTCGGTTCCGACCGGCGAGATAACGGACCCGAACACCGTCATCGGCTTCATCGAGACCGGCCTGCTGCTGCTGATCATCGTCGAGGTGTACGAGACGGTGGTCGCCTACATCGAGCAGAGCGACACCCGCCGGATCGTGAGGCTGGTGATCTACACCGGCGTCATCGCGATGGTCCGGAAGGTGATCATCTTCCGAACCACGGAGTACCCGACGACGCAGGACGCCCTGTTCGCCGCGTTCTCCTACACGCTCGTGATACTCGGCCTCGTTGCGCTGCTGTACGTTGAGCGGTCGGTGGGGAGTTCGCTGACGCCCGAGTGAGCCCCGGTCAGTCCGTCAGCTCTGCGATCAGCGTGTCGAGCTCGTAGGTCGCCGGCGCGCGCGACTCGTCGCGGAGGGCGGCGATCGTGAACGTCGAGTTCGTGCGCTCGACCTCCGGGATCGCCTCGAAGTCGCTGATGAGTCGCTCGACCGTGTCCGACGAGGAGAGCCGCGCGAGGACGACGAAGTCGGTCTCGCCCATCGTGAAGAACGCCTCCGTGACGCCCTCGACGGAGAGCAGTTCGTCCGCGAACTCCTCGTACGGGCCTTCGTAGTCGGCGAGCACCTCGACGATCACGGTGACGCCGAGCCCGAGCGCCTCGTGGTCGAGGTCGTACAGGTCGTTCTCGATCACGCCGGCCTCGCGGAGGTTGTTCAGCCGGTAGTGAATCGTCGACACCGGAATCTGCGTCTCCTCGTGGAGCCGCTCGGGGCTCCCGGTGCCCAGGTCCGATATCGCCTTCAACAGCCGCACGTCGCGCTCGTCCATACGTCCCCTTCGCGTGAGGGATTGTTGTATATTCCGACCGACAGGGTTGGATTCGACTGCAAGAAGCCCCTCGATTTCGGAAGCGTATTGCATCGAAATCGTATGTGTGATTGTTCATTCTAAATACGCCGGATCCCGAGAGAATAGTTTAACTATCTCAATCTACTTCGAACTGGTATCGAATGAAGCTACGGAACCTGCTTTCTACTCCTGAATCGGTCGTCGCCGCGTTCGTCCTCCTCGCGGTCCTTTGGGGCACCTCCTTCGTCGCCATCGAGGCCGGGCTGCACCACTTCCCGCCGCTGCTGTTCGCCGGCGTCAGGTACGCGATCGCCGGCGTGATCGTGCTGGGAGTCGCCGCGGTCGCGTCGGGTCGAACGGTCCCCCGCGGTCGCGACGAGTGGCTCGGTGTCGCCGTGGCGGGGACCTTCGTGATCGCCGCCTACCACGGCCTGTTGTACGTCGGCGAGCTCCGCATCTCCGGAGCGGTCGCCGCCGTGGTCGTGAGCCTCGCGCCGGTGTTGACCGCGGTGTTCGCCGCCCTCTTCCTCCCGAACGAGCGGCTCGGCCCCGTCGAGGTCGGCGGCTTCGCGCTCGGGATCCTCGGCGTCGTCGTGATCGCCGACCCGATGGAGGCGGGGGTGGGAAGCGCCGCCATCGTCGGCGTCGCGCTCGCGTTCGCCGGCGCGGTCGCCTTCTCGCTGGGCGCGGTCCTGCTCCGGCCGCTCCGAACGGACCTCCCGATCGCCGCCCTCCAGGGGTGGGCGATGGTGCTCGGCGCCGGGCTCCTGTTCGTCGGCGCCGCCGTGTTCGGCGAGTCGCCGGCGGCGATCGAGTGGAACCGGACCGCCATAGTATCGTTAGCGTACCTCACGCTGCTGTCCGGCGTCCTCGCGTTCCTGATCTACTTCGCGCTGCTCGACGCGGTCGGGCCCGCGCAGCTCCACCTGGTCGGGTACGCCGAGCCCGTCGTCGCCGCGGTCGGGAGCTGGGTCCTGTTCGGCAGCCTGATCGAGGCGGAGGCGATCGTCGGCTTCGTCGCGATCCTCGCCGGGTTCCTCGCGCTCGAACGGCACGAGATCGCCGCGTACGTCGGGTTCGACGCGTACCACTGGCCCGCCGAGATCGGGCGGAAGTGAGAGACTGTTCAACTCTGGCCGTCCGGCTGTCCGGCTTTTGACTTCTTGGCCGCCCGGCTTTTGACTTCCCGACCGTCCGGCTCTCCGACTTCCAGACTCCCGAGAGATCAGCCCTCGACGTCCTGCGTCAGGCCGGCCCGGAGGTCGCGGCCGAAGTAGTGGCCGAGCAGCGCGACGACGAGCCCGAGCCCGCCGCCGACCGCGAGCAGGGAGAGTCCCCACTGCTGGAGGTAGTCGACGCCGATCGGGAGGAAGCCGACGTTGAGCACGTTCGTCACGGCGACGAGCGCCCCCGCCGCGGCGCCGGCGACGCCGGTCTCGACGTACCGCCGAGCGGAGAGGGCCAGCCCGATCAGGAACGCGGCGACGAACACCCCGCCGGCGGAGCCGATCGTCCCGCCGATCAGCGGGATCGCGCCGCCCGCGAACACCCCCGCGGCGACGGCGACGAGCGACAGCGCGAACGCCTTCCCGGAGAACCAGCGACCGCCCATTCCGACGCGGCCCTCCTCGCCGCTCGCGGAGGCCGCGTGACCGGACGACTCGCCCGTCGCGGCGTCCGACTCGGCGCCGCCCGACGGGGCGGCCTCCCCGCCCTCGGCGAGGTCGTCGTCGAGGAGGTCGTCGAGGTCGTCCATCGGATCGCCGTCGGACGACTCGCGCTCTTTGGAGGGTTGCATACCGGAGCGTTCGCCCCTGAGACCTTGTGTCTTGTGCCCACGGGCGGCGTCGCCACCGTCGGGCGCCGCGCGTTTCCCCGCGCCGTTTCACCGGAAACGAGGTGTCTCGGGAGGAAGAACGGCGACGCGGGAACGCGCGGTCGGACTCGGGGTCAGTCGCCCTCTCTCGACTCGCGCGACCCCCACACCCGCTTGTCGACGAGCTCGACCGTCATCGGCCCGTCGACCGTCACCTGACAGGAGAGCCGCGGGTAGCCGAAGCGGGCCGCGAGCCGGTCGTGCCAGTGGTCCGGCGGCGGCCCCTCGCGGATCCGGACGCCGCAGGTGGCACACAGCCCGCGCCCGCCACAATTCAGGCGGCGCGTCGCCGCGGCGTACGGCGACAGGTCGGCCGCGAGCAGCGCCCGCCGGAGGTTCCGCCCCCGCTCGATCGACAGCTCGGTGCGCTCGTCGCCGTCGAGGACGACCACCGGGACTGGTTCGGCGCTCTCGTCGCTCATTCGGTGTTCGATGCGTCGTCCGCTGGGACCAAAGGTCTGCGCCCAGACCGCGGCGCATCGGCGCCGACCCGGAACGGCTTTCGGCGCTCGCCCCGACCCCGTCGGCATGGACACGCGTCGCGCGCTGCTCGACGCCCTCGAGGACGGCCCCGTCTCGGGACCGGCGCTCGCCGCCGAGCTCGACGTCTCGCGGACGGCGGTGTGGAAGGCGGTCGAGGCGCTCCGCGAGGAGGGGTTCGCCGTCGAGTCGACGTCTGACGGCTACGCCGCGCCCGCCGACCCCGCGTACTGCGCGGCCGGGATCGAGTTCGGGCTCGACGCGCCGTACGCGGTGGAGTATCACGAAGGCCTCCCGTCGACGAACGACCGCGCCCGCGAACTGGCGGCCGAGGGCGCGGCCGACGTCGCCGTGGTCGCCGACGAGCAGACCGGCGGGCGGGGGCGGCTGGACCGGGAGTGGGTCGCGCCGAGCGGCGGCGTCTGGCTCTCGCTCGTCACGCGGCCGACGGTGCCGCCGGCCCGAGCGCCGCTCTTCACCCTCGCCGCGGCGGTCGCGACGGTCGACGCCTGCCGCGAGGCCGGCGTCGACGCGCACATCAAGTGGCCGAACGACGTGCTCGTGGGCGCCCCCGACGCCTCGGCGGGTCGCGGCGGTCGCGGCGGCCGCAAGGTCGCGGGGGTCCTCACGGAGATGGAGGGGGAGGCCGACCGGGTCTCGTGGCTCGTCGCGGGCGTCGGCGTCAACGCCAACGTCGACGCCGAGACGCTTCCGGCGGGCGCGACGTCCCTCCGGGAAGAACTCGGGGAGCCAGTCGACAGGCGTCGGTTCGCCGCGACCCTCCTCGAACGCTTCGCGGCGCTCGCGGGGACGCCCGACCGGACGGACCGGATCCTGCCGACGTGGCGCGACCGGGCGAGCACGCTCGGGAAGCGGGTGCGGGTGGAGACGTCGACCGGGTCCGTCTCGGGGACCGCCGTCGACGTCGAGTCGCCGGGCGCACTCGTGATCGACACCGGCGAGGGAACGCGACGAGTCCACGCCGGTGACTGCGAGCACCTCCGAGACGCGGACGACTGACCTCGCGGCCTACGTCCGCCCGGTCGCGGCTCCCGCGACGCTCGGCTCTGCCGGAACGTCGCCGTCGATCCGGACCGTCAGGACGGGGACGGCGCAGCCGCGGACGACCTTCTCGGCGACGCTCCCGAGCAGGAGCCGGTCGATCCCGCCGCGGCCGTGGGTCCCCATCACGACGAGGTCGCAGTCGTTCTCCTCGGCGTACCGGATGATCTCGCGGCTGGGCGTCCCCTCGACGACCGCCGAGTCCACGTCGACGTCGGTCTCCGCTGCCAGGTCCTCGACCGCCGCGACCGCCTCGTCGGCGTCGTCCTGTAGGAGCTCGCCGATCCCCTCCCACGAGGCCTCCATCGGCATTCCCGCGTATCTCGCCGTGTCGACGACGTACAGCGTGTGTACGGCCGCATCGTGGACCGCGGCGAGGTCGAGCGCGTGCGCAACGGCGCACTCGCCTTCGGCGGAGCCGTCGGTCGGAACGAGGATCCGGTCGTACAGGTCCATGTGTTCACATGCCACAAGGATCTCCGGTGTGATAACTCTTTGCAGGTCTTGCCGGTTTCTTCGGCAGTTTGGCGCCTCGGCGGTTCCTTCGGCGGTTCGGCCCTCGCCGGTCGGCGTTCGATCATGGCGCGCCCTTAAGCCCTCAGACGACGATACTCACCTATGACATCCGAAGTTCACCTCTCGCACGTTCAAGACGAGTTCCGAGACCACTCGTACCCGGCGCCTCGGGACGCGCTCGTCGAGTCGTGCGCGGGGACGACCGTGCTGTTCGCCGACGGCGACGCCGACCTCGGCGCGCTCCTCGAGGAGATCGAACAGGAGCGATTCGAGAGCCCCGAGGACGCGTTCGCCGCGCTCCAAAACGTCCTCCCGATCGAGGCGCTCGGCGAGCCGGGGCAGTCCGACGGCGACGCCTGACCGGGACGCCCGCCTCTTATAAATAGAGGCGCCACGTCACCGCTCCGCACGCCACGGCGCGTCTCGCATCGCTTTTTACCGCGGGTCGCGCACTGGTGGTAATGAGTTATCGGATCGGCCTCGTCGGCAAGCCCTCCGTGGGGAAGTCGACGTTTTTCAACGCCGCGACGATGAACGACGTGCCCGAGGGCGCGTACCCGTTCACCACGATCGACCCGACCGTCGGCGAGGCGTACGTCCGCGTCGACTGCGCCGCCCCCGAGTTCGACGAGAGATGCACGCCGAGCGTCGGCGTCTGCCGCGAGGGGACCCGCTTCGTCCCCGTCAAGCTCGTCGACGTCGCCGGGCTCGTCCCGGGCGCCCACGAGGGGCGCGGGCTCGGCAACCAGTTCCTCACGGACCTCAACGAGACGGACGTGCTGATCCACGTCGTCGACTTCTCCGGCAAGACGGACATCGAGGGCGAGACGACGGAGGGCCACGACCCGCGCGAGGACATCGACTTCCTCGAGGCGGAGCTCGACGAGTGGTACCTCGACGTGCTCCGGAAGGGCCTCGAGAAGTACGAGACGCGTTACCACGGGTCCGAGGCCGCCGTCGAGGCGGAGCTCGCCGAGCAGATGTCGGCGTTCGGCATCGACAAGGACCGGATGAAGCGCGTCATCCTCGCCGAGGGGCTCGAGCTCGACCCCGAGACGTGGGACGACGCGGACGAGGCCTCGCTCGCGCGGGAGATCCGGAAGCGCACGAAGCCGATGGTCGTCGCCGCCAACAAGATGGACACGCCGGAGGCGCAGGCGAACTGGGAGGAGATCACCGCGGACCCCGACTACGACCACCTCTCCTTCGTCCCCGCGAGCGCCCACGCCGAGAAGGCGCTTAAAAACGCGAACGAGGCCGGCGTCGTCGACTACACGCCCGGCGAGAGCGACTTCGACGTCGTCGGCGACGTCTCGGGCGAGCAGGAAGCCGGCCTCGACCGGATCGGTGAGTTCGTCGCCGACTACGACGGCACCGGCGTCCAGGGCGCGCTGGAGTCGGCCGTCTTCGACGTGCTCGGCTGCATCGCCGTCTTCCCCGGCTCCGCGAACGGGAGCAAAGACGAGAAGGGCGTCTTCCGCGACTGTTTCATCCTCCCCGAGGGGTCGACGACGGAGGACTTCGCGTTCCACATCCACTCGGACATCGGCGAGGGGCTCCTCCACGGCACCGACTGCCGGAGCGGGCGGCAGGTGGGCACCGACCACGCGCTCGACCACCGCGACGTGATCGAGCTGGTCTCGACGAAACAGCTCGCGCCGTAGGCGCCGATCGCCCCCCGAACCGGCTTTTCACCCCCGACGGCGACGGCGGCGGTTCTCCGGGCGATTTCCCGAAGTTGCTCACGAGCCCACGGACGAATCGCGACCGAGGCCGTCAGGTGTGAGCTCCACAGAATCCGAACAGGTTCGGGGGTCGGTGACGGGCTTCTCCGCAGCCAGCAGATATATACCTCGACTGTTCACATCAGCAGTTAGTCGGTAACCCAACGTGTCAAGTGAACTGATACCACTGGTAGCGGCGATCATCGCGATCGGAGTCATCGCGCAGCTACTTGCCGATCGCTTCGAAGTACCGAGCATCGTCTTCCTCCTCGTCGCGGGGGTCGCTCTCGGTCCCGAGGGACTCGGGTTCATCACCCCGGACACCTTCGCGTCGCTTCCGGCCATCGTCGGGCTCTCGGTCGCGATCATCGTTTTCGAGGGTGCGTTCCACCTGCGGATAGAGAGCATCCGACAGGCGACGAGAGAGAGCATCCGGCTCGTCTCGATCGGAGCGGCCATCTCGCTCGTCGGCACCGCGCTCGTCGTCCGGTTCGCGCTGGACGCCGATTGGGGGGTGGCGTTCCTCATCGGTTCGCTGCTGGTCGCGACCGGCCCGACCGTCATCACGCCGATCCTGCGGGTCGTTCCCGTTCGCGATCGAGTGGCGACGGCGCTGGAGACCGAAGGGATCGTCAACGACGTCACGGCGGCCATTCTCGCCATCGTGGTCTTCAAGACGATGCGGTTACAGGAACCGTCGGTACCGGCGTTCCTCGAGCTGTTCATCGAGCGGATCGGGACCGGGATCGGAGTCGGCGTCATCGTCGCGGTCGTGATCTGGGTCGTTCTCCGCTACATCGACCTCTCGCCGGGCGACGCGCCGCGAAACGCTCGGCTGGTCGTCCTCGCTGGCGCTCTCGTCGCGTTCGGCGCCGCCGACACCGTCGCGAGCGAGGCGGGGGTCGCCGCCGTCGCGACGGCCGGCATCATACTCGGGAACGCCGATATCCCCTACGAGGAGGAGATCGCCGATTTCAAAGGCGACATCACGCTTATCGTCCTCTCGTTCGTGTTCATCGCGTTGGCGGCGCTGCTCAGGTTCAGCGACCTGATCGCGCTGGGCGTCGGCGGCCTCGTCGTCGCCGCCGCGGTCATCTTCCTCATCCGGCCGCTGGACGTGCTCGTCTCCACGCAGGGAGGGGACTTCACCACGTCCGAACGGTTGTTCGTCAGTTTCGTCGGCCCGCGGGGGATCATTCCCGCCTCGGTCGCGACGCTGTTCGCGGTCGAGCTACAGGCGGCCGGCCAGTCCGAGGCCGCGACGCTGCTCGTCGGAACCGTCTTCTTGGTCATCTTTTCGACCGTCGTGCTTGAGGGCGGGTTCGCCCGCCAGATCGCCGAATACCTCGACGTGATACCAATGCGTGTACTCATCATCGGCAGCGGGCGGGTCGGCCGCGAGGTCGCCGCTCGACTCGAAAACAGGGGAGAGAACGTCGTCATCATCGAGAACGACGAGACAGCGATCGAAACCGCCCGCAGCGAGGGACTCACGGTGCACATGGGCGACGGGGCCAACGTGGACACGCTCCGCTCGGCCGGTATCGAGAACGCCAAGACCGTCATCGCGGCGACCGGCGACGACACGGTGAACCTCTTCGTCGGGCAACAGGCCACCACGAACTTCGACGTCGATCGCGTGGTCTGCCGGGCGAACGACCCGGAGAACCTCGACGCGTTCGATGACCTCGGCGTCGAGACGATCTCGCCGACCCAGGCGACGGCGCAAGCCATCGACGACCACATCGAGCGTCCGGCGATGGCCCGCTGGGTGGACATGCTCGGCGAGGAGGGCGACGTGCAGGAGGTGACGCTTCAGAACCCGGAGCTCGTCGGACAGTCGCTCAACGAGCTCGGTCCGGAGATCCCGGGTCGCTGTCTCGTCGCTCTCGTCTCCCAGGGCGACGAGACCTTCGTGCCCGAGGCGACGTATACGCTCGAGGCCGACGACCACCTCACCCTCATCGGCGAACCGGAAGCCGTCCAGTCGACCATGTCGCTGATACGCGGGAAGTAACGCCCGTCGAGTCCGTTGCCCGGGGTATCGCTCGCACCCGGCGTCGAGCCCCTCGAACGCACTTATAAGGCCGCCCCTCGCGTATCGGGGACTATGGAACGTACCGTAACGGTGGTACCCGAGGCGGGGCTCCACGCCCGCCCGGCCTCGGAGCTGGTGCAGACGGCGAACGGGTTCGACGCCGACGTGTCGATCGGTCGCGCGGACGACGGCGACGACGGGCTCGTCCGCGCCGACAGCATGCTCTCGGTGAGCGGGCTGAACGTCGGCCACGGGGAGACCGTCCGCGTCGTCGCCGAGGGGGCGGAGGCGGGGGACGCCCTCGACGCGGTCTGCGACCTGCTGACGAGCGAGGTCGATGGAGACGGCGAGGACGGCGACGAGAGCGACGACGGCGGGGCCGAGCCCGACGGCGGTGACCCGGCGTGAGGACGCTCTCCGGCGTCGGGAGCACGCCGCTTGCGGGCGTCGGCGCGGCACGCTGGTATCGCCCCGGGGCGGACCTGACGCTCCCCGACCGACCCGACCCGACCGCGGTCGACGCTGACGCCGAACTATCGCGGTTCGCGGCCGCCCGCGACGAGGCTCGGGCGGAGATCCGGGCCGCACGCGACCGCGCCGCCGAGCGCGTCGGCGAGGAGGAGGCGGCCGTCTTCGACGCGCACGAGCAGTTCCTCGACGACCCGGAACTGGTGGGGGACATCGAGGACGCGATCGGTGAGGGAGCGCCGGCCGAACACGCCGTCCACGACCGGTTCGCGGATGCGATCGAGCGGTTCGAGGCGCTGGACGGGCAGATGGCCGAGCGCGCCGACGACCTGCGCGACGTCCGCGACCGACTGCTCTCCGTCCTCCTCGACGTCGACTCGCTCGGCGACCTCGGCGACCTCCCGGCCGGGACCGTCCTGCTCGCCGAGCGGCTCACCCCGAGCGACACCGCGGAGCTGGACCCGGACGCGGTCGCCGGGATCGCGACCGTCGCCGGCGGGCGGACCGCGCACGCGGCGATCATCGCGCGGTCGCTGTCGATCCCCGCGGTCGTCGGCGTCGGGGAGCCGCTCCGCGAGGTGTCGGACGGCGCCGACCTCCTCGTCGACGGAGAAGCGGGACGGATCGTCGTCGACCCCGACGCCGAGACGCGTGCGGCCGCGGCGGGCGACGCGGCGTCGGCGGTGCCCGAGCGCGTCGCGACCGCCGACGGCAGACCGATCGAGGTGGCCGCGAACGTCGGGAGCGAGGCGGAGCTCGCCCCCGCCGCTGACCGCGGCGCCGACGGGATCGGACTGTTCCGGACGGAGTTCCTCTTCCTCGACCGCGAGGCGCCGCCGACAGAGGACGAGCAGTACGAGACCGTGACCGACGCCCTGTCGGCGTTTCCCGACGACCGGGTCGTCGTCCGGACGCTCGACGTGGGCGGCGACAAGCGGGTGCCGTACCTCGACCTGCCGAGCGAGACGAACCCGTTCCTCGGGCGGCGCGGGATCCGGCTCTCGCTCGACGAGCACCGCGACCTGTTCGAGACGCAGCTCCGGGCGCTGTTGCGGGCGGCCGCGAGCGAGGGCGGCGAGGGGCTCGCCGTGATGGTCCCGCTCGTCTCCCGGGTCGAGGAGGTCGAGGCGGCCGCGGCGGCGGTCGAGTCGGTCGCCGCCGACCTCGCCGCCGAGGGGGTCGACCACGCCGTCCCCGAGCTGGGCGCCATGATCGAGACGCCGGCCGCGGCCCTCCTCGCCGACGCGCTCGCCGAGCGGCTCGACTTCCTCAGTATCGGGACGAACGATCTGACCCAGTACGTGATGGCCGCCGACCGCGAGAACGACGGGGTCGCCGCGTACGGCGATCCCCTTCACCCGGCGGTGTTGCGGGCGATCGACCGCACCGTGTCGGCCGCCGCGGGGACCGACGCCTGGGTCGGGATGTGCGGCGAGATGGCGGGCGACCCGACGCTCACGGAGCTCCTCGTCGGGCTCGGGCTCGACGAGCTCAGCATGAGCGCGGTGACCGTGCCGGCGGTGAAAGAGCGGGTTCGAGAGGTGGACTCGGCCGAGGCGCGCGACCTCGCCGACGAGGCGCTCGCCTGCGAGACGCGCGCCGAGGTGCGAGAGCTGCTCAACGCGTAGCGAGTTACCCTCGTTACAGTTTCTCCATCCCGCGGGCGGCCTCGGCCTGCTCGTGGACCGACTCCAGCGTGGCGGACGGATCGGTCGCGGCCACGGCCGCGTTGACGGCTCCTTCCAAGACGGGCGCGTCGGCGATGACCGCCTCGGCGTCGCTCAGCTCGACGGCGACGTCGGCGTTCATCACGGCGCTCCCGAGGTCGACGAGGACGACGACACCGTCGCCGTCGTCCGCGGCGTCGATCGCGGCCCCGATGTCGTCCGGGACGGTGCCGATCCCGCCCTGTCCGTCGCCGCCGACGGGCTCGATGCGGGTGTCGCCGGCCATCTCCGCGGCCACCTCGACGATCCCTTCGGCCGCGCGCTCGCTGTGGGAGACGACGACGAGCCCGACCATCAGCCGTCCTCCGGGTCGGGCGGGGTCGCGTCATCCGACTCCGCCGCACCCTCGTCAGGGATCGTCGGCGAGGTCGCGTCGACGTCTGGGACCTCGGCGTCGAGTCGGTCGGCGGCGACCGCGAGCAGCTCCTCGAGGATGAACAGCGCGCTCGTCGCGCCGGGGTCCTGGTGGCCGACGGACCGCCAGCCGAGGTAGGAGGCGCGCCCCTTCTTCGCCCGGATCGGGACGGTGAACGCGACGCCGCGCTCGGCCGCGTCGACCGCCTTCGCGAGCGCTTCGAGCGGCGGGAGCTCGTCCGTCTCGATCGACTTCTTGAACGTGTGGACCGCGGGGGTGAGCGCGTCGACCATCGTCTGGTCGCCCACGCGGGCGTCGCCGCGGTCCTCGACCTTCTCGAGGTAGGTCTCGGCGAACGCCACGGCGCTTTCGGGCGTGACCCCGCCGTCGAGCTCCGCGCTCGCGAACACGAGCGAGCCGCCGAACAGGGGGCCGGAGGCGCCGCCGACCTCGGCCATGAGCGTCTTCCCGACCGTCTTGCAGACGGTCTGCGGGTCGGGGTCGTCGAGGTCGCGCGCCGCCTCGGCGGCGGCCGCCCACCCGCGCGCCATGTTGCCCCCGTGGTCCGCGTCGCCGATGGCGGAGTCGAGGTCGGTGAGGTGGTCGCGCTCGCCCTCGATGCGGTCCGCGACCGCCTCGACCGCCGCGACAACCGCGTCGCCGTCGCTCGCATCGTCCGCCGCTCCGCCGTCGGTTCGGGTCCCCCCGCTCATCGCGTCTGGGTGAGTGCGGGGGTGTCGGCCGGCGCGCCGAGCAGCTCCTTCAGCTCGTCGTCGACGGCGCAGACGGTGACCGACGCGCCCATCATGTCGAGCGAGGTCATGTAGTCGCCGACCCACGCGTCCCACGTCTCGAGGCCGCGCTCGCCGAGCAGCTCTTGGAGCCGGCGGTTGACCACGAACAGCTCCATCTGCGGGGTTCCTCCCATCCCGTTGACGATCGTGAGGACCTCCTGGCCCTCGTCGAGGTCGAGGTCGTCGAGGACGGCCTCCGTCAGGGCGTCGGTGATCTCGTCGGCGCTCATCAGCTCGGTGCGCTCGGTGCCGGGCTCGCCGTGGATCCCGATTCCCAGTTCGATCTCGTCGTCGCCGAGGTCGAAGGTGGGCTCGCCTTTCTCCGGCGTGACGCAGGAGGTGAGCGCGGTGCCCATGGTGCCGACGTTGTCGATCACCTTCTCGGCGACGCGCTTGACCTCCGACAGCTCGGCGCCCTGCGCGGCCTTCGCGCCGGCCGCCTTGTGGACGAGGATCGTCCCGCAGACCCCCCGTCGCCCCGAGGTGTACAGCGAGTCCTCGACGGCGACGTCGTCGTTCACCACGACGCTCTCGACCTCGACGCCCTCCATCTCGGCGAGTTCGATGGCGGTCTCGAAGTTCATCACGTCGCCCTCGTAGTTCTTGATGATCGCGAGGACGCCGTCGCCGGCGTCGCAGGCCCCGATCAGCTCCTCGAACTCGTCGGCGGTCGGCGAGGAGAACACGTCGCCCGCGGCGGCCCCGTCGAGCATGCCGTCGCCGATGTACCCCGCGTGGGTCGGCTCGTGGCCGCTCCCGCCGCCCGTCACGAGCGCGACCTTCCCGTCGACCGGCGCGTCGTCGCGGACGAGCACCTGCGTGTCCGGGAGCCGGCGGAGTCGGTCCGGGTACGCCGCGGTCATCCCGTCAAGCATCTCGTCGACGACGTCGTCCGGGTCGTTGATCAGCTTCTTCATAATCAACGTGTATGACACTCCGAGATCTGTTAAAGATAGTGGGAGTTCACGCTCCTCACCGGTCGCAGCCAGAGCGATCGCGCTTAACACCGGGTGAACGGTGCGCTCGCGCCTCTTTCCGGCACCCGAAACTCGCTGGGACCCATCGCTCGAAACTCGCTGGGATCGCTCACGCGGGTCGACGGTGGCGCGATACACCGCGCAGGCGTTCCCACGAATCAACAATCATGATACTCAATTATGTCGGTTGGCTCATATTTCTAACTGGGTGAAACCATATGCCAATCGAAGACCTCGCTCGCAGCGACGCCGTCACGGCTCCCCCCGAAACCTCCGTGACCGACCTCGCGGCGACCATGGACGAGGAGAACGTCGGTAGCGTCGTGATCACGGACGGCGAGACGCCCGTCGGGATCGTCACGGACCGGGATCTGACCGTTCGCGTCCTCGGAGCGGCAGTCGATCCGACCGAGCAGACGGCCGAAGACGTGATGACCGACGGGCTCTGCACGGCCGAACCCGGCACCGGGTTCTACGAGGCGACGAACCTGATGGCCGAGCACGGAATCCGACGCCTCCCCATCTGTGAGGGAGACACGCTCGTCGGAATCATCACGGCGGACGACGTGGCCGAACTGCTCGCCGACGAACAGCAACAGCTCGGCGATCTCATCCGCGCCCAGCGACCGGAGTACTGATCCCAAATGCCCGAAGAACAACTGTTCAAAAGCGAGAACCGTATCGACAGAGCGGCGATCTCGGAGGCGCTGCGTGACGCCGCGGACCAGATCGAGTCCGGCGACGTCACGCTGGGAAGCGGCGCGGAAACGCAGACCGCGACGGTTCCGGAACGCGCCCGGTTCGAGGTCGAACTCGAACGGCTGACGGACTCAGAGACCGGAGACCAGCGGCTCGAACTGGAGTACGAGATCAGGTGGACGGAGTAGCCCTCGACCCGTGCCGACTGCACTCTCCCTGTGCGCGGCACGCGGCTTTTATTTCTCTCTGAGGATACCGACGGTGGCGACTATCGAGAGTAGGACGAAATTGGGTGGCTGGGGAGTCCCAGCCCACCAATCCCGCACGGCCAAAGACCGTGCGCGTTGTAGGTGGGCCAACACGGATTTTCACCTGTGGACCTCGACGCCTTCGGGCGGTTTCCGCCCTCGGCGTCTGCCGCACCGCCGCTAATCAGGGCTTCGCGCAACCTGCGATTGAGCAATCATGAGTGAGCAAGACCTGATTGAAATCGAAGTGGATAGTGCTTTAGAAATGTACCTTGACCAACGCCAACCAGAAGTTTCGGACTCTACGCTCCAAGCTCACCGCTACCGGCTTGGTCATTTCGTGGAGTGGTGCGAGAACGTCGCAGAGATCGACAATCTGAACAACTTGACGGGTCGCAACCTCCAACAGTACAAAATCTGGCGACGTGAAGACGGTGACTTGAACAACGTCTCGCTGGTGACACAGCTCTCCACGCTCCGTGTCTTCATCAGATGGTGTGAGGACATCGATGCTGTAGAACCCGGTACTCACGACAAGATCTTGATGCCGTCGTTGAGCACGAACGAGGACCGAAGAACGGTTACACTCGGGAAGGGCGCCGCAGAAAAGCTTATCGAGTACCTCCGGCAGTTCAAATTCGCATCTCGGACACACGCTCTCGTAGAGCTACTGTGGCATACGGGGATGCGAATAGGTGCTGCCCACGCTCTCGACATCGTTGACTACAATCCCGAAGAGCAATATGTCGAGCTTCATCATCGGCCTGAGTCAGGAACCCGGCTGAAAAACAAGGAAGCCGGTGAACGATACGTCGCTTTGAGTACCGAAGTGTGTGATGCGCTAGATTCCTATCTCAAATACGAACGCGAGAAGGCCGCCGACGATGACGGTAGACAGCCGTTGTTCACATCTCGTCATGGACGCCCGGCAAAGTCTTCTCTCCGAGATAGCATCTATCGGATCACCCGTCCTTGCCAATATACAGGTGAGTGTCCTCATGACCGTGAGATAGAGTCGTGTGAGGCGATGGAGAATAACAAGGCTAGTACCTGTCCGTCGAGTGTCAGTCCACACGCGATTCGTCGGGGGTCAATTACCTACCACTTGGCGGAGGACGTTCCTGAGAAGGTCGTCAGCGACCGGATGAATGTGAGCCTTGACGTGCTTGAAAAGCACTATGACCGCCGTACAGAGCGAAAGAAATCAGAACAGAGGAGAGACTATACTGACGAATTATAACAGAACAAATTTTGAATTGTGGGCTACCAATCAAACTAATAATCAGTCCTCAATTAAGACTCTCTGAGATTCACCGGAAAATCACCGACATACTAACATAGTTATAATAAACGCTATCTAGTTCTCTATTAGGTTCCACTTTCACTCCGGTCACGGAACATTAATTAAAGAAAGTACACAATAATCTAGCAAATGAATAGACCTCATTCGGGATTTCCCGGTGTAGTAATGGAGAATGTCCATATTGACGGTGGTAGTACAGCTATCAAGAACGATGGAATGCCGATGATACTGAATAATGTGACTACAACAAACTACACCGATACTGGGCTTCGAGCTAAGAATGCTCCAATCCTCGGACAAGATCTACATTTCCAGTCGAACGATGCTCGCTTAGGATGGGATTTTGAGCGGAATGTCAGTTCTAACTTATATAACTCCACCGTCAAAGGGCATCGGGACGCAGATATCCGGTTCGGTCCAGACTGTCGCGCTGACATTTCCGATGTAACCGCTCGGAGTCTCTACGATAAAGCGAGGCGAGAAAATCCACTTCTCCCGCAAACTGGTCTTCAAGAGCTGGATATGGCGATTAATACAACCGAAAAGAAGCTCCAACAGGAGCAAAACCGTGGACGACTAAAATGGCTTCTTAACAGCCTCAGCAGGCAGCTTTGAGTGTTTTCTCGTCTTAGGGACTATTCTTAATCCAATTGCTCCAAAAATAACCTGAAAAATCCGAATTCTGAAACCCGGAAGGTGCGCGGCTAACCGATAGTCCACGACGTAGAAGGGCTCCGTGGAAGCAACGGTTGAAATCTACTAATACAGAGCGTTCTAACTATCCAGAGTTGGAACGAAGTTAGGTGGCTGGGGAGGAGACAGCCCCTAACGCGCCACGACAAAGAATCGTGGGCGCTGTGAGTGGGCCAACACGGATTTGAACCGTGGACCTCCCGGTTATCAGCCGAGCGCTCAACCTGACTGAGCTATTGGCCCAGGTGAGCGCATTCAGTCGTTGCGCGGGTAGGATTTTAAGGGTTTCCTTTCGTCACTCCCCCGCCGTCTCGCGGTTTCGACGCCGGGCGACCCGACGGTCTCGCGGTCAGTCGGTTCGCTCGGACTCCTCGTCCTCGACCGTGTAGTCGACGTCGACCACGTCGTCGGCGCGATCCGGGTCGTCAAAGCGATCGCCGCCGTTTCCGCCGCCGCTGTCGGTCGCCCCGCCGGCGCCGCCCGCGCCGGGGAAGTCGTCGGGGTCGTCGCCCGAGGGATCGCCGTCGAACCCGCTCCCGCCGAATCCGCCGCCGCCCATCGTGAAGCCGGCCCCGCTGCCGTTGCCGTCGCCGGGGAACCCGCCGATGTACACGTTGCCGGAGGCGAAGCCGTCGGTCTCGCTGTCGATGTACGGCACCACGACGTACTTTTTGAGCGCCATCCGGATCGGGACCCGAGAGAGCGGGAACGCGAGCAGGAAGCCGACCGCGTCCGTGACGAGCCCGGGGGTGAGCAGGAACGCGCCGGCGGCGATCAGCAGGCCGCCGTCGAGCAGCTCGTCCGTCGGCGGTTCGCCGCGGGCCAGCTTGCGCTGGACGCGCGCGAGCGTCGCCCGGCCCTCGGCGCGCAGGAGGAGCATGCCGAGCACGGCGGTCAACACGACCAGCGCGACCGTGACCGCCCACCCCAGCCGCGTCGCGACCACGATCAGGAACAGCGCGTCCACGAGGGGGACGACGAGCAGCAGCGCGAGCAGCGTACGCGGGCGCATACCACGAGGGTTCCCGCCGGGGACTCATAGCCCTTTTCGTCCCGGCGGCGGCTCGGAGTCCGTTCGGGGAGGCGATCCGCGACCGCCACGGCTTTGAGCGGCGGGTCCGACCCGAGGGTATGGACATCGTCGGCGCGCTCGGTCGCGAGCCCCCGGAGCGCGAGTCGCTGCCGCGGTGGGTCGCACCGCTGCCGAAGGCGCTGGAGGACGTCGCCTTCCGGTTCGCGTGGGTCATCGTCGCGATCAACCTCGTCGGCACCGCGTTCGGCTTCTGGTACTACCGGTTCCAGTTCCGGGAAGTGCCCGTCGAGATGTGGGCGTTCGTCCCGGACAGCCCGGGCGCGACGCTGCTCATCGCGCTCGCCCTCGCGGCGTGGGCGGTCGGCCGGTCGAGCGACACCCTCGCGGCGCTCGCCTTCTTCGGGAACATCAAGCTCGGGCTCTGGACCCCGTACGTGCTCGTCGTCTTCGCGCCGCGGTTCGTCGAGACGTCGGGGCCGCCGCTGTACGCGTTCCTGCTCGTGAGCCACCTCGGGATGGTCGTGCAGGCGTTCGTGCTCTACCGGATCACGGACTTCCCGCCGAAGGCGGTCGCCGTCGCGACCGCGTGGTACACCGTCGACCTCCTGATGGACTACTTCGTTCCCGTCACCGGCGGCGTGACACACACCTCGCTTCCGTACGCGGACGCCACCCCGTGGTTCACCACCACGGTGCTGCAGGTCGCGGCCGCCGGCGCGGTCGCGCTCACCGTGATCCCGCTGTTCTGGACGCTCGGGACGCACGTCGAGAAGCTTCGGGCCCGCCACGGTCCCGGTCGCGACGGGCGCTGACCGCGTCCCCTCTTTAAGTTCGCCGCGCCCGTCGGCCCACCCATGAGCGCCTACGAGCGGATCGCGGGGCTGTCCGTGACGATCGAATCGGTCGACCGGCGCCGATACACCGGCGAGACCACCAGCGGGTTCGAGCGGACCACCACCGAGTTCCGGCTCGCCGGCGACGGCGTCGTCGGGCGCGGCGAGGACGTCACCTACGAGGCCGAGGACCACGCCGCCCTCGTCGGGACCGACCACGTCGACATCGAGGGCGAGTGGACGATCGCGGAGCTCTCGACGCGCCTCGACGACGAGGACCTGTTCGCGCACGAGCCGCCTTCGCGGGAGCACTTCCGGAACTACCGCCGGTGGGCGGTCGAGAGCGCCGCGCTCGATCTGGCGCTCCGGCAGCGCGGCGAGTCGCTCGGGGAGTGCCTCGGTATCGAGCCGGATCCGGTGCGGTTCGTCGTCTCCACCCGGCTCGGCGAGCCGCCGACGACCGACCGCGTCGAGGAGCTGCTCGCGCTCGACGACGACCTGGAGTTCAAGCTCGATCCGACCCCGGACTGGCCGGAGGAGGCGTTCGTCACCCTCCGCGAGACCGACGCCGTCCGGATCCTCGACCTGAAGGGCTGGTACGAGGACACCGACGTCGACGTCGAGGCCGACCCCGAGCTGTACCGCGACGTGTTTGCCGCGTTCCCGGCCGAGATCGTCGAGGACCCCGCGCTCACGCCCGAAACGCGAGCCCTCGTCGAGCCGCAGGCCGACCGGCTCTCGTTCGACTACCCGATCGACGGCGTCGAGAGCCTCGAATCGCTCCCGGTCGACCCCGGCTACTGCAACATCAAACCCTCCAGGTTCGGCACCCTCGAATCGCTGTTCGAGACGATAGCGTACTGCGAGGACCACGGCATCGAGATGTACGGCGGCGGCCAGTTCGAGCTCGCCAGCGGGCGAGACGCGATCCAGACGCTCGCCGCCCTCTTCTACCCCGACGCTCCGAACGACGTGGCTCCCCGCCCGTTCAACGACCCCGAAGCCTCCCCGCCGTATCCGATGAGCCCGATCCGGCCCGACCGCGACGCGGTCGGGTTCGAGTTCTGAGACGGTACGATCTCGGCCGAATGTCGCTCGACCATTTATAAATAGAAATGGAATGCGGTGGCGCGTGCCTCCGAGCGCCCGCAGGGTGCGAGGAGCACGCGCGAGGGAGTCGCGAGCATAGCGAGCGACGAGGTTGGGGAGGCGTGAGGTGCGGTGCGGTGCGGGGTGGGACTCAAAGGGGCAGCCGCGAGGGCGGCGGAGGCGACGCAAGCAGCGTGGCGCGTAGCGCCACGGGCAGCCGGCGGCGAAGCCGCCGGCGACACCGGAGGGAGCGAACGGAGTGAGCGACCGAGGAGCGCAGCGAGCGTGCGCCGCCCTCGCGGCTGGGGCTTTGGAGGTGTTCGCTGGCGATCCGGAGTCGCTCACGTATAACCGAGCGGCTGGGGCTTTGGAGCTGTTCACCGCCGAGTCGCCAGTGTCGACTTATAAACGAACACCTGCGACCTTCACGAACCGAACTCACGGTCCTGCCCGAAACGACCGATCAGGAGACGAACTTCAGCAGGTCGTCGCGGTTGTGGTCGTGAAAACGGGTCCGCAGGCACTCCTCTAACGCCTCGATGTCGCCGCGCTTCGCGCAGATCGGCGCCACGCGATCCGACCACTGCTGCCACGGCGGGTAGAGTCCGAGGCGGTCGCAGATCTCGTCGAGCCGCTCGTCGAGGTCATCGATTTTGTCGGTCTTGTTAACGGCGATGATGGGTTCGACGCCGACGTCCTCCAGGAAGCCGTACATCTCCACGTCGTGCGGGATGTTCCCGCGCTCGGCGTGCCGGTCGATGATGTCGACGGCCGCCTTCCCGTCCATCACGACGACGCCCGCGAGGATCGAGTCGGCGTTCTCCTCCAGGTAGCGGACGATGTTCGTCTTGATCGTCTCGCGGTGCTCCTCTTCGACGCCGGACATGAAGCCGAACCCGGGGAGGTCCGTGAACATGAAGCTCTCGCTGGACCAGTCGAAGTGGTTCGGCTGGCGGGTGACCCCCGGCTTGCCGCCGGTCGAGAAGTCGTGGCCCGTCAGCTCGCGCATCAGCGTGGACTTGCCGACGTTCGAGCGCCCCACGAGGACGACCTCGGCGTCGCGGTCCGGCCGGTCTTCGAACATACCCGTACGTGGGCGACTGAGCGGTTTAAAAGGCGCGTCGTCGGTTGCGACCCGCGGCGGCGACCGCGGATCCTCAATAGGTCGTGCCGCCGGTCCTCAGAGCGTCGTCCCGACGTCGTTGCTCGCGCGCGTGTCGCCTTCGACGCGGTCGTTCACGGTCGCGAACGCCGAGCCGAACATCCGGAAGACGGCGACCTGCCCGTAGAACTGAACGAACGGGACCAGCAGGAGGCCGACGACGGTGACGGCCAGCAGCGCGGTCGCGATCCACATGACGACCGCCACGACGATGGGCATGAGCACCGCGACGAGGTACTCGGTGCTGAGCAGCGCCGGCTTCAGGAGCTCCGGGTCGAACGCGGCGCTCAGCTCCCCGCGGGCCGCGTACGCCGACAGCGCGGCGGGAACGGCGTAGTAGATCAGGAACAGCACGGGGATGAACGCCAGCGCCAGCAGGAGGCCGACCACGCCGACGAGCGCGCCGACGTCGCCGCCGACCGCGCCGCCGGTCCCGCTCACGACCCCCACGACGACCGCGTAGACGACCACAGGGATCACCGTGTACGCGAGGGTGATGATCGTCCCGATCACGCCCTTCGTCAGCAGTTCGCCCCAGTCGGTGAACTCCGGGGGGACCTCGTCGCCGCCGATCGTCCGCTCCAAGACGCGCACGAGGTAGCCGACGATGAGGAACGCCGGAATCACGAGCACCGAGAGGAGCCCCAGTATCCCGCCGATGACGATGCGGCCGATCCAGTCGCCGCGAATCGGATACGAGAGTCCGTCTTCTAACATACGACGAATCAACACCGATCTGATATATAAGTTCGGCGGTGAGTGCCGCCGGATCGGCGGACGGGCCGGACCGAGTCGCAATCGGCGGACCGAGTCGCAATCGGCGGACGGCCACCTCCCCGTGCTCGCGTTCGAGGCTTACTTGGCGGGTCGGACCGTCCATAATCCATGGACAAGCAGGCCGTCCGCGAGGCCGTCTGGGACGCCTTCGAGGCGGGCGACCAGGCCCGGTTCCCGTTCCCGCCCCACGACCGGATCCCGAACTTCGCGGGCGCGGACGCGGCGTGCCAACGACTGACCGAGACCGACGAGTGGGCCGCGGCGGCGACGCTCAAGTGCAACCCCGACGCCCCGCAGTTGCCGGTCAGGCGCGCCGCGCTCCGCGCCGGCAAGACGGTGTACGTGGCGCAGCCGCGGCTGCGCGACCCGGACCCGTTCCTCCGGCTCGACCCGGACGAACTCGCCGCGCCCGACGACGACGGCGCGGCCGACCGCCCGACGATCGACGACGCCACGACCGTCTCGGGGATCTCGACGCACGGCACGCCGGTCGCGCCGGAGGACGTCCCCCACGTCGACCTCGTCGTCTCCGGCTCCGTCGCGGTCACCACTGACGGCGCCCGCATCGGCAAGGGCGAGGGGTACAGTGACTTAGAATGGGGTATGCTCCGCGAACTCGACGCCGTGGACAGCGAGGCGCAACGCGCCTCTGGCAGTCGGGCGAAGCCCGACGACGACGAGACGACGGTCGCGACCACCGTCCACGAGCTCTCCGTGATCGACGGCCCGGCGTCGGCGCTGGCGGGCGAGGCCGGCGGAGCGGACGGCCCCGCGTCGAGTCGACTGCCCGAGCCGGACGCTCACGACGTGCCGCTCGATCTGATAACTACTCCCGAACGGACGATCCGGACTGAGACGCCGTACGAGCGGCCGTCCGGGGTCGACTGGGACGTGCTCGACGCCGAGCGACTGGACGACATTCCGGTGCTCGCGGAGCGGGCACCGGAGTGAAAACAACGGGATTCGGACGGCCGACCGTTCAGTTCGCGCGCTTCTCAGTTCGCGCGCTTCTCAGTCCGCTCGCTTCGGCGACGGCGCGGACCGCTCCGTGCGGTGGTCGGCGACGTGACCGCACTCGGGGCAGACGATGGTGCGCTCGTCGCCGTCGCTGACGACGAGCCACCCCTCCGAGACGGGGTTCTGGAAGCTACACTCCGCACAGAAGAGGACCGACTTCCGGCGGGACGACCGGGGACCGCTAGCGACTGCGTTCATGTGCAGCCGTAGGAGCCGGACGTATATGGGTCTTGTTCGACCTGATCGTTCGGTATATTCCGAACTATAACTCAAATCTGCGCCGTCTCTTGCTTATAAATCTCACATTCATTTCAGAAAGCGGAACAGAATCGATCGGTAGCTGTCGGCGGCGTCACCGATCGCTATCGCGCCAGCGGCATGTTGTAGCTCGTCTCCGCCTCCATCACGTGTTCCCACGTCGCCTCGCACTCGCAGGAGACCTGTGCGAAGACGCTCGGGTCTTGCCGCTTGTCGAAGTCCTTGATCGCGGTCTGGACGCGGTCGTCGCACTCGCCGCAGTTGTGCGCGCCCCGGTCGGAGCCGTGCCCCACGGGGTCTGAGACGACGATGGCGTCGACGTCGGCCGTTTCTTCGAGGACGTGCGCGACCGACCAGAGCCACGGCGGCCGGTAGCCGCCCTCGAAGAACAGCTCGTCGACCATCGTGTAGCGCTGGACGTTCGTGGGGTTCATCGAGACGGTGTGGCAGCCGTCGACGTCGGCGCAGCGCCGGATCGAGTCGATCATGTCGGCGGCGGCCTCCGGCTCCGCGAGGAACGGCGGCTTCATGAGGAGGTACGCCTTGATCCCAACGTCGGCGTCGAACTCGGCGTCCGCCGCGGCCGCCTCGGCGCAGGCGTCCTCGAAGTCGGCGAAGTCGAAGTATTTGTTCACGCAGTCGTGGCGCACCCGGTCGGTGGCCGTCTCCAGCCCGACGGCCACGTCGGTCGCGATCCCGTGGTCGGCGAAGTCGCCGATCTTCTCCCGACTCACGAAGTCCGGCAGCGACTCGACCACGATCCGGTCCCGGTCCGCGAACGTCTCCGCGATGGCCCGTCGGGTCTCCGCGGGCACCTCGCGCTCGTCGAGGAAGGACCCCGAGGTGTAGATCTTGATCAGCTCGGCGGGCGCGTCCGCCTCCTCCCGCTCGTGATCGAGACAGACCTCGATCTGGTTCATCAGGGCCTCGTGGCTCACGCTCCCGCCCTCCACGGACTCGGCGACGTAGCCGCACATCGTGCAGCCGCCGGCGCGGGCCCACCGGCACCCGCCCGTGTTTAAGATGATCGTGAGGGAGTTCACGACGCCGTCGGGCGTGTTGTCCTCGTCGATCCACACGCGGGTCGGCTGCGTCGGGTCGTACGTCTCCGAGCGCTCGGCGCGGATATCGCGCATCACGGCGTTGTGCGCGTCCATCCCGCGCCCCTGCTCGTACGCGTCGGGGCTCGGCTTACTCATTACCGGAGGGAGCGGCCGAGCGCGTAAAGCCGTGTCGTCATCGCGTACTCGTCCGCGCCGCGACCGGGCCGGCGACCGCGCCGGTGACCGCTCCGACGACGGCCCCCGCGGCGTTGAGCGCGGCGTCGGTCCACGCGAACGACCGCCACGGGATCGGCGCCTGCACGAGCTCGATCCCGAACCCGAACGCGGTCGCCGCGGCTACCGCCATGGCCGCGGCGACCGCGACGCCGCGTCGCTCCCGGTTCGCCGCGCGGACGAACAGGGCGGCCAGCACCGCGTAGCCGACGAAGTGGAACGGGGCGGTGAGCCCGAGCCCGGCCGGAAGCGCACCGACGATGAGGTCGAACGCGCCGTCGACGAGACCGCCGATCGCGCCGCCGGGGGCCCCACCCGACGACGCGGTCGGAACCGGGACCACCGAGCCGACGAACACGACGACCCCGAACGCGGCCGCGGCGGTCCGGGGTCGCGTCGCAGACGCTCCGGTGGTCGAATCCGGACCGTCGGATCGGGCTCGCCGGTCGGACGCGGAACCGGTCACGCTCCCGGTTCGCCTCGCGGGGAGTTATGGCTCACGGCTTCCAGAAGGGTTCATGACTCCCGAGCGGCCGGGCGCCGGCGCGTGCTCCCCGTCGAAACCGCTCGCTCGCACGGGGCGACGATCTCCGCCGATACCGCACCTCACCGGGGCGCTGTCTCCGAGTCTCGACCGCGTCGCCGCCGCGCCGGATTTATAAACGCCCCTCACGTGACACGCGACGAATCGTAACCGGTTTCGGCTACGTCGGGAGGTGAACACCTAACACGCTACAGTCCGTCTATAATGAACGAGCATTACATGACTGAAATGGGCGGCTACAGAGACCGAGTTGCACAGGTCGATCTCGGCGAGGGAGCGGTCGAGTACCGCGGGATCGACGACGAGGACGCGAAAAAATACATCGGCGCGCGCGGCCTGGGCGTCAAGTACGTCTTCGACGCCGGCCCGGACGTGGACCCGATGGGACCGGACAACCGACTGGCGTTCATGACGGGCCCCCTCACGGGGACCCAGACCGTGATGAGCGGCCGCATCGCGCTGGTGACCAAGTCTCCGCTGACGGGGACGGTCACCGACTCCCATCACGGCGGCTGGTCCGGCGCGCGGCTCAAGTGGGCGGGGCTCGACGGCATCCTGCTCGACGGCGAGAGCGACGACCCCGTCTACCTGCTCGTCGAGGACGGCGAGGTCGAGGTACGCGACGCCTCCCACCTCTGGGGCCAGGGCGTCCACGACACGATCGATGATCTCGGCGAGGAGGTCGAAGGGTCGGTCGGCAAGAACCTCTCCGTGATGGCGATCGGGCAGGGCGGCGAGAACGGCGTCCGCTACGCCTGCGTCATCAACGAGGACGACCGGGCGTCGGGCCGCGGCGGCACGGGCGCCGTGATGGGCGCGAAGAACGTGAAGGCCGTCGTCGTGAAGGGCGGCACCGACATGCCGAAGCCCGCCGACTCGGAGACGTTCCAGGAGGGCTACCAGCAGGCGATGGAGGTCATCCGGGAGTCGGACGTCACCGCGCCCAACGAGGGCGGGCTCTCGATGTACGGCACCAACGTCCTGATGAACGCGACCGAGGAGATGGACGGCCTCCCGACGAAGAACGCGCAGCACACGTCGACGGAGGCGTACAGCGAGACCGACGGGATCGACGTCCAGGCCGAGCGCGTCTCCGGCGAGAACGTCCGCGAGAACATCCTCGTCGACGAGCCGACGTGTCACTCCTGTCCGGTCGCCTGTAAGAAGGAGGTCGAGGTCGACGTCACCCACAAGGGCGAGGACCTGAACGTCCGCATGGAGTCGTACGAGTACGAGTCCGCGTGGGCGCTCGGCCCGAACTCCGGTCACGACGACCGCGACGAGATCGCGGTCATGCTCGACCGGTGTAACGACCTCGGCATCGACACGATCGAGGCCGGGAACATGATGGCGATGGCGATGGAGATGAGCGAGGAGGGCAAACTCGAGGGCGTCGGTCACCTCGACTGGGGCGACTCCGAGACGATGATCGACCTCCTCGACGAGATCGGCCACCGCTCGTCGGACCTCGGCGACCTTCTCGCGGAGGGGCCCGAGCGCGTCGCCGACGCGAAGGACGCGCACGGCAACAAGCTCTCCGTCAAGGGTCAGACGATGGCCGCCTACGACCCGCGCTGCATGAAGGGGATGGGGATCGCGTACGCGACCTCCAACCGCGGCGCGTGCCACCTGCGCGGCTACACGCCGGCCGCCGAGATCCTCGGGATCCCGGAGAAGGTCGACCCGTACGAGTGGGAGGGCAAAGGCGAGCTCACCGCCACCTTCCAGGACCTGCACGCGGTGTCGGACTCGTTCGACATCTGCAAGTTCAGCGCGTTCGCCGAGGGGATCGAGGAGTACGTGCTCCAGTACAACGGCATGACCGGCCGCGACCTCTCCGAGGACGAGCTGTTCGAGGCGGGCGAGCGGGTGTACAACCTCGAACGCTACTTCAACAACCTCGCCGGCTTCGACGGCGCGGACGACACGCTGCCGAACCGCTTCATCGAGGGGCACCCGGACGCCATCCCCGGCACGGGCGCCAGCGAGGGCGAGCTGGTCGAGCTCGACGAGATGAAGGCGGAGTACTACGAGACCCGCGACTGGGTCGACGGCGTCGTCCCCGACGAGAAGCTCGAGGAGCTCGGGATCGACATCGGCCCGGGTACCGGCGTCTCCGCCGGCGACTCCGCGGCTCCGGCCGACGACTGAGGAGGGCCGCCGCGCGACCGGCGCGCGACTCCGGTTCGCGTTTATTTTTAAGTGACCCGCGCCGGTAGCGGCGTCCATGGCGCACGACCCGCTCTCGCCCGCCGAGGCCCTCCGCACGCGACTCGGCACCGTCGTCGCGACCGTGCCCCTCCTGACGCTCGTCTACTCCGTCGTGATCGCCGCGCAGCCGCTGCTCGGACTCATCGTCGCCTTCGGGCTCACCCTCGGACCGTACCTCTCGTACCGCCTGTTCGCCGCGCTCGACGCGCTCGCGGACGCCGCCCAGCGGATCGCCGACGCCCGCGAGCGCGAGGCCGAGCGGGGGGACCAGTTCGGATCGGTCGCCGAGCGGGAGGAGTCGTCCGCCGACCGAGTCTCGGAGCGCGAGCGCGGGCGGTAGCCCGTCTCGCGACACGAGAACGCGGCGTCTTATTTAAGCCGTGAGCCGTCCATCTGGCGGGTATGAACCCCCGCCCAGTCGCGGCGGTCGGCGTCGCGCTCACGACGTTCCTCGTCGTCGCCGCCGTCATCACCGAGGCGCTCGCGGCCCGGATCGCCTTCTCGGCGCTCGTCGGCCTCCCCGTCGGCGTCGTGTTCGGAGTCGCCGCGGGCGCGGCCGTCCGGGCGCGCCTCTGGCGCTCGCCGCGGTTCAGGCCGGTCCTGCTCGGGACCGCCGCGTTCGGGTACGCGCTGCTCGCCGTCGCCGCCGTCTCGTACGCCGTGCCGCCGGCTCGCGGCCTCGTGAGCGTCGCGACCGCGGTCCCGGTCGCCGGGCTCTGCGCGGTCGCGGTCGCGCTCCTCGCGCGGCGGTACTCGGGGCGAATCGGTTGAGACTGACCGACTGGAGCGCCTCACGCGAAGACGACGAACCGGAACAGCCACAGGACGCCCATCCCGACCGCGATGGTCGCGAACACGTTCTCGGTGCGCCACGCGACGACGCCGGCGACGGCGCCCGCGATCAGCCGCTCGTCGAGGAGCGTCGCGGTGACGGAGGGGCCCAGCGTTACCAGATCCGGGAGGACGAGCGCGGCGAGCACCGCCGGGGGGACGTAGCGCAGGGGACGCTTTATCCGGGGCGGCACCTCGTCGATCCGGCCGAACAGGTGGATAAAGGAGAGCCGGAAGCCGTACGTGGCGACCCCGATGAGGACGATAGCGAGCCAGACGCGCGGGGAGCTTACGGCGGGAAGCGCGCCCGTCACTCGCCGATCACCTCCACCGCGAGGCCGACGACGATGCCCGTGATCGCCCCGACGAGCAGTCCGAGGTTCAGCGGGAGCCCGGCGGCGACGACCGCGACCGCGCCGGCTGCGACGCCCGCGGCCGTGGTCGGCCGGTCTTTCATCGCGGGGACGAGGAGCGCGAGGAAGACGAGCGGCACCGCGAAGGTGAGTCCCCACGCGTCGGGGACGCCGGCGCCGACGACGACGCCGACGACCGTCCCGATCTGCCAGACCACCCACAGCGACGCGGCCGCGCCGAGGTAGTAGCGCCAGCGGCTACGCCCGGGGTCCTCGTCGAACTCCGCGACCGAGAGCGCGTACGCCTGGTCGGTGAGCAGGTACGCGAGGCCGGCCCGGAGCCGGCGGCCGTACTCCGCGAAGTACGGCGCGATGGAGGCCGAGTACATCACCATCCGGACGTTGATCACGACCGCCGTGCCGACCACGACCGCGAGCGGCGCGTCCGCCCCGAGCAGGTCGAGCGCGGCGAGCTGGGAGGCCCCGGCGAACACGATCACCGACATGCCGACCGCCTCCGCGAGGCCGAGGCCGGCGTCGACCGCGGCGATGCCGGCGACGAGCGCGAACGGGACGATGCCGAGCATCAGCGGCGACACGTCCCGCACGCCGGCCCAGAGGTCGCCGTCGAGGAGGGAGTCGCTCACGGCTATCGCTCCCGCGGGTAGACGGGTTCGTCGTACTTCGCGGCGAGGTGCTCGGCGTGCTCCAGTTTCGCGTTCGCCTTGCGGAACGTGCCCAGCAGCGAGTGAACCTCGCGTTCGGTCGGGTGCGCGCGCCCGAGCAGCCGCCGCATCAGCAGCGCGTTCTTCTCGATCTGGTGGTCGCGCTGGCCGGTCGCCTCCAGGAACTCGCCGAAGAACTCGTGGAAGCGCTCCAGGTCGGCCTCGGGGGCCCGCGTGACCGCCGTATCCGGGAGCTGCGTCTCGTCGACGGTGAGATCGCGGAGCTCGTAGAGGAGGACGGTCGCGGCTTGGCCGAGGTTCAACACCGGGTAGTCGTCGTCCGCGGGGATCGAGCACACCTCGTCGAGCCGCGAGAGCTCCTCGTTGTTGAGCCCGCGGCCCTCGCGGCCGAAGACGATCGCGGTCGGCGCGTCGACGGTCTGCAGCGACTCCCGGAGCTCGGCGGGGGTCTTGAACGGGAAGCGCTCGTGGCTCCGGTCGTCCTCGCCGGTGATCGCCGTGGTCCCGACCGTGTGGTAGTTCGCGACGACCTCGTCGAAGGTCACCTCCTCGGCGTTCGGGAGCACGTCCTCGCGGGCGTGGCCGGCGAAGCCGTACGCCTCGCCGTCCTCCTTCAGCTCGGGCGGATCGACCAGCTTGAGCTCGGAGAGGCCGAAGTTCTTCATCGCGCGGGCGATGGTGCCGACGTTGCCGGGGGTCTCCGGCTCGACGACGACCACGACCGGCTTGCGGCGGGCCGAGCGGTCGGAATCCGTGGAGTCTGCCGAGTCACCGGAATCGGCCGGGTCACCGGAATCGGCGGGGTCACCGGAATCGGCGCTCGCGTCGCCCTCGCTGACCGCGCCCTCGTCCCCGCCGCTCATCGGTTCGACGGGTAGTCGGTCGAGAGGTCGGCGTCCCGGAACTCGTCTTCGTCCAGCTCGTCTTCGGAGTCACCTTCGTCGTCCTCCCCGGCGAGTTCAAGGATGTCGATCCGGTCGCCCTCGAAGTCCTGCTCGACGCGCTCTTGGATCTCCTGTTGGTCCGGCAGGTCCGGGAGCCCCTCCGGGTCTTCCTCGACGTGCTCGACGGAGCCGTACCCCTCGGGGGCCTCGTTGCCGGCCGCGACCCACTCGTGGAAGCGGTCGCCGAACTCCACGCTGCCGGCGTGCTCGCTCCCGCCCTCCTCGCGGTACCAGTAGATCAGGTCGGGCTCGTGTTCCGGGCAGCACAGCACCTCGCCTTCGGGCTCCCCGTAGACGATCTCGGCCTGGTTACAGCGGTGGACCTCGCTTTCGCCGTGTTCGAGGTAGCAGACGTCGCACGGCTCCTCGACGAGACCCACGAGCCTGAAGAGCCGCTCGCGGGGCCCCTCGGGGATCTCGTCGAGCGGCTTGAGCTCGCCGTCGCCGGTGAAGATCTCCTCCTCGTCGAACCGCCATCCGCGGAGGCCGACGCTCACTTTCGCCATGCGTGGCGCTACACGCGGCGCGGATAAAAGCGCGTCCTTCCCGGAACGAGCGCGCTCGTCGGCCCGAGCGTTCGTTCCGCGGCCAAGGCAGTCGACCTCCTCGGCGGTCGGCGACCCCTCCGCGGGGCATATACGCGAGCGACTCGTACTTCGGGCCATGCGACGCCGGAACCTGCTGGCCGCGATCGGTGCGGGCTCGATCGGCGCACTCGCCGGCTGTGCGGGGGCCACTCCGGCCGGAACCGACGCCGACAGCGGCGAGGGAGCGGACCCCGCGACCGACTGGCCGTCCGGCGCCTACGCCGACTACGCGACGACCGACGTCGAGGCTCGAACCGCCGACGGCGACCTCCTCGGGACGGTGACCGCGGCGGTCGCCGAGACCGGCGATCAGCGACGCCTCGGGCTCAGCGACGCGGAGACGCTCCCCGAGGACGCCGGCATGCTGTTCGTCTTCCCGGCGCCGCAGGACTCGCTCACGTTCGTCATGCGCGAGATGGACTTCGGGATCGACATCGTTTACGCCGACGCCGAGGGGACGGTCGTCGAGATCCACAACGCGCCGGAACCGGGGCCGAACGAGGACGGCAGCGAGCAGGAGTACCCCGGATCGGGTCGGTACGTGCTGGAAGTTCCTTATAAATGGACCGACCGCCACGGCGTCGAAACCGGCGACGAGCTGGCGTTCGAGCTGTGACACTCGTGGAGGAGTTATTTGTGTCTCACAAGCCAACTTTTATTATTATCTGAAGCGACCATCTTTCAGTTAGTGTTACAGAATCTCGGCACCGTCGGGCAAATATATCTCGCCGTCTTCGCGCTCAGCGGACTCGTCTGTTTCGCCGCCATCGGTCGGGCGCGGAAGTTTCAGGACCCCGACGTCCGCCGCGGACTGGTGGGGCTGCTCGCCACCGCCGGCGGGTGGGCGCTCCTCAGAGCCGCCGGGTTCCTGCTCCCCGATCCGTTCCGCGTGCCGGCGTACATCGTCGGACTCGCCATCGGGTTCGCCACCGTCTGGGCGTGGCTCTACTTCTGTTCCGCCTACTCCGGACGGATGTACCACCGCAACAAGTCGTTGCGACGTGTGAGTGCGGCCATCTTTCTCGTCGTCGTTTCGGTCAAAGTCACGAACCCCATTCACGGGGCGTACTTCACGGCGCGGCAGGCGTCGACGCCGTTCGCCCACCTCGCGGTGGAACACAACGTGCTCCACTGGACCGCGACAGGCCTGTCGTACGCGCTGTCGGCGGTGGGACTGTTCATCATCTTCCAGCTCTTCTTCGAATCGGAGTACGACACCGGGCCCCTCAGCGCGCTCTCGGCCCTGATCGGGCTCCCGGTCGTGCTCGACATCACCGCTCAGTTCACGCCGCTGCTCATCAACATCATCTACGCCCCCATCGGGGTGGCGGTGTTCGCGGTCGGTGTGCTGTTCGTCTTCGAACGCCGCTTCCTCGCGGTCCAGCGGGCGTCGTTCGGTGACGACCTCTCCATCTATCTCGACGAGCGGGGACGGATCCGCGATTATTCGGCGACCGTCAGGGAGGTGTTACCGGAACTCGACGAGTCGAGGGGCGACCGGCTCTCCGAGACCGTTCCGTCGGTCGCCGAGGCCCTCGAGAGCGACGACCAGATACTCGAACGGGAGCGGTCCGACGAACTGCGGTACTACTTCGTCTCGACGAGCACCACCTCGCTCGGCGACACCGGAGCGCAGATCGTATTACTGTCGGACGTAACCGAGACGGAGCGCCAGCGCCGCCAACTCGCCGAACGCGAGGCCGAGATCAACGAGCAGAACGAGCTCTATCAAGGCGTCATCGACGCCAGTTTCGGCTTCGTCTTCCGGATCGACAAGCAGGGCCGGTTCACATTCGCCTCGCCGTCAGTGGAGGAGTTCCTCGGCTACTCGCCGGCGGAACTCGAGGGGCAACCGGTTTCGATCACGCTCCCAAACGAGGCGACGATCGAACGGGCGTGGAACGAGATCGAGCCGATCTTCGACGGCAAACGCAACATGGTGCGGGACTTTCCGCTGGAGACGAAAGCCGAGGCGACCGTGTTCACGGACGTGCGCGGTGTTCCCATTTACGAGGGGAGCGTTCCCGCCGACGAGCGAACGACGGAGGACATCGTGGGCATCCAGTTGATGGTGCGTGACGCGACGAAGCGCCGGGAGCGCGAGGGTCTCATCAGCGTCATCAACCGCGTGCTGCGTCACAACATGCGGAACAAGATGGGAATCATCACCGGGTACGCGGAGATGCTCGAAGGCCGACTCAGCGGCGAGGATGCGGAGAAAGCGACACAGATCAGGGACACGGCCGACCAGTTGCTCGATCTGACCGAGTCGGCCCAGCGTCTCGAGGAGTACCGGGAGCTGTCGCCCGACCTCGAACCGGTCGACATCGTCCCGATGCTCGAGGACACCGTCTCGGAGCTGCAGATGCAGTATCCCGAGGCGTCGGTGACCATCGACGCCCCCGACGCCGTCGTGGTTGACACCCACGAGCGTCTCAAAACGGCGCTGTGGGAGGTCGTCGAAAACGCCGCGAAACACGGCGGCGACCCGCCCGTCGTCGAGATCGACGTGACGGACACCGAGACGGGGGTGACGATCGCCGTGAGGGACAACGGGCCGGGGATCCCCGAAATAGAACGGGACGTCCTGCAGTCGAACGTGGAGACGCCGCTGGTTCACGGCGAGGGCCTCGGTCTGTGGCTGATCCACTGGATCGTCACCAGCCTCGACGGCGAACTCAAAACGACGGCGGGGGACGAGGGCACGACGGTCACGATCCGCCTCCCGAAAGCGTCGTGAGACGCGACCCGACGGCCGTTACTCTCGACTCCCCGGCGAGCGCGTCGGGTACTCGTCCCGTTTATGTCGCTCGCGCCCGTGGTGATCGTATGCGAAACGTGGACGCCGCGGGGCTCGGGATCGGCGACGACCACCCCCCTCGGATCATGGGCGTGCTCAACGTCTCCGCGGAGTCGCCGTACGACCCGAGCGTGTACGACGACCCGGGCGAGGCCGCCGAGTACGTCGACGAGGAGCTGATCGGCGAGGGCGCCGACATCGTCGACGTCGGCCTCGAATCGGCCAACAAGGACCTCGACGTGCTGTCCGCCGAACAGGAGCTGGACCGGCTCGACACCGCGGTCGAGACCCTCGAATCGACCTCGGGCGACGCCGTCTGGTCGATCGAGACCCGCTACCACGAGGTCGCCGACGAGGCGCTCTCGCGCGGGTTCGACATGGTCAACGACATCTGCGGGTTCGCCGACCCCGAGATGCCCCGCGTCTGTCGCGAGCACGACGCCGCCGTCTCGAAGATGGCCTCGCCGCCGGACTTGGAGCGACCGGGGGCGATCGAGGAAGTCGACTGGGCGGCGCGAAGCGCCGCCAGTCCAGAGCGTAGCTGGAGCTACGCGGACGACATCTACGAGGCGCTCTCGATGAACGGGTTCACCGACAAGACGATCCTCGACCCCGCCTTCGGCGGCTGGTCCGAGGCGAAGACCCACGCCGATGACCGCGAGACGCTCCGCCGGCTCCGGGAGTTCCGGGGGTACGGCCGGCCGCTGCTCGTCTCGATCAACCGCAAGAGCTTCCTGAAGACGATCGCCGGGCGGACCACGGAGGAGGCGCTGCCCGTCTCGCTGGCGGCCACGTCGATGGCGGTCGAGCGCGGCGCGCACGTGATCCGCACCCACGACGTCGCGGAGACCCGCGACGCGGCGCTCGTCGGCGCCGAATTCGCCCGGAACCGGGTCCGCTCGGGGCGCGACGCGGGCGACGTCGCCGTCGAGGAGCTCGACGTGACGACCGCGCGTGAGGCCGAGCGCCACCTCGATCGGCTCGGCGCCGACCGCGGAGCGGCCGACGCGGCGGTCGTTCGCACCTACGAGCTCACCGGCCTCCCGGAGCCGGCGGTCGGCGCGCTCCGGGCCGCGACCGCGGGGGCGGAGGGCGTCGACGGCGCGGCGTTCGCCCTCGCGGGCGAAGCCGATGCGGCGGCGCCCGGCCCGGCCGCCGACCCGCCCTCCGCGACCGACGGCGGCGCTCCGGACACGAGCGACGCCCGCGATGCCGCCGAGACCGGCGCTGCGGGCCTCCTTATTTGTACCCCGGCCGGGCGAAGAGCGCTGATAGACCGGGTTTCGGGGGTTTCCGACCCGCTCGACGCAGCGCTTGTAGCGACCGACGCGGGCTCAAAGTAAGAGAAAGTTTATGCCGTCGTGCAGACAACCGATCGACCGGACGCCGGAGGGGCACGCGGGTAGGGGTACTCTGTGCCACTCCGGCCCATACCATATTCCACACCGCCAGCGGCGGCGCCGCGCGGCGCACTTCCGAGCGCGCAGTCGCGGCCTCACGATACCCGCGGAGGAATCAGTGTGAACTTCGAGACGTTCGAGCCGATGTACGAGGCGATCCTCGCGGACTTCGGCTTCGAGCGCGCCGCGGACGAGCGCGCCCGCGACGTCGCCGCCGAGCTGGCGACGCCCTTCCCGCTCGATAGGCTCGGTGACTGGCGCGGCGCGACCGTCGCGGTCGCCGGCGCCGCGCCGCGGCTCGTCGCCGACGTCGAAATCGCCCGCGACGCCGACGTCGTCGTCGCCGCCTCGACCGCCGCCGACGTCCTCCGCGACCGGGGCGTCGCCGTCGACTGCATGGTGACCGACCTCGACAAGAATCCGGAGACTGCGGCGGCGCTGACCCGCGAGGGCGTGCCGGTCGCGGCGCACGCGCACGGCGACAACGTCCCCGCCGTCCGCGAGTGGCTCCCGCGGTTCGCCGACGAGTGGACGCTGGCGACGACGCAGGCGGCGCCCCAGGGACCGGTCGTCAACACGGGCGGATTCACCGATGGCGACCGCGCAGCCTTCCTCGCCGACCACGTCGGCGCCGGCCGGCTCGTCTTCCCCGGGTGGGCGTTCGACGACCCCGACGTCGACCCGATGAAGGCGCGGAAGCTCGACTGGGCCGCCCACCTGCTGCGCTGGCTCGAACGGCGCCGCGACGAGCGGTTCGGCGTTCTCGACGGGCGGCGAGAAGCGACGGACGCGGCGCTCGACCCGATCCTGTCCGGTCGCGGCTAGTACGGCGACGACTCGACGCGCGCTTTCGGCAGCAGTTCCTCGCGGTCGCGGGCCTCCAGCCACTCGACGAGCTGCACGAGCTGGTCGGTGGCCGCCTCGAACAGCCGCTCGGCCTTCTCCGGGGTCACGTCGGTCGGGTCGCCGAACGCGCCGTTCGCGGAGTTGTCGACCGAGTCGTAGAAGGTCCGGGCGCCGTGGACGACCGCGTCGGAGTCGTCGAGGTGAACCAACCCGTCGTCGCGGGCGTTCCTGAACTGGTCCTCGCGGACGAGTTCCGGGGCGATGTGGGTGATCATGGCGGTCTCCTTCGGCCCCGCGTGCGGGCCGTTGTGCTCGAACAGCTCGTCGACCAGCTCCGGGATCGACTCGTCCCACATCCACTCGAGCGCGTACGTCGTCCCGTCTTGGTGGAGCCGCCGGCCGACCTCGCGGAGGTGCTGGACGTTGCCGCCGTGGGCGTTCACGTAGACGACGCGGTCGATCCCGTGGTACGCGAGGTTCCGGGTGAACCCCTCGACGTAGTCCCGGAACTCCGGCGGGTCGACCCACATCGTCCCCGGGAACTGGCGGTGGTGGGGGCTGACGCCCACGTCGATCGTCGGGGTGCGGACGACGTCGGCCTCCTCGGCGGCGGCGCTCGCGAGCGCCTCGGCGATCAGATGGTCGGTCGCCAGCGGGAGGTGCGGGCCGTGCTGTTCGGTGGAGCCGAGCGGGACGAGGGCGACGGTGCCGTCGGACAGCTCCGCCGCGAGTTCCGGCCAGGTGTGGTCGGCGAGATACATACCCGAAGGTGTGGGTCGCGACGTATGAACCCAGCCGTCCCGGCGCGGTTCGCCGTCTCGTCCCGTGTCGCCACCCTTTTTGTGTCGTCCGGCCGAACTCGTTCCTATGTTTGGAGGCGGCGGCATGAACCCGCGGAAGATGAAACAGATGATGAAACAGATGGGGATCGACGTCGAGGAGCTCGACGCCGAGCGGGTCGTCATCGAGACGGCCGACGGCGACCTCGTCTTCGACGGCGCTCAGGTCACCAAGATGGACGCGCAGGGCCAGGAGACCTACCAGATCGTCGGCTCGCCTGAGGAGGTCGACGACGCGGGCGCCGGCGGGGGTCCCTCCGCGGTCGAGGACGGGTCCACCGACGCGGCCGGCGAGATCGACGAGGCCGACGCCGGTATCCCCGACGAGGACGTGGCGCTCGTCGCCGAGCGCGCGGGCGTGCCGCAGTCCACGGCCCGCGAGGCCCTCGAAGACAACGACGGCGACCTCGCGGCCGCGATCGCGGAGCTGGAGTGACTGATTCGGCGTGACGGACGCCGCGTACCTGCTCGTCCACGAGGACCGGGAGTACCTGTTAGCGCCCGGCGAGGAGTTCGGCACCGACCTCGGCGTGCTCGAGGTCCCCGACGACGTCGCCGGCGGCGACACGGTCGAGACGCACCTCGGCACCGAGTTCGCGGTCCGCGAGCTCCGCGGCCCGGACCTGTTCAACCACCTCGAACGCACCGGCGCACCGATGATGCCGCGCGACGTGGGGCTCGTGATGGGCCACACCGGCGCGTCCAGCGGCGACCGCGTCCTCGACGCCGGCACCGGAACGGGGATCCTCGCCGCCTATCTCGGTCGGGCCGGCGCCGACGTGACCACCTACGAGGTCGACGACGAGTTCGCCGACGTCGCCCGCGCCAACATGGCGACCGCGGGCGTCGCCGACCGCGTCGAGGTCCGGACCGGCGACCTCACCGAGGAGCTGGACGGGCTCGCCGAGGTGGAGCCGTTCGACGCGCTCACGCTGGACACCGGCGACGCGCCGGCCGTCGTCGAGCGCGCCGACGAACTGCTCGTCTCGGGCGGCTGTCTCGCCGTCTACTCGCCGTTCGTCGAGGGCACCCGCGAGGCGGTCCTCGCCGCGCGCGAGGCCGGCCTCGACGGCATCGAAACGCTGGAGACGATCCAGCGCGAGATGGACTTCTCCGACCGCGGTTCCCGTCCCTCCACCGCGGGCGTCGGCCACACCGGCTACCTCGTCTTCGCGCGGGCGCCCTGACCGGGCGCAACGTTCTTTCCGATTCCGCCGCCACGGAGCGTATGGGTTCCTCGGAGGACGGCGACGGCGCTACCGCCGACAGCTCCGACGCTCCCGACGGCTCCGACGCTCCCGACAGCTCTGACGCCCCCGACGGCTCTGACGCCGCCGATCCACCCGACGAACCCTCCGAAGTCGCCGTCGCGGTCGATCGGTGGGGCGGGGAGCTCGCGACCGCGGTCGAGTCGGCGCTCGCGGGACGGTCCGGCGTCGTCGCCGTCGGCGTTCCGCTCGGGCTGCTTCCGCCCGTCCTCGCGGCCCGACGGCGGACCGACGACGCCGAGCCGTGGCGGATCGCCTGTCGGCCCGGTGCCGTCGACGCGCTCGCTCGGGCGTTCGTCCTCGGTACCGACGTCGCCGAGGCGGTCGCGGACGGATCGCTCGAACTCCGGACGCCCGCTGACGACGGGGCTTCCGGAGACCTATTGAAAATCGATGCCGCCGCTCGCTCGCTCGCGTTCGCGACGCCCGACCGCGTCGACGCGGTCGCCGGCCCCCGCGCGGACCGGGCCCTCCTCTCGGAGACGGGAGACGCGACCGCGGCCGCGGCGCACCGGGCCGCGACGGCTCGGTTCGAGGCGGCGACGCCCGCGACCGTCGAGATGCCCTCGCGGACCCGCCTGCTCGCCGCGGCGCGCGAGGTCCTCGACGACCGGTTCGCCGACGACCTGGCGGCGGTCCTCGACGCGCTCGACTACGGCGCGGTCGGGCGGACCGTGGCGCCCGCCGATCGAACCCTCCTCGTCGCGCTGGCGGCCCGCCACGATCACCTCTTTCGGGACCTCAGGCGGTGGGTCGACGGCGCGGGCGGCGAGGGGGGCGAGGGCGACGGCGCTGGCGGCGAGGGGACCGAAGGCGACGACGCCGAAGGGGACGCCGACCGCGTCGCGATCGCGCCCGGACAGGAGCTCACGGCCGACCGGCGCGCGCTCGTGGAGCGGGAGCTGATCGAGTCGATCAAGGTTCCGATGGGGGCGGGGCGACCCAAGCTCCGGCTCAGGGCGGTCGACGAGGTGCTCTTGCGGGCACGGCCGAGCGAGGTGCTCAGCGTGCTCCGCGGGCGGTTCGCGCTCCCGCTCGACGGGGACGGCACGCTCCGGCGGGGTCCCGACGGCGAGGGGCGCCGGCCGGTGTGGGACCGCTAGCGGCGACGCGGGCGGGCGGCGGTCGCGGGACCGCCTCCTCGTCGGTGCGCCGACGTGACAAGAACTAACTCCCGGCGGCGCCCCCGAACGGGTATGCCGAACTTCTCCGACAGGGTCGAGCGGATCTCCATCAGCGGGATCCGCGAGGTGTTCGAGGCGGCCGGCGACGACGCGATCAACCTCGGGCTCGGGCAGCCCGACTTCCCCACGCCAGCGCACGCGAGGCAGGCCGCCGTCGACGCGATCGAGGACGGGAAGGCGGACGCCTACACCGAGAACAAGGGGATCCGGTCGCTGCGGGAGGCGATCGCGGAGAAACACCGGGCGGACCAGGGGATCGACCTCGATCCCGGGAACGTGATCGCCACTGCGGGGGGGAGCGAGGCGCTCCACGTCGCGATGGAGGCGCACGTGAGCGAGGGCGACGAGGTCGTGATCCCGGATCCGGGATTCGTCTCGTACGACGCGCTCACGAAACTCGCGGGCGGCGAGCCCGTCCCCGCCCCGCTGCGCGACGACCTCACGATCGACCCGGCCGCGATCGAGGACGCGATCACCGACGACACCGCGGCGTTCGTGGTGAACTCGCCCGGCAACCCCACCGGGGCGGTCTCCTCCGAGGAAGACGTGCGGGAGTTCGCGCGGATCGCGGACGAACACGACGTGCTCTGTATCTCCGACGAGGTGTACGAGTACACCGTCTTCGACGGCGAGCACTACTCGCCGATGGAGTTCGCGGAGACGGACAGCGTCGTCGTCGTCAACTCCGCCTCGAAGCTGTTCTCGATGACGGGCTGGCGGCTCGGCTGGGTGTACGGCTCCGACGAGCGCGTCGAGCGCATGCTGCGCGTCCACCAGTACGCGCAGGCCTGCGCGTCGGCCCCGGCCCAGTACGCGGCGGAGGGCGCGCTGCGCGGCGACCGCGGGATCGTCGACGAGATGACCGCCTCCTTCGAGCGCCGACGCGACCTCCTGCTGGAGGGCTTCGACGACATCGGCCTCGACTGCCCCACTCCGCAGGGCGCCTTCTACGCGATGCCGCGGGTGCCCGAGGGGTTCGTCGACGAGTGCCTCGACCGCGGGGTGATCGTCGTCCCCGGCGAGGCGTTCGGCGAGCACGGCCGCGGCCACGCGCGCATCTCGTACGCGACCGACGAGAGCGAGCTCCGGGAGGCGCTCGACGTGATGGCGGAGGCCTACGAGGCGGCGAAGTAGGTGACGAGGCACGAGGCGAGGTAAGGACGAGGGAGTCTGTTGAACTCCAATTTTTCAGAAACATTCTCGACTGAAACAGCCGGTCGGTGAAGCGTGCGTATCAATCGTTATTAGAACGAGTACAGTTCTATCCGCACCTGAGAACACACCGAATTAGTTTTCGGGAGAGGCAACTGTACCTTCGACAAGTATGCCCTCCGAGAAGACGTGTCCCGATTGCGAGGAACCACTGGAACGGATGGAACTACAAGGAACCGACGCCGTTGGCGAACTATCTATCGTCTCACCATCGACGGACGACGGATTTCTTAGTAGTATCCGAGCGGATGAGATTCTGACGCCAGTTCCATACGTTTGCCCCGAGTGCCGACGAACCCTCCTGTATGCCGAAAAGTAGCCGATACGTTAGTCACCTGTATTGACCACAACCGGATCAAAATAGATCACCTGTTACGGATTTCAACAGAGCCGGACGAGGTAGGGAGACAGAATGCAAAGCGGCTGCAGGATACTGGCAACACCTGCCAAACGATAACTAAAGAGCATTACCCGGGCGCGGGAGGTTTCCGCAAGTTATACTGCGGCCGACGGAGTACCGAGAGGTAATGGACCGGAACATTCAGGTCAGCCGCCTCGACCGGCGGGCCGTCGAGGACCAGGAGGTCGAGATCGTCGAGCGGAAGGGTATCGGACACCCTGACTCGATCTGCGACGGGATCGCGGAGTCGGTGTCGCGGGCGCTCTCGCAGCTCTACTTGGACCGCGTCGGCAAGGTGCTCCACTACAACACGGACGAGACGCAGCTCGTCGCCGGCCGCGCCGCGCCCGCCTACGGCGGCGGCGAAGTCGTCGAACCCATCTACGTGCTCATCGTCGGCCGCGCCACGAAGGAGTACGACGGCCAGCAGCTCCCCGTCGACTCGACCGCGCTGGCGGCCGCCCGCGACTACCTCGGCGAGGCGCTCCCGGAGCTGGAGTACGGCACCGACGTCGTCGTCGACGTGAAGCTCGGCGAGGGGTCGGGCGACCTGCAGGACGTCTTCGGCGAGGAGACCCAGCAGGTGCCGATGGCGAACGACACCTCCTTCGGCGTCGGCCACGCCCCCCTCACGGAGACGGAGACGATCGTCCGCGAGGCCGAGCGCGCGCTCAACGGGCGGTATCACGACGAGCATCCCGAGCTCGGTCCCGACGTGAAGATCATGGGGAAGCGGGAGGGCGATCGGATCGACATCACGGTCGCGGCCGCGATGGTCGACCGGTACGTCGACGGGCTTGACGCGTACGACGACGCCGTCGACGACGTCCGCGAGTTCGTCACCGGGCTCGCCCAGGACCACACCGACCGCGAGGTCCACGTCGACGTCAACACCGCCGACGACTACGACGAGGGGTCGGTGTACCTCACGGTCACCGGCACCTCAGCCGAGCAGGGCGACGACGGCTCGGTCGGGCGCGGGAACCGCGCGAACGGGCTCATCACGCCGAACCGGCCGATGTCGATGGAGGCGACCTCCGGGAAGAACCCGGTCAACCACATCGGGAAGATATACAACCTCCTGTCGACCCGGATCGCCGAGTCGGTCACCGACGAGGTTGACGGGATCCGCGACCTGCAGGTCCGCCTGCTCTCGCAGATCGGCCGGCCGATCGACGAGCCCCACGTCGCCGACGCGCAGCTCGTCACCGAGGAGGGGGTCGCGATCGGCGACATCGAGCCGGAGGTCCTCGAGATCGTCGACCGCGAGCTGAACGACGTCACCGACGTGACCCGCAGCGTCATCGACGGCGACGTCTCGACGTTCTGAGTCGGCCGCGCCCGACGATCCCGAGCCGAACGACCGCAACCGATTTGGGGAGCGGGCGAGACCGACAGCGTGTGACGCGGGTGTGTCTCCTCGGCGATCCGGACGTCAACCTCACCTACGAGCTGCTGTCTCGGGAGACCGCCCGGGACGCGCTCGCGACGTACGACATCGAGGAGCCGTTCGCGAACAGCCTCGCGGTCGACACCGTGAGCCTCGGCGCCGCCGTCGCGCTGTTGAACGACCTCAACTGGTACCTCGTGCGCTTCGTCGACGAGGCGCTCGTCCGCGAGCCGTCGATCTCCACCGACGAGTGGCTCTCGCGCGACCTCGCCCGCGAGGTTCGCGACGGCGCCGTCCCGCCCGAGGAGACCGACCAGCGCCTGAAGGTGTTCGGCCTCGTCGACGGGCGGCCGGTCGAGCCGCTGTACGTTCGGCGGCAACAGGGCGAGACGCCCGAATACGACCTCCGTGACGTCGACGAGACGGTGATCGTCCGGGTGAGCGAGTCGGAATTCTCGGGGTAAGTGGCGGATAGGGGCGTTTGTTTATAAGATAGCGCGGTGAACCGGTCCAAACCCCCAGCTGCGCGTTTATAAGTGACCGACCGAAACCTGGCACTGAAGCGGTCCAAAGCCCCAGCCGCTCGTCGGTACGTCGTCGCGATCGCTGTAGGGGAGAACACCTCCAAAGCCCCAGCCGCGAGGACTCGATGGGCTCGCTGCGGTCCTCGTCGCTCACTTCATTCGCTCCTGCGGTCCTTGCGTCGCCCGTCTTCGCCCTCGCGGCTGCCCCTTTGAATCCCACCCCTCACCGCGACCGCACCTCACGCCTCCCCAGCCTCGTCGCTCGCTCGGGGCTCCCTTCGGTCGCCCACATCACTCGCGACTCCCTCGCACGCGCTCCTCGCGCCCGAAGGGCGCTCGGAGGCGCGCGCCACCGGAACGATCTTTTTCGCTCCGGATACGATCGTACAAGTCAATCGGGCGGCGAAGGCGCGTATGGCACGCGTCACGGTCTGGAACGAGTACCGTCACGAGCGCGAGAGCGACGTCGTCGCCGACCGCTATCCCGACGGGATCCACGCGGTCCTCGCGGAGGTCTTCGAGGAGGCGGGCCACGACGTCCGCACCGCCACGCTCGACGAGGGACACGAGCACGGCCTCACCGAGGCGGTCCTCGACGACACCGACGTGCTCACGTGGTGGGGCCACGCCGCCCACGACGAGGTGCGCGACGAGGTCGTCGACCGCGTCCACGAGCGGGTGCTCGACGGGATGGGCCTCCTGGTGCTTCACTCCGCGCACTACTCGAAGATCTTCAAGAAGCTGATGGGCACCAGCTGCTCGCTGAAGTGGCGGGAGGCCGCCGAGACGGAGCGGCTCTGGGCGATCGAGCCGAGCCACCCGATCGCCGACGGGATCGGTGAGTACATCGAGGTCGACGAGGCGGAGATGTACGGCGAGCGCTTCGACGTTCCCGCGCCGGACACGCTCGTTTTCAACTCCTGGTTCGAAGGCGGCGAGACGTTCCGATCCGGCTGCTGTTACCGCCGCGGCAGCGGGAAGGTGTTCTACTTCCGCCCGGGCCACGAGACGTATCCGGTGTACTACAACGACGACGTCCGGCGGGTGCTCCGGAACGCGGTCGAGTGGGCGGAACCGGGCGACGGCCCGAATCCCGAGTTCGGCAACGCCGACCCGATCGAGGATATCGACACGAGCGACGACCGAACGGTCCACTAGCGACGACCGAACGGTCCACTAGCGGCGGTTCGCGGGCCGCTCGCTCGCGCCCTCACGACACCTCGCGAAGCTCCATGAACGCGGTCATCACGGCCGACTCCGCTTTCCGGAGGTGCTCCGACGCGGTGCTCGCGGAGGCGTCGATCCGCGCCGCGACCTCCTCGACGGTCGCTTCCCGGGGTGCGTCGTAGTAGCCGCTCTCGACGGCGGCCGCGAGCGCGTCGAACTGCCGGTCGGTCAGCTCCGGATCGAAGAGGTGCTGCCGCCAGTCGTACTCGCCGATCCGGAGGACGGTGGTGTCGATCCGCTCCGGGAGGCCCGCGAGCGCCTCCCGGAGCGGGCCGCCGTTCCCGATCGCCGTCAGCCGCGCGATCCCATTCGGGCGGAAGTCGATCGGCGGGACGACGACGACGCCCGTTCGCTGGAGCGGGTCGAACGTCGCGTCGTCGGCGCCGTCGCGACGCTGCGTGAGGAAGACGTAGTGACCCGATTCGTCGATCCGGGTCACGTCGAACTCCCGAATGCGGTCGACCGACCGAAGCGCGTCGGTGTACACGTCGATGTCCCCCTCTACGTAGAAGAGGAAGGTGTCGTCCGGTTCGCCGAACACCGTCCCCTGAACGAGCACGTCGCGCTCGATAGCGTCGGACTCGTCGATGAGCCGGTGTATCGGGTGCATGAGTTCCGGCGGATACCGGAGTTCGACTCGGAGGTACTTCACGCCGGCCACTGTTCACGGATCCGGTATAAATACCCGTCCTGATCCGGCAGAAGACTCGGATGGTCCGGACGCGTCGGTTCACCCATGTCGATCGACGCGACGACAGACGGCGTCGACGCAGCGACGAAACCGGACCCGTTCTCGTCGATTTCGGAGCTGGTCGTCGGACGCGAGACGCATCTGAACGCCCCCGCCGCGCGAATTCGCCCGGACGCGGTCCGAGAGGCGCTCTCGACGCTGAAAGCGGAAGCTGGCTTCGATCACCTCGCCTGCGTCACCGCTCAGGAGTACGAGGGCCGCTACGAGTCGATCTACCACCTGCGGACGTTCGACGACCCGACCCAAGAGGTCAGCGTCGTCGTGCCCGCCGACACGGATACTCCCGTTTCGGAGTCGGCCGAGCCCGTCTTCCGCACCGCCGACTGGCACGAGCGGGAGGCGTACGACCTGATCGGCATCGAGTACGACGACCACCCCGACCTGCGCCGGATTCTGCTGCCGGAGACGTGGCAGGGCCACCCTCTGTCGATGGATTACGACAAGGACCAGCCCCAGATCGCCGCGCTCTCCGAGAATGAGCCCGTCGAACCGGGCTCGTCGACGGCGGTGGGGAGCGACACCATGCTCCTCAACATCGGGCCGCACCACCCGGCGACCCACGGCGTGCTCCACCTCCAGGTCACCTTAGACGGGGAGGACGTCGTCGACGTCGAACCCGACATCGGTTACATCCACCGCTGCGAGGAGCAGATGGCCCAGTCGGGGACGTACCGGCACCAGATCATGCCGTACCCCGACCGCTGGGATTGGGGCGGTGCCGGCCTCCTCAACGAGTGGGCGTACGCCCGCGCGGCCGAGGACCTCGCCGACATCGAGGTGCCGGAGTACGCGCAGGTCGTCCGGACGATGGCCGCGGAGTGCAGCCGGATCCTCTCGCACATGCTGGCGATGGGGGCGTACGCGCTCGACGTGATCGGCGACTTCACGGCGACGTTCATGTACGCGATCCAAGAGCGCGAGCGCGTCCAAGACGTTCTGGAGGAGCTGACGGGCCAGCGGCTGATGTTCAACTACTTCCGGCTCGGCGGCGTCGTCTGGGACCTGCCGGAGCCGCGCGAGGAGTTCTTCTCGACGGTGCGGGAGTTCCTCGACGGACTCCCGCGTCGCCTGGAGGAGTACCACGACCTCCTCACCCGCAACGAGATCCTCCAGTTGCGCACGGTCGACACGGGGGTCCTGCCGCCGGACGTCGCGAAGGAGTACGGCTGCACCGGACCCGTGCTTCGCGGGTCGGGCGTCGACTACGACCTGCGTCGCGACGACCCGTACGGCTACTACGACGAGCTCGACTGGGACGTCGTCACCGAGGACGGCTGCGACAACTACAGTCGCCTGCTCGTCCGGATGCGCGAGGTCGAGGAGTCCGCGAAGATCATCGAACAGTGCGTCGACCTGCTCGAGGACTGGCCGGAGGACGAACGGACGATTCAGGCGAACGTGCCCCGCACGCTCCGCCCGGACGACGACGCCGAGATCTACCGCGCCGTCGAGGCGGCCAAAGGCGAGCTCGGCATCTACATCCGTTCGGACGGCACCGACAAGCCCGCTCGCTTCAAGATCCGCGGCCCCTCCTTCTCGAACCTCCAAGCGCTCCCGGAGATGGCCAACGGCGAGTCGATCCCGGACCTGATCGCCTCGCTGGGGAGCTTGGACACGATCATGGGCGAGGTCGATCGGTGAGTCGCCCCGGTCGCGGACGAGCCGGCGGCTCACGACTGTAGGGCGACCGCCGCTACGGCGCGGACGTTGAAAGGCGACCGCCTCGCGCGAACGCGAGACGACCGGTGTGTCGCACGCCGGCGGCCGGTCGAGTAGGCGTCGGCCGCGGTGGGATATAAACCCTCGTTCGTGCGGACGAGGAGGGCAGACCGGTGGGGCGAGACCGACGGCTCCCGTCAGTCGGGGCGGTGGACCTCGCCGTCGCGCCCGTCGGCGTCCTTCCGGCGGAGCGCGGCGGCCGCGTTGTTGGCGTCGTAGCCGAAGAAGACGTCCTTCGCGTACGTCTCGGCGACCTCGGTCGCGTGGATCAGCTCGTCGACGGGGACGTCGACCGCGTACAGCTCCAGCGAGAACGGCGTCTCCGGCGGCGCGCCGTGCACGTCGTAGTCGCCGCCGAGCCGCGTGCGGAACCCGCGGGCGATGGTCTCCAGCCAGTAGGTCGTCGCGTACTCGGTGTCGTACAGCGGGACCACGAACTCGTCGACGTGCTCGGCGAGTCGGTCGAGGTCGAGGCCGGCGCGCGCTCGGAGGTGGCCGGGGTACGGGTCCGGATACAGGGTGAGCAGGACGCGGCCGGGGACCAGCTCGGCGGCGTCGGCGACGAACTCGGTGATGACGTCGGCGCGCCAGTCGCTCCAGCGCTCGCGGTCGCTCTCGGCGAACAGCCGCTCGCAGCGGTCGCAGCGACAGAACCCCTCGCGCGGGAAGCCCACGTCGTCGAGCCGGACGTCGTCGCTCTCGGCGGCGCAGTCCTCGATGATCTCCAAGAGCCCCTCGCGGTACTCCGGGTGCGTCGGACAGATGTACGCCCAGTCGAAGTAGTCGCGGTCCCGGGTCGCCGGCTCGCCGCGCTCGTCGACAGGGACCAGATCCGGGTTCTCGGCGGCCGCGGCGTTGTCGCCGAAACACGACACCATGTTCACCGCGTTCGGGAGCGGCGCGGCCGCGCGCCCCGTGACGTCTTTCACCTCGTAGAAGCCGAGGTCGAACGGCTCCATCTCGACCTCGTCGGCGTTGCGCGTGACGACCCCGTACATACCGGTCGGTACGCGCGTGAGGGGTAAAAACGGCGGGCATCCGCCCGCGGGAGGTAGTCGTGATTCGACGCGTCCGGTTCTCGCGGTCGCTCGTTACTCGACGGTCACCGGCTCCTTGTCGCCGGCGAACATGAAGTACGCGACCGCCACGAGCGACAGGACCAGGACGAGCTTGACTTTCTTGCTCATGTTCCACGCATCGGGCGGCGGGCGCTAAAACCTACCGGAGCGTCGGACGCGTCGCGGCGGCGGTCGGGGGTGGACCGGGCGACGCCGCGGGCCTCACACGTCGATGTGGTCGGCGATGTCGGCGCGCAGGATCGTCGAGCAGTAGTCGCAGCGGACGCCGTCGGCGACGACGTCGAACCGAGTCTCGATCGGCTCGTCGGCGTTCGTGATGCAGTTACGGTTCGGGCACGAGAGCACGCCGGTCACGGTGTCGGGGCGAGTCACCCGGTTCTTCTCGACGACCTCGAAGTCGCGGACGATGTTGATCGTCGCCTCGGGCGCGATGAGCGAGAGCACGTCGACCTCGGACTGCGAGAGCTCCCGCTCTTCGACCTTCACGATGTCCTTCCGGCCGAGCCGGTCCGAGGGGACGTTCATCCCGACGGAGACGCCGAACCCCTCCGAGCCGTCGATCCCGAGGATCGCGAGCACGTTGAGCGCCTGCCCGCCCTCGACGTGGTCGATCACGGTGCCGTCGCGGATCTTCGAGACGCGGAGCTCGTGGTCGCTCATCGATCCACCTCCATCCCCTCGGCGGCCTCGGCGTTCTCCATGAGGGTGTCGAGCAGCGCCATCCGCACCGGAATCCCGTTGTGCGCCTGCTCGAAGTACGTCGCGTGATCGGTCTCGTCGACGTCGGGCGCGATCTCGTCGACGCGCGGGAGCGGGTGCATCACGGTGAGGTCGTCGGAGGCGTCCTCGAGCGTCTCGGCGTCGATCCGATACTCGCCGGCGACGCGGTGGTACTCGTTCTCGTCGGGGAACCGCTCCTTCTGGATCCGGGTGACGTACAGCACGTCGAGCTCGCCGAGCACGTCCTCCAGGTCGGTGTGCTCGCGCATCTGCGCGCCGGTCTCGTGGAGGTCGAACCGGACCGACCGCGGGAGCCGCAGCGACTCGGGGCTGATGAAGTGCTGGTTGGCGTCGAACTCCGTGAGCGCCGCGGCCAGCGAGTGGACCGTGCGGCCGTACTTCAGGTCGCCCATGATCCCGACCGTGAGGTCGTCGAGCCCGTGGTTCTCGCGGATCGTGTGGAGGTCGAGGAGGGTCTGCGAGGGGTGCTGCCCCGCGCCGTCGCCCGCGTTGACGACCGGGACGGAGACGTTCTCGGCGGCCAGCGTCGCGGCGCCCTCGCTCGGATGTCGGAGGACGAGCGCGTCCGCGTAGCCCTCGATGACGCGGACGGTGTCCGAGAGCGACTCCCCCTTCGACACCGACGAGGAGTCGACGTCGCCCATGTCGACGGTGTTCATGCCGAGGCGTTTGGCCGCGCTGTCGAAGCTCATCCGGGTGCGCGTGCTCGGCTCGAAGAAACAGAGCGCGAGCACGCGCCCGGCGTGCCGGTCCGCGTAGGCGGCGGGGTCGTCGGCGACCTCGCGGGCCCGGTCGAGCACCGCCTCGATGTCATCCCGCGAGAGCTGTGTCGCGGTGATGAGGTGGTCCTGACGCATCGTCGGAGAAGGGGACCGGCAGTATCTTGAATCCCTCGGCTCGGCCCGCTAATTCGCTGATCACGAAAGTGAACACCGCCGTCAGCGACGGTTTCGAGATGCGTAATGTCGACTCGTCTTCACGCGTCACCGCGTCCTTCGGTCGCGCCCGCGCTCCCGCCTCGACGGACCCAGCGATTCCACGCCGCCGATGGAAGACTAACAGTTCCACGTCGCCGACGTCACGGCCACCCGCCCCCGAGCTCTCGGTCAGTCGTCCCTGCCGCCGGCGTCGGGGACCACTGGTCCGTGCCCCGCGATTCGAGAGTCGCGGTCGGCCTCGACGGAGAGGTGGGTGTGTTTGAATCCGGTCGGGCGCTTCAGTCCGTACCCCACGGCGCGGTCGGCACCGATGTGAGCGGCCCAGACGAGCGCGATCCATGAGAGGGGCGTTACGCCGAGCCCCACCCCGACTCCCAAGAGGCTCAACGGCGCGAGATACGTGTGAAAGGCGTTGTAGAAACGACTGCCGACGCGAGGTCCCGCGAGGTACGCCGCCATCGAGATGTCGGGGGCGAGAGCGAGCACCGCGAACAGCCAGAGCGGGCCGCCCAGCGAGAAGTACGCCGCGGTCGCCGCGGCGAAGAGCCCGGCCCCCTCGAGTCGGAGAATAGATCGCGTATCCATGACAGGAATACGGCGGTCGCGGATAAATACGCGCAGTGAGGCGTGATAGCACCCACGGGGGCAGAGGCCGTCCACATTTATAAGCGGATCCGCGCCCAACGAACGGCCATGTCCGAGAACGATCCAGCGGACCTGCTCCCGAACGACCGCGTGAAACAGGCCGCGCTCGACGGCGACGTCACGCAGCTCCACCGCGGGAATCAGTACGGCGACGAGGGCGACGTCTTCGAGATCGACGGCGTCGACTTCGAACTGACCGAGGTCACCGAGCGCACCCTCGGCGACATGACCGACGCCGACGCGAAGCGAGAGGGGTCGCCGTCGCTGGAGGCGTACAAAGAGCGGATGGTCCGCGCGCACGGCGGGAACTTCGACTGGGACGACGACGCCGACGTGGTACGCCACCGGTTCGAGCGCGTCGGCGAGTAGGGAGTCGGAGAAGGAATAGGGAGTCGGAGAAGGGCGACGGCGAGACGGCTCAGTCGTCGTCCGCGGCCGCGCCGTCGGCGCCGTCGCCGTCCCCGCCGGCCGCGGTCGCCGCGTCGTCCTCGATGCTCGGCGGGTACTTCCCGCGGTCGAGCTTCAGGTCCGACTGCGGGCGGGCCATGCAGGTGAGCGCGTACTCCTCGGCCTCCTCGTCGGTGAGCCCCCGGGCGGCCGGCTGGGTCACCTCGCCCTCGACGATCTCCGCGGAGCAGGCGAGGCACATCCCGACGCGGCAGGAGTACTCCTGGGCGATCCCCGCCTCGATACAGGAGCTGAGGACCGTCTCCGTGTCGGCCACCTCGATCGTCTCGCCGGTGCCGACGAACTCGACGGTGTACTCTGTCATGGCGCGGAGTATCCACCGACCCGTCAAAAAGGGTTCCCCTCTATCGCGTCGCCGTCGCGGGGACGGAAGCGGGGAAGCGCCCCCGACGCCCCGCGCCCATCGCAACGACTAATCCCCCGCCGGACGCTTCCCGAGGTATGACCGAGAAGGCCACCGCGCGAGCCCACCCGATCCAGGGGCTCGTCAAGTACCACGGGATGCGCGACCCGGAGCTCCGGCTCCCGTACCACGACAGCATCAGCCTCTGTACCGCGCCGACCGCGACGACGACCACGGTCGAGTGGCAGCCCGACGCGAGCGAGGACACCTACGTCATCGGGGGCGAGGAAGTGGACGGGAGGGCCGCCGAGCGTATCGACATGGTCGTCGACCACGTCCGCGAGCTGGCCGGCGTCGACGCCGCCGTCCGGCTGGAGAGCGAGAACTCCTTCCCGTCGAACATCGGGTTCGGCTCCTCGTCGTCCGGGTTCGCGGCCGCCGCGCTCGCGCTCACCGAGGCCGCAGGCCTCGACCTCTCGCTTCCCGAGGTGTCCACGGTCGCCCGTCGCGGGTCCTCCTCCGCGGCCCGCTCGGTGACGGGCGCGTACTCCCGGCTCGACGCCGGACTCAACGACGAGGACTGCCGCTCGCACCGACTCGACGTGGGCGTGAGCGAGGACGGGTTCGACCCCGAGGAGGACCTCCGCATCGTCGCCGCGCACGTGCCAGCTTATAAAGAGACGGAGGAGGCGCACCGCGAGGCGGCGGAGAGTCACATGATGCAGGCGCGGACCGCGCACGTGCAGGACCAACTCGTCGAGATGACCGACGCGCTCCGCGAGGGCGACTTCGACCGGATCTTCGAGACCGCCGAGCACGACTCGCTCTCGCTGACGGCGACGACGATGACCGGCCCCGCGGGCTGGGTGTACTGGCAGCCGGAGACGATCGCCGTGTTCAACGCGGTCCGCGAACTGCGCGAGGAGGGCGTCCCCGTCTACTTCTCGACGGACACCGGCGCCTCGGTGTACGTGAACACCCTCGCGGACCACGCCGACGAGGTCGAGAGCCGGATCGCCGAGATCGGCATCGACACCGACGTCTGGGAGGTCGGCGGGCCGGCGCGCGTGCTCGACGAGAGCGAGGCGCTCTTTTAAAAGGGCGGCACTCGGGACACCGTCTCGTTCCCGGTGGACACTCCCCTTCGACTTCTCGCCGGCCACAAGCGACTAATACATTCGATACAAACTGTACGCTCGAGATGCCCATCAGCGCCGATCGGTTCGAATCGATGCGCGAACCGGACGACGGCCCCGTACCGGGAACGAACGCGCACGAGGTCCTCTCGTTTCTGGAAGAACACGCCGATGAGGCGTTCACGCAGAGCGAAATCGCGGACGCGACGGGGATCGCGACGGGGTCCATCGGACCGACGCTCACGCGGCTCCGCGAGGACGGTCGGGTCGATCATAAGGGGATATACTGGCGGATAAGCGATCACGCCCGGAGCCTCGACGCCGCCGGAGCGCACGCAGGAGCGACCGCAGCGAACCGTGAGGACGAACCGCCGGCGTATGACGACTGGCAGGAGCACGCGGTCGACCCCCGCGCGGACCGTGAGTGACGCGTACCGAAGGGGCGACGTGTTCTGGGCGCCCGACCCGTTCAGACGCGGGACGAATCCCCGGCTCTGGTTGGTTCTCGCCGCGGAAAATCTCCCGTACCCCGGCGAAGAATACGTCTGCGCCGCGCTCACCACCAGCGATCTGCCTGCGAACGAAGCGGTGGGTGGCGACTGGGTCTCGGGCCGCAACCCGGACAAGACGTCGTACTGCTCGCCGTGGGTGATCGGAACGATCAAACACCGGGCGGTAGCGAACCCGCAGGGGCGGATCTCGACCGAATTCACCGAGAGAATGGCCGAGCGGTGTCGATCGTTCCTGGCCGAGGATCGGTGACCGCGTCGGTCCCCTCCCTCGGAATCTCCCTACTCGTCCGGGTCCTCGCCGCGCGCTCGCTTGTACATCGCCAACGCCTCCTCGCGTCGCTCCGAGTGGTCGACGACGGGCGCGGGGTATTCCGGCGCCGCGTTCGCGCGCTGGGTGGGCGACAGCTCGTGCCACTCGTGGATCAGGTCGGCGTCGAGGCCCCGGAGCTCGGGGACGTACTCTTTGATGTACTCCGCGTCGGGGTCGTACCGCTCCCCCTGCGTCATCGGGTTGAAGATGCGGAAGTAGGGCTGGGCGTCGGTCCCGGTCGAGGCCGCCCACTGCCAGCCGCCGTTGTCGTTGGCGGTGTCGTGGTCGGCGAGCTTCTCCCGGAAGTGGTCGTAGCCGTGTCGCCAGTCCGCGAGCAGGTCCTTCGTCAGGAAGGAGGCGACGATCATCCGCACGCGGTTGTGCATGAACGCCTCCTCGCGGAGCTGACGCATCCCGGCGTCGACGATCGGGTAGCCGGTCTCGCCGCGCTTCCACGCCGCGATCTCGTCGGGGTCGTCGCGCCACTCGATCCCCTCCTCGTACTCCTTGTAGTCGTCCGTCACGACCTCGGGGTTGTGGTACAGCACCTGCGTGTAGAACTCCCGCCACGCCAGCTGCTGCTGGTACTCCTCGACCGCGGCGACGGGGCCCTCGTCCTCGTCGCCCTCCTCATCGGTTTCCTCGGCCCGCTCCTCCGCCGCGGCCATCGCGCGCTCGGTCGCCTCGTACGCCTCGCGCACCCCGATCTCGCCGTATTTTAAAAAGGCCGACATGCGGGAGGTGGCCTCGCGGGCGGGGTAGTCGCGCTCCGCGTCATACGCGAACACCGCCTCCGAGAGGAAATCGTCAAGCCGCTGGCGGGCCGCCTCGGTGCCGGCCGGACCGATGTCGGCGTCGGGCTCCGCGAAGCCCAGGTCGGCGGGTGCGGGCAGGTCACCGACGGCGACGCGATCGGTCACGACGCCGCCGTCCGACCGCCCGTCGACCCGCTCGCCGCCGTCCGCCAGCGCGCCACCGTCGTCCCCCACCGCCGCAGCCAACGTGTCGGCGTCGACGAGATCGTTCGCCTCGGGCGTCGGCGCCGGCGGGTCGGTCTCTCGGTCGGTCCACTTCCGCCAGTAGTAGGTGTACACCGAGTAGGGGTCGCCGGCATTCGTCCGGATCGAGTCCGGGGTGTGTAACACCGCGTCGTGGTGCGCCGCGCGTTCGATCCCGGCCTCGTTGAGCGCCTTCCGGACATCGGCGTCGCGCTGGCGCGCGAGCCCCGAGTAGTCTCGATTCCAGACGACCCGGTCAGCGTCGAGCGCGCCGGCCAGCTCCGGGAGGACGCTCTCAGGGTCGCCGCGGGCGACGAGGAGGTCGCTCCCGCGGTCGCGGTAGTCGTCCCGCAGCGCCGCGAGCCCGTCGAGCAGGCGGCGGACCCGCACGTCGCTCGCGTGCGCCAGCACGTCGTCGTCGAAGACGAAGGCGCCCGCGACCGCTCCCCTGTCGGCCGCAGCCGCGAGCCCGACGTTGTCGGCGAGTCGCAGGTCCCGTCGGTGCCAGAACAGATCCATGGGATCCACACGGGTGCAAGGACCGTGAAAGCACCGCCGTCGACGACGCGGTGATCGGTGACCGTCACCACAGACCGGCGACGTAGCCGCTGAGGAATCCGAGCAACAGAAGTAAGGCGAGTATCCGGAGGACGTTCCGTTTGGTCAGGAACCGGCTCCGCGAGCGGTTCGACTCGATCCCAGAGACATCGTTTCCGTTCCGTTCCCGCTTACCTGACGGGTCGCTTGAGTTCATGTGGCTCTCCTTTTCCCGAACGCTTCACCCGCCCGACTGCGGCGGCGCCGCCGGGAGATGTCGTTGGCCCACAGCCGTTGCCGCGGCGGCTGGAACGGCGTCGGTCGTACGACTAACGTCCGGTCCCTCGGTGGTCGGGAGGCCTTCGCTAGAGACCCGATCGGATGTGTTCTGGCTCGTTTCGTTGGTCGTGGTATCGTCGCTGTCGGTCGTGGTGTTGTCGGTCTTTGTGGTGTCGTCGCTGTCGGTGGTGTTGTCGGTCTTTGTGGTGTCGTCGCTGTCGGTGGTGTTGTCGGTCGTGGTGTTGTCGGTCGTGGTGTTGTCGGTCGTGGTGTTGTCGGTCGTGGTGTTGTCGGTCGTGGTGTTGTCGGTCGCTGTGATGTTGTCCGTCCCGTCGGAATCCACTACATTCGTCCCGCTTATGCTTACTTCCGAACTGCCGGAGAAGTTGCCGGCAGTAAACGTCACGTCAACGTCACCGCTGTCGCTGAACGCGGCATACGTCACGGCGCCGCTGGAGACCGCGGCTATCAGTAGCGCCATACTCACCGCCAGCACGGCGGTCTTTCGAAGTGGCGTGTTATGCATCGTCCGCCTCCGATTCCGCGTGATCCGCGCTCTCGATTCCGGCGTGCTCAGGAGACGGCATCGACGATCCGTCGGCACGCATCGCCGGGGTCGATCCAGTCACGGCCACAGGGTCCAGGGCGGGTACCGAGCCAGTATCTGACGTGGTCTCCGACTCCGGTGCGTCATCACTCCCGGCGGCGTAGTACATAGAGCCGACGAGTAACGCCCCGATTCCCGACCCGAAGGCGACTGCGAACGACCACGCGGCTTGGATGTTGTAGACGACCCAGCCGGCGTATACCGCGGTCCCCGTGAGAACGCCCAGCGAGAGACGGAGGTCCGTTCGCGTGAGCGCGATGCCCCCCCCGTCTTCCGCTTCCTCGTCGGCCGCTTCGGACGCCGCCCTCTGACCGTTCGTCCCGGCGACGGTCGGAGTGTGGACGGGTCGCCGAACGGCCGGCTCCGGCCCGGCGACGTCCGGGTCTGCAGCGGTGACCGCGCTCGTCTCGTCGCTCCCCTCGTCGTCCGATCCCGAACCGTCGACGACTATCGAGTACACCTCCGAGAGCAGCAGCAGGGCGAACGGAACGACGACGAGAGCGACGAATCCGGTGGTCGTGCTCCCGAACTGAATGACGTACCCGATGTACGGGATCGTGAACACGACTTGGCCTCTGACTTCCGAGGCCGCGACCGGCGAGGCGTCCGGGTCGTCGTTCGCGTCACCCTGGGTTACGAACGAGCGCTCGCCGCCGTCCTCGTTGATACCGACAACGCGATGGGTGGTCGGGGTATCCGAGCCGCTTCGGAGGTAGGTGATAACGTCCCGTTCCTCGATGTCGGCCGGGTCCACGTCGTCGACGACGACGACGTCGCCCGTGTTGATCGTCGGCTCCATGCTGCCCGACAGCACGACGTAGCTCCCCTCGGCCCCGACCACTCCCGGCACCGCGTAGATGACGAACGGGATCACGATAGCGATCAACAGGAGGAGTCCGAGCCAATTGAGCAGCCGGCGAGTGTCGGGCATGTCACCACTCACCTCCGTCTGGTGACCTCTCGCTGGCTATCTCGCGCCCTGTCCCGGGGCGACTCGTTTCGTATCGTCTCGATTTCCCCGTCATTCCGTCTCGTTCCATGGATTATCGTTTTGCTGGCTGTGTCGACACTGTACGGCGGTGAAATCGAACGAACAGGAGAGCGACTCCTCGGAGAGGTCGGCTGGCGTGTCCGCCCGGAACGTCCACTTGAGGTCGAGACACCACCGTCCGTCGATGCAGCCATCGGTGAGCAGGCCGCCGTCGGCGTACCTGGTGGTCAGCCCGTCGAGCGTCCCCTGGTACAGCTCAGTACCCTCACCGTCGTCACACGTCGGCCGCTGTAGGAGCTCGACGTCGATGTACGACCCGAGATCGGTAGCACTCGACGACGCGGCCCGCATCCAGATCCGACCCCGGTCTTCGCCGAGCCGATGTCCGACTCTGAGCACACCCGTGTCTCCCGGTTTGATGCCGGAGAAGCCGACCTCGATCGTCGCGTCCGTTCGGAAATCGTCGTCGGAGAAGGACTCGAGACTCTTGACGTAGGTGGCCCGATCGGTGGCGAGTTCGAGGATTAGGTCGCCAGTACCCATGAAATTTCCGGAGAACGGCTCCCAGTCCGAAAGGTAGGCACCCGTCGCCGCTCCGCCGCCGGCACCGAGCGTGCCAGTGACTCCTATCGCTTTGAGCAGTCGTCGGCGGGTGTAGTCGTCGTCTTCGGACATGTGTTCTCTGGTTTCGATGACCGCTGCGGGCGTCAGTCGTCCCAGTCCGGCTCGGGAGTCGAAGCGGCCTGAGGTTCCCCGTTCGAGTTCCCGGCCGCCTTCGGCGTCATTTGGTTGACTTGTTACTTTGTATTGAGGTGCTTGAGAACGATCGAGCACGGACAGTGTGATCGACGCTCACGTCTAATCGGTCGTTAGCAGCGTTTAACGAGCCGTTTGAACTTTCGATTTGATCGATAACTACCGAGGTATCTCTACGTCCGACAACTGCTTCTGTCGAAAGGCAACGTCGGACGATACCGACGAGATCAGCACTGGGTGACATCGAACTGGATATCGAACTCGACCGTGTCGCCCTGTGCCGCGTTGATGTCGGCCTGATCCGGGGGGAAGGACCACCCGAACGTGACCGTCACCGCGTCCTCGGCGCCGAGACAGCTCGTCCCGGGGGTGAACGGCGAAGCGTCGAGGACGACGCCGTTTTCGAGGGCGGTGGCGACGTCTCCGAGCGTTCCGCTCGCGCCCGAATCGACGAGCCGTTCGCCCGGGTCGCGCTCGGCGTTGTCGGACCCCAGCGCTCCGACGTCGAAGAGGCCGGTGTCGTACCAGACCGCGATGTCGATGTACTCCTGTATCGACGTCGGCTCTCCGCCGTCCCTCAGCGAGACCGTCAGTTTTGGTTCGACTGCCGGCCCGTCTCCCCCGCCCGAACCGTCGGTGACGATCCGGAGTCGGACGCTGAGCGATCCGGAATCTCCGGGAAGCACGTTGCCGAGGGAGATCGCCGGGCCCGACGGCTCGGTGCTCACGGTACCGGCGGTCGTGTCCGTCAGCGTCGCTCCGTTGTACGTCTCCCGCCAATCGATGACACAGTCCTCGATTGCCTCCGTCTGAAGCTGCATCGTGTCGGTATACGCCCGACTCCCCTCGGTCATCAGCGCCAATCCTCCGAGCGATGCGGCGCTCCCGCCGGTGATACCGGCGAGCAGCGTACGACGTGAGATGCGATCGAGAGTCATGTGAGCTCTGTGTTGGAGACACCCACCGTCGGAATCGAACCGACATGCACGGATCCGGTGAGTCCGGATGGGCCGGCATGCACCTGCGTGGGCTGGGGGGATCGACCGACTGCTGTCGCTCCGGTCGATCGCCTTAGGTCTGACCGCTCCCGTCGTTGTGGCGGCACTGCTCGGTGTAGAACCCGAGATCGAAGCTCACCGAATCCCCTTGGACCTCGTTGCCTACGTCGGCCGGGAGCCACCACTCGAAGCCGACGTACGCCGTCGTCGAGTTCGGGAAGCACTGGCGGCCGTCCGTCTCCCCGTTATCGCCGTTGTCTCCACCGCTCCCGTTGACGGGACAGCAGACATCGATGTTACTGATATCCTGATCAGTGGGTGTTGTCAGCGTTACCTCATCTAGAATGACCGGCTCATCCCACACGTAGATATTCTCACCTTCGTTCCCGCCTTTCACGCTGACGACGCGCACGGGGTTGCCCGTCGAGATGGTGATCTCGTTGGGGGTGCCGTTGTCGTCGGTGTCGGTGAGAGTGTTTACAGTCAGGTCCGCACAGCTATTGTAATCCGTATTTTCCTCCAACATTCCCGCCTCGATATCCGTCCCAACGAGATCGATACCGAGTAGCTTCTCGTAATCCGCACACTGGAGGTTTCTCGGTTTCTTATTGGTGTATGAGGCGAATGGATCATCTTGAGTGCTATTATACACGCTCACCGACGCATCGTCATACGCCGAGATCGTCGGGGTCTCACCGCTTTCTCCACCAGTTTCTTCGTCCGCTGGAGACACCGGTTCCGCATCGAGAGGGAACATGCCGTTTTCAAGCGCGGTGAGAACGCTCCGCAGCGTTCCCCCTAGTGGGATATACTTCTCCTCAGTTTGGAGATAGTTGTCTCCCTCGCTCCCATCACCGTCCTTATCCTCGTAATCCTCACCGTACACACCGTCAGTGCCGGTATCGTACCAGAAGGCGGTCCGAATCTCGTCGAGGAGTTCGACTGTCTCCTCGCCGTCCTTCGACACGATTTCGCCGTCATCGTTGAGCGTCTGATCCTCGTCTTCCGCCTCCATCTCCGGTTCGGTCAGCCCGTTCTCGCTGGCGCTAACGAGCTCGCCCGTCAGCCAGACGTAGCCGGGATTGTCACACAGGTGGAAGCTGAACGTCACCTCGCCGAAGTCGCCCGGCTTGGCGTCGCTGATGTTGACGAGGGGATCCCCAGCCTTCGTGGTCTGTGGGTTCGGTCCGTCGCCGATGGTGACTCCCCCGTCGACGTTCGCACCGGTCCGGTACGGATGGCTCAACACCCCATCGCCACCGTCGAGATCCGCGGGGATGTCACAGATGTCGCTATCGTTATCGAACGGGACTTTCTCACCGTCGTAATCCTCCGAGGCTGGGTCGTCCGTTGTCGTGTCCGGGAACGCCTCAATAGCCGTGTTCGCGAGGAAATCTCGCGCGTCGTCCATGTTCGTAACGAACACGGACTGCTCCGATTCCGGCGCTGCAGCCGGGAACCCGATGTCGTAATCGCCGTCTGGTTCCATACTGACGTCGACTTCATCGGATTCGTCGTCAGACCAGTCGGAGTAGTGTTCGGTCCAGTCGACTTTCAGGTCGAGCTCGCCCGCCGTGATCGTGTTGTTCTCGAACGATTCCGTGTCGCTGAAGTAGGCACTCGTGCCGAGCCCGGCACCGGCGGAGGCGACGCCGACCGCTCCGAGGCTCGCGAGCGCCTTCCGGCGTGAGAGTTCGAACGCGTTTTTTTCGCTCATGGTCGATCATCCCCCGAGGGGAAGTCCCACCGACGGAGTCGAACCGCCGTACACCATGTGGGAAAGGGAGCCGTCGATCGACTCCGCAGTGACAGCCTAGTTTGATCTCAATTAACTCGGGGCCGTTTCGTTGGTACTGCTGTTACTGTCGTTGCCTATTGCGTCGTCGTTGTGGCGGCACTGCTCGGTGTAGAAGCCGAGATCGAAGGACGCGGAATCGCCCTGGATTATGTTACCGACTTCGGTTGAGACTTCCCACTCGAAGCCCACGCAGAATCCCTCTTCCGGCGGGAAGCATTCCTTGCCGTCAGTAGTGCGATCGGCATCAAGTGGAAGCATCCCCTCGAAGCCGTCGTCTCCTTCAGCAGCACCGGACTCAACTCCGAGCTTGCCCATCAGACCGGCAAGCGTCCCGTCGTAAATCGACATTTCATCGTCGTCATCGAACTCGTTATCGCAGTCGGCATCATACCAGAGAGTCACGTTGACGTACTCTGCGAGGTCTCCGGTGTCGTCACTCTCTTCGACCGAGCTTTGGTCCGACCCATTCATCGCCACCTGCTCCGGTTCCGTCAGCGCTCCGCCGCTCTCCGAGAAGTTGCCGGCCTTAAACCAGATGTATCCGGGGTTATCACACAGATGGAGCGAGAAGGTGATCTCGCCGCTGTCACCCGGTTTCACGTCGTCGAGTTCGACGAGGTGACTCTGCTCCGGGTAATACTGGCTGGCGAAGACGTCACTCGGTAGGTTTGCACCGCTCTCGATTCCGCAGGAACTGTGGATGGTGATCTGGTCGACGCCCTCGCCCGACTCAGGAATCCCGTCTTCCAGCGTAATCGATGTACCAGCGTCGCCGTCAAGCACTGCCAGGGTAGTTAATGCTCCCCAATCCGAATCGTAATCGAACCAACTAAAGTCACCGTCTTCTGCCGGGTCGTGCTTTGCCGCTAGTTTATTCAATTCCGGGGTCAGACGAAGCGCGAAGTCACCTTGACTTCCGTTGTTATTGACCGGACCAAGGACCCCGCCATCCGTATTTGGCCCTCCCCAGACCCAGTTTCCGACAGCGACCTCATCGGAGGAATCGGGATCCTCGTAATCGTCGTCGCTGTCCCCGCGATCATCGTCCTCGACAACCCAATCACCGCTTAGCCAGCGGGCGCTGGGTGCGCCCTCGATCCGATACGTTGCAGTACCTCCCTCGTCGGTTTCGATTCGATCGTTAACGATGAAGAGGTAGACGTTACCCTCTCCGTCACCCGAGGTGTCTTCCCAGAGAAAGACGGTACTTCTCCGATCGTCTTGGAAGTCCGTGTTCTCCGATCTCACACCGGTTTTATCGTAAGCGTCTTCCGGATTATCGCCGCTCAACGGTTCAATACAGTACGTCTCTCCGCCGTAGGTGACGTAATACTCGCCCTCCTCGCAGTCACAGCATGCGGGCACGTCGGCAGCGTTGAACACCGGATCTAACTCTCCCGCACCCGAGTACCGAACATCATTCAGGTCCTGGAGCCCGTCGCCGTAGCTCTCCCCACTCATCATGGTGTCCGGGTAGGCGTTCACGGGATGTTCTTCGACGGCCCCGGTTTCCGACATCGGGTTCGGCCCGTTGTAGGTCTGCTGCCAATCGACTTTCAGGTCGAGCTCGCCCGCCGTGATCGAGTTGTTCTCGAACGATTCCGTGTCGCTGAAGTAGGCACTCGTGCCGACTCCAGCGCCCGCGCTCGCGACGCCGATCGCGCCGATACCGGCGAGCGCCCGCCGCCGTGAGATGTTGAGTCCGTTGTTGTCGCTCATGGTTGTTCGCCCCCCAAAGGGGGAAACCCACCGGCGGAATCGAACCGCCTCCGACGGCGCCCAGAGAGGTGGGCGCCGTGGTGCCAGCGTGGGGCGATGGTTAGTTGGAGGTCATTACGACTGCCCGCTACCGTCGTTATGTCGGCACTGTTCGGTGTAGAAGCCGAGATCGAACGTGACGGAGTCTCCTTGAATGATGTTGCCAACTTGGGTCGGAACCCACCACTCGACACCGATACACATCCCGGTCTCACCGGGGAGACACTCACGTTCGCTAGCGTCCTCTCCCGCATTCCATCCCATTCGGGGCGCTTCCCCATCGAGCGGAATGCGGCCGCTGTCGTCGCCATCGAGGATGAGTTCCATCGCGGCAGCAAGCGTCGCTGGATTCTCGCCGCCAAATCCGGTGTATCCACCGATCCCCGGACCGAAGATCAGCTGTTCGCCGTCACCGCTGTCACCGCCGTCGTCGAACTCGTTGTCACAGTCCTCGTCGTACCAGATCCGAACCATCGTGTGGTCCGCCAACAGTCCTGTGTCGTCGCTGTCCGTCACATTCGCGACGTCGGTGATGGTTTCGTTGGTCGCGTTGATCGCAGCTCGTTCCGGTTCGGTCAGGACACCACCGTCCTGCGAATAGTTGCCGGCTGTCAGCCAGATGTACCCGGGATTGTCACACAAACGGAGAGAGAAGGTGATCTCACCCCTGTCCCCGGGCTTAACGTCCGACAGCTCAACTAGGTGCTCCTGATTCGGATAGTTGGAGCTCTGAAATGCATCGGGCGTCGTCGGCGCCGGACGCGTACAGATGAGAAAGATGTCCTCACGGCTACTGATATCTGTGAAGGTGAGGTCGTTGATGGATGTCACAGACGTGAGCTGCTTAGCTCCAACATCGATCTCGAAGAACTCGCCGCTCCCGGCATCCTGACCATAGAGCGTTCCGTCTTGACCGACTGCGAGCTGCAATCCGGTTGGGTCACCTCCACGGTCACCGCCCCAGTCGCTCTCACTCCCGGTGTACAGTTCGGTGTAGGTCCCGCTGCCACTGGGGATGTCGACCGTGAAGAACTCGGCCGTACTCGGACTGCTATCGAGTGTACTCGCGTACAGAAGCCCGTCAGGGGTGATCGCGAGGTCCCCGAACCGGTACTCTCTGTCGTTACTCGTTAGGTCAGCAAGTTCTGTGGTTTCGTTGCTCTTCGTTCCGTTTGAATTGAACGTGACCGCGTTCAGATCGTCAGTCTCGTTTTTGATGTACCAGTATCGACCGTCGTACCAGCCGGCTCCGGCGGCCTGTGCGTTCAGGTCTCCCGCTTTGGTGTTGGAATTACTGCCGAAGTCGTAAAACCAGATTTCGCTTCCTGAATCGGTGTTGACCGAGTAGTAGAGACGCCCGTTGTTGGGATCGAAGGCGATACCGTTCGGAGACGAGTCGGAATCGGGCGTACCCCCGCTGTCGGAGATCTCGATGGCTTCGTTCTCTTGGAGATCGATCAGATAGAGGGTATCGTCGAATTCGACTCCATAAATCACGCCACTGAGGTCCTGAATGCCGTCACCCTGGCTGTCGGGAAACGCGTTGACCGGGTGTGACTCAACCGCCCCTCCGTTTCCCGGATTCGGGCCGTTGTATGTCTGTTGCCAGCCCACCTTGAGGTCTAGTTCACCAGCGGTTAGCGTATTATTCTCGAACGATTCCGTGTCGCTGAAGTAGGCACTCGTGCCGACTCCAGCGCCCGCGCTCGCGACGCCGATCGCGCCGATACCGGCGAGCGCCCGCCGCCGTGAGATGTTGAGTCCGTTGTTGTCGCTCATGGTTGTTCGCCCCCAAAGGGGGAAACCCACCGGCGGAGTCGAACCGCCGTCACACGGCGAAGCCGTGCCACGCGTCTCCGATAGCACCGGAGACGACGTGTGCCAGCGTGGGTCGGTCGGATGTCGCTACGCGTCCACGCGGAACTTCGCGTCCTCGCCGCTCGGCTCGCTACCGCTCCAACTGAACGTCACGTCACCGGTGATAGTGTCGCCGGGATCGATCCCGCCCCCGGCGAGGAAGAGGTACTTCGTCTCGCCCGAAGCACTGACGCTCGAAGCACCGGCAGGCGTCTGGCCGTTCACCTGGACGTTCGACACCGAGACCGTATCGTCCGAGCTGGACGTTTTCACGGTGATAGCCGCGTCGTCGTCGCTCGGAGCGGGTGCAGGACTGAGGACCACCGAGTCGCCGCCCACAGTGAGGGTGGTGGTGCTTCCGCTACTGTATTCCAGCGTGAAGGACTGCGACACGCCGTTCTCGTAATCCGCCTCGCCGGAAGCCAACTCGGAATCAGAGGAATCGCGGATGTCGAGTTCGGATAATTCACCACCGCCGCCGGACGCGTCGTTGTTCCCGATGATACCGCGGGCGTTCCACGTCGGGGTGAAGTCGTCGCGGTCCTTTGCGAACCCGTCGCCAGTCCGGCCCTCTAGGCAGGGATTGGCCGATCCGTCGTTGTGCCGTGCTTGCTGGGCGTTGAACTCGAGGTCGAACTCCACCGAGTCGCTCTGGATCTCGTTGCCGACCGTTGTCGGCACGTTCCACTCGACGCAGATGCAGGGATTGTTGACATCGGTGTTCCCCGAGAAATTCGTTGTTCCGTTATATGGTGCCTGATCACCAGGAGACACACCAGAGGAACCAGTACCATCAAGCGGGATTCCTCCGTCCAGTTCATCGAGGACTTCCGCCAGCGTACCGGAGGTGATCTCCGTCCCTCCCGAGAGACTGTCGCCGTCGGAATAGTTCGGAGCGTCTGCTGTGTCGATGGTGCAGTACGAGACGGTCACTTGGATGGCGTCGGCGAGTTCGCCCTCGCCCGTGGTAGAATCCTTTGGGGAGTAGTCGTCGTCCGCGTCGTCCTGTTCAGCTTCGTTCTGTCCGTTCTCAGCATTGGCCGTGAGTTCGCCGCACGCCCACAGATACGCCGGATTATCGTCGATCGTGAAGCAGAAGTACGAGTAACCTTTATCACCGGGCTTCAGGTCGCCGAGATTCTGACTCATCGCTGTGCCGTCACCGTTCAGTGTGACGGCCTGCGACGCATTGTCCCCGTTGACTGTTCCCTCGAAACTATTGATCGTGTACGTACCCGCGGAGCCCTGATACTCGTGAACCACGTAGTCGACCGCCAGGTCCAGTTCCCCGGCAGTTATCATATTGTCCTCGAACGACTCCTCATCGCTGAAGTACGCGCTTGTTCCGACTCCCGCTCCCGCGGACGCGAGGCCCACGGTCCCGAGACCGATCAGTGCGTTCCGCCGTGACAGCTCGAATTTCTTGTCTGACATCGTGATTGAACCCGACCTGACTCCCGGTCGGGCTTGGTAGAGGCCCACAACACCTACCCCCTTAGCCAATTACACCATTTCTGACGAAACGGCCGAGTTGGAGCGTCGAACCGCGTGTTCGAGCGTTTTAATGACTCGTTACGGAGAGAGTTACCGTGGTTTGACACGTGGCTTTGAGTCGGAACGCACGGTCGGTGACCGACCGGATCGCCACGGAGATGATCCCCATACTACACCGGTTTGACCCGCTACATTCGCCTCGTTCAGGCAGGCCAATCTCCGATGAGAAATACAATCGGCCCGTTACGGACATCTCGAGAGTTTGAGAAAGGGAGCGCGTCGGCTCGAGACGGAACTCGCATCGGTCCGGAAAGAACCGGTAACTATTCATTGTTGTTGCTCTGGCGACACCTGAACAACGGCCGTCGTCGGTATTGGTCTAATTACTTTAGTGACACTATCTCGTGTGTCGCTCTGTCGCACGTGAGAATCGGTGACGGGACCAATATATGGCAATAACCAATCGATACGGGGGGATTCCCGAAACGGAGATCCACGACCTGCTGCGCAACGAGCGCAGGCGTCAAGTGATCAAACACCTGCAGGCCACGGTCGGTAAGACGACCCTGCGGGACCTCGCAGAGACCATCGCCGAACGCGAGACCGGCGAGTCGCCGCCACCGAAGAACATCCGCAACAGCGTCTACAACTCGCTGCACCAGACGCACCTCCCGAAGCTCGACGAGCGCGGGATCGTGGAGTACGAGTCGGACCGGAAGACGATCCGGCTCACCGAGGAGGCCCGCTCCGTCGACGTGTACATGGAGGTCGTCACGCCGTACGGGATCACGTGGAGCGAGTACTACAGCATGCTCGGTACTCTCTCTCTTTTCGTTGTCCTCGCCGCTCTGATCGAAGTGCCCGTCGTCTCCGCGGTCGATCCGGTTCTCTGGGTGAGCGCCTTCCTCGCTGCGTTCGGCGTCTCGATAGGGTACCAGCTGTGGACGGACCGCTGGGTGTACCTCAACGCGCTCTTCGACTGACCGACCGTGCGAGATCGGACATCGCCTCGATCCGCCTTCTCAATCCGCCTCCCCGCTGACCGACAATAACCGCGGCGCCCGGTCCGACGTCATCACTCCTCGAGCGCGTCCGCGTCGATGTCGGCCTCGAACAACCGGCTCCCGCAGGAGTCACAGGTCGAGGCGAGCACCTGCCGCTCCCGACAGCACGACGAGACCGTCTCCCGTCCCATCGCCGCCCGCCCACCGCACGAGGGACAGCTATCGAGCCAGAGCCGGAGGACGCCGGCGACCTCGGTCCGGTCGCGGAACCCCAGACGCCGCCAGCCGGGGAACCGGTCCTGCAGCACCGCCGCGGCGGCGGCGTCGGAGAGGTACGCCGCTTCGGACTCCCACTGCGCGATCCGCGTCCCGTCGAGCAGCGCCACGCACGCCTCGCCGCGTTCCTCGAGGGTGATATCACTTCGATCGACTGACTCGTCGAGGTCCTCGCCGTCGATGAACCGCTCGACCACCCGCTCGATCCCGGGGTCGTTCGCGGCGAATCGCTCGGTTTGAGCGCGCCAGGCGGACTCGAACGACGGAGTGAGACAGAGGTCGTCCCGGTCGGGGCACTCCTCGAGCGCGCCCGCGTCGAACAACACCCCCTCGACGTCGACATCCCCGGTCTCGTCCCGCTCCGGGCCCGTCGCCTTACCGAACAGCCGAAGTACCCAGAGCGGGAGGTACCGCTTCGTCAGCGTCGGGGTTCCGGGCACTAGGTAGCCCCGTAGATACACGGTCGCGACGCTGCCTGAGAGAACGAGACCGCCCGCGGCGATCCGACCCCCGGTCGAGACGCCGGACGCCGCGAGCAGGGCGACCGTCAAGACGGCGGCGACCGCGGCGATACTGAGGTTGACCACGGTACAGGGGAGACACCGATTTTCCCCGACGTACTCCGGCTGGCGTATCTCGTCGGTGAGCTTCGGAAACATCTGTGTTAGTGTGTTCCGTGTCAACGGCCGTGTACTCCTTAGGTAATAACACGTTGAACGGGGCGCATCGCCGGGAAGGCCGTCGTTCTTTCGCCCGAGATCGGCGTGAGATCCGACCGGGAAGCCGGTACGCGCTCACTCCTCGGGGGTCGAGTCGCTCGCGAGCTCCGGTCGCCCGGGCACGCTCACCCGGTCGAGGAGGAAGTAGCCGAGGGCGAGCGCGAGGACCAACACGGCGATCGAGAGGGCGGCCAGCAGGGTCTCCTGCCCCGAGGCGTAATCCTCCAGCCGGAAGCTGATGGCGCGTCGGGCGACCGCGATGATCGACGCGCTGACGACGATCCGGAGGACGGGCTTCCCCCTGGCGTACGCCAGCAGCGTCCGGTGGACCTCGACGATGATCAGCAGGAGGAGGACGCTGTCGAGGAGGCCGACCACCTCGTTCGGATCGGTGAAATCGCCGGCGGCGAGGAGTCGGAACAGCGATAAGAACAGGTCGAACACGCCGATGAGAAACAGCAGGAGGAGGAAGTACGCGGCTCCGAGCACCAGCCACTCCATCGTCACCGCGGCCGGCCGCGTCGCGTCGTCGAGGTCGAACGCCATGCGTCGCGTTCGCCCGGGGGCGGCAAGTCGTTTGTGCCTGTCCGTCTCGCGCGGCGCCCCTCCCGGAGCGCGTTCGTCTACCCGTCGTCCGTCAGCGCCTCCAGCAGGCGGACCGCCGGCGCCTTCGCGAGGGGATCGTTGGCGTTGCCGCAGTGCGGCGATTGGACGCAGGCCGGACACCCCCCCTCGCAGTCGCAGCCGTCGATGAGCCGCGCGGTGCGGGCCATCAGCTCCTCGATCCGCTCGTGACCGCGACGCGTGAGCCCGACGCCGCCGGGGTAGCCGTCGTAGACGAACACCGCGGGCGCGTCGGTGTGCGGGTGGGACGGCGTCGAGATGCCGCCGACGTCGGCGCGGTCGCAGAGCAGGTGGAACGGGAACAGCGAGATGATCCCGTGTTCGGCCGCGTGGATCCCGCCGGTGAAGGCGTACTCGCCGTCGGGTGTGGCCTCGCTCCCCCCGTCCCTGGCTCCGCCCTCTCCGTCTCCAGTTTCACTCTCCCCGCCGTCGGTCGCTGCCTCCGCGTCGTCGGCGTCGCTCCCCTCGCCCGCGTCGCCGTCGCCGGCGCCGATCGCCCGCATCTCCGACTCCAGGTCGGCCGGCACCGGGAAGTACAGGGCCTTCGTCCGCAGCGTCGTCTCCGGGAGGTCCAGCGTCGATTCGCCGAGCGACTCCCCGGTCTTGGCGTCCCTCCGTACGAACCCCGTGATCCGCTCCGTCACGGTCACGTCCGCGAACCGGACCGGAACGTCGGGGCGCGCCGACAGCTCCCGCTCCGCGAGGTCCTCGTTCACGACGATGTCCTTCTCGGTGAGCGGCTGCGTGTAGTAGTCGGCCCACGACGACTGCAGTTCGGCGACGTCGCGGTCGAGGTCCAGCTCCGTCACCTCGTAGGTGCGCCCCTGCTGGTGGTAGATGGCGCCGGGGTGGGCGTCGCGGAGGGCGTCGCCGAACCCGAGCGAGGCGACCGTCTCGCTCCGCGACGAGTCGATGAGGTCGACCTCGCGGTCGCCCGCGGTCCGGAGGTTCACGGACTGCTGCGGGCTCGACGAGCCGGCGTGGGTCCACCGCAGCCCGTCGTCGGTCTCCCGCCTGTCGAGGACACTCTCGTCGGTCAGGTCGGCGACGACACCGGGGAACGATGAGCCGAAGAAGCGATCGTCGTCGGGCGTGAGCCAGCTCTCGTCGGCCGCGCAGGCGACGTGGCCCGGGAGCAGCTGATCGTTCTCGGGGTCGCAGATCGCGTCCTCCGGCGGCGCCTCGAAGAAGTCGGCCGGGTTGTTCATCAGGTACTGATCGAGCTGGTCCTCGCCGCCGACCATCACGACGAGGGCGGGGTCGTCGCCGCGGCCGGCCCGCCCCGCGCGCTGGTGCGCCGACATTCGCGTTCCGGGGTAGCCGTCGAGGATCACGGCGTCGAGCCCGCCGACGTCGACGCCGAGCTCCAGCGCGCTCGTCGACCAGACGCCCCGGAGGTCGCCGGCGTGGAGGTCGGCCTCGATCTCCCGGCGGCGCTGGTTCGTCAGGGCGGCCTGATACGCGCCCACCTTCCCCGCCAGCTCGCGCTCGCCGCGCTCGCGGAGGTCGCTCGCGCTGTCGGTCGCGTACTGCTCCGCGGTCTGGCGCGCCCTCGTGAACGCCAGCGTCTGGGCGCCGGCGGTCACGAGGTCACAGAAGAGCCGTTTGCTCTCCGTGTGACTCGACTTCCGGCGGCCGCTCCCGCGCTCCTGCCAGTCGTCGTCGTACTCCGGCGGGTTCCACAGCACCCAGTCGCGCGGCCCCCGCCCCGACGTATCTTCGTCGACGAGCGCGATCCCGTCCGGGTCGCGACCGGTCACCGCGGCGACGTGCTCGACCGGGTTGTTGATCGTCGCCGAACAGCAGACGAACTGCGGGTCCGACCCGAATCGCTCGCAGGTCCGCGCGAGCCGGCGGAGGGTCAGAGCGACCTGCGAGCCGAACACGCCGCGGTAGCTGTGGACCTCGTCGATAACGACGTACTCCAGCGACGAGAAGAACCACTCCCACAGGCGCCCCGCGTACGGCAGCAGCGCGTAGTGGAGCATGTCCGGATTCGACAGCAACACGGTCGGCTGGCGGTCGCGCACGTCGCGCTTCTCCGCCCGCGAGAGCCGGCCCGTGTACGACGCGACGGAGACGCCGCTGCCGAAGCCGAGCCCGTGAGCGAGGTCGCTCAGGCTCTCCTCCTGGTCCGCGATCAGCGCGTTCTGGGGGGCGATGTACAGCGTCCGGCCCCCGCGGTCCATCGCCGCCTCGAAGGCGGGGACGGTGTACGCGAGCGACTTCCCGCTCGCCGTCTCGGTGGCGAGGACGACGTCGTCGCCGTCGCGGACCGCGTCGATCGCGTCGGCCTGGTGACGGTAGAGGCGGTCGATGCCGTCCTTCGAGAGCGCGTCGGCCATCCGGGGGGCGAGGTCGACGTCGCCGTACGCGGGCTCGCGGGCGGGGAGGCGGCGGTGCTCCGCGATCTGTCCCTCGTAGAACGGTCGGTTCCGCAGCCACTCGATGGCGTCCTCCACGACTACCGGATCGTGGGGACGGGCGGGCCTAACGGTTGTGGTCGCCGAAATCGGTCCGGGAGCACGGACCGGTCAGTCGTCGGCCGGGGCGCGGGAAGGACCTGCTGCGGGCGGCTCGTCCGCCTCCGGCTCGGCGGGCCCGAGACGCGCCAGCGGCGGCCAGCGCACCTCGGTCGCGATCGGGTCGTCGAGGTCGAGTTCCATCCGGAGGTCGCCGCGTCGCTCGGCGAGCTCGAACCCGACCGTTCGGTACACCCGGCGCGCGACGCGGTTCCCGCTCTCGACGTGGAGTTCGAGCCCCTCGCGTCCCGCGGCGGCGGCGTCGGCGATCACGTGTCGGCAGAGCTCGGTCCCGACGCCCCGCCCCTGCATCGTCGGCTGGACGAACACCGCCAGTTCGGGGCGGGGCGCGTCGCTGGGCGTGTACATCGCGTGGCCGAACAGCTCGCCGTCGCGCTCGGCGACGACGTTGCTCCCCTCGGTCAGCATCGACTCGATCCACTCCGCCCGGCGGTCCCGCGTCACCGGCGGGAGCCCCTGGGCGCGGTCCCCGGTCTCGAACCGCTCGTACATCTCGGCGAGCGGCGCGGCGTCCTCGTGCACGGCGGGCCGGATCGTCCACCGCGCGCCCTCCTTGTCCACGAACCGCGGACACCGCGGCGGACAGTGGACCGTGCCCTCGCACTCGCTCCCGTCCCACCCCTCGCAGGCGACGGCGTCGGCGTCGTCGTGGCTCATAGCTACTAGTCCGTCGCCCAAGGGGTTATATCGTGACAGCTGGTCCCACGGCGTGGGAACGGTCGAAGGCGGGCCTGAAGAACGGGGAGCCGCCCCTCACTCCCGGATCAGGACGATCCCGTCGCGGAACACCGAGTGGTTGGGGATCACGTGGTCTTCTCCGTCGGCCTCGATGTGCGTGACGAACAGGTCGACCTCCTGGACGATGCCGCGCTCCCCGGCGACCTTCACCTCGTCGCCGACGACGTAGGGCTGGCGGAGCAGGAGGAACACTCCGGCGGCCGCGCTGGCGACGAGGTCCTTCGTCGCGAGCGCCGCGAACAGCACGACCGCCAGCGCGTACGCCGCGAGCAGCACGACCAGCGCGAGCGTCTGCACCCCCACCTGTCCGAGCGCGACCAGCGCGGCGACGTACACGATGCTGTACTTCACGAGCGGCGGCAACACGCCGAGGTCGGGCAGCTTGATCCCGCGGAGCCGCTCGGCGACGAGCAGCTCCGCCTTGTCGCCGACGACGACGCCGACGATCATGACGACCGCGGCGACGAACAGGCGCGGGAGGAAGGCGGCGACCGAGGACCAGAACCGGTCGAGGTAGTTCACCTCGGCGACGGTGAGGGCGACGATGACGGCGACGGCGAGGATGAAGTAGCTGGACAGCTGCGCCAGGATCCGGACGGTCGACGTGTTGAACTCCCGGACGGTGCGCTCGAAGGCCGTCCCCTCGATCGCCTCCGGGACCCCGGCCCGGGTCAGCAGCCGCCGGTTTATCACTCCGACCAGGAACGCCGCGATCACGCCGATGACGAGCACGACCAAGGCGAGCCACAGTCGCTCGGGGACCCTCCCCGCGAACTCCGTGAACGCGCTCTGTGCCGCGAACATGGGTGGTCAGTACTCCTCCGGATCGATCTCCAAGACGAGTTCGCCCGCCTTGAACGCTCGGACGAGCCCGTCGGACTCCGAGAGCACGATCGCGGTCGCGTTCGTGTCCCGAGTGATCGCGCCGCCGGCCATGTGGCGCGCGCCGAGCCCCTTCGGGATGTCGACGCCCTCGGCCCCCGGTTCGAGGTAGCGGTACGCGGAGACGATCTTCCCGGAGTCGGAGACGACGAACGCGCCGTCGAGCCGGGAGAACTCCTTGACCATCACGTTGACAATAGGGTCGCCGACGTGGACGTGCGACTTCTCGAAGGGGTTGTACGACAGCGGGCGGGACTTGTTCATCACCTTCCCCGCGTCGCCGACGACGAACAGGGCGCCCACCGGCTTCCCCTTCTGTCCCTTCTGTCCGAGTTCGATCGCGAGTTCGAACACGTCGCGGATGACGCTCGGCTCCGCCCGGGAGTTGACGAACAGGTCGTAGATCCCGGTGTGGACCGTCTCGTCGACGGTAACGCGGATCACCGCGTCCGATCCCCCGTCGAAGACGCTCGCGATGCAGACGACCTCGTCGCCCTCGCTGACCAAGTCGGCGTCCATCGAGCCCTCAATACCGAACCGGATACGGTCTTTGACGTTGTCGAACGGGAGGGGGAGCTCGACGAAGGTGTCGGCGTCGACGTCGTTGTCCGGAGCGACGACGACGACCTCGGTGTCGCCGTCCTCGAACCGGTCGTGAAACGAGCTCGTCGGCGAGAACAAAAGCACCGCGTCCGCGTCCTCGACGAGGTCGGACAGGTGGTCGGTGAGCGAGGCCATTACTCGGAGCAACTCCCGGACGGCCTATAGTCGTTGTGTCGCCGTCGTGCGCCTGTCGGACGTGTTACATTCTCTCGAAACGAATCCTCGGCCGTCGTCGCCCGTCGACCGCCGCGCGATTGGGTCCGCCCGCCGGATGCCGCTCGATCGCTGGCCGCCCGCCGAACGCCGCGCGACTTTTGCCCCCGCGGCGACACCGTTCGGACGAACATGGCGACTCGCGACGCGCTCTGGGCCTACCGCGACCGGTTCGGCGACGCCTTCGGGCGGACCTACTTCCGGCGCTTCGGCCCCGGCGTGGCCTCCAGCGTCGGGATCGGCACCTACCTCGGCGAGCCGACAGCCGCGGTCGACGACGCCTCCCGCGAGGCGATCGGGCTCGCGCTCCGCTCCGGGGTGAACCACGTCGACACCGCGGTCAACTACCGCTGCGGGCGGGCCGAGCGCGTCGTCGGCGAGGCCGTGCGAGAGTCCCCGATCGACCGCGAGTCGATCGTCGTCGCGACGAAGGGCGGGTTCCTCCCCTTCGACGGCGAGCGCCCGGACGACCCCGCGGCGTACGTCCGCGACCGCTTCCTCGCGACCGGAATCGTCGACGCCGACGACCTCGCGAACGGCGCGCACGCGGTGGCGCCGGAGTACCTGGAGTGGTCGCTCGACCGCTCGCTGGACCGGCTCGGGCTCGACGCCGTCGACCTCTTTTATATTCACAACCCGGAGACGCAGCTCGCGGCCCGCTCCCGCGAGGTGGTGTACGACCGGCTGGAGGCCGCCTTCGAGGCCCTAGAACGCCGGCGCGCCGCCGGCGACGTCGGCGCCTACGGCGTCGCCACCTGGGACGCCTTCCGCGTTCCCGAGAGCGACGAGCGGTACCTCTCGCTCGCCGAGGTCCTCGCCCGGGCCGAGGCCGCCGGCGAGGCGGTCGGCCCCGACGACGATCACGGGTTCGAGGCGGTCCAACTCCCTTTTAATGTCGCCATGGCGGACGCCTTCACGCGGCGGAACCAGCGCCCGCCCGGAGTCGACGGCGACGACGGCGACGCCGACGGAGACGACTCCGACGACGCCGACGGCGACGCTAAGCCGGTCTCGACCCTGGAGTTCGCCCACGAGGCCGGCCTCTCTGTGGTGACGAGCGCGAGCATCGGGCAGGGGGAACTCGCGAACGAGGGCGCGATCCCGGCCGACGTCGACGCAACCCTCGCCGGCGAGACGCCGGCGCAGCGCGCGCTCAACTTCGCTCGGAGCGCCCCGGGCGTCACCGCCTCGCTCGTCGGGGCGAGCGACCCGGCCCACGTCCGCGAGAACGTCGCCGCGGGCACGTTCGACCCGCTCGGCGCCTCGGCGTTCGACGCCGTCTTCGAGTGAGTCCGGGAGCGACCCGATGTCGGCAAAAGAGGTTTGTCGAGACCGCTCCAAGCCGGCCGCATGTCCCCGACGAGACGAGCCCTCCTCGGTAGCGTTCCCCTCGTCGCGCTCGCCGGGTGTCTCGGCGTCGAGACGCGCGACGAGGGCTCGGGGTCGCCCCGGCGACGGGTCTCCGGAACGGATACGGACCCGACCGTCCTGAAGGCGCGAAACCCCGACGGCGAGGCCGTCCTCCTCGACGGCGCCGACGTCGGCGACGAGGGAGCCGACGACCCGGCCCCGATCGGACGCGAACTCGTCACCACCGAGGACCGGGCCGCGGAGCTGTCGGTCGCCGAGGGCGTGTCCGACGCGGACCGCTCGCGGATCCGGTCGTTCCTGGAAGAGACGGACTACGACGCGGAGACGGTGTACGCGTCGCGCGCCGGGGTGCGGTCGTGTTACCGCCTCCGAATCGAGTCGGTCTCGTGGGAGCCGCGGCGCGTCGAGTACGAGTACTGCCGCGAGCTCAGGCCGCCGGACGCGGCCTGCGAGGCGGGCGAACGCGTCGCGCTCGCGCTCCTTTTCCGGCTCCCCGCCGCGTTGGACCCGGAACTCACCGGCTCCGGGTCCAGCGGTCGGTCCCCCTGTCGCGGCGTCGACACCGAGTACGAGGTGCTCGACGCGAACGCGACCGTGCCGGGCAACGCGACGGCGGTCGACGAGGGAGGTGACGGCTCGTGACCCAACGGCTCACCCGACGCGACGCCCTCGCGGTCGGCGGCGCGGTCGCGCTCGCCACCCTCGCCGGCTGTTCCGATGTCGGAAGCGAGCCCCGGTTCTGGGACGACCCGCCGTCGCTCGACACCGACGGTATCACGCGCGCCTTGGACGCCCCGGTCCCGGAGACGCCGCGGCTCGTCCCGGTCGATTTCGACCCCGCCGTCGCGGCCGCGCTCGACGACCGGATCGACCGCCTGCTCGGCCCGATTCCGGAGCCGCTGACCGCGACGACGCTCCCGAACGGCGAGATCCGCGAGCGGATACGCCAACAGCGGGCGGCCGCTCGCGAGGCGCGGCCGGCCCCCGACGAGTCGCTCCCGCCGCTCCGGGCCGCGGAGCGGTACGCGGCGGCGCGGGACCGCGCGGCGACCGCCGTCGGCACGTGGGCCGGGGTGACCGTCGAGGGCGACCCCGAGGACGTGACCGCCGACATCGGGACGGTGCGGCGACGGGCGTTCGAGACGTTGGACGCGCTCCCGGGACCCGCGGCCGACCCGCTGGCCGGCGCCGCGGCGTACGGCCCGATCGAGCGCTGGTACGACGAGTCGCGGCGGCGGACGCTGGTCGGCGGGGCCGCGGGTGTCGAGGGGCGAGCGAACCCGCTTCGGGCCGGCGAGTCGGTCGGCGACGTCGAGCGCGTCCAGTCGTACGTGGACGCGGGACGCCACCTCAGCGACCGGTACCGGGCGTCGCTCGCGGACCCGCAGTCCGTCGAGGACCCGCTTCGGGAGGCGGCGGAGCGGCTGGGCGCGTCAGTCCGCGACCGGCTCCGAGGGCTCCACGGGAGCGACGCCGACCTCCGGTCGAACCCGGGTGCAGAGGCGTTCCTCGACGAGCGGCCGGTGGCCCGCGACGCGCCGAGCGTCTCGCTGCTCTCGAACGCCCTCCACCGGACGTTCGAGGACCTCCGCTTCGACCCGGTTCCGGTGGACGACCGCCCGCCGGAGAACCCGGCGACCGCGCTCACGCGGACGGCGCTCGCGCTCGCTCGACTCCGGGGGCTCGACGCCGTCGCGTCGCGGATCGAGACGGGCGACACGCTGTTCCCGGAAGACCGCGCCGCGGTGAGAGAAGCACGCGACGCGGCGGTCGACTCGGCGGCGTCGCTCGCGGCGAGCGAGAACCCGCTCGACCGCTGGCTCGCGGCGCGGGTCCTCCCCCTCTTCGACGGGCCCGACGCCCGACTCGCGGCGACCGATCCCGACGCCCGCGACGCGGCCGAGGCGTTTACAGAGTACCGGTGGATCGAGACGGTCGCGCGCGAGTCGACGAGCGTGGCGGCGTCGGTCGCCGAGTCGATCGAGGCGTGAGAGCGGCGACGACGACGCGGCGAGTTGAGGGGAAAAGAGACGAGACGCGGCGTCGGGAGGGCGGGCGGGACGCGGTTCGGTTCGATTGGGTTCGATTAGGTTCGGTTCGATTAGGTTCGGTTCGATTAGTTCGGCTTCGGCTCTCGTCGCACCGGCCCGCGACGACGCTCAGCGCAGCTCTTTGAACGTCGCCTCGCACTCGGGGCAGACCCGGACCGCGAACACTTCGTCGGGATCGTTCTTCTTTTTCAAGACCTTCTCGCAGTCGGCGCAGTTCAGGCGCTCGTAGGTGTCCTTGAACAGGTCGCCGTCGCGGAGTCCCTTGCGCGTCGATTTCATACGTCTCGGTTGATCCCGTGTGGGTATAAAAACCCCGTACGACGCGAGTCGGACGGCGAACCCGCTCCGGTCGCGACCGTACGACACGCGACGTCGTATCGGAGCGCCGCGCTTTCGCAACGCTTGTCTCCGGGCGATTCGAAGCGCGTCCGTGTCACGGACTCGGCTGTTCGGATCGCTGTGTGCCCTCGTCTTCCTCGTCAACTTCGCGCGCGTCGTCTTCGCGCCGCTCGTGGGGGAGTTCATCGGCGAGTTCGCGATCGGCGAGGGGACCGCCGGCCTCATCGTCACGCTCGCGTGGCTCGGCTCGGCCGCGCCGCGGCTCCCGGCCGGCTGGGCGCTCACGCGCTTCTCCCGCCGGCTGGTTATCGTGGTCTCCGGGGCGATGCTGACAGTCGGCGCGCTCGGCGTCGCCCTCGCGCCCGGCGTGGCGACGCTGATGACCGCCGCGTTCGCGATCGGCTTAGCGTCCGGCGTCTACTTCGTCGCCGCGAACCCGTTCGTCTCCGAGCTGTTCCCGGAGCGCGTCGGTCGGGCCATGGGCGTTCACGGGACGGCGAGCCAGCTCGCCGCGGTCGCGGCCGCACCGGTCGTCACGGTCGCGCTGTGGTACGACTGGCGGCTCGCGTTCTACGGGCTCGCGGCCGTCGCGGCCGCGACGACCGTCGCCTTCGTGTTCCTCGCCTCCCGGACGGACCTCCCCGACGCCGGCGCGGACGACACCGACTTCGTCGGCGGCGCGCTCGCCGAGTGGAAGCTCATCCTGACGGCCGTCGTGCTGATGGGCCTCACGGGCTTCGTCTGGCAGGGGCTGTTCAACTTCTACGAGCTGTACATGATCGACAAGGGGCTGCCGCCCGCGACCGCCCGCAACCTCCTGACGGTGATCTTCGCCGCCGGCGTCCCCGCCTTCCTCGTCTCCGGGGACCTCGCCGACCGGCTCCCACACGTGCCGTACCTGCTCGGCATCGTCTCGGCGTTCATCGGGAGCGTCGTCCTCGTGGTCATCGTCTCCGGGCTCGTCGCCGTCGTCCTCGCCAGCCTCTCCGTCGGCTTCGCCATCCACATGCTGTTCCCCGCCATGGACACGTACCTGCTCGCGTCGCTGCCGGACGGGTCCCGGGCGTCGGCGTACGCCGTCTACTCCGCCGGGATGATGACGACGCAGGCGGCCGGCTCGTGGACCGTCGGCGAGGCGGTCGAGGCCGGATTCGCCTACGACGTCGTCTTCCTCGCGCTCTCCGGGGGACTCGGTGCGGTCGTGGTCGCCTACGCCGTGTTGGAGCGCATGGGCCGCGTCCCGGGCGGCGCGGCGGGGGCGGAGCCGGCGGCGTGAGCGCGGAGTTGTGGCCGCTCGCGTGCGCGGTCGCGCGTGTGCCGGCACGCGCCACGGGTATCGCACCTATTTAGGGCGTCCCGCCCCTGTACGGTCATAATGGAGTACGTCCAAGAGCGCGTGACGACGCTGCACGCGTTGACCGACCACCGGCCGGACGCCCCCACCGGCCGGGCGGCGGTCGTGGTGCCGATGACGGAGCGCGAGTACGGCACGCTCGCGGCCGAGCGCGTCCTCTCGGCGCTGGAGACGGTCGCGCCGGCTCGGGTGATCGTCCCCCTCCGCGCCCCGCCCGAGCGCGTCGGCCCCTTCGCGCGGTGGCTCGACGGGTTCGACCTCGACGTGGAGACGCTCTGGTGCGGCGGTCCCCGGCTGACGGAACTGCTCGCCGACAGCGGCCTCGACGGGGACCGCGGGAAGGGGCGCGACGTGTGGCTCGGCCTCGGCCGCGCCTTGGAGGAGGAGTACGTCGTCGTCCACGACGCCGACACGAAGACGTACTCGCCGGCGTTCGTCAAGCGACTGCTGTTCCCGGTCGCGAACGGCTACTCGTTCTCGAAGGGGTACTACGCCCGCGTCGAAGACGGGGCGCTGTACGGCCGGCTCTTCCGGCTGTTCTTCCGACCCCTCGTCCGCGCGCTCGCCGACGCCACCGAGCGTCGGGAGGCGGGCGTGATCGAGTATCTCGACGCGTTCCGGTACGCGCTCGCCGGCGAGTTCGCGGCGACGACAGACCTCGTCTCGAAGCTCCGCGTCCAGCGCGGCTGGGGCCTGGAGGTCGGGACCCTCGGCGAGGCGTTCGCGCACGCCGGCTTCGCGGGGAGCGCGCAGGTCGACCTCGGCCGCTACGAGCACGACCACCGCTCCGTCGACGGCCCGACCGGCCTCGCGGACATGAGCCGTGCGGTCGGCGAGGCGACGCTCCGGGCGGTGGAAGAGGCCGGCGTCGCCGTCGACTACGACGGCCTCGCCGACCGCTACCGCGAGGCGGCCGAGGGAATTATTGACGGGTACGAGACCGACGCCGCGTTCAACGGCCTCGACTACGACCGCGAGGACGAGCGCTCGCAGGCCGCGACGTACGCGGACGCCCTCGGGAAACCGGGGCCGGACACCCGCCTCCCGGCGTGGCGCGACGCGCCGATCACGCCCGAGGCGGTCGCCGAGGCGGCCCGGGCGGACCTCGCGGAGGCGGCCGGCGGAGCGGGCGGCGAGGCGACTCGAATCGGCGGCGCGCCGGGCGACGCCGACGTCCGCGGGAACGGCCACCAACCGCCGGCGTCCCCGCCCTCCGATCCGGCGCCGGGAGAGGACTGACCGATGGCCGAAGACGGAGCCGCCGACGATGTCGCGGCGGCGCCGGACGCGCCAAGCGTGGCCGCGCGCGACGACCTCGCAGGAGTCGTCGACCTGTTCGAGTGGCTCACTCGCGCGGAGCTCTCGCACGCGCTTTCGGAGCTCGCTTTTAAACAACGGGCCGAGGTCGACGACGACGCGATCGCCGCCGCGATCGACGTCGCCGTCGCGGAGTACGCGCTGGTGCCGGCGCCGCCCGCGGCGCTCTCGGAGGGCGGCGAGACGCCGCCGGAGACCGCCGACCCCGAGGCCGGTCTCGACGCCGGCGACGTCGCCCTCGCGGTCGGGCCCGCCGCGTTCCCGTCGCTGCCCGACGGCGCGGGGGATCTCCCGCACATCCTCGACGTGCCCGAGCGCGACGTGGACCGCGAGGCGCTCTCGGAGGCGGTCCTCGCTCGGCTCTCCGCGGACGCAGTCTCGGCGATTCGCGAGAGCAACGCCGACCGGCTGGAGGTCCTCGCCGACGTGACCTACGACATCGAGGCGTGGGCGCCCGTCGACGCCGGCGAGATCCGCGAGCGGATCGTCGCCGAGCTGGACGCCTGACTCGGTTTAAAAAAGAAACGCGGGGGCTCGACTCAGGCGCTCGCCTCGCCCTCGGCGAGCTCGCGCGCGAGGAACTCCGCGATCGAGACGTCGGCGTCCTCGACGAAGCGGGCGAGCTCCTCGCCGTCGGCGCTCTCGACCACGACGGTCGGGATCAGCTCGATCCCGTACTCGTCGACGGCCTCGCCCTCCTTGCCGTCCGGCCCCTTCGTGACCGGGAAGTCCTCGATCCGGTCGTCGGGGACGCCGGCCGCGTCGAGCGCCGCCGCGAACGCGGGGAGCTGCCGCCGACAGTCGCCGCACCAGTCGCCGCCCCACACCTTGAATCGGTAGTCGCCGCCTCCGAGCGCGTCCAGCACGTCGTCGCCGAGCGCGTCGCCGTCGGTTCCGTCGGGAGCGAGCGTTTCGAGTGTCATACCGCCCGCTACGCCGGGTAGCCTTGTAAACCGCGCGTCGGTGGCAACGCGTCTTGCCGCGGTCCGTCGGGCATTTGAGTGGCGGTCCCGTTCGTCGACGTAATGGACGACGACGTGCTGGAGGGGCTCGGCTCGCCGCTGGTTCGGGTCGACGCGCCGCCGGAGACGACGGTGGCCGCGAAGGTCGAGTCGCGCAACCCGGGCGGCTCCGCGAAGGACCGCCCGGCGCGGTACATGGTCGAGGCGGCCGAGGAATCGGGAGAGCTGGAACCGGGGGACGGGATCGTCGAACCCACGTCCGGCAACACCGGCATCGGGCTGGCGATGGCCGGCGCGGTGAAGGGGTACGACGTGACGCTCGTGATGCCCGACGGCAAGTCGCTGGAGCGCCGCCGGATCATGCGCGCGTACGGCGCGGAGGTCGAGCTCGTCGACGGCGACATCTCCGCGGCCAAGGACCGCGCCGACGAGCTCGAGGCCGAGGCGGGGATGGTCCAGCTCCGGCAGTTCGAGAACCCCGCGAACCCGCGGGCCCACTACGAGACCACCGGCCCGGAGGTCGTCGAGCAGGTCGGCGACCGGACCGTCGACGCGCTCGTCGCCGGCGTCGGGACCGGCGGGACCATTTCCGGGATCGGTCGTCGGCTCCGCGAGGAGTTCCCCGACGTCCGGGTCGACGCGGTCGAGCCCAGCGACAACGCCGTCCTCTCCGGCGGGGAGCCCGGAAACGACGCGTTCCAGGGGATGGGACCGGGCTTCGTCTCGCCGAACCTCGATGTCGACCTCATCGACGAGGTCCACGCGGTCGGCATCGAGGAGGCGGAGGCCGAGTGCCGGCGGCTCGCCCGCGAGGAGGGGATCCTCGTCGGGCAGTCCTCGGGCGCTTCGAACCTCGCGGCGAAGGACGTCGCCGCGGAGCTCCGGGACGCCGGCGCCTACGCCGGCGAGGAGCCCCTCGTCGTCACCGTGTTCTGGGACAGCGGCGAGCGGTACCTCTCGGCCGGCACCTTCGACGAATAAGCCGCTTCTCGACGACCGGCGCGCCGGTCGAGAGTCGTCGGCCATCTACTCGCCGCCCGTCACCAACCCGCCCCCAACCTGCCCCCCGACCCGAACGTTGAGTACCGTCGGGCCCTCAGTTCAGTCGTGACCACACACGCGGAATCCTCTCCGGGCGACCCCGACGGGGCGGCCGCCGAACCGGCCGGCAGACGGTTCGACGGCCCGTGGCTCCTCGTCCTCGCCGTCGCCGCCGGCGGGTGGACCGTCCTCTACGCGGTCGACTGGGCGCTGCTCTCGGCCGGCACCCCGGCCGGCGCCGCCGTCGCGTTCGCCCACGGCTACCTCCTCGCGCCGCTCGCGACCGCCGCGGTGCTCCTCGACGCGCTGTCGCTGAACGAGCGCGGGGTCGCCGACTTCGGCCTATTTAAATGGCTCTACGCGCTGGCCGCGCTGGTCGCGCCCCCGGTCGGCGCCGTCTACTACGCGCACCGCGAGTGGCTGAAGCCGGGCGACCCGAATCTCCTCGGAGGGACGCCGTGAGCGGCGAGGGCGGGACGAGCGGCGTCGTCCGAAGCCTCGTCACGGCCCCGGCGGGAGGCGCGCCGCCCGAACTCCGAGAGGCCGTCGAGATCCGTCCGGACGGGGTCGACGGCGATCGCTACCGGCGCGGCGACGGGCGCTTCCAGCTCGACGGCTGCGCCGTCACCCTCGTCGCCGCCGAGGCCCTCGACGCCGTCCGCGAGGAGACCGGGATCGACGTCTCGGACGGTCGCCACCGTCGAAACGTCGTCGTCGAGGGGTTCGGTCCGGGGATGGACGACCTGCTGGACGCGACCGTCGCGGTCGGCGAGGCGCGCCTGCGACCGACCCGACGCCGGCCGCCGTGCGCGCACGTCGAGTCGCTGGCCGGCGCGGACGGGCTCGCGTCGGCGCTGCGGAACCGCGGCGGGCTCTGCTGTGACGTGATCGAGCCGGGCCGCGTCGCCGTCGGCGACTCCGCGAGCGTCGCGGACCCGGACCCACGCACCGCGGGCGCCGCCATCGCAGACCGGCTGCGCGAGCGCTCGGCCGGTGGGGATCACCGGCGAGACGACTGATACGGCCGTTTCTATCGGGTGTGTGTGATTCTCACACCTCCGCTTTGGGCTTTATATTGTCGAGTCCGGAGCTATCGCCATGGACCGCACTCGTCGGTCGGCGCTGGCCGGACTCGCCGCGGTCGGAGCCGTCGGCGTCGCCGGCTGTCTCGGCGGCGCACCCCTCGACTCGCTCGCCGGCGACGAGGCGGGCGACAACGATGGGTCCGGCGCCGATGGGCCCGGTGGCGATGGGTCCGGCGCCGATGGATCCGGCGACGCCGACGACGCCACCGGAGAGGGCGCGCGGCCTCCCACCGCCGACACCGGCTATCACGTCCCGTACGACGCCGACACCCTGGTGGCGGAGGCGCTCAACGGCGGCGTCGGGAAGGACGGGATCCCCTCGATCGACGACCCCTCGTTCCGGCCGATCGAGGAGGTGAATTACGCCGAGGGGATCCCGGTTTTCGGTGTCGTTCGCGACGGGGAGGCGAAAGCGTACCCGCAGCAGGTGCTCTCCCATCACGAGATCGTCAACGACGAGCTCGGCGGCGAGCCGGTCGCGGTCACGTACTGTCCGCTCACCGGGACGGCACAGGGGTTCCGCCGCGGCGACACGACGTTCGGGGTGTCGGGGCAACTCGTCAACTCGAACCTGATCATGTACGACCGGGGCACCGACAGCTGGTGGCCGCAGATGCTCGCCACCGGGATCGACGGGCCGATGACCGGCGAGACGCTCGACGAGTTCCGGGTCGTGTGGACGACGGCCGACCGGTGGAGCGAGCGCCACCCGGACTCGCTCGTCATGACGGACGACACCGGGTACGTGCGCCGGTACGAGAGCGACCCGTACGGGAGCTACGCGCCGCTCGGCGGCTACTACGCGCGGGACGGCACGGTGTTCCCGCCGCTGTCGTCGCCCGACGAGGGACACCCGAAGTCGGTCGTCATCGGGGCGCGAACGGGGACCGGCGCTATCGCGTTCGACAAACGGACGCTGCTCGCGGACCGGGTGCTGACCGGCTCGATCGGCGACGGAGGAGCGGACGTCGTCGCCGTCGCGGACTCGGGGCTCTCGACGGGGTACGTCTACCGCAACCCCGATGGCCTTGGGGTCGAACCGGACGGCGACGCCTATCGAGTGGAGGGCGAGGGCGGCGGCGTCGCGGCGGCCGACCTCCCGCTGGAGCCGGTGCTCGCGTTCGACGCGATGTGGTTCGCCTGGGCGGGCTTTTACCCCGACACCGCGTTCGTCGGCGAGCACACGGGGGCGGGGGATGGCGGCTGAGTCGGCCCCGCCGGTCGAGTCGCCGGTCGCGTGGGCTGGCGGGCTGATCCGCCGGACCGCCTTCGCCGTCCGGGCGTCGCTCGGTCGGCGCGACGGGCGGTCGACACTCGCGGTCGTCGCGGTCGCGTACTTCCTCGCGTACAGCGCCGGAGTCCGCCACCTCGGCCTCCGCGGCGGCGGTGGCGGCTGGGCCGGCTCGGGGCCCGCCATCGACGTCACCGTCGCGAGCGACCCGCTCGCGCTCCTGACGCGCCGAGTCGGACCGTTCCAGTACGAGCCAGTCGCGCTCGTCGCGGTCGGCCCGCTCGAGTACCTGTTCGCGCCCGTCAACGCCGCCATCGGACTCGCGCTCGCCGCGCTCGTCGGAGTCACGCTCGCGGTCTCCGTCGTCGCGTGGCGCGGCCCCGCGGCGTGTCGGATCGGCGCCGGGGCGGGCGCCGCCGCGGGACTCCCCGGGATCCTGTCGGGGGTCGCCTGCTGCGGCCCGACGCTCCTGCTCGTCATCGGCGTGCAGGCCTCCGCGGGGCTGCTCGCCGTGATGCAGTGGTTCCTCCCGCTCGCGGTCCTCGGTCTCGTCGCCACGCTGCTGTGGGTCGGGAGCCGGGTCGACCCGGCCGCCGTCGGGTGAGGGGCGGCGGAGGTGGTTCCGGCCGGAACCGAAAGCGTTGACCGCCGACCGGACCCACCTCCCGTCAGTGACAGCCGGATGAGTTGGCAGTACCGTCACACGGTGCTGTCGCTGTGCATGCTCGCGTTCCTGGTGACCTACTTCGCGAGGCTGGCGATCAGCCCGGTCGTCCCCCTCATCGTCGACGACTTCGGGGTGTCGAACACCGCTATCGGCGTCGCGCTCTCCGGGATGTGGCTGGCGTACGGCGCCGCCCAGTTCCCGAGCGGCGTGCTCGCCGACCGACACGGCGAGCGGATCGTGATCCTCGTCGCCGTCGGCGGCACGACGGCGATGAGCCTCGTGCTCGCCTTAGCGCCCGTCTTCCCCCTGTTCGTGCTAGCGGCGGTGCTGTTAGGGCTCGTCGCCGGCCTCCACTACGCGGTGGCGACGACGCTGCTCTCGCGGACCTTCGACGAGATCGGCACGGCGTTCGGGCTCCACTCCGCGGGCGGCCCGCTCGCCGGGCTCGTGGCGCCCGTCGCCGCGGCGTGGGTCGGCGTCCGCTACGGCTGGCGGCCCGCGGTCGCGCTGGCCGCGGTGGTCGGCGTGCCGGTGTTCCTGCTGTTCGCGTGGCGCGTCCGGCCGACCGAGCCGCGGCGCCCCGACCAGCCGATGCGGGACCGGCTCGCGGTCGCGCCGCTCGTCGAACTCCTCTCGCGGCCGCGCATCCTCCTCCCGCTGTTCGTCGCGATGGCCGGCACGTACGTGGTGCAGGGCGTGATGTCCTTCCTCCCGACGTTCCTCGTCGAGTTCCGCGGGTATTCGCCGGGGTTCGCCGCCAGCGTCTTCTCCGCGTTCTTCGTCGTCCGGGCGGTCGCGCAGGTCGCGCTCGGCCGGCTGTCGGACCGCGTGGGCCGCGACGCGGCCATCGGCGGCGCGATGCTGGCGGGCGCGCTCGGGATCACCTCGTTCGTCCTCGGTCCCGGGCTCGTCGGCGTCGGCGTCGCCGTGCTGCTGGCCGGCTCCGGGTCGAGCTTCTTCTCGGCGATCGACCCGCGGTTCATGGACGCGCTCAGCGACACGGAGCGGGGGGCCGGATTCGGACTCGTCCGGACCGTCTACACCGTGATCGGCTCCGCGGGCTCCTTCGGCGTCGGGCTCGCGACCGACCTGTTCGGCTGGGGCGTCTCCTTCTCGATACTGGCGGTGCTGTTCGGGCTCACGTTCGCCGTGCTCGTCGCCAACTGGGCGCTCGGCACGGGGTACTGAGGGGAGACCTGAACTCGGCTTCTCTCCACTCTAATAAAAAATCGATAGATGACCGTAGCGCGCCTATCGAGTTCGACGAAGCGTCGCTTCGTCGAACTGCGAAAATCAGATATTTTCGCGCTTGACTTCGGCTTACGCCTCGTCAAATATCGATAAGCTCGCTCCGCTCGCTTATCGGACTCGATCCGGCTTACGCCTCGTCAAACAACGTCTCGCCCTCGACCATGTGCGCCTCGACGGCGTCCATGTCGAGCGTGACGCCGAGGCCCGGCTTCTCCGGGACCTCGATGTAGCCGTCCTCGATGACCTCCTCCTCGACGAGGTCCTCCCACCAGCCGAGCTCGTAAGAGTGGTACTCGATCGCCAGCGAGTTCGGGATCGCGGCGCCGACGTGCGTCGCCGCCATCGTCGCGATCGGCGAGGCGACGTTGTGCATCGCGACCGGGACGTAGTACTGGTTCGCCACGTCGGCGATCTTGCGGGTCTCGCGCATCCCGCCGACCTTCGGCAGGTCGGGCGCGACGATGTCGACCGCCTGGTTCTCGATGAGGCGGCGGAGCTCGGTGACGCGGTAGCGGTTCTCGCCGACCGCGATCGGCGTCGTCGTGCTCTTGGTGACCTCCTCCTGCACCTCGAGGTTCTCCGGCGGGACGGGGTCTTCGAGCCACCACACGTCGTAGTCGTTGATGGCCTCCGCGAGTCGCTTCGCGGAGCCGCCCGAGAACGTCCAGTGGCAGTCGAAGGCGACGTCGGCCTTGTCCTTCACGCGCTCGGTGACCTTCTCGACGATCTCCGCCTTGTGACGGATCTCGCCGGGGCGGAGGTGGCGGTTCGCGCGGTCCTTCTCGAGCCCCGAGGGGACGTCGAGGTCGAACTTCAGCGCGTCGTAGCCGAGCTCGTCGACGACCCGTTCGGCCTCGTCGGCGCACGCGTCGGGGTCGGCCTCCTCCTCGGTGTGGCAGTCGCAGTAGACGCGGAGCTCGTCGCGGTACTTCCCGCCGAGCAGCTGGTAGGCGGGCACGTCGAGGATCTTGCCGGCGAGGTCGTGGAGCGCGACCTCGATCCCGGAGATCGCGGTGACGGTGACGCCCTCGACGGAGCCCTCGCCCGACATCTTCTGGATCAGGTGCTCGTACAGCCGGTCGATGTCGAGCGGGTTCTCGCCGATCACGAACGGCTTCATCCGTTCGATGAGCTCCGGGACGCCGGCGCCCCAGTAGGCCTCGCCGGTGCCGACGACGCCCGCGTCGGTGTACACGCGGACGAGCGTCCACGGGAAGTTCCCGTCGACCATCGTCGTCTGTACGTCCGTGATCTCGACGTCGCGGTCGCCGCCGCGCGACCCGGTCGTCCCCATCGTCTCGGCGGAGAGCTCCCGCATCGTGTACTCCGCGTTCGGGTCGTGAAGCGACTCGTAGTTTCGGCTCATGAGCGGCGATTCCTTCGGGACAGGGTAAATGTTTATGTTCGACTGTCGGCACTGGGAATCCCTCCGCTTTCCGCTGTTTCCAGACTCGCATCGCTTCCCGCTGTTTCCAGACTCGCATCGCTTCCCGCTGTTTCCCGATCCCCGGGGGCTCCGGACGGCTCCGCGCGGCGGATAATAAATAGGGAGCTTTTCATTACCGTGTTCGAAAGGTGACCTATGGTCGAAATCACCGATTCGCTGGCGTGTCTGTTCACAGGAGAGGTCGAGGAGCGCGACGGCGATCACGTCGTCGCCGTCCCCTCGTCGGAGATCGAACACGGGTCCGTCGCTCCCGACGAGACGTACCGCGTGGCACTGATACAGCGAGACGGGGGTAACCAGGGCGCCGCCTCGACCGAGTCAGCCACCGACACGTCGGGGGATCGGGACGTCGCGGGCAACGCTGCCGGGAGGTCCCCGGCGCACTCCGCCGTCGACGACGCCGCCGGCCCGCCGGTCTCCGAGGGCGACGTCCGCGAGGTCACGATCGAGACGCTCGGCGACAAGGGCGACGGCATCGCGAAGATCGAACGCGGCTACGTCGTCATCGTCCCGGACTCCGAGCCGGGCGACGAGCCGACCGTCGAGATCACGAGCGTCCGCGAGAACGTCTCGTTCGCCGACGTCATCGAGGAGTAGGCGGCTCCGTCGGACCCGCCGTTTCGAATCCGCCCCCCGGTCACTCCGGCGGGTCGCTCCGCGAGAACAGCCGCCGGAGGTGCGCCGGCGAGAAAAAGGAGCTCGGCCGGTCCATGTGGACGCCGATCTCGCCCGAGAGCGCCCGGAGGCCGAGCCGCTGGACGGGTTCCGGCAGCGAGTAGCACCGCCTGATCCCCTTTCCGAGCAGGATCTCTCGGCCGATCGCGTCGCGCCAGCCGGCCTCGTAGTCGGCGAGCGTCGCCGGGTCCGCGGGGTCGATCACGTCCGCGGCCACGTCGGCCGCGGTCATCCCGTACAGAATCCCGCCGCCGGTGAACGGCTTCGTCTGCGCGGCCGCGTCCCCGATCAGGAACGCCCGGTCGGTGGTGACCCGATCCGGCGGGCCGACCGGGATCGCCCCGGAGCAGAACCGGTCGGTCGTCGCGCCGTAGGCGTCGGTGAGCCGGTCAAACATCGCCGAGACGTCGTCGCTGGGGGGCGCCGCGAGCCCGTACTCGACGCCGGCGTCGCCCCGCGGGATCCGCCACGCGAAGAACGTCGGCGCGGTGAGGTGGACGTCGACGAGGTCGCCGTCGTCGGGCGCGTCGTCGAACGCGAGCACGCCGTGGAGCAGCTCGTCCGGCTCCGGGAGGTCGAGCGACCGGCGCACGCGGGAGGTCGGACCGTCGCAGCCGGCGACCATCCGAGCCTCCACCGTCTCGACGTCGCCATCGGGAGTCCGGACCTCGACGGCGACCCGATCCGACCGCTCGTCGAGGTCGACGACCGTGTGGCCCTCGCGCACGTCGGCGCCCGCGTCCCGGGCGCAGTCGGCGAGCGTCCGGTCGAGCCCGACGCGGTCGATCACGTTCGAGACCGGCCGTTGCTTATAAAACGGGTACGCCTTCGAGTTCGGGCCGCCGACGTGGAACCGCGCTCCGTACACGCGGTTCTGGAGGAGGCGGTCGCGGGCCTCGTCCGGGACGTAGTCCCAGACGTCGTCGGAGACGTGTCCCGAACAGGCCAGCGGCTCGCCGACCGTCCCCTTCTCGAAGACGACCACGTCGCGGCCGGCCTCGGCCGCGCGTCGGGCGAACCGGGACCCCGGCGGGCCGGCGCCGACGACGACGAAATCGTGCATGAACGAAGCGTCGTGGCGGATAGGTAAAAGTACGACGCGGTTACCTCGGCTCCGGCAGCGCCCCGCCCGCGGGCTCGCGCTCCTCGCCGGCGCCCCGGAGTCGGCTTCCCCTACCGTCGCTCCGCCAGCCACGCCAGCGCCGCGTCGAGGTCGGTCTCCGGCGGCGAGCAGGTCCGCCCCTCGCAGACGTAGGCGGTCGGCTCGCCGTCGACGGCGTCCCGGCCGGCCCAGATCGGCGGCGCCTCGTCCATGTCGAGCCGGCCCAGCCACGCGTCCAGTCCGCCCTCGGTCGGCGGTCGTGGCGCGACGAGCGCGCCCGGCAGGTAGCGCTCGCCCAGGGTCTCCCGCCACGCGTCCGGCACCGCGTCGGCGGCGATCGTCGCCTCGATCCCGCCCGTCTCGACGCGCTCGGCCGCTCGAACGAGCGAGACGTGCTCCAGCGGGCTCGCGCGGATCCGGTCGGCGTGAGTCGTCACGACCGCCTCCGCGACCGCGGCGAACTCGCGGTCGGTTCGGAACCCGTCGAGCAGCGCCAGCGTCTCGGCCGCCACGCCGAGGCTCGACGGCGTCGAGCGGTCGGTGAACTCCTGCGGGCGGGCGAAGAGGGCGTCGTCGCCCTCATCGGCGCTCTTTCCCGGCTCCCGCGTGAAGTAGATCGTTCCGTCGTCGGCGTCGTAAAAGTCCGAAACGATCGTCTCGGCCAGTTCGAGCGCGAACCCGAGCGGCTCGGGATCGCCGGTGGCGGCGTAGACGTCGAGCGCGCCGCGCGCGAGGAACGCGTGGTCGTCGAGGTAGCCCGGCCCGCGGACGTCGCCGTCGAGCCACCGGCGAGCGAGCTCGCCGGACGCCTCGTCGTACAGGCGGTCCCGACAGAACTCCAGCGCCTCGCGGGCGATCTCGGCGTACGACTCGCCGAGGACGTCCCCCGCGTTCGCGAACGCGGAGATCGCGCGGCCGTTCCACGAGGCGAGCACCTTCTCGTCACGGGCGGGCCGCGGCCGCGACTCCCGGGCCTCGAACAGCGCGGTGCGGGCCTCAGTCAGGCGCTCGCGGACCTCGTCGACCGCCAGGTCGTGCTCGTCGGCGAGCTCCTCGACCGAGGCCGCGATCGTCGGCACCGTCGTGCCGCGCTCGAAGTTCCCGCCCGACTCGATCCCGTAGCGGTCCTTCGCCAGCGACGCGGCCGGGTCGTCGAGGACCGCGTCGACCTCGGCGGGCGTCCAGACGTAGAAGGCGCCCTCGACGTCGGCGGGCTCTCCTCCGTCGTCGCTCCCGTCCCCACGCCGGCTTTCGGGCGGTGCGCTCCGCGCGTCGAGGGTGCTGAAGAAGCCCCCCTCGTCGTGGCGGAGTTCGCGGTCGAGGAACCCGAGGGTCTCGCTCGCGACGCGGGCGTACGCGGGGTCACCGGTCAGGCGGTACCCGTCGAGGTACACCAAGGGGAGCTCCGCGTTGTCGTACAGCATCTTCTCGAAGTGCGGGACGGTCCACCGCCGATCCGTCGCGTACCGGTGGAACCCGCCGCCGATCTGGTCGTACATCCCGCCGCGGGCCATCCCGTCGAGGGTGCCGGTCGCGGCCGTGAGCGCGGCGTCCCGACCGGTCCGGGCGTAGGCGCGCATGAGCAGGTCGATCCGGCCCGGCATCGGGAACTTCGCGCCGCCGCTTCCGAAGCCGCCGTACTCGTCGTCGTAGCCGCGGATCGCGGCGGCGGCCGCCTCGTCGAGGAGATCGGCGCCGGGCGGTTCCGCGTCGCTCGCGTCGCCGGCGGGGTCCGCCTCCGGCACCGACTCCAGCTCGTCGCGGGCGCTCGTCGCCCACTGCTCGGCGCGCCGCTCCATCTCCTCGCGCTGCTCGGGGTCCGCCCACGAGTCGGCGATGCGCTCGCACAGATCGCGGAACCCCGGCTGGTTCCGCCGCGGCTCGGGCGGGAAGTACGTCCCGACGTAGAACGGCTTCCCCTCGGGCGTGCACCACGCGGAGAGCGGCCAGCCGCCCCCGCCCGTGACGAGCTGGGAAACGGTCATGAACGTGCTGTCGACGTCGGGCCGCTCCTCGCGGTCGACCTTCACCGGCACGAACTCCTCGTTGAGCACCTCGGCGATCCCCTCGTCCTCGAAGCTCTCCTCGGCCATCACGTGACACCAGTGGCAGGAGGAGTAGCCGATGGAGACGAACACCGGGACGTCGTGCTCGCGGGCGCGCTCGAACGCCTCGTCACCCCACGGCTGCCAGTTGACCGGGTTGTCGGCGTGTTGCTGGAGGTACGGGCTCGCCTCCTCGTCGAGGCGGTTCCGCTCCGTCGGCTGTGTCATACCCCCGGTTCGCTCCGGCGAGGCAAAAAGCCGTCACACGACCGGCGGATCAGGAAGCCGGCGCGACTGGTAATGCACGTGTGTGTATATCTCGTCCCAGAGGGGAAAGTAAAGCTTACACTACCGTGCACTCACCCGTCGAGCATGACCGAGACCGTACTCCTCGTCGGCGGCGGCGGACGCGAGCACGCGATCGCCCGCGCGGTCGCCGACGACTGCGCGTTGTACGCCTGCGCGAGCAACCGGAACCCGGGCATCCGTCGGCTGGCGGACGGCTTCGAGACGATCGACGAGACCGACGCCGCGGCGGTCGCCGACTACGCGACCGACGTGGGCGCCGACCTCGCGGTGATCGGCCCCGAGTCCGCGCTGGCGGCGGGCGTCGCGGACGCGCTCGACGACGCCGGCGTGTACGCGTTCGGCCCGCGGGCCGAGGAGGCGCGGCTGGAGACGGACAAGGCGTACCAGCGAGAGTTCATGGAGGAGGCTGACGTCCCCGGCTGCCCGGACTACGCGGTGTTCGACGACATCGAGGCCGCCTGCGACTACATCGACGCCTACGACGGCGACCTCGCGGTGAAGCCCGCCGGGCTCACGGGCGGGAAGGGCGTCAAGGTGATCGGCGACCAGGTCACCGCCGAGGAGGCGAAGGCGTACCTCCGCGACTCCGACTACGACCGCGTCGTCTTGGAGGAGCGACTCGTCGGCGAGGAGTTCACTATCCAGGCGTTCGTCGCGAACACCGACGTGCGGACGACCCCCGCGGTCCAGGACCACAAGCGAGCCTACGAGGGCGACGAGGGGCCGAACACGGGCGGGATGGGCTCGTACTCGGACACGGGCCTCTCGCTGCCGTTCATGACCGATGGCGACTACGAGGCCGCCGTCGACGTGCTCGAGGCCGTCGTCGAGGCGCTCCCCGACTACAAGGGCGTCCTCTACGGCCAGTTCATGCTCACGGACGAGGGGCCGAAGGTCGTCGAATTCAACGCGCGGTTCGGCGACCCCGAGGCGATGAACACGCTGCCGGTGTTAGACACGCCCTTCATCGACGTGCTGACCGCCGCCCGCGACGGCGAGGCGCTTCCCGAGCTCTCCTTCGCCGGCGAGGCGACCGTCTGCAAGTACGCCGTCCCGGACGGCTACCCGGTCGACCCCGACGCGGGCGCTGAGATCGCGGTCGACGAGGAGAGCGTCGGCGACGCGCTCCTCTACTACGCCAGCGTCGACGAGCGCGACGACGGGCTGTACACGACCACCTCGCGGTCGTTCGCCGTCGTCGGCCGCGGCGACTCGATCGCCGCCGCGGAGCGGCAGGCCGAGGCGGGGCTCTCGGCCGCCGGCGACGGGCTCCGGATCCGCCACGACGTGGGGAAGGCCGACCTCGTCGAGCGCCGGATCGAGCACATGAACGAGCTGCGAGAATAGTCGGCTCCGCTCGCTCGCGCCCGCGTTCGACTCGCCGCGTGTCGCTGCCGCGCGTCGACGACCCTTTTACCCGTGCCCGCCGAACGTCCCCTCGTGACTCACGAGGACGGCGGCGCGGCGGCCGAACCGACGAGCTCCGCGGGGGCGACCGCGGTCGACCACGCGGCGGACGACGACTCCCGTACCGACCGACTGGACCGGCATCCGACGCCCGGGGCGCGCAACTCGCTGTGGTCGTGGCCGGACGCGAAGTCGCCGCTCGTCGTCGTCCGCAACTACGTCGTCATCGTGCTCGCGCGGATCTGCCCGAGCCTCCGGCTGAAAAACTGGCTGTTGCGGCGGATCGGCGTCACGGTCGGCGCCGGCGTGTCGTGGGGGCTGGAGTCGACGCCGGACGTGTTCTGGCCCGAGCGCATCACCGTGGGCGACGACGCCATCGTCGGCTACGACGCGACGCTGCTGTGTCACGAGTTCCTTCAAGAGGAGTACCGCCTCGGCGACGTCGTCGTCGGGGAGGGCGCGATGATCGGGGCGGGCGCGGTCGTCCTCCCGGGCGTCACGGTCGGCGAGGGCGCGCGGGTCGCCGCCAACTCCCTCGTCGCCGCGGACGTCCCGCCGGAGACAACGGTAGCGGGCGTACCGGCCAAGGTCGTGTCGCGGTCAGACGGCGGAGACGACCCCGCCGACGGGACGGCCGACCCGGACGATCCGACCGAGTCGGTCGAATAGCGTTACGCGGCGTCGTCTGTGGACTCGCCGGCGTCGCTCTCGGCGGGGGCCGCGTCCTCGTCGGCGCTCTCGGCCGCGTCATCACCGGCGTTCCCGGCCCCGTCCTCCGCGGCGGCGCGCTCCGCCTCGGTGATGTGGGCCTCGGTGCTGACGCTCTCCAGGTCGACGCCGACCTCGCGCGCGACCGCGTCGAGGACGGCCCGCTGCTCGGCCATCTCGTTCTCCAACTGCTGGACGCGCTCTGAGGTGTCGAGCACGGTCGTCTGGGTCTCCTCGACCTCGGCGCGGAGCTCGTTGATCTTCTGGTACGTGCGCTCGGCCTTGTCGGCGAGCGTCTGGATCTTCTTTGCCGTGTCCCCGAATCCCATGTCGGACGCTGGGGGCCCGGGATACGTGGGCTTTTCCGTTCGCCGCGGCCGGACCGGACCCCGGCCGAGCCAGTACTGGCCGGCCCGGGCGACGGTGGACTTTTGCCTGAACCGCCCGAGGTACCGGTATGAGCGTCGAGCGGATCCTGCTGACGAACGACGACGGCATCGACGCCGTCGGTCTCCGCGCCGTGTACGACGCGCTCGCGGTCGACTACGACGTGGTGGCGGTCGCGCCCACGGGCGACCGCTCTTCTATCGGCCGCGCCATCTCCGCCGACGTCGACGTCGCAGAGCACGAGTTGGGGTACGCCGTGGACGGGACCCCCGTCGACTGCGTCGTCGCCGGGGTCGACGAGCTCGTCCCGGACGCCGACCTCGTGATCGCCGGGTGCAACGAGGGGGCCAACCTCGGCGCGTACACCCTCGGGCGCTCCGGGACCGTGTCGGCGGTCGTCGAGGGGGCCTTCTTCGGCGTCCCGGGGATCGCGGCGTCGATGTACGTCCCGGGCGGCGACGACTGGCGGCAGCGGGAGCTGTCGCCCGCGTCGTTCGAGCACGCCGTCCGCGCCACGCGGTTCCTCGTCGAGGAGGCCTCGCCGGCCGGGATCTTCGAGCGGGCCGACTACCTCAACGTCAACGCGCCGATGGCGGAACCGGCCGAGGGCGACGGGGGGAGCGAGGCGACCGCGGACGGGGGCACGGCGGCCGACGCCGCGGCCGACCCCGCGCCGATGCGCGTCACCGCGCCCTCGGAGTGGTACGGAATGGAGGCGACGTCGGACGGCAACGGCGGCGTCTCCATCTCCGACCCGATCTGGGGGCGGATGTCGCCCGCGGAGGTGCCGGACTCCGTCGGCACCGACCGCCGCGCGGTCGTCGACGGCGAGGTGTCGGTCTCGCCGCTGTCGGTGCCGCACGCCGCGGAGCCGGACGCGGGGCTCGACGAGCTCGCGTCGCGGTACGGGAGCGATACGACCGGGGAGTGACCCCGCAGACTACGACTCGTCGGCGCTGACGGTGACCTTCGCCTCGCTGACGACGCGGTCGCCCATCTCGTACCCGGGCTCGTACACCTCGTGGACGGTGCCCTCGGGCTGGTCGCTCTCGACGCGGAGCATCACCTGGTGGCGCCCGGGGTCGACCTCGTCGCCCGGCTCGGGGGCGATGGGCTCGACGCCCTCCTCGGCGAGCACCTCGTCGAACTTCTCCAGCGTCGACTCGACGCCGGGGCGGAGGTCGCTCCCCTCCTCCTGGTCGAGCGCCCGCAGGAGGTCGTTGCGGACCGGGGTGATGCGCTCGACGAGCTGCTCGGAGGCGCGCTCGCGGATCTCGTCCTGCTTGCGCTTGGCGCGCTGCTTGTAGTTGCTGAAGTCCGCCTTCACCCGGGCGAGCTTGCTCGTCAGCTCGTCGACCTCTTCCTCGGCCTCCAGCAGCTCCTCGCGCGTCTCGTCGAGCTCCGCTTCCAGCTCGGCCACCTCCCGCGCGAGCGCCGCGTCGTGCTCGGCGACGGCGGCGGCCAGCGCTTCCCCGCCGCGGGCGTTCGCATCGTCCTCGCCGGACTCCCCGCTCGCTTCCCCGGCGGTCGCCTCCGCCGTGCCGTTCGCGCTCGCCGCGTCGGCCGCGGCGTCGTCGGGGGACTCGACCTCGACGTCGACGGCGTCGTCGTCGCTCATACCCGATCGAAGTCGGTCGGCGTGCATAAGCGTTGCAGAACGCGGCCGCGGGCGGCGGCGCGGAGCGGGTCGCTCGCGCTCGCGGCGTCGGGCGTCCCGACCGGATTTATGAGGCCGGCCGCCGATCGGTCGGGTCGCATGCCACCCCGCCCCTCGACGTTCTCGATCGCCGCCCGCGACCCGGAGACCGACGCCGTCGGCGTCGCCGTCCAGTCGAAGTTCGTCGGCGTCGGCGCGGTCGTCCCGTTCGTCAGCGCTGACGCGGGCGCGATCGCGACGCAGAGCTTCGCGAACGTCGCCTACGGACCCGACGGGCTCGACCTCCTCCGCGAGGGGCGCGACGCCGCCGCGGTCGTCGACGAGCTCACGAGCGCCGACGACGAGGCGCCCTCGCGACAGGTCGGCGTCGTCGGCCTCGACGGCGAGCCGGCCGCGTTCACGGGCGAGGAGTGCCACGACTACGCCGGCGACCTGCAGGGCGAGCAGTACACCGTGCAGGGGAACATCCTGGAGAACGCCGAGACCCTCACGGCGATGGCGGAGGCGTTCGAGGAGACGACCGGCGGGCTCCCGGAGCGTCTCATCGCCGCGCTCCACGCCGGCAACGCGGCTGGCGGCGACAAGCGCGGCGAGCAGTCGGCGGCGCTGTACGTCGCCAAGCCGGAGGGCGGGTACGACGGCCGCAACGACCGGTGGATCGACGTGCGCGTCGACGACCACGAACGGCCGATCGACGAGCTGGAGCGCGTGTTCAAGCTGTACGACGTCACCCTGCTGGAGCGCGAGGCGCCCGACGAGACCCGCGAGCTGACCGGCGACGCGGCGACCGAGGTGGCGGCGATCCTCGCCGACCTCGGCTTCCTCGACGAGAGCGACGCGGCCGAGGGCGACACGGCCGAGAAGGGCGCGGCCGACGTCGACGCCTTCGGCGAGCCCCACCGGGAGGCGCTGGAGACGTTCCGCGGGATGAACAACTTCGAGAACCACCCGATCCCGGTGTTAGAGGACGCCATCGCCCGCGGCTGGGCCGACGCGGAGGGTGAGGGCGAGGACCGGCTCGTCGACGCGGTGTGGCACGGGCTCTCGCGGCTGGATAGAGTATAAAACGTCCCGCCCTCGAGACCGACCCGCGGGAGTATTTAAATATCGACCACCTAGCGGCGGTTAATGACCGCGCCGAACCGGAACGCGCTGTGGGCGAGGGCGCTCGTGGACGAGCTGGTCGCCGCCGGCGTCGACAGCGTCGTCGTCTCGCCGGGCAGCCGCTCGACGCCGCTGACCATGGCCGCCGCCCGCAGCGACGACCTCCGCGTCTTCTCGCAGTTGGACGAGCGCTCCGCCGCCTACTTCGCGCTGGGCCGCGCCCGGCGGACGGGGAGCGTCACGCCGCTGATCTGCACCTCCGGCACCGCCGCCGCCAACTACCACCCCGCCGTGATGGAGGCGAGCGAGGCCCGCGTCCCCCTGCTCGCGCTCACGGCCGACCGCCCGCCGGAGCTCCGCGACTCGGGGGCCAACCAGACCGCCGACCAGGAGAAGCTGTACGGCGACGCCGTCCGATTTTATAAGGACCTCCCCGAACCGGCGCCGAACGACCGCGCGCTCCGCTCGCTGCGGACCACCATCTCGCGCGCCGTCGGGACCGCCGAGGGCGCCGACCCGGGCCCGGTGCATCTCAACGTTCCGTTTAAGAAGCCGCTGGAGCCGACGCGGGTGGCGGACGACGTGCCCGCCGACCTCGATCCGGTCGCCGCGACCGGCCGGGACGGCCCCTACGTCGACGTGACGCCGGGGTCGCCGGAGCCGGGAGACGAGGAGTTGCGCGCCCTCGCGAACGAGCTCGCGAGAACCGACCGCGGGCTGATCGTCGCCGGCCCCGCGGACCCGCCCGGACTCGACGCGGAGTCGGTGACGGCGCTGTCGCACGCGACCGGGTTCCCGGTCCTCGCCGACCCGCTCTCCGGCGTCCGGTACGGCGGCCACACTCGGGTCGCGCCAGTGATCGGCGCCTACGATGCCTACCTCTCGGCAGATGTCGCGGGGGAGGACGACGCCGGCGAAGACGGCGGGGCTCCGGACGCCGACGCCGCCGGCTGGACCGACCCCGAACTGGTCCTCCGGCTCGGCGCGTCGCCCACCTCGAAGCGCCTCCGCAAGTACCTCGCCGGCACCGGCGCCGACCAGTACCAGGTCGACCCCGCGGGGCGCTGGCGCGAGGCCGAGTTCGCCGCGACCGACCTCGTCGTCGCCGAGCCGAGCCGCCTCTGTGCCCGGCTCTCGCGGCTGGGAGGCGGGGGCGGCGGCGACCCGGACTGGCGCGCGCAGTGGGAGGCGGCCGACCGCGCCGCCCGGGCGATTCAGGAGCGAGAGGCGGCGGCCCGCCTCCCGGGAGACGGCTCCGTCGGCTTCCACGAGGGCGACGCGCTCCGGGTCGTCGCCGACGCGCTCCCGGACCCGGCGACGCTGTTCGTCTCCAACTCCATGCCCATCCGCGACCTCGACCGGTTCGTCGGGCCGACGACGACGAGCGTCACCGCGCTCGGCAACCGCGGCGTGAGCGGGATCGACGGGATCGTCTCCAGCGCGCTCGGGGCCGGCTCAGCGACGACCGACGACCTCACGCTCGTCGTCGGCGACCTCGCGCTGTACCACGACGCGAACGGCCTGCTCGCGCTCGACCGGTGCGACGTCGACGCGACGGTCGTGCTGATCAACAACGACGGCGGGGGGATCTTCCACGCGCTCCCGATCGAGTCGTTCGAGCCGGAGTTCACGGAGTCGTTCAAGACGCCCCACGGCATCGAGTTCGAGCCGATGGCCGACCTCCACGGGCTCGAGTACGCGCGGGTCGACGCGCGGCCCGAAGCGGTCGGCGACGGGGCCGAAGGGGCGGAGGAGGCCGCCGCCGCGCTCGGGGAAGCGTACGCCCGGGCCAAAGAGGCCGACGGCTCGCACCTGATCGAGGTCCGGACAGACGCCGAGTCGAGCCACCGGACGCGCGAGCGGCTCGCGGCCGCGGTCGAGGACGCGGTCCACGGCGACGGGGACTGAGGGGCGGCCCGCGCGGCGTCACTCGACCGCGACTCGCGCGGTCGCCGCCGCGTCGTGGTCCTCGGCGGTCAGCGACCCGACGACTCGGAACTCTCCCGGCGGCGGGTCCGGCCACGTCCCCTCGTAGGTCGCCGACTCGCCCGGCCCCAGCGTCTCGGTGCCGAGCGCCTGCGTGAACACCCGCCCCTCACCGTGTCGCCAGACGGGGTCGTCGTCTCCCGGCTCGGCGTCGCCCGGCTCGGCGGTGACTCCCTCGTACGCCGCGAAGTCGGCGCGCTGGCCGGTCCGGAACCGGAGCGTGACGGGGTCGTCGCCCTCGTTCGTCACGGTGAGCGCGAGGTCGACTCCCTCGTCGCCGTCGGCGGTCGCGAGCGCGGCGTCGAGCATGCGACCAGATCGCACGGGACGCGATTTAAAGACAGGGCTCGGGCGGGTCCGCCCCTCGGCGACGACGCGCATAAGTCGGGGCTCCCCCTACTGGCGAACGTGCAGGTCGTGGGCTACGAGTCGGGCGAGGGCCTCTACGTCGCCAGCGGCGGCGCGGTCGAGTTCGTCGAGGCGGACGCCGCGACGGAGCTCGCGTACGGCCTCGGCGACCGCCGCTGCGCGGGGACCGTCCACGACGGCGAACACGTCGCCTGCGACGCCTCAGACGCCCCCTACTGCGACGCCCACGACAGCGTCTGGGTCTGCGCGCGGTGTACGGGGACGTGTTTAAAAGACGAGATGGACTGTCACGAGGAGCACGCGCTGTACCTCGCCGCGTTCGCGCCCGACGTGTTGAAGGTCGGCGTGACGCGGCTGTGGCGGCTGGAGACACGGCTCCGCGAGCAGGGCGCGGACCGGGGCGCCCACGTCCGGACCTTCCCGGACGGCCGGGTCGCCCGGCAGGTGGAGGCCGAGCTGGCCGACGGCGACGACCTCGTCGACCGGGTCCGGGTGCCGACGAAGCTCGCCGGGTTCGGGCGCGCGGTCGACGAGTCGGCGTGGGAAGCGCTCCTCGACCGGTTCGACCCGATCGACCGCTTCGCGTTCGACTACGGGCTCGACCTCGCCGACCGCCCGGTCGCGGAGACGATGGCGGCCGGCACGGTGCGCGGCTGGAAGGGCCGGGTGCTGGTGCTCGACCGCGGCGGGTCGACGTACGGGGTCGACGCCCGGGAGCTGGTCGGGTACGAACTCACCGACGAGGTTCCGGGCCGCGAACTGCAGTCGAGCCTGGGGGCGTTCGGCGAGTGACGGAGGGACTCGCGGCGGTCCTGTTCGGTGACCCCTTCGCCGTCATGAACACGATCGGGCTGGTCGCGTTCGCGCTCGTGGGATCGACGAAGGCGATCCGGGAGGAGTTCGACCTGTTCGGCGTCGCCGTCGTCGGGCTGGCGATGGCGTTCGCCGGCGGGGTGACGCGCGACCTCCTCGTGAACCGCGTCCCGCTCGCCCTCCAGTCGCCGGTCGAGATCGCGCTCGGACTCGTCGGCGTCGGGTTGGCCGTCGGCCTCAGCGTCGTCCTCCAATCGGCCGACACCCACCCGATAACGCTCGTCGCGGACGCGATCGGGCTCGCCGCGTTCGCGACGACCGGCGCGATCGTCGCCGCCGACGCGGGCGTCTCCGCGTTCGGCGTCGTCGCGGTCGCGACGATCAACGCGGTCGGCGGCGGCGCGTTCGCGGACATCCTGCTCGACCGCGCGCCGTTCATTTTGTTCGACGACTTCTACGCGAGCTGCGCGGTGCTGGGCGGGGCGACGTACTGGGCGCTCGGCGCGCTGGGCGGCCTCGGCGGGGCGGCCGCCGCCGGCTGCGCGGCGGTGACCGTCGGGACCAGACTGGTCGCGGTCGCCTACGGCTGGAGCGTCCCCACCGCCGGGTGGGTCGAGCGGCTCGTCGAGCGCGTCAGCGGCAAGCGGTAGCTCGGACCGGCGAGCGGTGAGCCCTATTTAAAAAGGGCTCAGCTCTCGAACCCGTTCTCCGCGACGAGCGCCCTGACGCCGGCGTACGCGACCGCCGCGATACCGACGTAGGCGACGACGAGGGCGGTCGTCGTCGCGTCCGCGCTGTCGATCGCGAGCCGCGCGACCGCGTTCGCGGGCCCGCCGGCCATCGCCGTGGCGCCGCCGAACAGGACGAGGACCCCGACCGAGTAGAGGAACTGGGCGGCCCGGCGGTCGGGCGCGAGCGCGGAGATGGCGACCGCCAGCGCGACGACGAGCGTCGTCAGCGCGGTCATCAGCGCGAGGATCGACGGGACGTTGGCGACGGGCGTCCCGTTCGCGCGGAGCAGGAGCAGCCACAGCAGCGCCTGTCCGGGGGCGATCGCGACCGCCGCGAGCGCCTTCCCGTCGACGATCTCCCCCAGCGTGACCGGGGCGACGCGGAGCAGTTCGAGCGTCCCCTCGTCGATCTCCTCGGTGATCGAGTCGACCACGAGCGACCCGGAGATGAAGACTGGGAGGAAGACGAGAACCGGGATCAACACGGTGTAGGTGAACGTGAAGTACGGGCTGGATCCGGTCCGCTCCGGGAGCGGAAGCGGCGACTCGCTGAGGTACGCGGCGCGGTCGGCGCGCTCGTTCAGCTCGTACGTCCGCAGCAGCTCCCGGAGCTGGACGACGATCACGGTGGTCTCGACGGTCGCGTCCGGCGCCGTGACCGTGGCCGAGATCCGCCCCTCGTCGTGCCGGTTCACCACGACCACCGCGTCGGCGGCGTTGCGGTCGAAGGCGAGCCGCGCGGCGGCGGCGTCCTCGTACGGGGTGACCGAGGCCCCCTCGACCTCGCTCGCGGCGCGTTCGAGGTCGCTCACGGCGTCGCCCGCGCCGGCCACCTCCACCTCCGCGCCGCCGAGCGCGCCGGGGTCGTACATCGAGACGAGCCCGACCACGAGGAACGACGAGAACGCCGCGATGAACAGCTGGATCGCGACCGCGAGCAGGATCGTCTTCTCCGCGCGCAGGCCCGCCAGCTCGCGGCCGGCGATCGTCAGGCGGCTGCTCTTTCCGGCGGTCGTCGCCCCGCCTTCACCCTCACCCATGGATGCTCACCACCCCGAAGTTGTACGCCGCGTGCAGTAGCGTCGCCAGCGCCAGCGTCAGGACGTAGTACGTCCGGTTCCGGCTCGCGCCCACCGCGGCGACGGTCGTCGCGAACCCGTGGAGCAGGAGGGGCGCGAACAGCAGCGCCGCGACGGCGACCGGGGAGAGCCCCTCGACGCCGGCGACGCTCCCGAACGCGGCTCGGCCGACGTACAGGTCGGTGAGCCCGACCGCCTGCACGACCGCCGTGGCCTTCTCGGCGAGGAAGAAGCCGACCGCGGAGGCGAGCCCGACCGCGACGGCGACCCGGTCGGCCCGGGCGAAGACGCCGCGCTCGAACCCGGCGTAGAGGTGGACGCTTTTCGCGACCTCCTCGATGAAGGCGATGGTCACGAGCAGCACGGGGATCGACACCGTCACCGGCAGTGCGAACAGCGTCGCGACCGCCAGCAGCTCCGCGACGAACACGAAGGGGATCGTGAAGGCGGTGAGGAGCGCGACCGACCCGAGCGCGCGGATCCGCCGACGGTCGACGAGGTCGGCGAGGACGACGTCCTCTATCGCCGAGAGCCGCACCGCGAGCGCGTCGAGGAGCTTTCGCGCCACCGGCTTCTGGGTGAACATGTCCTCCTCGCGGTACACCCCGAGCCCGAGCCCGAACAGGAGGGCGGCGCCGAGTGCCATCGGCCCGGTCGAGAAGAGGGCCTCGCCGACCGAGACGGCCTCCCCTTGCAGGTCGAAGACGACGAGCGTCAGCGGCGACACCAGTGCGACGGGCGTTACGTTGGTGAAGATGGCCGGCACGAAGGCGTACGTCGTCAGGAGCACGCTGACGCCGACCGTGACGAAGGTGAGCTCCTTGAACGACCGCGCGAACATCGCGCCGACGAACGTGGCCGCGAGGAAGGTCAGCGCCACCGGAAGCACGGCGATCACCGAGAGGGGGCCGCCCCCCACGGCGGCCGCGATGAGCGTCGTGACGAGCAGCGCGACCGCGACGTACGGCAGCGTCTTCCCGGCGACGATGTCGACCGGCGAGAGCGGCGTGACGAGCAGCGGCTCCCCCCGCCGGTTCGTGCGCTCGTCGAGAATCGAGGAGCCGTACGCCTGGATGAGGAAGTTCATCGGGACGAGGAAGACGAACGCGAGAAGCAGCGAGACGAACGGGAACGGCGGGGAGATCGACCCCGGCGACCCGACCGTGTCGGCGCCGAACGCCGCGCCGCCGACAGAGGGGACCGCGAGGCCGTCGCCGGCGGTGTCGTCGGCCGTCACCGGGTCTCCGCTACCGTCCGCGTCGCCGCCCTCCGAGTCGCCGTCGCTCCCGCCGCCGTCGGTGGAGCCGTCTCCGCCGCCGGATCCGTCCCCGCTTTCGGTGTCGCCCCCGCTACCGCCGTCGTCCTCGCCGAGCGTCGAGCCGTCGTCGAGCCCGCTCGTCCGACCGACGTACTGGAGGGTGACGGTGATCGGGAAGGCGGCGGTCGCGTTCTCCTCGGCGGCCATCAGCCGCTCGTTGTGCGCCTCGACGGCCTCGCGGAACTCGGCGGCCGCGGCCTCGCCCTTCCGCGTGTCGCTGGCCCGGACGGCGACGGTCTCGACCGCGCCGGTCCGGCTCCCGCCGCCGTCGAACACGACGAGGTCGGCCGTGTCGCCGAGTTCGGCCCCCTCGACGGGGACCGGCGTCAGCGCCGGCGCCTCCTCGACCGCGTCCGCGTACGGGGAGTCGCCGTCGACGGCGACCCGGTAGACGTCGCGGTCGACGTCGAGCCCGACCGCTCCGGCCGCGAGCCCCCCGCCGAGGACGCCGCCGGCGACGAGCAGGAGCGCGAGCGCCGCGAGCAGCGTGCGGCGGTCGACGCCGCCGCCGGCGCGGGCGACCTCCCAGCGGGCGACCCGGAGGACCCTCCGGAGCCGGTCGATCACTCGGCCCCCTCCGGCGGCCCCGCGGGGCGTTTCTCGTCGTCGCCTCCGGTATCGTCGTCCGTCTCATCGACCGGCCCGCCGCCGGCCGCGTACCGTCCGGGCATCGGTCGCCCGACGATGTCGAGGAACACGTCCTCCAAGCTGGGTTCGCGGGTGCGGATGTCGACGACCTCGCCGCCGGCGTCGGCGGCCGCCGCCCGGACCGCCTCGACCGCGTCCATGTCCGGTACGACGGTGCGGAACCGGTCGCCGACCTCCTCGGTCGCGGCGCCCGGGTCGTCGAGCGTCTCGGTCAGCCGCTCGGTGACCGCGGGCGAGACGTCGGTGAACACGTGGTACGTCGTCTCGCCGTGTCGCTCGCGGATCCCGTCGACGCTCCCGCGGGCGACGATGCGGCCCTCGTTCATCACCACGACGCGGTCGCAGACGGACTCGACGTGGTAGAGGTTGTGCGCGGAGAAGACGACGGTCTTCCCGGCCGCGCGGAGCTCGCGGGTGAACTCCAGCACGGAGTTCGTCGTCACCGGGTCGAGCCCCGAGGCGGGCTCGTCGTACACGAGCACGTCCGGGTCGTTGACGAGCGACCGGGCGATGGCGACCTTGCGTTTCATCCCCTTCGACATGTCGCCGAGCCGGCGCTCGCGGTGGTCCAGTTCGAGCCGGTCGAGCGCGGCCTCGATGCGCTCGTCGGCGACGTCGCGCGGCACGTCGTACAGGTCGGCGAAGAACCGCAGGTACGACAGCGGCGTCATCTCCTCGTATAACGGCGACTCCTCGGGGAGGAAGCCGAGTCGCCGTCGCATCTCCGGGTCGTCCGAGGGGAAGCCGGCGACCGTGACCTCGCCGTCGGTGGGCTCGACCAGTCCCGCGAGCACCTTCAGCGTCGTCGTCTTGCCGGCGCCGTTCGGGCCGACGATGCCGAACACCTCGCCCTCCTCGACGGAGAAGCCGCTGTCGACGACGGCCGCGAAGTCGCCGTACGTCTTCCGTAGCCCCTCCACCTCGATCATGGGATTCGCTCGGCCGCGGGACGGGTTAAACCCACCTCCGCGGCTATCAGCCGCGAGAACGCGGAGCGAGGGCCACGGATCCTTCGGCGCGATTCAATCCGTGTACGGCTTCTCGATATTGGCGTCGCCGCTGATGTACGCGTTCATCCGACGGGTGATCCCGTCGAACAGCGTGATGACCGGAGAGAGGACGCGCTCGACCAGCCGGACCGGCGATGCGATCCGCAGCGACCACCGCTCAGCGTTTCCGAGGCCGAACGCCTTGGGGACGATCTCGCCGAACACGAGGACGAGAAAGCTGGTACACAGGGTCGTCACCACGACCGCGCTGCCCGTGGGGAGGTAACTCGCGACCAGCACGGTGACGATACTCGAGATCGCGATGTTGACGACGTTGTTCCCGACGAGCAGCGTCACCAGCAGGCGGTGGGGGTCGTCGTAGAGCTCCTTCAGGATCTTGCCCCGCGGGTCACCCGTGGCGGCCTGCTGCTCGAACCACTCCGCCGGCAGCGAGAAGATCGCGGTCTCCGAGCTGGAGAAGAACGCGCTGAGCGACAGTAACGCGATTACCGCTGCGATCCCGGCCAACCCGAGTGTGACTCCGACCATGCGACGTAATTTAAAACGTCATCAAAGAGAGTGTCGGCCGGCTGCGCGGGATCGAAACAGACGCGCTCCGGTTCGAGCGCGTTTTCGGCGGACGAAGCCGTGACGGCCGGTCGCGGCGTCGACGAAAAAAAAGTGGCTCGACGGCGTTACTCCTCTTCTTCCTCTTCCTCGACGGGGCCTCGGCCCCGTTTCCAGACTCCCTTCGCCGATGTGTCGTGCGGTGCCGTGTGCGAGACGTCCTTCATGGTGTCGCGGTCGTTGGCCATGTTGGGTTCGTGTTGCTCGGATCCCCGTATTAACCCTTCGTGGAAAGAGATAATGATACCTGATACCATATAAGGTATTAATATGCGTCGGCTTAACTACGACGAGAACGTTGGACGGATCGTGACTTACCGGTCTCGTTCGGGCGGCGAATCGGACGGACGTTTCGATCTCGGCGGGTGTCGCGTCGACTCCGCGTCGAGCGTCGAGCGAGAGGGGGCGACGCTCGCCGTGGGTCGCGACGTCGCCGTCGCGCCGGCGGTCGCCGCCGAGGCCCTCCGCGACACGCACACGTGGCCGGACTGGGGGCCGGCGATCGACGCCGTCGAGAGCGACGACCGCCACGTGACCAGCGGGACGAGGGGGCGGGTCTCGGTCGGCGGCGCGTGGATCCCGTTCCGCGTGACCGCGTGCAACGATCGTCGGTGGGAGTGGCGGGTCGCGGGGGTCCCCGCGACCGGTCACCGCGTCGACCGGTACCCGAGCGAGTCCGACCGCAGCCGCGTCGTGATCGAGGTGCCGGTCGCGGCGGCGTGGTACGTCCCCGTCTGCCGGCGCGCGCTCGACCGGTTCGCGGCGCTGGTGGAGGGCGACGCGGAGAGATAAAAAGGCGCGACGAGGGCGACGGCGCGAGCTACGGCGGACGCTCCAGTTCGAACCGGTCGTCGGTACTGGCGTACCACTCGCCGGCGAGCCGGCCGACGGTGTCGAGGCGGTCGACGTCGATCTTCTCGTCGGTCAGCGCGCCCTCGGCGACGTGGGCGTAGACGACCTCGCCGAGCACCAGCGTCGAGGTGCCGATCTCGACGGCGTCGTACAGCTCGCACTCGAGGCTCACGGCCGCCGCGGCCACCCGCGGCGCGTCGACCCGGACGGACGGGGCGCGGTCGATCCCGACGCGGTCGAACTCGCTCTCGCCCGCCTCAAGCGTCGCGCTCGACGCGTTCATCGCCTCGACGACGGTCTCGGTGACGACGTTGACGACGAACGCCTCCGTCTCCAGGGCGTTCGCGAGCGTGTCCTTCGGGTCCGCCGCGGTCGCCACCGGCGAGAACGCGACGACCGGCGGGTCGATCGCGACGGTGTTGAAGAAGCTGTACGGCGCGAGGTTCTCGCCCGCCGGCCCCCGCGAGGAGACCCACGCGATGGGGCGCGGCGTCACAGCGGTCGAGAGCAGGCGGTACGGCGACCCGAAGGCGTCCGGTTCGCCGCTCCGGTGGGACACCGGACCGTCGGAGTGTGTGTCAGCGGGGCGCTCGCCCGCCATTCAGCTCTCGTACCCCTCCGCGAACGGGTCGATCTCCTCGCTGCCGGGCTCCTCCTCGTCGCGGGTGAACCCCGGCCCCTCGGTCGCCAGCTCGAAGACGAGCCCGTCGGGGTCGCTGAAGTAGATGCTCTTGAAGTAGGTGCGGTCCTTCACCTCGGAGACCCGCACCCCCTGCTCGCGGAGGTGCTCTTGCCACTCGCGGAGCGTCTCCTCGTCTTCGACGCCGAACGCGAAGTGGTGGCTCGCGCCCGGCCCGGGCGCGCCCTGCGAGTTCGGGTACTCGAAGTAGGTGACGTTGGTCCCGGGCTCGCCCTCGGGCGTGGACGAGAAGTAGTAGTGCGGCGTCCCCGGGTCGTCGTAGTTCTGGGTCCGCTTGACGGTGTGCCAGCCGAGCGCGTCCTCGTAGAACGCGACCGTCTCCTCCATGTCGGTGCAGATGTTCGTCACGTGGTGCAGTCCGGTAGTGGGCGGGGCGTCGGTCATGAGTGTCTCATCGGTGGTCGCGAAGTCAGTTAGTGGTACTGGCGGGTCGGCAGAGCGGTCGAGAAGCGATTCAGTCGTCTCGGAGCGGTCGCGTCCGGCTCAGAGCGGTCGCGTCCGGCTCAGAACAGACCGAGGCCCAGCGCGTAGGGCCACGCGGTGCCGCCGACGGCGAGCAGCGCGACCGCCGCGCCGGCGCCGTAGACGTTCTTGAGGAAGCTCGTCATCTCGTTCTGCTTCTCCTCCGGGTCGTCGATCGACCAGAAGTCGTGCATCGTCACGGCGGAGACGAGCAGGAAGGCGGCGAGCGCGCCGGCCGCGAGCACGGGGAACGCGCCGAGGACGACGCCGAGCCCGCCCAGCACGAGCAGGAGCCCGGAGGCGATCACGGAGAAGCGCGGCGCCGGGAGCCCCTTGAACTCGGCGTAGCCGGCCATGGTGTCGACGTCCATGAAGTGGTTCAGCCCCATGAACGCGAGCGTCGCGCCGAACAGGATCCGGCCGAGCAGGAACAGTTCGCCCGCGAGGGGGCCGTCGAGCTGCAGTGGTAGCGTCGTGAATTCAGCTAACATCGTGTAACTACGTATACGGACGTAACCTATATATCGCTTCCCGGACAATACGGTTAGTAGGTAACACCGATGTCATCGCAGGAACTCGCCGGCTCCGATCCGGCGGACACGACCGAAGGGGAGCCCGACGCGGATGCCTCGTCCGGCCCGGACACGCCGTGTCCGGTTGTCGACTCGCTCGAACAGATCGGCTCGCGCTGGCGGCTCGTCGTGCTGCACGAGCTGTTGAACGGCGAGTCGCGGTTCAACGAGCTGAAACGCGAGACCGACGCGAACGCCCGGACGCTCTCGCGCGTGCTCGACGACCTCCAAGAGACCGGCTTCGTCGACCGGCGGTTGGAGGAGGAGTCGCCGGTGGCGACGTACTACAGCCTCACGCCGAAAGGCGAATCGCTCGCGCCCGTCTTCGAGGAAATCGACGACTGGGCCCACGAGTGGCTCGCCGAATGTAGCGGGTAGGATATCGTCGGCGGGGTCGGCGATCGGTACTCAGCGTCTCCCGGTCCCGTGGCTGCCTGTTTTTAAATGGTAGTTGATGGACCGGCGGTGAGCACTTCCAAAGCCCCAGCCGGGAGGACAGCGCACGCTCGCTGCGCGCTTCAGTCGCTCGCGATGCTCGCTCCTTCCAGTGCTTGCGTCGCCTGCGCTGTCCTCCCGGCTGCCCCTTTGAGTCCCACCCAGTCGCACCGCGACCGCAGCCTCACGCCTCCCCAGCCTCGTCACCGGCGCTACGCGCCGGTTGCAAGCGAGAGCTCCGCTCTCGCCCTGTCGGTGGTCCTCCGCTTCGCTCCGGACCACCGACTCCCTCGCGCGTGCGGTTCGCGGCCTGTCGGCCGCTCACCGGCACGCGCCGCCGCACCGCCTTTTATTTATAAAAGCCGGCGCTATCGATCGCCTTTTTATACGCTACGTCGCCGGGGTTCGGTTCCCGCCGGCGAAACGCACACGTCCCCTCGGTCCGTACGGATCTGCGTGTACGCCGGACTGAAGAACACCCCCTGTTGCCTCTGCGGTCGCGACGATACCCACACCCGGATCGCGGTGCCGCCGCGGGCGCTCGGGCTGATGGAGAACGGCGATCCGATCTCGTGGCGCGACGTGGTCGGGGCGGTGACGCTCCGCTTCTGCGCCGACGACTGGGAGCTCGTGAGCGACCTCGCGATCGAGATGGACACGCACCCGCTCTCGCGGTGTAACGCGGCGCACGTCTCGCTCGACCTCCGCGAGGACCACGAGGCGCTCCTGTCGGCGGTCAAAGGCGAGACGGACCAGACGGAACTGGAGTCGCGGCTCGCCGGCGAGGCAGAGGCGACGCTCGACGCGGTCGACGACCCCTACACGGAGGAGCGCGACGTGGTCGAGGCGATCGTGGTGTTGCGAGCGTTAGCGGAGCTCGGCGTCCGCGACCCGCCGGGCGACCCGGTGGCGCCGTAGCGCGATCCGCGCTTAGGAGTCGCCGGTCACCACCGCACCTCGAACCCGTCTAGCCCCTCCGGCTCCGCGTACGTGGCGTCGACGTCGTCGACATCGGCCGCCTTACTCCCCGTCTCGCACCACGCGACCATCTCGCGGACCGCGTTCTCCGGCCCTTCGAAGACGGCCTCGACGCGCCCGTCGTCGAGGTTGCGTACCCAGCCGTCGACGCCCTTCTCCCGGGCGGTGTCGCGCGTCGTCGCGCGGTAGTAGACGCCTTGTACGCGACCCGAAACGTACACGTGTGCTCGCGTGCGGTCGGCCATCGACCGGGGCTGTGACGCCCGCCGGCTTAAATACGGCGGCGCGCAACCGACGGCTTCTAACTGTTCGCCGGCGCAGGCGGGGGTATGGACTTGTTCGGAACCGCGGGGATCCGCGGGAGCGCCGAGGAGCGGGTCACCCCCGAACTCGCGCTCGCCGTGGGGCGCGCCGTCGCGGCGGAGGTACGGGGAGCGGCCGAGGCGGACGGAAGCGACCGGACGAACGGGGACGGGCGGCCCGCCGAGGTCGTGCTCGCCCGAGACGGACGCGTGACGGGCGACGCGCTCGCGGCGGCGATGGAGTCGGGGCTCGCGTCGGGCGGCGTCCGGGTGCTGCGCGCGGGTCGGCTCCCGACGCCGGCGCTCGCGCACGCCTCGCGGGGCCGGTACGGCGTCATGCTCACCGCCTCGCACAACCCCCCGACCGACAACGGGATCAAGCTGTTCCGCGACGGCAGCGAGTTCGACCGGGAGGCCGAGCGCGCCGTCGAGGAGCGGGTGTCGAACGGGGGGCCGCCCGCGGCGTGGGACGCGTGGACCGAGACGGAGCGCGTCGACGCCCTCGGCGGGTACCTCGGTGACGTCCGCGCGTACGCGGAGCGGTTCGGCGCCCCCCTCGACGGGCTCCGGGTCGCGGTCGACTGCGGGAACGGGATGGCCGGGCCCGCGACGCCGACCGTGCTCCGCGAGCTCGGGGCCGACGTCGTCACGCTCAACGGGAACGTCGACGGCCACTTCCCGGGCCGCGGCAGCAAGCCGACCCCGGAGACGCTCCGGGACCTCCGAGCGTTCATCGCCGACGCCAACGAGGGACTGGACGACCCCGGCCGCCCGGGTACGGACGGGGGGAGCGAAGCCCGCGACGCCGAGGGCGACACGGCGGGGTTCGCGTTCGGAATCGGCCACGACGGCGACGCCGACCGGATCGTGGTCGTCGACGCCGACGGCGAGGTGGTCCACGAGGACACCGTCCTCGCGATGCTCGCGGAGCGGTACACCCGCGAGAGCGACGCGGCCGATCCAGTGGTCGTCACGACCCCGAACGCCTCCGGTCGGATCGACGAGCGCGTCCAAGAGGCGGGCGGACGCGTCGAGCGCGTTCGGCTTGGCGCCCTCCACGAGGGCATCGCGGCGGTCCGCGAGGAGGCGGCGGCCAGCGGGGAGATGGACGCGGAAGCGGGCGGAGACGCCGACACCCGCGTCGTCTTCGCCGCGGAGCCGTGGAAGCACATCCACGTCGCCCACGGCGAGTGGATCGACGGGGTCGCCTCGGCGGCCGTGATCGCCCGGCTCGTCGCCGACGAGGGACTCGACGGCCTCCGCGAGCCGATCACGGAGCGCCCGTACCGCAAGGTGAGCGTCGACTGCCCCGACGACGCCAAGGCCGGGGCGATGGAGCGGCTGGAGACCGAGCTGCCGGCGGCGTTCCCCGACGCGACCGTGGACACCGACCACGGCGTCCGCCTGGAGTTCCCGGACGCCTCGTGGACGCTGGTCCGGCCCTCCGGCACGGAGCCGTACGTCCGGGTGTACGCCGAGAGCGACGCGGTCGACGAGCTCGTCGCGAACGTCGAAGCCGTCGTCGCCGACGCGGTGAGCGCGGCCGCGGACGCGTGACCCCGGCCGATCGCCGCGCATAAGCCACGAACGTGAACGGGTTCGGGGCCGTTCGGTGCGAATCGGCGACGTATCTCCCGTCCGCTACCGGGAACGTGCGATATCGGGCGTCGGGAACGACGATTTTATGATGCGCACCCACTCCCTTGTACGTGACATGGTATCCGACCTCGATCGGCGGCGGTTCGTCAAGGCGGCAAGCGCAGCGGGCCTCATCGGCCTCGCCGGCTGTAGCGGCGGGCCGAGCGACGACGGTTCGGACGGCAACGACTCGGAGGACGGCTCGGACGGGTCCGACGGCGACGACGGGATGGACGGGTCCGACGGCGACGACGGCTCGGACGGCGGGAACGGCCCGGCGGCGAACATCGGGATGGTGTACGCGACCGGCGGCCTCGGCGACGGGTCGTTCAACGACCAGGCCCAGCAGGGGGCGATACAGGCCGAAGAGGAGCTGGACATCTCGTTCCAGGAGGCCCAGCCCGACGAGGTGTCGCAGTTCAGCAACTTCCAGCAGCAGTTCGCGGAGTCGACCGACCCGAACTACGACCTGGTCTGCTGTATCGGCTTCCTCCAGGCGGACTCGCTCTCGGAGACGTCCGGGTCGTACCCCGACCAGAACTTCATGATCGTCGACTCGGTTGTCGACGGAGACAACGTCGCGAGCTACACGTTCAAGGAGCACGAAGGGTCGTACCTCGCGGGCCTGATGTCGAGCCTCCTCACCACCCGCGACTTCTCGGCGGGCGCGGGGTCGACCGCGGGCGACTCCACGAACGTCGGCTTCGTCGGCGGCGTCGAGTCCGGTCTGATCCAGAAGTTCCAGGCCGGCTTCGAGGCGGGCGTCGCGGCAGGCAGCGACGACGTCGACGTCAGCGTCAACTACACCGGCAGCTTCAACGACCCCGCGGCGGGCCGCGAGGCGGCGACCGCGATGTACAACAGCGGCGCTGACATCGTCTACCACGCCGCGGGCAACACCGGCACCGGCGTCTTCCAGGCCGCGCAGGAGCAGGAGAAGTTCGCGATCGGCGTCGACCGCGACCAGTCGGTCACGCGTCCCGACTACGCCGACGTCATCCTCGGGAGCATGGTCAAGCGGGTCGACACGGCCGTCTACAACGCGATCGACGCGACCGTCGACGGCGAGTTCCCCGGCGGGTCGAACGTCGCGCTCGGCCTCGACAACGAGGGCGTCGCGCTCGTCTACGGCGACCAGCTCGGCTCCGAGATCCCCACCGACGTCCAGGACGAGGTCGCGACCGCGCGAGAGGATATCATCGCCGGCGACATCTCCGTCCCCTCGGAAGTCTAGCGCGTCGATCCGCGGACCGCCGCCGCCGACGGACGAGACGCGCGGCGACCGATCTGCGCGCAGATCGGAGTGTCGGCCGCTCCCCCGGCCGCTCGGACCGGACCATATCCAAACATATTCACCCCCGCTCGAATCAGTGGGTACTAGACCAATGGCCACAGCCGTCCACCTCGACGGGATAACGAAGCGGTTTCCCGGAGTCGTGGCGAACGACGACGTCGACCTCGAAGTCGAGCGCGGCACCGTCCACGCCCTCCTCGGCGAGAACGGGGCCGGCAAGACGACGCTGATGAACGTTCTCTACGGCCTCTACGAACCGACGTCGGGGGTGGTTCGGCTCGACGGCGAACCGCGCGAGTTCGGCTCGCCGCGGGACGCGATCGACGCCGGGATCGGGATGATCCACCAGCACTTCATGCTCGTGGACCCGATGACCGTCACCGAGAACATCACGCTCGGCAACGAGCCGCGGAAGTGGGGAGGGCTCGCCGTCGACCGATCCGGGGCGCGCGAGGCCGTCGTCGAGCTTGCCGACCGCTACGGGTTCGACGTCGACCCGGACGCGCGGATCGAGGACGTCTCCGTCGGGGAGCAACAGCGCGTCGAGATCCTGAAGGCGCTGTACCGCGGCGCCGACACGCTGATCTTAGACGAGCCGACCGCCGTGTTGACGCCTCAGGAGGTCGACGAGCTGTTCGGCGTGCTCGACGAGCTCACCGCGCAGGGGAAGACGATCATCTTCATCACCCACAAGCTCGGCGAGGCGATGCGCGCGGCCGACGACATCTCCGTCCTCCGAGACGGGCGGAAGGTCGGGACCGTCGACGCGGACGCGACCACGCAGGAGGAGCTCGCGGAGCTGATGGTCGGTCGCGAGGTCCTCATGGAGATCGACCGCGGGGCCGCGGAGGCGGGCGAGGTCGTCGCCTCGGCCTCCGATGTCGTCGTCGAGGACGACCGCGGGGTCCGGGCGGTCGACGGCGTCTCCTTCGAGGTCCGCGCCGGCGAGGTGTTCGGGATCGCCGGCGTCGACGGCAACGGCCAGTCGGAGCTCGTCGAGGCGGTGACCGGCCTTCGGACCCCCGACGGGGGCGAGATCCGGTTCGTCGGGGAAGACGTCACGACCGCCTCGCGGCGGCAGCGGATCGACGCCGGGATGGCGTACATCCCCGAAGACCGCCAGGAGCGCGGACTGGTGATGGAGTTCGACCTCGTCGAGAACGGACTCCTCGGCAGCCAACACGGCTCAGAACTCGCCTCCAACGGCCGGATCGACTGGTCGAAAACCCGGGGACACGCCGAGTCTATCATCGACGAGTACGACATCCGACCGCCGGACGCCGACGCCGGCGCGGAGTCGCTCTCCGGCGGCAACCAGCAGAAGTTCATCGTCGGCCGCGAGTTCGAGCGCGACCCGGAGCTGGTCGTCGCCTCGCACCCGACGCGGGGCGTCGACGTCGGGTCGATCGAGTTCATCCACGAGCGGCTCCTAGAGCTCCGCCGTCAGGGCGTGGCGATCCTCCTCGTCTCCTCGAAGCTCGAGGAGGTACAGGGGCTCTCGGACCGCTTGGCCGTCGCCTACGAGGGCGAGTTCGTCGACGTGGTCGACCCGGACGAGACGACGGAAGAGGAGCTCGGCCTGCTGATGGCCGGGGAGCGGCCGGGAGACGACGGCGGGGACGGAGGTGGATCGGCGGCGACGGGGCGCGGCGAGGGCGACGAGACCGATCGGGACGCGCCGACCGACCTCGCGGACGCCACGGACGGTGAGCGAGCGTGAGCGCCGCCGACCGCGCGCGGGACGCTCTCTCTCGGCTGGTCGACGCGTCCGCGACCGAGCGGATCCTGATCAGCACGGCGGCGCTCGTCCTCTCCGTCCTCATCGGTGCGGTGCTGGTCCTCGTGGCCGGTCGGATGACGACGTGTACCGCGGGCGAGGCGGTGTACTACTTCGGGATGGGGTTCTGTTACGACCCCGTCGTCGTCTTCGATCGGCTCTTCCTCGGGGCGCTCGGCGACCCGTTCAGCGGGAGCTGGTCGCCGAACGGGCAGTTCTCGGTCACTCTCAGAGAGACGACGCTGCTGCTGTTCACCGGGCTCTCGGTTGCCTTGGCGTTCCGCGCCGGGATCTTCAACATCGGGACGCAGGGACAGATGGTCGTCGGCGCGCTGGCGACCGCGCTCGGCGTCCTCTGGGCGTCGTCGCTCGTGTCGGGCGTCGTCGGAACCGTCGTGCTGATCCCGTTCGGGCTCCTCGTCGGCGCGGTGTTCGGTGGTCTCTACGGAGCGGTTCCGGGTCTGCTGAAGGCGTACGCCGACGCCAACGAGGTGATCACGACGATCATGCTCAACTTCATCGCTACCGGCGTCGCGCTCTACCTCGTCAGCGGGGTGTTCAAGGACCCCGAGAGCGCCGCGAACCAGACCGTACCGCTCCCGGAGTTCGCGCAGTTCCCGGCTCTGCTGTTCGGCGCCCGGCAGGACTTCTCGATCGTCGCGCTCGCGTTCGGTCTCCTCGCCGTCGCCGCGCTGTACTACGTCCTCGAGCACACGGCCTTCGGCTACGACGTCCGAACGAGCGGCGTCCAGCCCGGGGCGGCCGAGTACGGCGGCGTCGACGCCAAGCGCACCGTCGTCGCGAGCCTGACGCTGTCGGGCGCGCTCGGCGGTATCGCCGGCGCGATGTACGTGATGATGATCCTCGGGACGTTCCAGACCGGCATTCCCTCGTACGGATTCGACGGGATCACCGTCTCGATCCTCGCCGGCAACAACCCGCTCGGCGTCGGGATCGCCGCGCTGCTGTTCGGCGTGCTGAAGAGCGGGACGACGGTCGTGCAGTTTGCGACCGACGTGCCGCCGCAGCTCGTCGGCGTCCTCCGTGGGCTCATCATCCTGTTCGTGGCGATGCCGGAGTTCTTCCGGCTGATGGCCCGCGGACTGCCGGGCACGGGGTCGAGGCCGGAGGCGGTCGCGACCGACGGCGGCACCGCCGGCGACGGCGGAGGTGAGACCGATGAGTGACGCGCCCGCGGACCCCGAGGGCGCCGGCGTCTCGGCCGAGAGCGCCGAGGGTGAGGGCTTCTTCGAGCGGTACACGACCCGGGCGATCGCCGCCGGCGTGACGGTCGCCACGGTCGTCGCGCTGCTGCTCGCCGGGGCGCTGTTCCCGGACTCGCTCGCGGGGACGCTCTCGGACGCGCTCACGAGCCGGAACACGCTCGCGTCGGCGCTGCGACTGTCCGTGCCGATCGCGTTCGCCGCCCTCGGGGGTATCTTCGCGGAGAAGTCGGGCGTGATCAACATCGGGCTGGAGGGGCTCCTGATCATCTCGGCGTTCAGCGCCATCTACGTCGCCGACCTCACCGGCGGTGTCTGGCTCGGCTTCGCCGGCGGAGTGGTCGCGAGCACGCTGCTCGCGGCGCTGTTCGCCGTCGTGACGATCGGGTTCCGCGCGGACCAGATCATCGCCGGGCTCGCGGTCTGGCTCATCGCACTCGGGCTCGCGCCGTTCGCCTCGCAGGTGATCTACGGCAGTCCGAACACGCCGATCGTGGCGACGTCGCCGTCGATCACGGTGCCGGTGCTCGCCGACATCCCGTTCTTCGGCGCGCTCTTCTCGGCGTCGCCGTCGGTGTACATGCTGTTCGCCGCCGTCTTCGGCTCGTGGTACGTCTTCGAGCGGACGGCGTTCGGCCGGTGGATCCGCGCTAGCGGCGAGAACCCGAAGGCGCTCGACACCGCCGGTGTGAGCGTTACCCGCGTCCGGTACGCGGCGGTGCTGATCTCGGGCGTCCTCGCGGGAATGGGCGGCGCGGCGCTGTCGCTCGACCTCGGTCAGTTCACCGGCAACGGCCCGACGATGGTCAACGGGAAGGGGTTCATCGCCATCGTCGCGTACCTGTTCGGCAACTACAACCCGGTCGGGGCGTTCCTCTCGACGATGCTGTTCGCGGGGCTGGACGCGGTCCAGACCGTGCTCCAGCTCCAGGGGATCGGGATCCCCCGTCAGCTCATCCGGGTCACGCCGTTCGTGGTTGTCATCCTCGTCCTCGCCTTAGTCGGGCGGACGCGGCTCCCAGAGGCGGCCGGGGAGCACTACGAGACGGAGGAGTGAGGCCTCGTCCGGGACGAGAGGAGGGGTGAGGCCTCGTCCGAGGCCGGCGTGGTCGGCGAAGGCCGGTCGCTCAGTCCGACGCCGATTCCGCGGACCCGTCGCCGTCAGCCAGCGAGGGGAGCCGCAGGTCGGCGAACTCGGATAAGTCGCCGACGCCGGTGACGACCCGGACCTCGTCGGTGACCGGGACGCCGACGCAGGAGAGCCGGGCGTTCGTCTCCCGGATCTGCGCGTCCGAGAGCACCGACTGCCCCGGCATCGCGACGTCGCCGTCGACCACGATGACGGCGCAGTTCGAGCACGCGCCGCCCCGACAGGCGTACGGCCACGACCGGCCGCCGCGCTCCGCGGCCTCGAGGATCGACTCGTCGGGTTCGACGAGGAAGCGGCCGTACTCGGGCAGCCCGAGGTCCGACTCCGCCGCTTTCTCGAAGAGGTCCGGGTCGTCGAGCGACCAGCCGCGCTCGGTCATCGCGTCGTGGTCGAGGTGGTACACCGTGGAGGGCTCGCCCGTGACGAGGGGCTCGACCCCGCCCTGCGCGTACCCGCGGATCACGCCGGCCGCCTCGGAGACGGGGCGGTCCGACAGCTCGGCGAACCACTCTTCGACCGAATCGACCGTCAGGTTCGACTCCTCGGCGACCGCCTCGATATCGACCCCTTCGAGCCGGGCGATCTCCGCGACGTACCCCGGCGAGTCGAGCGCCGCGATCGTCTCCTCGACCGACTCGGTCGACCGACCGTACCACGACGCCAGTTCGCCCGTCCCGATCCCCTTGTCGTACGCCACGGCGAGCATCAGCGCCGCGGTCGTCTCCCCCTCGCGGACCTCGTCGAGCCACTCCCGGAGCCGCTCGGTGTCGACGTGTTCGAGTCCGGTCATATCCGACGCTACGGAGCCGTTCCCGATAAAAACGAGGCCAGAACAGTAAGGTACCGATCTGGTGTCGGAGCCGGCGCTTTCGGCGAGGTGCACGGCCTCGACCGACTCGCCGTCGACCGGCGATCCACGGGGCTCGTGTTGGTCGAGAGGGGACCGAATCGGGAACAAAGAGTTTTGCCACCGGGGGAACGACCCACGTGACATGACCATCGACGAGTACGACGTCGTCGTGGCCGGCGCCGGGACCGCCGGCTGTTACGCTGCCGCGACGATCGCGAACGAGGGGCTCGACGTCGTCATCGTCGAGCGGAAAGACGAGGAGGAAGCCGGACACATCGCCTGCGGCGACGCGCTGAAGGGCGCCGACGCCTTCCCGGAGGCCATCCCGAAGGAGCGCCTCGAACCGGCGTTCACGAACACCGGCGTCGACCACGGGCGGTTCGAGATCCCGCAGGAGGACACGGTCCTCGAGATCCCCGTCCCGGGCGAGCTCGCCGTCATCGACCGCTGGGAGTATGGGCGCCGGATCATCGCGGGCGCGGAGGACGCCGGGGTCGACTTCCACTACGACACGGTGATCAACGACGTGATCCAGACCGCCGACGGGCGGGTCACGGGGCTCCGCGCGAAGCGCAAGGGCGACCCGGTCACCTACGAGGGCGACATCGTCATCGACGGCGCCGGGTCGCTGTCGCTGCTGCAGGACAAGGCGGACTTCGAGGGGACGACGTTCGACACCAACGTGCGCTACTCGCAGTTCTGCTCGGCGTACCGCGAGATCGTCGAGGTCCCCGAGCCGGTCGAGTGGGACGACGCCTTGGTGTTCAAGGCGACCGACCGCGCCGCCGGCTACCTCTGGTACTTCCCGCGGACGAGCACCGAGATCAACGCCGGGCTCGGCTTCCAGATGAACGAGGAGCCGATGCAGCTCGTCGAGGCGCTGAAACGCGACCTCCGGAACCGCCCCGAGTTCGAGGGCGCGACGGTCACGGACAAGCTCGGTGCCGCGCTCCCCACCCGCCGCCCGTACGACTCGGCGGTCGCGCCGGGGTACATGGCGGTCGGCGACGCCGCGGGCCACGTCAACCCGACCACCGGCGGCGGCATCGCCGGCGCGGCGTACGCGGGCAAGTACGCGGGCGAACAGGCCGTGAAGGCGGTCTCCGACGGCGACGTGAGCGAGGAGAACCTCTGGCGGTACAACACCCGCGTGATGGATCATTTCGGCGGCCGCTACGCCGGGCTCGACGTGTACAACGTGCTCTCGACCGCCGTCGACGTGGACGACCTGATGGGACTGCTCGCCGCGCTCCCGGGCGAGAAGCTCGCGGAGGCGTTATACGAGGGCTCCACGTCGATGTCGTTCGGGCTGAAGCTGAAGGCGGCCGTCAAGAGCTTCGGCTACTGGGGGACGATCCGGAACTTCTACCAGACGAAGTCGCTCGCGGACGAGCTGCTCGCGCACTACGAGTCGTACCCGACCAGCCCGGCCGCGATGGCGAACTGGACCGGCGAGCGCGACGCGATCATGGACCGGATCTACGAGACGACGGGCGCCGACGCGAAGTACTGAGCGGGGCGAGCGGGCGGCAGATCGGCGTTGCGGTTTTTCAGCATAAATCGAGGTGGAGCCTCCGACCTCAAGGAGCGAGAGCAGCGAGCGAGTAGGTCGGAGAGGAAACCGACAACGGAC
>NZ_MWTH01000001.1:0-139869 GCF_059752395.1 Halorubrum sp. B53 | reverse complement strand
GCGATTCGCGTCGACGAGCATTTCCAGACGACCAATTCCGACATCTACGCGGCGGGGGACGTGATCGGCGAGCCCGAACTGGAGACGGTCGCCGCCAAGGAGGGCAATCACGCCGTCAAGAACGCTTTCGGGGACGAGGGGTTCAGCATCGACTACGACGCAGTGCCAGCAGTCGTGTTCACCAGCCCGGAAGTCGCCGCAGTCGGGACGACCGAACTGGAGTACAACGACGAGCACGGTACCTGTTCGTGCCGAACCGTCCAGATGGCGGATGTCCCGCGAGCGAAGGCCGTCGAGAATACGGATGGTCTCGTCCAGGTCGTCAAACACCACGAGACTGACGAGATCGTCGGCGTCCACATGGTCGGGCCGCGTGCCGCCGACATGATCATGGAAGCCACGCTGGCTGTGAGGTTCGGGCTAACTGTCGACGACATCATCGACATCGTCCACCCGTTCCCGACGTTCAGCGAGGCGTTCAAACACGCCTGCCAGGCGTTCCGTCGGGACACATCAACGATGAGCTGCTGTATCGAATGAAAGGAGCTCATGGCCACTAGTAGCGAGATATAGTAATTCGAAGTTGCGTAGGAGGAGGAAATTCTGGTCTGGGATTCCAGCTGAGGATCATCGCTCGGCAGCCACCTTTTTTGAAAAACCAGCCGGCGCTGTAGAGAGTATCGTTTTTGTTGGCCCTCAAGGGGTTGAGGGGCCCGACATGGAGAGAGCTGACGACGCCGAGAATGACGAATTCCCGCCAGAGAAGCGGCTTGAACCATCGAACACGCGCCTGATCAAGGCAGGAATCGCGACGATTCCGGATATGGAGACCCTCCAGCAGTGTGTTGCCTACGAGAACGCCCACCAGAATCGAACGCAGATTCTGCGCCGACTCAAGTGGAAGGCAGAAGAGCTGCGTAAGAACGAAGAGTAAGCTCCATTCTTAACCAACACACTCTGCCTGAGTTCCAACTTTGTTGGTTAATCAGCTGTGCCTCGGTTTTTCGGACCCCTGAAAGGGTGCGGGGCAGCCAGCAGCGGCCTCGCGAGCCTAATCATGTCTCTCGAGCTGAGCTCCAGCGCCAGCACCGCCCGCGAAATCGCCGCCGCCAGACAAACAGACTTCGTGGCGTTCCTCCACCGAGTTCCCTTTGCCGGCGATGCTCTCGCCCTCGGATTTCTTCCCGGGTTTCGGGAAGACTGTGGGTATCAGACGGATCAGTACCTGAACCTCGAGATTCCCGTGGGGATGCTCGACAACGACTTTCGGAATCCCAATCTGGAGCGGTTCGTCGACCGTTTCTTCGAGTGCGAACCACAGGTCGGAGTCATCGGGGACGTCGACGACATCAACGACGTCGACGCCCACGTCGCTGCCGCTCGCGAGATCCAAGCGAGCTACCCCGAGGCCGAGCTCATCGTCGTTCCGAAGTCGCGGGCGGTAATCGACGCGATTCCAGATGATATCGTTCTCGGCTATTCACGCGGGTACGCCGACCGTCTGGCCCACGAGTTCTCCGACCCGGCTGATTGGAGAGGGCGACGCATCCATATTCTCGGTGGGAGTCCGCCCAAGCAGCTCGACGCCATTCGACAGTTGACCCGGCCGACACTCACGGACGAGCCACCGGCCGACATCGTCGGCGTCGACTGGAACGGACTGCATCGCGGCGCACAGTTCGGTGAGTTCTGGACGGCCGACGGCTGGGACGACAGCGGTCGCGACGCCGACCACGTCACCGTCCGAAAGACCGTGCGCCACAGCCTCGCCCGCATCCGCGAGTTCTGGGAGGCCCACGGAGTCTGGCCCGAATCGACACCCCAAGACGACGAGTTGAGCGTCGAGTACGAAGGACCGCGGCCTGCCGACCTCGAGCAAGCGGCCTGTACCGAGTGCGGAACGAACGTCTGGCGAACCCGGCGCGGTCCCTATGTCGCCGAATACGATACCGGCACGATCTGTGGCTACTGCAGCTACGAGTGCTACTTCAGCCACCGTCACCGGAACAACCTCGAGGAAATCGCCGGCGAGCAGAGTGTCTACTTGCCGCCGGCGTGAGGGATACGATCCACTACTCAGTGGGAAGCCAGGAATCGGAGCGCAGAACCCATTTAGCGGGTGAGCGACTACACAGGGTAATGGACGAGTCGCCTTCCGCACAGACCCACTCTCGCATCTACACGGCGCCGCGAACGGATGTCTCGCAGAACCAGGGCAAGTTTCGGATCCACTTCAACTTCCCCGGCCGTGCCGTCCCCGACCACGACGATCACGGCTATGGGCCCTTGGCGACCGTCGTGGAGTCGTTCATGGACCCCGGAACCCTGATCCGGATGCACCAGCACAAAAACGAGGAGATCATCTCGTGGGTGCCTGAGGGCGTGATGCGCCATGACGACCGCCAGGGCAACCAGTTGGTCACCGACTCCGACCATCTGATGGTGATGAACGCCGGCAGCGGCTTCTGGCATTCCGAGGAGACGCTCGCCGACGACCCGCCCCTGCGGATGCTCCAGATCTTCGTGCGCCCGCACAGCCTCAACCTCGACCCGGGCATCCAGCACGAACCGATCCCCGACCCGGTCGCCGGCGAATGGCGCCACCTGTTCGGCCCCGAGGGCACTGGCGCCCCGCTGTACGTGCGGAACGAGGTCGACTTCTACGATTGTCGACTCGCTGCCGGGGCCACTACCACGCTCCCGTCGCAATCCGGCCGCCACACCTACCTGTACGTGTTCAACGGGGCCGTCGAAGTCGGTGATGAGTCGGTCGGGTACACCGAGAGCGCACTCGTAACCGGCGACGACGACGTGGCCGTCACTGCAACCGAGGACGCGACTATCGTCGCGTTCAGCATCAATCCGGACGCGCCGATTACACGCCAGGGCACCATCGGCCGCTGAGACACCGGCGGACCGACTGTGGATTGTTTTTTCGCCCCCTGAGAGGGTGAGGGCTTCAGCGAACGCCCTCGCAGTCAGGTGATTTCCGTGAGTCAACAACAGTCACCGAGCGATGTCTCGATCGACGAGATTCCCGTCGATATCACGAACACACAGTCCGGCGACGTCGACGCAAGCGACGTTCCCGAGGAAATCGGATCGCTGACCCGTGCGCTGGCGAGTACGGAGCCGCCATCGAACCCGCTCGTCGTGCTGAAAGCGGCGCGCTGGTGGTACATTCACGGGAAGGGCGGAGCTGATCCTGCGTTTCAGTGGGCAGTCGAGTGGGCCCGCCACCTCGCGACCGACACGCCCAGCGACGTGGATCGGTTCGACGAGTTCCTCGAGTATCTCGTCACAGTCGGCTTCGCGGACGATACAGGCGAACTTCGGTAGCGTTCCTCGAGGGTTGTTCATCCGCCCTTGAGGGGTGCGGCGCGTTCTGAACTGGCGAAATCGCGTTCGTCCGATTCAGTGACCACCATGTCCACGACCAGAGACTCGTCGGTCTCCTTCGACCAGACCGATACGCGATCCGACGAGATGAACAGTACCATCGAACAGTGGATCGACGACCTCGTCGCCGGCGTCGACGACGCGCAGGCCAGCGACGAGTTCCAAGAGTGGCTCGATGTCCAGAGTCGTTTCCACGACTACTCCTACCGGAACACGCTCCTCATCAAGCGGCAGTGTCCCGAGGCGAGCCGGGTGGCGGGCTACCGGACGTGGCGGGAGGAGTTCAACCGTCACGTCACGGAGGGCGAATCAGCCATCTGGATCTGGGCGCCGATCATCACCAAGCAGTGCCCGGAGTGCGAGAATTCGCCGAGCTACCACGAGGACAGTGACTGTGAGTACGACGAGACGCCGCCCGAGGAGTGGTCCGAGGGCCTGGTCGGATTCAAGCCTGCGCCGGTGTTCGACGTCTCGCAGACCGAGGGCGAGCCGCTTCCCGACCTGGACACGGAAGCGACCGGCGACGCCGGCAATCTCGTTGAACAGTTGACTGACGCCGCTGACGACCTCGGCGTGACGGTGCAGATCGTTCCAGCCGAGGAGTGGACCCACGGCGAGGCAAAGGGCATCTGCGAGCAGCTGAGCCTCGTCGACGTTCAGCCGCTCGTCGAGGTGCGTGATCGGGAGAACGAGGCCGACCTCGCGCGGACGCTAATTCACGAGTACGCCCACGCTCTGCTCCACTTCGACGTCGACGACGACACCGAGCGGGCGAAACGCGAGGTCGAGGCCGAAGCCGTCGCATATGTCGTCGGGCGGTACTGTGGGTTGGACACTAGCGGGTCGGCGTTCTACCTCGCTGCGTGGGAGTCGGACGATCCCGAGGTCGTTCGCGAGCGGCTCGGACGGATCAGTTCTACAGCAGAAGAGCTCATCGACGTGCTCGAAGGAGACTCCTCGTCCCAACATAGTTAACCAACAGAGTGATGGATTCCTTCCGTTCTGTTGGTTAAGTTTTTCAGCGCCCGCCGAGGGGCGGAGGCGCATTCAGACCTCCGTCGAATGATGACTGAACCCAATCTCACGACGGTCCTCGAGGAAGCCGAGCACGTTGCCGAGCAGCACGACCAGGTCGCTCGTACGACAGACAACCAAGCCCACGAGTACCTCCGATACGCCGTTCTTCGGGTGCTTGAAGGCGAGGCGGACCACCTCCCAGCAGACTGGACGCCGACCGACGGCGTGACCGTCGGCTACGGGAGCGATGAGGCGATGTTCGATAGCTGGGGCTCCAGCGAAGACTGGTGGGAGACCGTCCCGCCGCGAGAAGCGTGTACCCGCTTCCGGGTGTTCTTCCCGGACGACCACCAGGCAGTTCCTCGCGCCATTGTCGACGTGATGGCCGCGCTCGGTGCCTGGCGCGTCTGGACTGGGAGCGCAGCCGCGTGCGGCTCCTACGACCATCGCGAGCGTCGCGAGGTCCACTACCTCTGGCCGGAAGGCCATCCGGTGGAGGAAGTGCTTCACGAGCGGCTCAGTGGCCCTGCGGAAGCCGTCGCTCCCGACGGTGGCCGAACAGGCGACGTTCGCGACCGACTGGTCGTCGACGAGAACGCACAGTCGGAGGACGATCTTGAGCCCCGCACGAAGCGTGCCGTCGCCGAAGCGATGGACGTCTCACTCCTCTCGAAGGGTGGCCGCTACGAGGTACAGTCTGCGTCAGGGAACCGGTACGAAGTCGACGTCATCGACGAATCGTGTACCTGTCCCGACTGGCAGCAACGTTCACCCGAGGGCGGCTGCAAGCACCTGCGCCGCGTCGATCACGAGATTAAACGGGGCCGCGTTCCCCGACCAGACGGCCGCCTTCCCTCCCCGTAGTCGTGGCCAGACTACTCCACGGGACGGACTGTGTCGCCATCCCGACGGACCCGGTCGAACGTTGAGAGATACGCGATCCGGTCGTGAACCTCCTCGTCATCCAGCTCCAGTTCCGCGGCCAGTTCGTCGACGGTCATCGGTTCATCGAGTGCCTGGAGGACTTCGAGCCCCCGGTAGTACCTATTCGTCAGTTCCTGAACGCGCCCCTCGATCGGCGTGGTTACTCCGTACCGCTCCTCGAGTTCGACCAGGGCCTCGTTCGCGAACGTGGCGAACTGATCGTCCCCCAGGCGTTCGATCTGGGCTTCGAGTTCAGTCCGGACGACGTCGTAATCGAGACCGGCCTGTACGAGCATATTCATGTCCTCGATGTCGTCGTCGCGGCCTGCGATCGCCTTGAACAGGAAGATATCTTCGTTGCTGACCAGCCGGACCGTCAGTTGATCTGTGTCGAGGAACGGCTCGCTGCGCTCTTGCATCCCGTCGGTGAGCACGAGCTTGTTCGCGACCTGCTGGTTGAAGATGTCGAGGCGACACCCATCGTCGTTTTCGACGCAGCTCGTCGCCCCCAGCGCCCGGTAATCTGGATCCAGCGATTGGACCTCCGCATACCCGAGGTCCATCAGGACCGCCCACAGCTGACCGTACGCGTCGCCATCCGGGACGACCAGGTCAATGTCTTTCGTCGCCCCCTTGAGGTCGCGCAGAGACATCGCGCCACCACCGATCAGGTAGACCGTGAGCGGTTCAGATAGCCCATCTGCGATGCGCTGGAATTCGTTCTCGATGTACTCGCGGCCAAATGTTGGTCTCATTGTGGTAGTGGCACCTCGTAGTCAGCCGCCAGTTCCTGAAACTCGTCCCACTCCGGGAGCCGGTCGTCGTCGACCTCGCCGTGCGTCTCGAGGTAGCGGAGCAGGGCGTCGATTTCGTCTTCGAGACCATACTTCGCCGCCTGCTCTCGGAGGTCCGCCTCGTCGACGTCGACGTGGCTGAGCAGGAGGAGACAGTACGAGCGGTGGCGGCTGCCGTCGTCGATCAGCAGCGTGTGACAGCAGAGCTCCGCCGGCGAGACTGCGTCGAGGTCTTCGGAGTAGACGTAGTAGCGGTGGCCGGTGAGCAGGAACTGGAGGTCGAAGGCCGCGAATCGAGCGAGGCCGGTTTCGTGGAACGGCTCCGCGTCGATCTCCGTCTCGGTCTGGGTGAGGAATTCGTCGTAGTCCTCCCAGAGAATCGTCCCCTTCGGGGCGACGGCTTCGAGGCGTTGACGATGCAGATGGTGTGCGAGTTCACGGGCGAACTCGTGGAGGCGGTCGAAGTCAGCGTTGAAGTCATAATGGCCGTCGGCCGTCCCGACGAGCCCACGGTCGCGAAACCGCTTGAGGACGCGGTTGACCGTGTTGCGGTAGTTGTCGCTCTGGTCGGCGATCTCGGAGACGGTTCGCGGCTGGTCGAGGTAGTACAGCACCTCGAGTGCTTTCCCGGTCAGCAGTTCAGGGAACTCGATGTGGGGGTGCTGGCGGACGAGGTCCCGATAGAGTTCGACGGCGCGAGCATCCGACGGGACGACTCGTTTTCGGCGGCCGTCGCGTTCCGTGTAGACGAGCCCCTTCTCGACGAGGTCGGCGACGGCACGCGAGAGGTAACTCTCGCTGTGGTTGAGCTTCGTCGCGAGCTCGGAGATCGTGTCGCCGCGGTCGACCGTAGCGAGGACCTCGAGTTCGATGCGCCGGAGCACGGTGTAACATAGTACGAAACATGTATATAAAGAAGTTTCGAGTAGTGTTACAGCCAGCAATCGCGAGAACCGCCCCCATCGTCTTAACCAACAAAACTATGCGTTCATGGGCCGTGTTGGTTAACACGAGAGTAGCCGATGTCCTACGAACCCCCGACCCCACCGGCGAACCTCCCGGCGGAGATCGTCAACACGCTCAATGAAGCCACACCGGAGCATCTTCGGGACGTTGCCAGCTACGCCCAGGCGTTGGCCGAACACAAAGAGCGGGAAGCTCGTCTCGAGGAGGAAGCGGACGACGCCGACGTCGAGGAGCGCCCCGATGACCTCCCAGACGACGTGCCGGCGAAGGCGACGATCACGATCAAGGAGATCAACGACAACCGCTACTACTACTGGCAGTGGCGGGAAGGCGATTCGGTGACGTCGAAGTACAAAGGGCCGGTGAATCCCGACGAGTAGACGAGATGGAACTGTAGCCTGATGTTCGTTTCAACGTGATTCGTAGCGTAGCAGATGACACCCCCCAGAGTGTGAATGGGTCCGGTCAACCCGGACGAGTAAAACTCGAAGAGAGGACACCCACCCCACGTTTCCGTCGGTACTGGATGAGGGTGGAGGGGTGGGGCAGATTTTGAAGGCACCACACCCCCGCATTTCCGTTGTTTCTCCACCGTCTCCGCATCATCGATGGCATCGACGACAAAGAAATCGTAGGATACCCTCCGTTTTCGAGTTGTAAATGGGAGAGGGCAAGGAGATAGCACAGTCCATCGACCGGCACGTCAAATCTCTTGGCTCACCCACTCCCCGTTTTCGAGTAGTAACGAGACATCCCGACGAATGACACCCCCCATTTTCGAGTTGTAACGCATCGCGCGGGATACGAGCACCCCCCGTTTTCGAGAAGTAAGTGCGGGGAGAATACGGGCGAGATCAGTTCTTACTCCGGAACTGCTTCAGCCGTTCGCGGACAACCGTGCTGATAGTCGCCTCTTCGTGAGCTAGATCTTCGAACCGGGAATCCTCACGGATCGTCTCCATGATCGTTTCCGGATCCTCGGAGAGGGAGAAATACATATGCACTCCTCTGCCTCGCCCCTTGCCCCGACGCTCGAAGTCCAGTACACCGTACGTACTCTGCTCTGTGACGTGATTTACGAACGTCTCACGGCTGTACTGGTCCGCATCCATCGTATCGGCAATGAATTGGTACGTCTTGAACGCAGGTCCAGCAGGGATCCACTCAGGATGTTCTCTTGCGTAGTGGGCAGTGGCCGCCACAGCGTAGATGGAGAGTTTCTTTTGAGTCGAAATGCCGCTGATATGGCGGAGCTTGCGGTTTTCGGTGTATTTTTCCTGAGCATCACGGACATCAGTCTCGATAACCGTGTCAGCCCCACGCCGCTCGGCTAATTCACCAGCCCATCTGAGGAGGTCAATCGCTTTCCGCGCATCCCCATGCGTTTGGGAGCCGAACGCAGCAACAAGCGGAACAACGTCATCTGCAAGTGAGTCTGGCTTGAAGGCGTCCCGCCGGTTGCGGAGAATACTGCGGAGCTGGTTCGCATCGTAATCGTCGAAGAAGATGTCGTCAGGGTTGTAAGAACTCTGTGCGCGGCTGTTGAGATCCTTCATAAAGTCGGCGTAGTTCGTGATCGTCGTGAGCGAGATGGGACCATCAAAGTCGGCGAGTTTGCGAGCCCGTGAAAGCTGGTAGATGAGAGAATTGTACTCTGCTTCCTGATACGGCCCCTCGAGCATATCGATCTCATCGAGAATGAAAATGACACCGTCGTAATACTCTCGCATGAGTTCGTACAGTCGCTCCAGCTTCTGATCCGTTGAGACACCGGTTTGGGGAACACCAGGATCAACGCCGAGGTCGTCGGCAGCAGCTTTGACTAACCGATAGACAGCCCGATCTGCGGTCTTTGGCCCCTCGCAGTTGATTGAAATAACCCCGAAGGTCTTGCCTTGGGATTCACACAGTTCGACGATCTGTTTGCAGACCGCATGAATGATGAGCGACTTCCCAGTTCCAGATGGCCCGCTCAGGAGCATATCGGGGATCCCTTCATTCTGGAGAACCGGTTTTAGATTGTCGACGACACGGCCTAGCTGGTCGTCACGACCGACGATACGGTCCTCGTCGATGATGGTATCTGACCGGACGAGGTCTTTGTTCGCGAAAACGCCACCGGACGACTCGGTTTGGAGTCGATCACGAATTGAGATGCCACCACCGTCGCCATTAGTTGCTTCTTGAGCCGAATCAGCGGGATCTAATCCGTTTTCGAAGGTCGATTGTGACGTGCCAGGAGAGGCCACCTCCTCATCCGTCGATGCAGGAGTTTCAGGATCAGCAGCAGATGATTCACGATCCTCCTCACCTTCCGGATTATTCGATCCTGCTCTACGTCCCTCTCGTCCCATTATGAACCCCCTCGAACTCTGGGTATAAAAATATGGACCCTTGTGGAGTTGTAACCGGGCGAAAACAGGCTATCTAACGACTACAGCCCCGTATCCTCTGGATGAGCCAGATACCGTCTTCGGAATCTATCACCCTCCGTTGTCGAGTTGTAACGGTTCGACGAAACTCGCTGTCGTCGATCTTCCTCGATGACCCGGACCCCCCGTTTTCGAGTTGTAAGATTTTGGGAGGCGGTAACACACTTGGTTCGATGCTCCCACCCTCACGTTGTAAGGAGAAGGAAGTCGAAGTGAGTCTCGAAGCAAAATCCACATTATCTGGATTTTGTAAATGATGCTCTGGGTGATACGGACTTACTCACACTCCCCGTTTTCGAGTAGTAAGCGCCAGAATAGCTGCGAAAGAACGACGCTCGTAGGATCCATTCACGAGTGAGAGGAATACCGGGTTTCGGACATGATTGCTGGTGAAGCCGCTTCGGTGATCTCGAATAGGTTCACCCCCTCCCCCCTTTTTCGAGTTGTAAGTCGATGGGAACAGGCCACACCAGACGCCATGTAACGAGCGTTGAGGTAACAGAAGTTGCCGTAGAGGCGATGAGATGTGATAGTACACGGGATCAGAACCACGGACGAGATGAAGAGGTCATCTACTCCAGATTTCTCAATCGTCTAGCTCCGGCTAGACGATTTGCTTTCTTTGTCTCTAGTGCGGTTGTGGTAAGGTAACGTACAACATAAACTTTCGCATTTCTAGTTACAAGTTAGAAGATGAGGTGTTCACCCTGTCTATTGTGCATATTCGCCACTATCGGCCGCTTTGCAGTTCCTCTTGCTGTTCACCCCCCTCCCCGAGGCCACGAGTTTACAACTCGAAAAAGGGGGGAGGGGGTTCGTCAGGTCCAGTCCGTGATACCGACTACACGTGTTCCGTTGAGCTCTCGTCGGATATCGTTCCGATCCCGCCCGAGCGGTGAAAGCACGCTCTCGACCGCTCTGACCAGCTGCGTCTCGTAGTACGAGGCGTCGTAGGTCTCGATCTCCTCGTGGGCGAGGGCGACCCGGTCTCGCGAGGATTTCTCGTCGTCGACGACCACGTACTCGATATCCTGGCCCGGGTGGACTGCCAGTTCCTGCTCGCGAGCCCGTTTCAAGGCGGCCACGTTCTGGGTGTTCTGTGAGTAGCCTTCCAGGGGTTTGGAGACACGGTTCCGCTCGACGAGCCGCTCCACTGCTACGTTGCCCGCCTGCAGTTCGTCGATTGCTCGTTCGAGCCGCCCGAGCACCGCGTCCGGTGACCGCGTGGCATCGAGCCGGTCGAGACAGTCCCGCTGGACGTCCTCGATGAACGGCGGGGTTGAGCGCTGCCGGACTTCGATACCTCTGATCTTGAAGTCGTCGTCACTGGCGACCTTCCCAAAGTACTTCGTCAGCGCGCCGGCGTCGCTCTCGCGCTGCGGCACGAACGCCACCCAGTCGTAGTGAGCCTCGTGTTCGAGGCGGATCTCGACGCGCTCGGTAATCTCCGTCGCGAGCGCCTCGAGGTCCTCGCGGTCCTTGTCGTCGACGTCGGGATCTGGGGTCACCCAGATGGAGTCAACGATGCCGTGGACGACCCGCCAGCCGCCGGCTTCCAGCCGCTGTTTCGCCGTCAGCAGAATCTCACGAGCAAACGCGTTGATTGCCTCGTGACACTCGATGCGGCCGAACTTCGCGTTGCTGAACCCCTGATATCCGAAGCAGGCGACGAGGATCCACTTCAGCGCTCCCGACCGCCCCTCGAGTTCCGCCAGGTGGTCCTCGTCGGGGTCGTCTCGTTCCTTCTCGCGACGGATGGCCGCCTTGATCTCGTCGCGAGCGTCGATGATCGGCTGTAGCACGTCGACGAGGTAGCCCCGGTCGTCGCAGATCGAGTACCCGAGGCCGGGGACATCCTCCCGGTCGCTGTGGCAGTCACATCGGATGACATCCGGTGAGACGTTCCGGGTACAGATGATGTTCGGGTACAACGAGGAGAAGTCGAGTTCGTGGACGTTCTCGTGAAGCCCGACCTCGGGCGCGAAGATGAAGCCGCCACGGTCGGCGTCGTGGAGCGTCCCCATCGGCTTGTAGAACTCGTGGCGCCAGGAGTTCCATGGCACGAGGACACCGCGGTCGTGGGCCTCGCAGATCTGGATCGCCGTGAGCACGTTCCCGATCGACGCCCACGCGAGTTCCTGGACGGGCTTTTTCGAGCGCGACACGAGGTCGAGGACGCCCTCGAGGTTCGTCTCCCCGTAAAAGAACGTGTTCGACTCGTCGATGATCGCCCGGCCAGGCACGTTGTACCGCGCTGGGGAGTGGCCGACGCGGCCGTAGCTCGAGTACGTCGACCGGCTCGCGAGCTGCTGGTAGTCGACATCTGGCCACCGACTCAGCGAGAAGTCGTCGACGCCGGCAGCCGTCGCCATCTCGTACAGGGTCGGGACGATCTCGCTCGTCGAGCAGACCAAGACGTCCGGATCGTGCGCTTCGAGTGCCCCTTGGACGGCGGTCAGGATATCCGTCGGCGAGCCGGTGACGGTGTCGCCGGCGACGGACAGTTTCTCGTAGACGTCGTTGCTCGTTTCGGTCACCGGAACGCTGAGCCGGAGCGTCGACAGTTCGCTCGCCGGCGCCGGATCGGCGCCGGTCTCCAGACAGTACCGGAACTCTCGCGAGAAGTCGACGTTGAAACAGGCGAGATCCCCGACTGGATAGGCCGACAGCTGGCGTGCCTGCCGGGCGAGTGGGGTGACGCGGTCGATGTGGGCGACGTCGACGGCGAGAACGGCCTCCTCGTCTCGTCGAAAGCCGGGGCGTCGCGCATCCATCTCGGTCGCGACGACATCCGGGTGCTGGTCGTACACCGATTGGAGTGTCGTGAGGTCGATGTCGGACGCTGGGTCGCGAGCGGCGACGTAGAAGCGTGGGGTGTAGTCATCGCGCTCGGTCGCGACGGCGCCGTCGGCGGTTGCCTCCCACTCCAGGACGCGGCCGTCGTCCAGAAAGTCGATACTGAACGGCATCGTCACGGGTTCGAGTCCGGTGGGGCACTCTCTTGATCATCGCGTGCTGCGACCGCGGCTTCGAGCTCCTCGAGGCGTTCCTCGTGGTCGTCGAGGCGGGCCTCCTGTTCGAGATCGATGCTGAGCAGCGCCGGCAGCAGCGGATTTTGGTGGTTCAACAGCCCGCTCGCGTCGGCGTGCTCGCGGGCGTACTCGAACAGCCGGTCGAAGCGCGGCTTGTCGCGACGCCGCAGTGCCCGCCGGAACTCCGTCCAGCGCTCTTCGATGGCCCGGAGCGCATCCCGGTACGTCGGGTTTGTGCGCCCCATCGCTATCGGCCTCCTGTCCCGGTCGCGGTCCACGCATCGAGCAAGGGGTCCGCGGTGGCCGCCACCGTCTTACCGTCAGCTGTGACGCCCGTTCCGACACCCTCCGGGGTCGGCGTCGACGGCGTCGGCGTCGTCGGTTCCACGCCGACCTGCGTGGCGCGTGCCGCGAGCAGCTGCCGCCAGTACGCGAACGTCGTCTGGTAGTACGCGCCGTCGTCGACGGGATAGACGAGCGTCTCGAAGTCCTCGCCGACGACCCGTGGGCCCATCCGGGTCTGCTCGCACTCCAGGTGGTGGTCGGCGATCGTCGCGACTGACTCGGTGAATTCGTTTCGTTCGTTTCGCGTAACGAGCACCGGGATGTCGTACCCATCGGCGTAGGTCGCCAACCGGGCAAGGGTGCGGGCCTGGAGGGTTTTCGCGTGGGTTTCGCCGAGGGTATCGTCGGCGCGGTACTGGGCGTCGACGGCCGGCGCGACGATGAGGGCGGGTGTGTGGGGCGACGTGTCCTCGTCGCGACTTGGTGCCCGTCGACCGGCCGCCCCGGCATCGGTGGTGGACATTTGGATCGACTTGTTCACTGCCGTCGGGAGATCACAGACGGCGCCGTAGTGCTGGTACGCGGTAAATCCGCGTGCGACGTGGATTCGGTTGAGCAACCGTTGACTGGGCGCGATCTGGGCGAGTGTCGTCGTTGTCGCGTGACCATTTGCGTCGACCCAGAAGGCGGGCTCGTCGTGCAGGAGGAGATGGTCGAGCACGAGCGACTGCAGGATCGGGACGCCGCGGCCTCCTTCCACGTCGAGTAGCGTGATGCCGTCCTCGAGTGCCGGCAACAACATCTCGTCCGTAGCTGGATCGGCCTGGTCAGCGAGGGACCGATTGCGGTCAGCGCCCCGTGTCGGCTGTTCCACCGCCAATCGGTTCGACGTTGAATGTTCTCCCATACCCGACTAGAGGTCTACATTCCGGATAAACCGCGGCGTGTCGCTTCCGGATTTCATGGAATCGATATAATTGTTCCTTCTGCTATTCCGTGCGGGTTTTAGTTCTATTTCATCGGTTTCGTGAAGGAGTTCCGGAAAGCCACCAAAATGAACGGGGGCACGCAATTTGTGTAGAATTACAGCAGAATCGGAGGAGAAAGGGGGTTTTGATTCATTTATAGATTGAATAGGATTTGTTTATTAGAAGACGTTCTGTAGTGGACCAGCCTCTTCTACAATATTATTTGTCTCTCTTACCTTCTTAAAAGATATATAATTCAAAGAATTGTGGTCACTTCGATCCATGATCTGCTTGAACGTAGGCCGGTTCATCTCACGTCGAACCCTCTGCTCGTCATCCTGCGACGCGACGATATTCATTTTAACAGCTAAATTTGGTACCTTCACAACGAAATCAGTCATTCTCAATATACCACTGTAAATGCTAGTCGTGCTTTCGACCTCAAACATCTGTACGATGTAATCATCCTTCAGCCAAATCACATCAACATATTCGATGATATCAAGCGCGGACTCACTAAACCCAGTCAGATTTAAACTATCAATACAATCCTCTCCGAGTTCAGTTCCTTGGTAAGTCGTAGATTGATCGTTCTTAGCTACATATACATCATATCCATGTTGATGGCCTAAATCCACGAGGAGGGCTTGGATTTCTGTGTGAGTTCGCACCGATTCTTCATCAGGCTCATCTTGACTCGATAGTTTTCTATCTGTGTCCTCTTCTGATTTCCCCGGGTTGAGATCCTGAAAGGCCTCTTCAACCGAGTTGTATTTCTGTAGAAGATTAGAGATTGCGTCATCTGAAGGCCGGTTGAATCCCATCGGTATGTTAGTTTCTTTGTATCCGAAGAGTCGGTTGACTTCAGCTGGATCTATGGAAACTTCTTGGTAGTCATCTATAGTGAAAATCAGCTTCCCTCCATCTTCTCCCCAGAGATATTCTGCAATCTCCGGGTTTTCAAAAACCTCCCTTACTCGACCAGTAGCAAAGAATTCTCCATCATTATAGAATAGAACAGGATCCCCGTTTTCCAAATGCTTGAACGAAGCCCGAGTTTTCTCATTATCACTGGTTCCCCAGATACGGACCTTATCGTAGTCTTGGAGAGGTTCTGGCGCAGATTTACTATCAACAGAGACTGGATCTGAGACGGTCTTAGAAAATCGGTCGAGCCAAGAATCGTTGACCGGAACGAAAAACATCCCACTCATCAGTGGGTAATGTAGCTAACTCTAATCGTATAAGTGTATGCGAGTGACTCTCAACCCCTTCGATTAGTGTGATTCGCTTCTATGTTATCCATCACTTATTCTCACGTGAAAGAACATCACTACTAAAACCACATAATTAGGAAACCAAAAGGTGGAAATTGTCAATTCCGCAATTAGATGACGGCAATCCCCCGTACCCAATCGGCTAGACCACGAGAAGTCAGAACGCCCTGTCTAGCGGATTCCAACTCCAGATAGGTAATACATCTTAATCACTACATCGGCGACGCAGCTGCCGAGTCGACGAGCGAGTACTCTCGATCCCGACTTGTCCCCTCCGCCTCGAGGAGGTTGTACTGCTCCATCTTCGAGAGGTACGTGCGGATAGTCCGTTTCGTCCGCGGATCATCGACGTCCTTGGAATAACGCTCGTGGATTTCGCTCGGCCCGACCGGGCCGTGCTCGCGAACGATGTCGTAGACGATGCGCTGGTGCGGCGTGAGCGAGTCGAGGCTCTTCTGCTTGATCTGGGCCCGAGCATCCTCGGCGGCGTCCAGGAGAATATCGTCGGTGATGCGCTCGTGGTTCTCGCGATCGGCCTTGCCGGCGGCCGTTCGGAGGATGCCGATTGCGAGGCGGGCGTCGCCGGCCGCCGCGTCGGCGATCCGGTAGAGCTGGTCGTCGGTGATGACGTCCTCGTCGAGCCCCCACTTCGCCCGCGCACTCAGGATGTCGTACAGCTGCTCGTCGTGGTACTTGTCCATCCGGACGTGCTCGCTGGAGCGCAGGCGGCTCACGAGGCGGTCGTCGACGCGGCTGAACAGCTCCTCTTCCTTGTTCGCGATGCAGATGATCGCGAACTGCGGGAGGCTGTGGAGGTCGTAAATGACACTGGGATCTTCGAGCTGGTCGACTTCATCGAGGATGACGACGGTTCGTGGACCGTCGTGTTGCTGAAGGCGGTCGACGAGTTCGTCGTGCGGTGTCGACTGTCGGTGGATGTCGATGGTGGCGCCGAGGTCGTCGAGAATCTGGTATAGGGTCCGGAATCTGGTGTAGTTGCGCCAGCAGTTGACGTAGGTCGTCTCGACGTCGAGGACCTCTTCACGGAGCCTTTCGGTGACGAACTTCGAGATGCAGGTCTTGCCGGCGCCGCTGGGTCCGGTGACGATTGCTGTATCGGCGGGTTCACCGTTCGTGATGGGCTCAAGGACGCTGGAGAGGTGGTTGACTTCGGCGTCGCGATGCTCAACTTCCCGAGGGACGAACCCGGCGCGGAGAACGCGAGCATCGCGGATCATCTGTTACTGTTCGACCTGTTTCCCGTCTAGTCATAAAAGCGTGACCGGGTTGTTTCCGGAAAGGCCTACATTATCCCTGCTTGATCGCTGTTTTGATAGCTTCTAAGAGCGCTTGGGCTCTTAACAGGTCTCTCCATAGGGATGTTCTCGGAAAGAGGCATTCCTAGATGATCAGAATTCACGACTTGTCTACTTTACGAGTTTTGAGGTTCCTCGATAATCTCTGATCCGAACGTACTACCGCAGAAATATGGGTCCATTCTGGTGGTCTCGTTTTGTTTTTTTATGCGCCTGATTGGGTGAGGCGCAAGTTGCCTCAGGCAAACGATGAAAAATCCAATATCAGTACCCGACTCTGTATCGGATCTCAAACTAACCCGAGAGAGAAGCCGAAACGAGATCAACGATTTCCTCGAGTCGGATATGGTAGACCACAAATTGGGTGGTATTCCTGGATGGAAAGCTGCTTTCGGAGCTCGTTATAAGTCTAATCTAATTGCAGTCTGTGTTCTCGGCCGTCCAGTGGCTCGAATGGTTGACGAAGATAAAGAAATCTCAATTACACGGTACGGATCGCGACCTGAAAGACCATCAAACACGGGTTCTTGGCTCATCGCACGCGCGCGAAAGTGGGCGTTCTTAGAGGGATATCAACGGATTTCTGCTCACGCTGGAGTAGCAGGTAACAAGGGAACAATTTATTCAGCGGCAGGATTCAAACTGGTTCGGGAAGAGAAAGCTCAAGGAGATGGCTGGGAGTCGCGCGAAGGGCGTTCCTCCGTCGATGATTTTGTTCGTCGCAAGTGGATTTATCAATTGCGTGATTGAATTGTGCTATAATCCGATTTGATTTGTATGCGGTAGATGAGGTATAAGACGACCTAATTCGCACTTTACTACTTAGTTTGGTTCTGGTTCTTCACCCGTGATGGTTTGTCCGTCTATACACCGGTGAAGGTACGAACATTGGCTACATTTCTGGACTGCTGGATTGGTCTTGTAGGATTCGATGTCCCCCATACTCGTCCAGAAGGCCCTATCATTCGTAATCCGGTCTCGGATCTGTCTCATGTCTTCCGTGGTCGGCACCATTCGGTCGAACTCCCCACTTCCAGTATGGGCTAATTGGACCCGAATCCGACTGAGTTCGGGTTCATACGCTTCGTGAGCATAGAGTGCATATGCTTGCATCTGTATTGTAGGGTTACTAAACCGGTCATACGTGCCTGTCTTCCAGTCAGTAACGACAAAGTCTCCCTCTGGGTTTCGCGTACAGAGATCTGGCTGGACGGTGACGGGTTCTTCGGAGACTTCGAACGTTTGGCGCGTTTCGTGGGCGATATACTGGTGGTCCTCAAGGTGGGGCCAAATCACCCGGAAGAACTGCCTGATGTGATTACGGGCTGTACGAACTAATGACCTAGTGAAGGAATCGCTATCGAAGGATTCCCCATCCGTAATGTCAATCCGATCAGCAATCGTCTCAGAATTCGCTTCGACATACCTCTCAAGTTCGTCTTTCGCATATTCAGTTGCAGTCTGAAGATGGATGTTCTCACCCCGAGCCCATCGTGCAACCTGCCCCGCGAGAGATTCGTGTACGATAGTTCCCAGATAGGCCCCTGGCGACGGTGTATACTCACTATAGTCCTCGGTAGACTCGGTCTGTTGGTATCGATAAAAGAACCGCCGGGGGCACTCTTCGAACAGCTGTGCTGCCGACGCCGACCAGTTTACGTGTGCAAACTGTTCTGACCCATCCATTCCGCTATTGGAGTTGATCGACGATTGAGTGAGCCACCTCTGGCAACCGTTGGGACAACTCGTAGTCTGAGTAGTCCTCGTCGTACGTCGCCGACGTCGGGGCACGTGACCGCCGCAGACTCGAACGAATACCAAATGTCATCGTCGTCCCGTCAATCTCGATTTCCCATTTATCGTCGTCAATCGCCCTGAGTGCAACATCTTCTTCCTTCAACTCCAAGGCACGTTCGAGCTGCTTTATCAGGCTCTGTGTCTTATCAGGACGAAGCGTTGGTGGAGTCCCCGTCTGTGCGTAATCGAGCAAGGCCAGGCCTTCGTGGCGATTCAACGAGTCGTGGAGATGGCGGTTCTGATACCGGCGCAGACAGTTGTGACACGCCGTATCGCATGAGCAACTCTCGAGGATTGAACGGGCTTCTGCACACACGGCGTCGAATTCCTCCCAGACGCGCGATGAGAAGCCAGCACCGCCAGCGGTTGTGTCGAAGAGGAAGACCTCGATAACGCCCCGTGCGTCGATGTCGGCGTGCTCTGCCGAACGAGTACGGAATCCACCTTCGAGTTCGTCATCTTCGATGCCCAGCGCACGAGATGCACCCATGACTAATGCTTCAGCTAACGACTGTCCTGGTGTCTCGAACCATGCTTCGGATGGAACAAACTCCATCTCATCACCTAACGGGATTTGGAGGACGGTCAAATCACTGGGGAAGCGGTGGCTGAAACTCGTCGTGACTGTTGAGCCGGTACACTGATCATCCCAGTCATATTCTCCAACAAATCGGAGATCCTTGGGGTATGGACGGGCGTGTGGGTTCGAGAGCGGACCTTCGCGGCTAACGGCCCCACAATCGGTGCAGACCTCGAATCCATCCTCATCAGCCCCAAAGTTAGCGACAAGAAGCTGTTCGTCATTCATCTTCCCCACTATCGAATGGCCAATGGATTTCTCCTCTGCCATCTCGCTAGCGTTCTCACTCTCGTGAGAAGTCGACGTCAGCGGGTATTTAGGCTGTGTCGCGTAGGCGCGGTTCTCGTTGTAGTCCGATCCTTTCTCAGCTGCACCTGTCTCATCGACTTTCGGTGCAAATGCCTCCGGGGTGTACATTTGAAGGGAACTGACGGTCGCTCCCTCACAGACTGGACATTCCATATCCCTGGCTGCCAGACTCTCATTATGCTCGTCAAAGACCGTCTTGCAGACGTCACACCAGTTCAACCAATCGAGGTCTCCCCAGTCTTCGCCAGCTACTCGGTTCTTCGGGTTGTCTGGGAATTTGACATAGACACCGTAGGACTCGTAGGTCTTCTTGTCAACGACGATCTCTCGGCCTGGTACGTACGTTGAGAGAGCCTGTTTCAGATCCCGAGACATCTGGTACTTGTTCTTCGGCTGTGACGACCCGGGCTCATTTTCGCGCACGACGAAGTCGGCCACATCAGTCGGGAACGAGAACGTCGGAAGGAGGGCTGCATCGAGAAGGACGGAAAGTAAATCGTCGTCTTCCGTGGATTGCTCTTCCCATTCTGTCTTGGCTTGTAGCTCCTGGAGTTCGCTTAGGAACTCTGTAGCGGCGTCGCGGACTAATGCGACCTCCCAGTCGGATGAACGTCCCTCTCCTAGTGCATCCGGAAGGAGGGCCCCCAATTGCTCGAGCGTCGACGATGAATCGGCGAAGATCTCTTCGTCCAGCCAGTCTTCGAACGCGGCGAGGGTTTGGTCCCCTTCTCCTTCAAAGAACTCGGCTGTACCTTTGAGCGAGCGGAATACGGCAGCTTCCGTCTCGACGGCCGATGGATCGAAGAACCGAGCAAGCAGCGAGGCGTTGATGTGCCGCCGGGCGATCTTTTCGTTGCCGGCGTAGATGACCGGTGCGTTCCCCTCGCTCGTTATCATCTCCTCTGGATTCTCGAAGTAGTGTGACTCGTGAGGGGAGTTGTCCGCGAAGGTGACGATCGTCGAGAGCCCAGCTCCGCGACGTCCTGCCCGACCAGCACGTTGCTCATAATTCTCTGGTCCTGGCGGGACCGTCCGCATGGCCACGCCAGTGAGACTCCCGATGTCAATCCCGACTTCCATAGTAGTCGTACAGCTTAACACGTCGATTGGCTGATCGGCCTCGGAGTCCCCGACAAGGATGTCCTGAAAGAGCAGTTCGTACTCTTCGGAGCGTGCGAATGCCTCGGAGTTGTCCTTTGCACTCAGCTGTGCGGAGTGCTCTTCTGAACGCAGCGTGAGCGGGTCCCGTTCGCCATGGAGCACTTCGCGTGGCGGGTTCCGAAGGAAGTTCTTCCGTGCCTGGAGATGGATGTCATCGTCACTAACCGGACTCAGAGTTCCGCGACACCCATCGTAGGGACACGAATCATTGAGAGACACTACCGAGAACCGGCGACATCCTTCACACCGGTACCAATCGTCGTCGAGTCGGAGATCGATTGTCGTTGCTTTTGGATTGACAAAGTAATTGCCGTGGGAGGCCCCAAACAACACAGGCTCTGTCGTCATCAACGCCCGTCTCAGACTATTCCACGCCTCTTCCGGCACTTCGTCGTCGAGTGATTCTACAACATATTCAGGGATTATCTCGCTGTGGGGGAGCCCCGTATCGTCCGGGTCAATCCAATTTTGGTAGGGATAGGAGTTCGAACGTCGTCTGGCTTCAATGCTTGAATCAAATGCCCGTTCCTCGCAGGCATGACGAAGCGCCTCGATGAGGATGCTCTTGAGTTGGTCTGTCTCAATTTCAGGGACGGCCTCATCGATTTTCTCAAACACTTCCTCGGACGGCGCAATGTACCCGACGAGAGCGCCGGTGATGGAGTACTGTTCATCGCCCAACGATCGGAGGAGAAGTTCCTCATATTGGCGGGGACGCTCCGACAACGCATTGCGTGCGGCTGGCACCTCCGGAATATCGTCGATGGACTCAAGGTAGTACTCATCGACAATATCGGACAGGTTCCCACGAATATCCTCGAAGTGGGAGCGTGAACCCTTATACACGACACCCGACTGATTCGTGTATTGGTCGCTGTCGTCGAAGAATACGATGTTGTTTTTCGCACAGTAGACTGCGAACTCGGCGAACAACCGATCCATCGTGATTTCATCATCCGCGGATCCAATAATGTCGGTTAAGACCTCGCGGAACGAGTCGGATTCAACGTTCGATTGGAGGTCGCGAGCTAAGCGGGCCGCCTTCTGTCGACCGTCAGAGAAGCACAATACCTTGCGCCCCTCGTTGGGGAACTCCTCTTTGAGTGGGTCGGTCGGCTGGATACCGAACATCGAGCGGACGCTGTGCGCGAATGGTTCCTCACCTTTGGTGACCAGATCTTCGACCTTCGTGTCGCCATTCGGACGACGTCGCTCTTTGATCCCGCACGCCGGACATTGGGTCCAACTCCATGCACCGCCCTCGTCCGGCGGCTCTTCAGTCGGGACCTGAACCTCGATATGAGTGGTCGGTCCTTCGTCGTCCACATGCCGATCATCAACAAGATGGCCGGAGGCAATCGAGAGGTTTCGTGAGGTCGTCGTCTCGGCGAGCGAGCGTCCGTGTTCGTGGTCTGGATTCGGGTCATCCCGAGGTTCCTCAACTAAGAGATGAAGCTCGTCCAAGTCCTCGCTGCTCTCAGGATCTGACCACAGGAACGTCGGCCCGCGGTCGTCGTCAGAGCGTCGATAGGCACGCAGATATGCTGCTCCACAGGTGCGGTGGCTAATCAGTTCGAAGACTCGACTGCCACAGGACTCACAGGTCGTGTGCGGATTACTGTAGATGCGCCCGAGGAGGTTCTCCCCCTCTGTTACCCGGCGGCCGCTGCATTCAGGATTGACACACGCATACTGGGCGGGGAGCCCTTTGAGGAACATATGCAGGCGTGTCGGAAGCAACGCCTGATCCTCCCCCTGGCGGGCCTCGGTACAAAGATACAGAAGATTACCCGTCGCCTCACGAGCCAGCTCCTGATCGATGTCCTCGAACAACTCTTCGGCAAGCGCCGATAGGCGCAGCGGCTCTTCACGAAGATATTCGTGTGCTAACCTGAAGAGTGGGTCATCGACTAACTGGTCAGCGAGGTACGAACGGACCGATTCTACGTCATTACTTTCAAGAGGATCCCAGCCTCGTTCGCTCGCAACGTTACGAATCTTCGACGGATCATCGAGTTGGTAACCAACCCGCTCTAGGAGTTGCGCCGTGCGTTTCTCGCTCGGTTCTCCACCTTCGTACTCCACCTGCTCACCGGTGATTACTGAGAAATCGTCCGGATCTCCGGTTGTGAGCTGGGCCGCAAATTCTGGGGCTGCTTCCTCTACGTTTTCGCCCATCGTCGCACTCGTGAGGATGAAGCGCACACGTTCGCGAGATATCCCGAGCTTCTGGAGCAAGCGGCTCAACAAGAGTGCCACCTCTGCTCCTTGGGCGCCTCGGTAGAGGTGAGCTTCGTCGAGGACGATATTCAACTCGTTCTCTTCGTCCTCGGCCAGCCATTCACGGGTATCCTCAAAGAGGGGTTGTTCGATTGGCCGAAGTAGCATGTACTCCAGCATCGAGTAGTTCGTAATCAGGAGATCAGGCGTCCCGCCATGGGGATTGCTTCCATCGCGAGTGTGCATCTCTTGACGCGTGAAGAGTTCCGTGTCGCCTGGTTGGGTACGAAAGTTTGTTTCTTTTGGTCTGTTATTATTATTCAAGAATCCTTCCAGATTCTTGGCCGGGATACGGCCTTTCTCTGCGAGTTGTTCGTAGAGGTCTGGCTGCTCTTCTTCTAACTCAACGTACCTTTTGATGACCGGCCTGACCAAATTATCGTTTTTGCTGGTGTCATACTCCCCGTGATAGGGTGTACGACTCGTATACATCCCAAACTGTACCCGCCGACCCATATAGTCCTCAAGTGTATCTGCTCCGTCCTCATTACCGAAGAGTAGGCGCATCCGCGAGAGTTGATCCGCGACGAGAGCGTTCATTGGATAGAGAACTAATGTCCGTATCCCACGTTTGTCGGCTGTTTCGCCTCGCGCTGCTTCTTGTGCGAGTTGACCCAGAATTGAGTAGAGGAAAATCTCGGTTTTTCCGGATCCTGTTCCAGTGGATACGATGAGGTCGTCCTCGTCGTTGAAGAACGATTGGAGAGCGTCGGCCTGGTGTTTGTACGGCGGATCGAAGATATCGAGATCGTCGCTTTCGAGATCTTTCAGCAAATCGACGACTTCGCTCGGCAAGCCCAACTCTCTGAGGGAATCCCCCGAAACATAGGTCGGAGTAGCCTCGACCCACGGTTCGGTGGCCGTCTCTCCCTCGTCCATCAGGGCACGACGTTCCTTGAGAAGCCGCGGATGATGGAGGTGGTAACGTGATTCGATGTACTGTTGAAGGTCGTTCTCGAGCTCTTCCGAGACTTCTTTGATTGATTTCATGTTATGTGTTATCGATGATGGTCACGGGCAGTTCGTCAAAGACCTCCCGCACTGAATCAGCATCGGTGTCCGAAATTCGCCATTGAAGCTGATACGACGATGTTTCAAGCCACTCTGCTCCGACTGCGTACAGCCAACGCATCTGTGCCCGCGGCGGTGCAAAGTCACAACTCAATAAGACCTCCTCCTCATATCCGGTGAGTTCAACAGTCTGTGGGTCCTCAGCCATTGAGTCAAGAATTAGGCACGCATGCTTGCGGTATTTCGGCGAAACACTGACAGCCCTGGTTTTGCCGTCGCCCGATTGAACCTTCAACTGGTAGGTATCGGCACCGTATTCGACTGGAACTCGCCACAAGCTGATCGCAGTTCCGTCTGCCTCTTCAATGACGAGCGGCTCACCGTCTACGGTAAATCCATAGTACTGTCCAGTGTATGGTGCCCAATCCTCCTCCGGTTCCCACGACTCCTGCGGTCGCTGTTCGATGTACTCACGTAGTGTGGCTGGCGTCGTAATCGGCGCCTCGTCCAGACCGATGTATTCGTCTTTAGATTGAACAGGGATTTCTCTCGAACGCAATTCTTCTTCACTGGTGTCAGTAAGAATCCGCGTCAACCCTCGGAATTCGATATCAAAACCGGACTCTATGAATAGACGACTTGGATCTCCTGAAACGAGCACGGCCTCAGATTCGGAGATCATTACAGCTCGCGTCGGTGCTGGAGCATAGTACCCCTGTGAGAGTTGTATCACATCACCGAGGAACGTGATTGTGGGGCCGGTACGCTCTGTTAATGCTGCCCGAAACCACCCGACATCATCGGATACTTCATCGGCACCAGCGACCGGCTGTCCGAGAACAGCTGCCAGCTTATGAACAACCCAGTGGCGGATTGCGGTGATGTGTGCTTGTGGATACTGTTGGCCACCCGATTCAGCTTTCTCCGCAAGACCGAGTCGGATTGCCTCACCAGCTATGGCGTCTCGGATACCGATCTCAGTTGATGGTAGTTGGTCGCCACTCACGCCAGTAAACCGCATAGCAAACGCACGAAATGGTTCTTGGCCGAACCCCGCTTGCTGAAGTTGCTGCATCCGAGTATCGTGCCCTGGATCTTCGATATCACCCACCGAATCATATACTTTTGTCACTTTGCCAACTCCGCGGTCTCGGTGAAATCTAATGAGTTCCCCTTCGATTTTTTGTCCGATTCGGGCTTTCTCTCCAGAAAAGTAGACAGGCAACCCGTCCACATACGCGATGAGACTACTGCCGTCGGTGTCATCTATCGTTGCCGTGAATGACTCGCCCTTTTTGATAGGGAGTTTGTCCCAGCGCTCACGGAGGATATTGAAGCGGATCCTGTAGCGTTTCCCACGTGCTCTTGCGTTCAGGATCTCTGCATATCCCGGTTCGCGTCCTACAACGTGCACTAAGTCGCCTTCATCTGCTTGTACTGGTCCGAGTTCGACGACTTCACCACCGGCAACGGCGAGTCCGAGGCCATACTCATCGATCTTATCCACCTCAATATAGGTTTGTTCGCCCTCTTGTGGAGGTTGGTCAGGAAGAAGGCCGCTTACATGGCGTCGAATGTGGTCTTTGTAATCGTCCGCGAGGACTTCCTCGGTCAGGCAAAGTGCGAAATGAATCGATGTTCCAGCTACTGAATCTGCCCCAAGGTACCGCAATCGAACCGAACGACCGGGTTGGCACGTCACCGGGCCGATATTAATTCCTTCTCCTTCGTATTTGACAGTACAAGTTCTCCGTTTTCTCCGTTTCGTAATCTTGTCTACTTCCGCTGTAAACTCGTCACCGGGTTCCAGATTCATTGTTCCCCCTGCGGAAAGCAGATCGATACAGCCCCAATACCATTGAACCGGATCTCGAGTTCATTACAGCCGCTCTCTACCCAGTGGATGACCTCCGAGATAATATCACTGATTGCTGTTACGTCTCGGCTGATTGTCGGACCGAGCGATGCGCCTTCAGCAAATGTAGCGATCACTTCCAGTTCAAGGTCTTCTGGCCCGACATATTCGAGGTTGGTATGTAATAAATGAGGATTGAAACCAACGGGCATACGCTTTGAGGACGGACCTTCGATAGGTGAGAGAAAGTCACGATGTTCCTCATCTTGGATTTCAATACCAATTCGTCGTGATTCTGGCTCGGTTGCGTCTATGAACGTCGATTCTTCGGATGGGTGGAGGTGAATCAGACGATGCCGATCGGAGTTCCGCTGGTGGATACTCACACGACGCGATCCATCAGAGGGTATCTCAGTTGTGTAGTAACGAGGATTTCCCGCTCCAGTCCGATCGATTTCGACTGTCTCGTTTGCATCTTTGGGGATGGAAACGACCTCGAATATTGGATCGACCTCCTCGGAGGGAGTAACTCCAACGAGAACTGGTTCCTTTGGTGGTGCGTATAGGGGTGCCTCAACGGTTGGGTTTGTGTGTGCGGGTAATACAACGTCAGCATCGAAGCCGTAGTTTTCTGTACTAAGGCCTCCCCCATAGCGGTCGAGAAATGGTTCCGTCTTTTCGGACGCCCGGAACCCGACTAAGGATACATCTGCGAAGTCGTAGACGTCCACGAACGACACTTCGGATTTCGGGGGATTCTTTGAGACCAGATATACCCACATATCCTTGCGCACTTGGTGATCCGAGTTATATCGCTGCGCCCGAGTTTCGTCACCAACAAAGAGATCACCATGTTGGAGCCCCGAAGTAGTCCAAGTGCCGGTGATACTTCCGAGGGCATCTGGACCTGAGATTTGAAGTTCGTAACTATCCGCTGTTGGGTCAAGATCAAGCGTGACCTCTGCCTCCGATGGGTGGAAGTTACTCGGTACGGGGGGATGTGTGATTCCTGTTGCCTCGATTTCGACGTTTTCTAAGAGTGTGTCCACGTCCTCATCTTCTTGGATTTGATCCCAATCGAGTGATGGAACGATGCCAAATAATTCGATGCCACCGTCATGGCGTTGCCCTAGATAGGTTCGAATCGACCGCTCACGCTCACCCTCTTCGATGTCCGAGGTACGGAGATCCTCGATCATCTTTTCAACACCCTCGTCGCTGGACAGTGAACAGGAAATGTCCTCCAGAACGCCTTGCTTATGAGCGAAGTACTGGCGCTGAGTCCCAATACGAGGGGTTAGAAATTCACCACATTCTGGGCACCGGTAGTAGTCTGACTTACGTTGGGCCTCTTCTATTGGAGTTTTCGTTCCCTCCGGGTCGAGTCCGAAGGGGATAGAAAGTTTACTCACGAATGGATCGGAGCCCTCCGGTGTAAGTCCTGATAGTTCCCTTACGCATGTGTTATCAAACCTGAGGGACAGATAGAATAAATCTATTGAAGAAACACAAACATATAATCCTCCAAACAATTGTGGCAGGACCCCTTGGGTCGTTTAGGGGTGTGGACTGATCTGAGTCGATACTCTTTTGGATTTCAGCAGAGAACGATTTGCCACATCAACCAGATTACTATGGGTGCGAATTCTGAACGAGAAGTGGATTTTTCGCCTAATCTCCCGGACCAGTACCAACGCCGATTTGAGGCTCTGACCGATGAACTGATCGAATTTCAGGAGGACCTCGACAGGGAAGTTGCCATCAAGGACGAGATTCGCTATATCGAGAACGAAATCGAGGATGAAGTAACTGAAGGCCAGATTCGATATCTCGCAGCGTTAGAGGTTCTCCTAGATCTTATTGAGATCAACTATGACATTCGCAAAAACTCCGAACTACACGTAGTTCGGCCGGATCCTGATCGCTACAAAGACGACCCAGAAGAGTTCAAGAAACAGGAACGCGCTGTCCTTCAGAAAGAACGACGGGCGCAGTTCCGAGAGGAAAGCGTCCGCGAGTTCGTCCGGAAAATGGAGCGAGACACCCGCGTAAATACGAATGGCGGGCGAAGTGTTCTTGAACTAATAACCGATGGGGAAGAACTCTACCAAGACTTAGCACCGCTTCAGGACCAGGACCAAGAGGAAATCGCCGAAGATCTAGAAGACGTTGTCCAACCCTACATACAGAAAGTAGAGACTGGGGAGAAATGTGATCACACCGAGTTGGACCTGATGGATATCTGGCGGTATTTCCGCTACACTTGGCTAACACCATATAACACGGTCCCTGGAAGAAACATCAACTTCCTTATTAGAAATGCAGCGAAGCCGAAAGACCCGGTGATGGGGATTGCGACACTGGCAAGCCCGATGATGAACCTGTCAGTCAGAGATGACTATATCGGCTGGACTATTGACGCGGTCGAAGATAAACTCCAGCGGAAGAAACGGGTTCACGAATACGAGGAGCAGCTGCCAGAAGAGAAGCGGACGCCGGACAAGAAAACTCGGACAGTCACCAATACAGAATGGCTAGAGACCGAGGAAGAATACGAAGAGAGGGTCAGCGAGTTCTGCTCCGATATACGAGAAGCCCTAGAGGACGCCATTAAGGACGCAATATCCAACATCCGACACGACGACTTTGCCGAGGAGCACCCTGAACTCTCTGAGGAAAGCTTCGTCAATCCCGACGAACGGGTTATCGAGATTCTTGAGCAGATAGAAGAGGAAGCCGAGCAGACCATTGAAAATGGTGAGGACGAGAACCCGGAGAAGATGGAGTCTTGGGAGGAAAGAAGTGAAACAGCCCTGTTCCGGAAAAAACGTGCTCGAGCACTTCAAAAGCTTCTCCGCGACCGAAAATACTTCCAAGAACACAGCGAAGAGGACGATGTCGAGTTCATCAGAACTGGGTTGAATAACGACTCCGGGCGGCGAGCTATCAAAACAGCTCTGAAGGAGATCAAAAAGGAGCGGGTCGGTGCCGGGATGATGAACATCATGGTCTGTGGCGCTATCCCTCCCTATAACCGTATTCTCGGAGGGAAGCTTGTGGCGATGGCCTTGACGGGTCCCAAGGTCATCGACATGTACCAGGACAAATACGGCGACTACCAGAGCGAAATCGCCAGCTCGATGAAAGGCGAAGCAGTGAGTAAACGGAATGAACTGGTTTTCCTCGACACCACTGGCCTGTTTGAGATTGGAAGTGCCCAGTACGACCGTATCCGGGTTCCAACCGAAAACGGCGAGATCGAATACGACCAGATCGGGTACACTGAAGGATACGGTTCAATCCAGTTCGGTCCCGAAACACGAAAACGGATTAGTCAGGTCACACAGTTAGAGGAAGGTCGCAAGGTGGTCCGAGGTCGGTTCGGAGAAGGTGTCTCTCCTCGCATCCGGAAAATCCGCCGTGGCCTGAAGAACTGCGGTTTAGAGACGGATCTCTTGAAACACGAGTCTAGACGGATTGTGTACGGAATCGATCTGGCGGAGAACTCCCAAGACTATCTACTGGGAATCGACGACAACCCAGAATACTACTGGAAGTTCGACGACCCACAGAAGGAGCAGGAGTCAATCTATCAGTATTGGATTGATAGGTGGGCAAGCATGAGAGCTCAGAAACAAGACGTCTTGGAGAATATTAGGGAATTTGACAAGCAAGAATTCAAATTGAGCAGCGAGATCGATTTCGACAAACGGCAAGCCAGTCTCAGTGAGTTCATTATAAGCAACAGTTAACATGACGGGAACATTCGGTCACCAACATCAACGATAAATATGGGAATTGAAGCATCGACACTGAATCTACGATTCCTTTCACAGCTGGCACAGGGAGGCTTCGCTGAACAGCTCACTGACGAGCAACGCAGAGAAATACACATTACAACCCGTCTAGATGGTGAGGAATACCTACAGGACGCACTAGAAGATGGGAAGCAGGTCATTCTCACTGGGAACCCTGGAGACGGTAAAACACAGTACATCCTGCAGATGAAGCCTGAGTACCCGGAACCGGACTATTTCTATCTCTCTGACGCCTCCGAGTACGACGACTATACTGTCCTACTTGACAAATGGAAAGACGCCCTCGACGACGACCGACCTGGTATTCTCGCTATTAATGACGGCCCTCTTTACGAGATGACTACCCAACACGCCGACGACTATCCCTTCCTGGAAAAAGTTCGGAGCCAGTTCCAAAACCAGATAATCTACGACGAAGATCAAGCTGGCAACGCTGATTTCGACTCTATCGTCGTCATCGATCTCAACAACAGAAACATTCTCACCCGAAAGGTCATCGGCCAAGCCATCGAGAATCTGACTTCGAATAAGTTCCTCAAAGAGAACAACGGCGACGACATCGACGGACACATCGCCTACAATATGGATAAGATGAGGAATGATCGTGTCCGAGAAAATATAATCCGGCTCCTACAGTCCGTGGGCCATCTGGACGCCCACGTCACCGTTCGTGACCTCCTGAACTTTCTCGCCTACTGCATTACTGGAGCCAAAGAAGAGAGCATCACCGAGTTTGACGAAGATCTGAAATACTACAACCTCGCCTTCAGTGGCAGCGGGAAGATCTTCACCCTCCTGAACGAATACTTCCATCCCCGTGACCTCACTCATCCATTTATCGACAGCAAACTTTGGGCTGACGCTGAAGAAGAGGTTTCACGGAGAGACGAAGAAGACTCAGAGGAAGAAGTCGACCAACGATTCATCGAGAAGAAACGTCAGTTCTACTTTGAGGACGTAGCCATCAAAGACTACGACGCTCGCGACCTCTATCACGAGACCAACTACTCCTTCCATAACCAGCGGAACAGGGACCGTTCGGCTGAAAGCGTGAAAGAGGACGTCATAGAGATGATTAACAGCTATTTCATGCCGGATTCTTCCAAGGGCTCCGATCTCCGCGTCTGGCTCTCCCACAACTATCGATCTAAAAGCTCCCTATCCCTTATCTCCCGGACAGAAATTCCCAAGCGCGAGTTGAACCGCCGAGTCCCGCAGCTCCATCCCGAAATCAGCGATGCAATGGACTACAACCACGACCACCACGTTCTCGAATACGAAGGACGTGACTCAACAGTCAGGCTTCGGATTGATCCAGACCTATCAGAGACACTCGGTGCCCTGAACGGCAACATCCCTTACATCCTACGTGGAAGGGAAGAAGAACAGCAGTTGCTCGAATTTATGGAAGAAATCGAGTACAGGGAAAGCCACGATGAAGATTACGGCACCGTCCATATCATGGACACGGAAACTGGCGAACTCGAGATTCTGACAGTCAACGATGACCGGTACCAGATGGAGCGGAGGTGAACACCAATGCCAATGAGACTTAACGACGTAAACTCCGACGCATCGGAAGCCGCATTCGGATTCAAAGCAACCTCTGCCTCTCTAAAACCGGTGCATCTCTCCCAGGTCGTCTTCAGTAACGTTCTGGGATCTACTCACCAGTCGGAGGACCTGTTCAAATTCGTCGAGAAACCTGGGAAAACCCCCTCCAGCGACTTGGACGAGAAATACCACGGCCTGTTCGAGTCCTCCCGCGATCTCAGTGACGAACAAATGGACAATCTTCGGTACAGGATGCGGAAGGTCTTGGACAACGACAACGCCCTCTACGCAAGTAGTCCACGACACTCTGCAATGACCTCTATGAGCGACTGGTTCGTCGCCTACCGCCGAATCGGTGTAACACCGTCACAGTTCATCTACACCGTACTGGACGAATCTGACAGTGACATCAATCAGAAGCTGACCGACCAGCTTCAGGATCACCACGACGCTATCTCTCTCCTGTTCCGGCCACTGGCCAAAGACGGAGGGAAAGGCAACGTCACGGTCTCACCCTGGGAAGAACCTGTCCTGGGAGACGCATTCGGGGACGGGAAGATTGCGGATGAATTCGTCGAAGGCTTCGAAACCCTGTCGAAGCATCTGAAGGACTCCAACGGCGACTACGACCTGAACTACGCCCGTGACCTTCGACGCACCATCAAATTCGGCGGGTTCCTGCTCTACGTCTATATGGCCAACCGGCATAATGAGATCCGGGATGACGAGGGCAAAGACGAACCTGTCCCAATCGTGCTGAACTACACCGGAAACAGGAACAACCCGGTAGCCGACGCCAGCCTTGAATCATTCCGCGTCGTCGGGTCGGAAATCCAGTTAGCCACTAGGCTTGGTGTCAAGCACGTCCTTGACCTGCAGGGCTTCAAAGACTACAGCGAGGAAGACGTCCTCCGAGAGCTCGAGAACCACAATTTCCTAGAACTGAACCGGAATAAGGAGGACAAGATCGAGCAGGACTACGAAAAATTCGAGCAGGTATTCCGAGCCTCGCGAGACCCCGAGAAGGATACCACCTTCCACAGGCTGGTGGATGCTGTAAGCAACGTCATCCACGACTTCTCGAACCGATTCGACACATACACACCGCAATCCACAGCCCAGACCTTCGCCTGGCGTGCCGGGATCCTCAAACCACGAGGAAACCGGGCGAACAAACGTAGGTATCGGCCCGACCCCGAGATGCTGGAACCCGTCCTACTCTCCGTAATCGAACCAGGCACGAGCATGTCTCTCCAAGATCTCTCAGAAGAACTCCGGGAACGGTACGGGATCATCGTGGGCGGAACCGAACAGGACCGTAGCCACCTGGCGGAGTGGGACATCCGCCTCGGTGCCAGCGCATCCGAAAGTGATCCGCTGAACAACCAGAACTACGAGGGCTTCAAAGAAGCAGTATCAAGCCTTGGATATGCTGAGGAATACGCGGACGGCGTTACCATCGTCTCTGTCCCCGAGGAGGAAATATGAGCGAAACCACACAGACACAAGACAGCTCATTCGAGAGCAACGAGGATCTGATCGGCAAAGCAATCGCTAACGAGACAGTCGACCAGCTGACCGAGGAAAACATCGGAGTTATAATCGAATCGCCACCCCGATTCGACGCTGAGGAGTTCGTCGATATTCTCTGCAGTAACGCACGGTACGATGTCGGCCTTGCTATGGTCAGCATCGATGAAGCAGACATCGACGATCTCCAGTCACGGACAGAGGACTCCTCCGTCAGACTCACAGACAAAGTTAGTGTCGCCGTCAACTGGCGGAATGGGACCGACACCGGATTCGAATGGGACGGACGCATCGAACCAGAGAAACTGGTGATTCTGGTTCGGGGAGACCACGCCCGCCTGAATTCGATGAAAGATTTCGAGGGTATGGTCGACTTGCCTCTGGCAGAAATCACGCGAGAAATCACCGACCAGATGCAGGCCCAGAAACAGTTCACCGACAGTCCCCCAGCCCAAGCTATCTGGGAAACCCTTGGCTCCGACCTCTACGACAGGTTCGAAATCCCTGCAGTTGCTGACTACGCAACGTCGACGCTCAAAGAATCAGAACAAGGTTCACTCGACGCCCTCGGAACCGAACTCTACAGACTGCGGCTGTTCAATGATCCGGGGCTTAACAACCCCGATGAAATCCCTGACAGGCTTTCCGATAACCTGGATCTCGTGCTGCGGGTCTCCCATATGTCGAATAGGGATCGACGCCGGCTCACTAACAGTGTCACCAAAGTCGATGACAGCGAAAGGGAAGAACGGGAACAATCTGTAGCCAAGCTTCGACGGTTCGAACGAACAGGTGACTCGGAGATCCTCGCCGACCTGACGTACAATGAGGTCAACGAGATATTCTCCACCTCCGGCCAGTCCAGCCAGCGACGTTCAACCACCAGCACTCGGAGAGACGTCGAATCCGCTAGCGTGGAGGCAGTCTTCGACGACAACAACGAGGAACTGGAACGGCTTTCAGAAGAGTTCGATGACCAATACCGAGAAGCCGTCGAGGAAGAAGAAAACCGGGTCGACATGGAGTTCACCGGAGATGAACAGTTGGCCTTTGACGTCAACGACGACCTCTACTACTTTATTGAGCACTTCGTCACCGAGGACTCCTTCGGTGGTATCATCCACAACCCAGAGGACAGGCAAAGCGCGATCAAGAACTTCCAGGCTCTGAGAACCGAGAAGTTCCAGCCACGAGGCGAAGACAGCAGCTTCGAAAAACTCCGTAGAGTGGCTGAGAACAGCGGCAAGTTCGAGGACTTAGTTGCATCCATCGACCGATACGTAACAGCCCGTAGCGAACTCGTCGACGCCCTACCAGGACTATTATCCGCACCGCTTATCCGGCTTCTCGGAGACGATGACCTGCTCGAATCCGCAGAAAACTACATAGAGGCCTACCGTGAGGTCCAGGACAAACTGGACAAGAAGTACCGGGAGATTCAGGACGTTAGCTCTGAAGGCTCCTCCAAGCTTCTCTCCGACTTCCTCCTATTCGACACCGTCATTCTCGAATACGAAGACGATAGAGAACTCGTCCTCTCCCCACTCCACCCGCTCCACCTCTGGAAGTACTCCGAACTGGCGCGGGAGATGAAGGACGAAAAAGAGTCGCTGACCGAGGAAGAACGCAACTTCCTCATCAACAGCGTCGAAGAACAGCCACACGTCCTCCGTAGCATCCACGTCGGCGGGAACTACAGACTGGCGGATGAGACCTATCTCGTACAATCCGCGGAGCTCGACAGGCTGCCTGTCTATACCCGAATCGAGAATGCTGCAGAAGGAACGAACTCCAAGTTCTACGACTACGTCCTCGACAAGTTCACGTCAGCATACCCACCGTCTCAACGCCACCTCAAGATCAGCGTCATCGATCCTCTAGATCCTGTGGACCTTCTCTCTGACATCGCTGACTTAGCGGAGAAAGAAGAAATCCAAGGCGCAACAGTGGAGTTCGCCTTCATCGAGGACGAAGAGAAACCTGTCCTCAACGGCACTGCCTCACCAAGCGTCTCCGAGGATATCACTAATCTGTTCGGCCCAGACAACGACTCTGGGGAGTTCGAGATCGTTACAACCGAACATCCCAGCTATGACTCATACGCCGAGAGCCTGAAAGGCGACCCACAGCACTTCATCCTGATTAACGACCAGAGCAACTTCAGCATCCAGACCTTTGAGCGTGATGCTGAGACCACAATCCACCCGCTGTACGTCCCGAAAGAGTTCGACTACGACCTGCTTGAGGACAAAATCAATATCTCGCCGTCGAAGGAAGGAGTCCTCTTCTCCGAATACCAGGACCTGATCAACCAGCTGTATAATCAGCGGCAGGCCATCCACAATGCTGAGGTCAACGAACTCAACGTCGAAAAGGAGACTATCGACGACCTCCTCGACTCCGCGATCTGGGTCTCCATATCCTCACCGCCGATGAACGGCAACCCATTCTGGAAGGACAACCTGATTTCCAGAGAACGACGCGGCGAACGCGACTTCGCCACGTACTCAGAGGATATCGACTACTTCCGACGGGTTCTCCGCCGCATTATTACCGAATACCGTCTCGCGCCTGACGACACCGACTTGGAGGATATCGCGGAGAGAATCGCTGACCTACAACAAAGCGGCCTTCTCCGCCTCATCACCCGGGAAACCCTCGGCAGCGGGAAATCCAGAAATACGAAGGGCCTGCTTGGCTCCATTATCGCCGTCCAGTGGCTCCAGCAGACGCTGGCAGATCCCAAGCTGATCTTCTCCATCGACAACCCGCGTACCCGGGAATGGCTGAATCTGGGGGACAGCGAAAGCCGGGCCGACATCCTTACTGTCCAGTTCGACGATGATGGTGGCCTTATCCTCGACATCATCGAAATCAAGACTCTGGAAGAAACTAGCGGCGCCTACACCGTCAAAGACGAAGATGGCACCAAGGTCGTGGAAGGAAACGCTGTCGACCAAGTCTTCGAGACGACAGACACAATCCGTGGCCTGTTCACAGGCGACAAAAACCTCACCACGTCGCCCCGGAAAGAGGCTCTCCGCGAACAACTGTACTACGAATTGACCTCCGCAGAAGGGATGGAGGGTAAGCAGGAGTGGGCAGACCGGATTAACGACGTATTCAACGGGGATGCCCAAATCGAGATCAACCCGAGGATCGTATCGGTCGAAGTCACCAGCGAAGCCACTTCGGACGAACGGATTGACGGCGTAACTCCGAACGCCCAGTCCATCAGGGTTGACAAGCTTCCCCGACAATCAATCAAGCGGCTGATTGTCAGCGGCATCGAGGACCGGGAAGACCAACGGCCGGAAGAGGATGCCGAAGAGGAAGCTGTCGCAGAAGAGGAAACGGACGAAATCGACGAAAGCGAGACGGAAGTCGACAGAGAGGAAACCGGTGGGGAAGAGGAAGACACCGTCGGCGACGACGAAAAGACAGACGTCAATACTGAATCTGCTGACCGGTTCGGCGATCCCGAAGAATACACTGACTTGGTAGAAACCCTGAAACGGGTTCTCAACGAGTTCAAGATCAACATCCGGAACATCGATCCCGACGATATCGATGTCGGACCAAACGTGGTACGCTTCAAGATCCGTCTGGCACCAGGCGAGAAACAGAGTTCCCTGGAGCAACGGACAGAGGACATCGCCCGGGAAATGGCGTTCGAGAAAGAACCGATCGTCCAGCGACTGCCTGGAACAGAGTACGTAGCTCTGGACGTCCCCCGGGAAAACAACGTTGTGGTACCTCAACGCGACTACAGAGACCGGTACAAGCCGTCCGACGAGATTGAGACATCCTCACTACCCTTCCTAGCAGGCGTTACACCAGACGGTGATGTCTACCGTTCTGATCTCTCTGAAGCACCACACATGTTGGTCGGCGGAGCAACAGGCAGCGGGAAGACCGTGTTCCTGTACTCCTTGATTATGAACTTCATGGAGCAGAAAGGCGAAGACAACGTCGAGTTCGCCTTAGTTGATCCGAAGGAGACCGACTTCATCTTCTTCGATGCTCTGCCAAACCTTTCTAACGGCGAAGTGATCACTGACGCCGAAGATGCTGCCAACCTGTTCGAGTGGCTCGTCGAGGACGAAATCCCACGTAGAAAACAGCTGCTGCGGGAAAGCGTATGCCGTGACATCGGAGAGTACAACGAGCAGAACCCTGATGACCAGATGAAGCCGATCGTCGTCATCATCGACGAATACAGCGACCTACTCCAGCAACTTGGAGAAGACGCTGACGACACCGAGGACAACGTGCGCCGAATCGCCCAAATCGCACGGGCACAGGGTATCCATCTCGTCATCTCTACCCAGCGACCTTCACACGAAGCTATCGACACGGACCTCCGTGCTAATCTGGATACTCGGGTGGCTTTCCGGCTTCCAAAGCAGTCTGACTCTCGAATTCTAATCGACGAAGGTGGAGCAGAGGAACTTGGCGGAGACGGAGACATGCTACTGAAAGAAGCGGACAGAACCACTCGGCTACAAGGTCTCTATGTAGATTCTGATGACATCCGTAACCTCATCAATCAATATCGGTGACCACTAGGAATGTAGAATTCGAATGCCGTTCTTGGCCCTCCACGACGGCACCGAGGTCATTCCGAATCAGGTACAGAAAGGGAGTCTCCTCGAGTGCCCGAAGTGCGGCGATCAATTGAAAATTCGCGATTCCCATCGCCGTAAGGGATCGTTCGTCGCACGGCATTTCTACCACGCTGCTGAAGAGGAGACTGACTGTGGCGGTGAATCTCCACCTCATTTGCGGATGAAGTCGATCGCGTATTCGAAGCTCACGACCGAGTATCCCGACGCTACAATAGGACTAGAACAGCAGCTGGGTGACCGGCGTGCCGATATTCTCGTTGAGTTTCCACAGCCTCGGTTCCCTGAGGGCCGTGGCATCGGCGTCGAAGTACAGCACAAACACGAGGACAAGGATGTCGACGCAGTAACCGCTGAGTATCTCGCTGCAGGGTACAGCGCCCTCTGGTTGGGAGAAGAGGACTTCTCCGGACTCAACGTCGATCTCTCTGGCATTCTCCCGACCTGGCCTCACGCGGTCCAACACGACTTCAGCGACGGGTATCACGGCGTCATCCACTGGCTCCGACAATCAAAGCCAGCCAATCCCTCGATGGACGTCGTCCTGCCGCGAGAATATCTAGCTGAACACAGCGAGGGTCTTCGTCGAGCATGGGAGTACGGGAAGTTCGATCAGGGAGGCCAATCGGACTGGAATGATCTCGGATTCTGGTGGTTGAGTGCCTCGTATGACCCGTACCAGAAGTGGTTCAAACTCACCGAGACGCCTGATGGGCGGACGATGCTTCAGCTCGGGAAGCAGGTCCGCGGTACTGAACACGTGCTCGCTCCAGTTCAGACTGGACACTCTCGGAATCGGGGGAAGGTTCACAGCTTGGCTTACGAGGTGGATTCAGCAGATACCTCCGCTGGCGAATGGGCAGATATCGAAAAGGCGTGGCTGGAAACCGGCTTACAGAGCACTTCAGTTATCTTCAAGCTCGTTGCAACTCCGAGCGGGGAGCTCGCTCTTTCGCTGGGAAAGTACAAGGAACACAGCGACGATGGCGAGTTCATTACCGTCTCTACCGAGTTCAAGCGCAATCTCAAAGAGAGTCTCCACGAACTGGCTAACCATCTGGGGTGACCTGACTCGCCCGGAAACCCGCCCACAACGGTAAATGGACGGACTACAAACAGCAGTCAATAATGTCGGACGAGGCTGACGATTTGTATGATAAGTACATCGACTACGATGGCAGAGATCTCGATACCCGGAATGTCGGTGATGGGAAGGTAGTTCGGCCGATTACGGCCGAGAATTTCGAGATGGAGAAACGGACTCTGGGGGAGGTCCTCACCGATCAGAAGTTCAACGTACCAGAGTACCAACGACTGTACTCGTGGAAGAACATCCACCACGAACAGTATTGGTCGGACATCGAGCAGTTCGTGAATGCCGACCTGGTCGCTGACCGACGCGAAGTGTCTGACGTGTTCTTCAGCTCGATGTACTTCGCGGTCAACGACGACAAACAGGTGTATGAGGTCATCGACGGCCAACAGCGGCTGACGACGACGCACCTGCTGTTGCGCGTCCTTATGGAGCACCTCGAGGACGTCGATCCAGCCTCTATCGAGGACGATACCCTGGCGGAGTTCCGGGACTACGGGATCGGGCGAATCACCGATATCCTCTATGTAGAGGAGTCGTTCGGCAAACGTGAGCCTCGGCTCACGCTGAACAAACACGACGCTGAATTTTTCAAAGCCCTCATGATGGGGCCGTCCGCCCAGGTGGGCTATCTCAAGAATGAAGCCGACTTCAGCATCCACGGGAACAACAGCGATGCGGTGCAAGTCTCGGAGTGTCTGGACCGGTTCGGCACCACGGACGATGACCTCGCGGACTTGGATACTGACTCGCTCTCCTTGGGGGCGTTCTTCAAACTGTACCGCTCACACCGGCGGTTGTTGAAGGCCTACGAGTTCTACGACGAGAAGATCAGCGGCGTCGTCGCCGACGCCGCCACGCCGGACGAGACGGTGCGAGCGCTCGTGAACATCCTCAACTACGTCTACAACTCCTACCACGTCGGGGAGTACCTGATTCGAGAGGCGGAGTCGGACTTCCGGATGCAGATATTCGAGATTTTGAACGACCGCGGCGTCGATCTGACGAAGATCGACCGTATCAGGGCGGCGGTTGTGAACGCCTTCTTCGATACTGACGTGAAAGACGAGTACGTCGACAAGTGGGAGGACATCGTGGTGGCGTTCGCGACCGATGGTGATGCCATCGACGACTACCTCTCGATCTATCTGAGTATCGTCGACGATGGCATCGACAGGATTGGTGACGCCAGCGCCGAACTAACCAACGCCTTCGACACGCGGAACATCGACTCGGATGTCGTCCCGCGCCTTCGGAATCTCGATGAAGCGAAGGCCTTCCTCGACTACGCGCACGACCTCGTCGACTACTACCAAGATATCACAACCACGGAGCTCGCCGCCGAGGACCTTGAGTTAGCCAGTCACCGAGAGCAGTGTCGGGAAATCCTTGTTCGCCTCAATAACCAACAGATGGACCAGTGGCGGCCATTCGTCCTGGCGCTCTACTATCACACCAATCCTGAATCGGAACCGGATGCAGCACAGTTCCACCGCGTACTAGAGACCATCGAGAAACTCAACCTGCGACGCCTCCTCATCTCTGAACGACCGAGTATTTTCCGCGAGGTCTTCATCGAGGCCGTCGAGGAGTTCAATCTCGCACCAACTGCCGACGCCACTCCAGATAGTGTATACGAGGCTTCTCGAGAGTACCTCATCACCGAGATGCGTTCCTCTACGCCGACGCTGTTCGGCGACCGGTTCGTCGATACGGTCGTTCAGACGCAGTCCTGGAGTACCGGAACGGCGCGACTGCTCTTCGGGAAGTTCGCCCAGGATCACTTCGACGACAGTAGTCGTGCCGTCGAGCGAGACCTGAACATGGGGAACATCCATCTCGAACACGTCCTCCCGCAGACTCCCGTCAGCGACCCGGAAGACCCGACGTGGCTTCGGGAGTTTTTCAAACTCGACTCGGAGCCGGACATCGAGATCGCGTCAGAGATCGAACGCTATATCGAGCTGGTGCAGCGCTCTGATCTCGACGAAGAGGAGGAGCGACTGAAAGACAATATCTCGGAGTTCATCACGCAGGGGTTCATCGACGATATCGGGAACTTCCTCCTGCTCCGTGACACCGATAATATCGGGGCGAGTAATCGGCCACTCGCCGAGAAGATGACGCAGTACTACTCCGAGATCGACGGTTTCGCCAGTATCTACCCCAATCGGTATTTCACGGCCGAATACGGCAACGTCGATCGCGACTCCCTCGACAAACTCCGTGAGCAGCACGATGGCGGTGACGTTTCGAATGTGGACGCCGATGTAGTGGCGTATTTCAACTCCTTCTGGACCTACGAGACTCTGCAGGATCGACGAATCGAGCTCCTCTTGGATATTCTGTCGACGCTTGGGTTCGATTCGTTTGAGGACGAGTTCGGGATTGAATCCGACCAAGATGAGGTACGCCACGAAATTCGAGAGAAGACGGACCAAGAGTTTGAGAAACGTCTGTCCATCCGATCGCTTTAACCCCCTCTGAGAAGTCGGTTTTGCGAGTACCTGTCGAAGCCTTCTCAGCTGACTATCCTATCCAGCTTCGCCATCCCCACAGAAGGTGTCGACCTCCTTTGCCGAAACGAAAGGAACGAACGAAACGAATAGAATGAATGGAATGAAGTAAACGAGATTGATGAATTGAACTCTTCAAACGAACTGGTTTGTCTCTGGTTGGCCTTTAGCAGAAACGAACAAAACGAACGGAACGAATTGAGTGATAGAAATGAACGCAATTAGTTCAACGAGCGAAACGAACAGTGGTTTTAACATCGTAGTAATCCTCTCACCGAGTGAAACAACCTCACCGAACGCACCGAACTAAACGAGCAAAACGAACGAAACGAACACAACGAGAGAAACGAAGATAATGACTGACACCAACACCGCACGAATCACGGTGGCGAATCAGAAGGGAGGCGCGGGGAAGACAACCGACGTCATTCATACTGGCGGCGCACTCGCTGCCCGAGGCCACGACGTCCTCCTAGTCGATATCGACTACCACGGAGGGCTCACCTGCTCGCTTGGCTACAACGATCTGTACTACGACACCGACCGTACAACGCTGTTCGACGTTCTCGACTTCGACCAGATGGAATCGGTGAACGACATCATCGTCGAGCACGAGGAATTCGACATCCTTCCCGCCAGCGAGAAACTCGCAAACAACAAGAACATCCAGACGCTGCTTGAGGCGCCGAAGAGTCGCGAGCGATTGGAGATGACTTTGGACGAGCTCGACAAGGACTACGACTACATTATCGTCGACACGCCGCCATCTCTGAACGTCCTCACCGACAACGCGCTCGTCGCGACTGGCAACGTTGTCATCCCCGTCATTCCCGAGAAACTCAACGCCAACAGCCTCCAGATTTTCGCTAAGCAGCTGAGCTCCCTCGAACAGGCGTACGGAGACATCAATCGGCTCGCAATCGTCTGTAACCGCGTCGAGCAGAACGCCGAACACCGCGACACCATCGAGGAGATCAAGTCGGCGTACTCTCTCCCGGTGTTCGAGATCCCGAAGCGGACCGACCTCTCTCAGTCGATTGGCGAAGGGGTGTCCGTCTTCGGTTTCGGCAAGGAGAACCAGCGCGTTGAGGATGCACGCGACCTGTTCAACGAAATCGCCGACCTGTTCGACGAGACGTTTGAGAAGACCGCACCTGAGGAGGTGGAAGCATGAGCGATGGCTGGGGTGATGCTTCCGGCATCGAGGGCAACTACGAGGAGGAGGACGATGAGGTCGAATCCAGCGAAACGAGTGAGGTGAGTGAAACGGTGGAAACCAGTTCATCGACCGAAACGACCGAATCGACTTCAACGAGTGAAACGAACGAAACGAGCAAAACGAAGACGAACATCAAGGACGAGTGGAATGGGCGGACGATCTACATTCCCGACGATGTCCTCGACGAGATGGAGGATACCTACCTCGAGTCCCAGCTGAAGCTCCGCAAGGCGGGCCAGGACGAGTTCAAGAAAAATCGCCACTTCTACCCGCTACTCGTCCAGTTCGGTGTTGAGGCGCTCTCTGAGGCGGATTCTGAGGAAATTCAGGCTCGGCTTTCGGAACTCGGAGACTGAATGACCTCGCGCAGACCACAACCTGATTAGGATAACTTGATACACAAATCTGGCAGCATGGAATTATCTATGCGTGTTGAATCACCGAGTCAGCGCCGGGTGTGATCGGCGCGCTACCAAACGATAAGTTGTGTTGTGAATATTCCTATCCAATCACACAGAAATATACAACTTGGATCGAGAGCAGTCGCTACACAACAACGCGTCCTGACAAAAAGTGTTCTTCGCTACCCCCCAGGGTCAAAGAGGCAGAGACCGACCAGCTCAACGATCTCTCCAGCCAGGATCGGCGGATCTTCTCCTAAGTTCACATCCACCTCATCTCGTAGGTGGTAGTTCGCCATCCGCCAAACATTGTACAGCGCCACACCAATGACAAAATAGAGGAGGCGATTACGGAAGTCAGCTGTCGCTGAGGTTGGTAGAAAGTGCTTCTTGATGGTCTTGTATTCATTTTCGATCATCCAGCGGTCGCGGTACTGCTGTGCAAGCCCTTGCGCCCGATCAGGTGACACGTGCGCATTGATCGTGAATATCGCATAATCACCTTCAATGTACTCCTCACTGTCTTTTGCTGTGTCTTTCGGCACGTAGATAAACGAGATATCGTGCGTTTCACCATCGTATGTGAGTGTCCCCTGTTCAACGCTCACATCAGATACTTCGTCTTCAATGGTCTTTTGTATCGCAATCTTATCGCTATTTGCTTGCTTACGCTTCCCGATAATGTAGTACCCGTTGTGTTGATCGATCTGATGCCTGACTTCCAGGCTGTCGAATTCACGGTCGGCAAGCACCTTATTTATATCAACGTGCTGCTTCGCCTGTTTGAGGAGGGCATCAACGAGCTCACCGCGTGTACGCGTTTCAACGCTGTCGGGCTCCCACTGCCGTTTGTCGCGGACCGGCTCGACTGCGATGACAATCGGTGTGTCGTTTGCGATGATGGTGAGCGTCGCGAACTTGAATGCACGTTGGTGCGATTCCTTGGTGCCACTCACCATCTCTGGGTAGTCCTCTTTCGGATAGACATCACGCGTTGCGCCGCTGTCGTACTCAATTGTGACGGGCTCTTCCCACCACTCGACGTCATTCTCGTCGCGAAACGGTGATGACCAGTACGGCCAGGTTGTGATGTCGAAGGCGACGTTAACTGGTTCTCGGATGCCTGGGCTGTCGCCTTCTTCAAGAGCGTTGAGAATGTTCTCGACCCCGATGTGGAAGGCGGGGAGGACTGTATCGCGAATCGCTTTCCAGTCTTGGCGTTTGTCACCGATGAAGTCCCACAGCTTCGTCTGTTCTTCGGGAGTGGCGAGTTTCTTCAAGGTACGATTGTGCGTTGTACCGTGCGGAACTTTTGAACGGTTGCTGAGTCGAGCGAATCGACGTGCTTTCGTTGTGGTTCCCGCCTTAGCAAGATTGAGGTAGCTCTGCCGCTCGAAGTACGCTTCGAGGGAATAGGTGATGTTGTCGGCGCGAGGATCGATGAAGCCGTCCAAGCCAAGGTCCACCGCGCGTTGAACTGACTCACGGATTTGCTCTTCGCCAACGTCCTCCTCGATGTCGTCCGGTGGGTGCGCGGGCTCGTACGGTTTAATAACGTCGTGTTCTGCACAGATCGTTTTGATTCGCTCGGCAGTTTCCACAATTCTGGCCCGCTCTTCACCAGTGAAGCGATTTCGCCAGTTGTGGCTGATGATCTGCTGGACCGGAGGGGACGAGAGTCTGAATCGCTGATAAATGAAGGCTACACCTTGGAGTCGGCGGGATAGCTCTGATTGGTTGACATCGCGCGCATGCTGGTACAAGAACACCTTAATAATCCCCTCCAGGTCGTACTTGGCCCGGTACTCTTCCTCGTACCCGCTGAAGGAGCTAGTAGGTATGTCGAGAGCTGCGATGACGCGTGTGATATGGTCGTGAATATGGCAGAGGTCTTCTGTCTGCTCGGCCACGGTATCGATCGGTTCCTCGGTTGTGTCTGGGGTCATCGATGACTCGTTTTCTGGATCAAGATGTAGTTTACACTTACAGTTCCGCGTGTAGTTTCCGGTAATTCCAGCTTTAGAGTCGTACTTGGGGGTGATATTGGTGGGGAGAGCGGTGAATGAGAAGGTACTTCTGAGTGTAAATTACGTCTGAGTGTAACCTATAATTGGCACGATGTGCAAGTTGTGGTAACTAATCAATGGAAGAGATAGTGGCTAGCTTCTTAGAAGAGAAAGGAACAATAGATATTCTAAGTGTAATTCCCACTCAAGGGATATCTCGCAAGGAGATCGAGCCAAAAGTTCGAATCACGAATAAGACCGTTGGCTCTCGACTCCAACGCGGGCGGGACTTGGAGATTTGGGTACGGAAACCAAGCCACCGAAAGGAGGGTGGACGGTACGACTATTTCCTTACTGAGATGGGTCAGAAAATACAGATTCTCCTAGCTTTTCATCAGTTACCACAGATTGTATCCGAGCTCAAAGCAAAAGAGAAGGAATTCGAACGTCAGAGAGAACAGATGACGAATATGATTAAGAAACATGGGATAGAAGCAGTGGTTGAGATGTACGATGAGGAACTTTCCACATAGCGAATGTAGGAGCTTAGCCTGTCTACAATTTCTTTGTTGAGATGTCTTTGCTGGGGACGTAGTGGCGGATGAGTTCGCCAAGCTCCCACGTTCGGTGGATGTCAGCGAGGTTGTGCAGAAGGACATCGAGATGGCTATCGTTGTGGTAGGCATCGACCGCGCTTGCAGATGATTTGAATGGGTCATACCACCGCTCAGCGTACCACGGGTGGTCATTCGAGACATACTCGGAAAGAGTATCTAGGCTGTGTTGAGAGGGTGCGAGGAGTTCGTGGCTGCCTGTGAGTGTATTAGCGTCCGCAGATGCGCCATGAGTCGTGACGGTGGTGTTGATGCGTTTGGCCAGCGGGTCGTAGAGATCGGCAAACTGGATGCCATCAAACACCCATTCGAGGTCGCATTTGATACAGCGGGTGCGTACGAACGGAAGGTCAAACCCGCCTTTCCACGACTCAGCATTATACGCTATCAGGCGGTCGTAGTCCTTTGAAAACCGGTCGAACATCAGCTCCCGTATTCCAACCAAGATGTCTCGTCCACCTTCACACACGTAACTGTGACATCTAATCCATCTGTTCGATCACTCAGTTGCTCTTCGAGCTCACTCTTGTCAGCGTCGGTGTCTGTATAGACGTTGAGGAATAACACTGCGTGACCGTCGGGGAACCAGAACCCCGCGACACTCAACACATCGTCTGCACCGAACCCTGTTGTTTCGATATCCCATGCAACATGATTCCGACCATTGTTTCGGTCGATCATAGAGAACGAATGCCCTGGTGATAATGAATCAATACGGGCGCACCTTCCGGAAACCGGACTCTGTTGAAATCCTCAGCAAGGGATATATTCTGACACTGTTTCGGTCAATACAGCTCAGCTAGATAACGGTCGGTGATTAGTGAGCAGGCTGAGATTCAGGGCGTGAGTCCTCCTGTGTAGATCCAGACGGGGAGGTTGATGGAGAATCATCCGCACCGGTCGGTGTGACCGGTCGCCCCTCATCCGTCTGGAACGTGACGATTGCGCCTCCAGCAATAGCGCCGATTGTGATGAGAAGTGCCACTTCAACGAGCATCCTAACGACGGTTGCGACTAATATGATGCCGGTAATGAGATTCATCGACGTTGTGCCCGACATTTGGAGTAGTATCGGAACGGCGGCGACGAGGACGCCGGTTGTACTCCCGATAGCGATTGCCTCACCGACCCGCCGATACTCTGTAGAGAAATCGACTCGTCGGGCGACGTACAAACCAAGGCCGACTGCCATAGCGAGCGTCACCAACGACCCAACGATTCCGCCCATGTCATTGTAGACCGTCACGGTCTGCCCGACACTCCCTATCATCGGGATTGCGCCCTCAAATCCACGGTCAATCCCCCGTCCGAGAATAATATCCGGTACGGACTGAATGACAAGCCCGAAGACGCCGACAAGTCCAGCTAAAACTCCAATTCTATTTCTATCCATGATGATGTATCTGGTCGCTGTAGAGAAAAGTGTTCGTAGGAGATATGTCTATATTATCGGAACCATTGCTAAATTCGCACTCTTCAGCGACCGGCTGTTTCATGCTGTATTGTGTCTGAAAAAGAGGATTTCAACAGAGCCGGAAACCGCTATACAGGCTGGTAGCGTCTTCCTCGATGTTTGCCGATCGATTCGATGAGGTTGTAGTGAGTGAGTTTCTGCAGGTAGTTTCGAACCATGCGTTTCGTTTTCGGGTTCTCAACCTCGGCGGTGTACTGGTCGTACAGGTCACCCATCGAGATCGAGTCTGTGTCGGTGATAATGTTGTAGAGGATGCGCTGGTCGCGGGTGAGGCGGCTGATGTTCTTCTGTTTGATTTCCGCTTTCGCTTCCGGAACCGCCGCCTCAAGATGCTCATCAAGAATCGTCTCGGATTCTCTAGCCGCTCGCTGAGCAGCCTGCCGGAGTGTCCCGATTGCCACGCGAGCATCACCGACCGCCGCGTCTGCAATCCACTGCAACTGCTCAGTCGTGACTGCATCCGGATGCAGCCCCCAGCGCGCTCGGTCCTCTAAAATCGCGGTGAGTGCATCAATTGAGTACGCGTCGAATTCGATGCGTGTTGCAGTACGAAGTCGGCTGTCTAGGCGGTCGTCGAACCTTGTGTACATCACGTCAGGGTCGTTCGCGATGAGAATCATCGAGAGCTTCCGCGTGCGCACGAGTTCGTAGAGGACGTCGGTGGTGTCGAGCTGGTCGGCCTCGTCGAGAATGATGATGTATGGTGGGCCGTCGTAGTCGTGGAGGCGGTCGAGGAGAACTTCTTGTGGTGTTGATTGCCGGTGGATGTCGAGCGTTTTGTCGAGGCCGTCGAGGATGCGGTAGAGAACAGAGAAGTGCGAGTGGTCTTCCCAGCAGTTCACGTACTGCGTGTTCAGTTTGAGTGTAGACTGGTGGAGTTTATCGAGTGTGTACTGTGCGATGCACGTCTTTCCGGTTCCAGAGGGGCCGTGAAGCACTGCTGAATCGGATGGGTTCCCTTCGACGGCTGGACGGAGAATACTTGATAGCAGGTTAATTTCGGCGTCTCGTTGCACCACGTCGTTCGGGAGGAATTCCGGGTCGAGAACGCGCGCGTCAGTGATCATGGTTGACACGAGCGTGATGATCGTATTAAGCGGATGGACCAGGTTTCCGGAATTTCCGGAGTGTAGAACACATGTGTCGAAACCGCGTGTCGGTGATATGGATGACAGAGCTACATATACCTACTATCTATATGTCTGATTTCCCGGGAACTCTCTAGATGAAAAGCTTATACTATTAGCGAACCATCATTATGTATGGACTCGCGGTTAAAATCGTTTCTTTTAGGCAAGTCGGTGAAACTATCTCTTCGATATCTCGGGTATTCAGTCATTCTCATGGCCTTGTTCTTCGGTCAACTCTATCTTGCTGGGAATTTTGAGATGGGAAACTCATCTAGTTTACTTATGAGTCCACTTGGAGTCACAGTATCAGCGATTATCTTGGCAGGGATACATACATATCGAAACAACGGAATACTGGTGAGCATCGCTGTCGCCGTCATCACCATGAGCGGTTATGCCCTGTATGGTGTCCTCTCGCTTAGTCACCCTCAACCTGACTATGGACTTTTAACCGGGGTGGGGACAGCAATCATGTATGGTGCACCAATAGGGATTATAACCTCCACTATTGCGTATGTGTTACGACGATCTGTCCCGAGCCTATCACCTGTAGTATCTAAGGAAAAATAGAAATATACTCGGTTCTGTTGAAATCCTCTACCTGTGACACGTTTCAGCGAGTGTGCTTGAATACGGTGCGCATCGTACAAAATTCGGTGACAGACTCTAGCTACCTTGGTTCCCAGTTGAGCCTCTGAGGTATTTCCGAGCCATGTACACGATCGCACCTACGAGAAGCGAAGCGGTGGCGATGAGCATCGAGAGTCATATCTTGTGGATGACGAAGAACCCAGCAAGTAGCGTGACTGCGTAAACAGCTACAACCACCGGGAGTAGTTTTGCAACGTTCATGGAGAGCTTGTCCTATCTTTCTTCGCTCGAATTATTAGCTCTATGATTCTGGGAACAGTTGGAACAACCCAACTTCCGGAATTTCCGATACAACAGTAGTGATCGGATCAAATCCTCTCAAAACTGTGGTGGTACATGACCTTTATCGAGAGATCGCCAACTCGAATCCCAATTTGTAGTTTCGTAAACGCGGATTGTCTGGCAGACCGGGGACCGAGTTTTTGTATAGCGATATACGATATACAATATTCTGAAGTGCGGAGTTCCGGCGCTAAGAGACTCTAGACCCCCGAATTCTCCCGATGGCTCGAAAATAACAAGTGGTTCTGATTATGCCAATAATCACGACCACTTTGAAGTACCCCGCCGCCGTCGGGTAAGCACGAATGCTGTAACCACCTCACGACGGCGCTTCCCCCGGGGTAGAGCCGCCAAGACCGGGCTCCGAGTTTGCTCTGGCTACCCTCAGCTGAGATCAGGGCGATGGCGAAAAAGAGGATTCGATATAGGACTAATGACCTCAATCTATATTAAGACACAGTCCGAAGGGTGTTGTATGACCGAAGACGAATCGAACTCCGAGGGCCTGATGGAACGCCAGACCACGGGTGAAGACCGCGTGCGGATGGTTGCTCGGCAGCTGTCGGAGCCACAGACGGCCAACTGGATCGCCTCCGAAGCGGGCTGGTCACACGAACCAACTAAGCGCGTCCTCGATCGGCTCGTCGACGATGGCATCCTCCACCGTGACGAAAGCGGTACTCACACGACGTATTACCCTGATTATCGCCGCCAAGCGATGCAGGAGGCGATGCGCCTTCGAGACAGCGGACACACTGTCGAGGAGCTTACGGACCGTCTCGCCGATATGAAGACGCAGATCCGCGACTGGGAGGACGAATTCGGCGTCGAGTCACCGAACCAGCTTCGCGGGACGCTCGCTGACGAATCCCTTGACGGTGACGAGGAAGATCGGCGCCGTGAAATCGCCCGCGAGTGGGAGCACCTTCAACGGCGTATCCAGATCGTTGGCTTCGCCATCCGCGAATGGGACTTCCTCGCTCCAACGACAGAGCCTGCCGAGGCCAGCAGCTAACGGATGTCTGTCCCGCATCCAGGTGGTGACCCGAACGCGAACCTCTACGCCCAATTGAAGCGGGACGTCCTCGACCGTGTCCCCCAGATCACGGCCGTCGAGTACGTTCCTGACGATATCGAGGCCAAGCAGCTGCGGGCGGTTTTTGATCCAGCCCGCCTTAATCCCCCAACGGGCCCTGATTCGCCGGAACTGACCGTCAAGTGGTATCGACAGGACCCACACGATTGGTTCCGTATCAACTACACCGATCCGAACACGGGCTTTCACGCCGGCTGGCACCAGGACGAGGACCATCCCGATCTCGGACGGGCGCATTTCCAGTACTCTGCCGCCAATACGGAGGACCGCTGGGGGATCACATTTGAATACGAGACTCCTTCCCTAATCCTCTGGGAAATCGTCGAAGCGCTCCTCGAGGACGTCCGTCCGACTTACCAGTACGCGAACGAAGAACCATGACACCTCGAGAACGCACTAATCAGTCACTCGCGAGTTCCTTCGAGCGCTACCTCCAGGACAAGGGGAAAGGCCGCGGTGGGGACGGTGGGAACTATCGACGTAACGCAGCCCGCGAGCTCGAGCGGTTCGCCGAGTGGGTCGCCGGCGACCGCGGCGACGACGACTGGACCGGGATCGTCCCCGACGACGTCGACCGTGAGCCAACCTTCGACGATCTCGACGACCGCGTGTTCCGGGAGTACGCCCGGCATCTCAGTGGAGATCGGGGACTCAAGCAGAACACGGTACAAACCTATTACCGCTATATCTCTGCATGGTGTGGCTGGTGCGTCAACGAGGGCTATCTAGAGGCCCACTACGCGCAGCGGGCCAGTGCGATGGCGCCGCTGCCCGAGGACGACGGCCGCAAGCCCGGTGACCAGCAGGCCTGGACGTCCGAACAGCGCCACGCCCTCACCCGCCACGTCGACGAACAGGCCCGCGACGCCGTCGAGGCGTACACGACCCTTCCAGAGGATACTGACCCCCTCGACAAGCAGCGAGCGCGCTACGCGGCGCTGAAAGCCGCTCGTGACCGAGCGCTGGTGTTCGTCCTCGCGTACACCGCCGTCCGCGTCGGGGAGCTACTCCGGGATCCGAACGATCCGCGACGGCGCGGCGTTCGCTGGGAGGACCTTTCCCTCGACGACGGGAGTATGGACGTCTACCGCAAGAAACAGCAGTGGGACGCCGCCAGCCTCCCCGACCCGGTGATCTCGCCGCTGCGGAGCTATCGTCAGCTGATGGACCCAGCGACGGAGCGGTGGCCGGTGTTTCCGACGTTCGACCAACGGACGCTCGCGGAGCTCGTCCGGGAAGAGCTCGCCGACCGAGGGGAACCCCCAGAGGCAATTGCTGAGCGGCGTGATGAGTACGCTCGCGACCTCCTGCTGGCGCTCGATGAGGATATCCGGCCGCCGTCAATCACGACGGACGGTGCACGGTCGATTCTCCAACGGCTTTCGGAGGCTGCAGAGATCGACATCGAACATCCGAAACACGATTACCTTGCTCCACACGGTGGCCGTCGTGGGATGGGCGAGGTGCTAGTCCGCGCGTTCGGGTATACCGTCGCGGCTCGATATCTCGACAACTCCGAGGAAATGGTCCGTGAACGGTATTCGCATATCGAAGCTGGCGAGTTAGGTGATGTCGCTACAGAAGCTCTCGAAGATGTCGATTCGGTAGACGGCTGAGCGAATTGGTCACGTTTCGATGAGGTGTCTAAACGCGGAAAGTGTATTTTCTCCTTCCTCGGTAAGATCTACGTCGGTCCTTCGACCCACTTCTTTGGTTTGAATGAACCCTTTCTCGGCCAGTGGTTCTAGTACGTGCGTTTCGAGTAATCGGTAGCGAGCTCGGTCTGAGTCTGCCTCGTGGTCCGTTATGAATGGCAGCCCTTCCGCGGGCGTTCCTGCTGGGATTGATTTACCGTTCCCCTGGCCGAAGTCGATTAGTTCCTTCTTCGTGACCGGGCCATTTCGGTAAATGTACTCCATCACGTAGATGAGCTGTGTCTCGGGGGCATCTATTGGGTACGCCGGCAGTTCCTTGATGTTCTTCACCCCGTGGGAAACCGGTTTGACCCGTTGAGCGTCTTTTTCACCATATCGTTCTGGCTCGACGTAGTACGGCACAGCGTCGGTTACCATACACGCGATCATCCCGCCGATTGCGGATATTTTACTCCCGGTTGCAATGTTCACGAACACGTCATCATCTGCGTGCTGTTGGATCTCTCGTGCCGTTACCCGGACAACCTCATACAGATCGAAAATGTTGCAGGATCGGATCTCTCGGTCAATCCCAGCCGCCTCGATATCCTCATACAGCTCCTCGACAAATGGCGGTCGTTCCCCTTCACCCCATTCGAGTAGGATTAATCGATCAGCTTTCAATTGTTTCGCAGCCTCGACAACACGATCGCGCTCGAACCCGAGTGGCGCGATATGGACTCGTTCACTGGGGCGCATGTCTCGCTGTTGGGGATTCTGTGATTTATGCGTTTGGTGCGGATTGTGCGCTCAATGCTGCTACTGATGGTAGAGTCCGCGTGGTGCTTAAGGGGATGACGCTGTTAGGCGAAAGTGCATGCAACCAACTGATCTCGAGGAAGCAACTCAGCATGCCCAAGACCGCTACCGAGGACTGAACGATCAGCTCGAGTCTCTCGACGAAGGGACGGCCGACGACCTCCGTGCCGCACTCGAAGCCGCAGAGGACGCTATCGACGAGGCTCAAGATACCGACGAGGATCAATCCCGCTACGACGCGCTCCATCGGGCAGCCGACTACATTCAGTCAGCACAAGACGACATCGACACCCTCCAGGACGCGGCTGGGTTCGATGTTAGCTACGCCGAGGAACTCGAAGCACTCGAAGAGGCCATTGAAGAAGTCGAGGACGGTCTTGACGAGGCGCTCGAAGATGTTGATGAAGGTGATGATGATGAGGATGACGAGGAGACTGACGGCTACGAGGTGACCGTCAGTGGGGAAACGAAAGTACTCGATCAGCAGTACATCGAGCCGATCGAACTGCTGCGCACGTTCGAGTACGATCCCAACCAATACGTCCTCTACCCTCCAGACGAGGACGATCGAGTCCCCAAAGACAGCGACATCAACCTCGCCGAAGAGAACGTCTTCGACGCGATCCCCGTTGATACTGCCTACGGGAGCACCCAGCTCGACGACGTGCTCGCAGCGGACATCGAAGCCCTTCGAGAAAACCACGAGGTCGATGTCGATACCGAGGCCGAGGCGCAGTTCGTCCACGTCACCGTTCGGGACTACCAGATCCCGTCGGATGCCTACAGTGCGGACACGACAGACGTGATGATCCGCGTCCACGAGAACTACCCCCAGAAGGCTCCGGACTGGGTCTACGTCGACGAGGATCTCCGGCTTGAAGGAGGCGGCGAGCTTCGGAAATCTCGCGACGACCAAGTCCGGGGCTGGTTGGCTCTTTCCTGGCACATCAACAAACTGGACGGTATCGAGTGGGAACCCTACGAGACCGATCTCGAGTGGTATCTGGAGACCGTCGCGAACGGACGACTCCGACAGGGTGACTGACGCGACCCCTCCCGCTGGCGATCACCCCTCCGATAATACATCTATGCAGGGACATGAGACTGACGGCAGCCGAGAGCGGGCGACGGGGAGCAGGTCACGAGTATCTCACTGGCTTCGCTCTGTGCTAGAAGACCCTGATCACGAGTGGCCGGTCGCTGACCGGATACGGGTTCGGATCCGAGGCTCCGACTACCAGCGGCTACGCGAGCACCTCGTACGTCCAGAGCAGAACTGTCCGAAAGAACATGCCGCCTATCTCGTTGCCGGTACACAGGAGTACACTCATCGTGGGCAGCGGGTCTTCGAGTATCTCATTCGAGAGGTTCACCTGCTGGATCGGGATGAATATCTCGACCAGTCGACCGGAATCGTCCGATTCGATCACACAACGATACGGTCGATGATGCGGGGGAGCGAGACTGACCACCGGTATCTCGACGATATGGCCCTCCTGATGTGCCATAGCCATCCCCGCTCGAGCCAGCCGTGCTACTCCGGCACCGACGACGAGAACGAACCGGCCCATATGGCATCACTGACCGGTCGAACTGCTGGTCCGCACGGAAGCCTCATCTTTGGCCAAGGAGGTCTGACCGGCCGGGCGTGGCTCTCTGACGTCCCGACGATCAGGCATGAGCCAATTACGGCCGCCGCGTCGCCGATTGATGAACTCGTTGTTATTCACGACCGTGAACTAGAGCGGATTCGGACGACGGATTCACGACTCTCTCCGGTTTCAAACCGTGACGACGAGATGCGCGACCGGCAGGCGTTGCTCCACGGAGACGGCGGTAACAATCGGCTACGGGACGCTCACGTCGCCGTAGTCGGTGCTGGTGGACTTGGTGCACCAATAGTCCAGACGCTCGCTCACCTCGGCGTTGGCGCAATCACGGTCGTTGATCCCGACGTCGTGGAAGAATCCAACCGCTCGCGAATCGTCGGCGCACGCCCGGCTGATGCTGGTGATCCCAAGCGGACGCCCGACGAGGATGGTGTCGTCCCAGCTGCGTGGGCCGAGGCCATCGACGGATGTGGGACGCCCAAGGCGGAGGTCTTGGGCCGCGTTGTCTCCGATATTGATCCGTCGATCTACTATCACGGCATCCACGAGGAAGTACAGGCTCCGAGAGCTCTGGAACAGGTCGTCGCTGCAGACGTGATTGTCACTGGCACCGATACCGCCACGTCACGTCGATTCGTGTCGGAGGCCGCCCAGCAGTACCTTCGGCCACTGTTCAACGCAGGCACGGATATCGATGTTGACGACGACGCTGGACTCCGAAGCATCGCGACCAGCTTTCAGGTGTCCGGCGCGAACCGGGCGTGTCTGGACTGCTTGGATGCGATTAACGAAGATCGAATTGATGCCGAAGGCGAAGACGAAGACAATCTCGAGTACGGGCTTGAACTCGTTGCCGGAGAGCAACCGTCGGTCATCACGATCAATCAGGAACCAGTACAACGGTTGACGTTCGCGCTGCACCGGTTCCTCACGGGACTCCTCGCCGACCGGCACGGATTCCGAACCGGCACGTACAGCGCAACTTCAGACCGCCTTGTGAGCGACGCAGAGGCTGCTCCCGACTGCCAGTTCTGTAATGGGGCGTTCACAGCTGCCGGCGATCGTGGCGTTCCAATAGCGAAGACAGGACTCTATCGGACAACGCCGTCGACTGTCGAGACGGGGAGTGTCGCAGAACTGGGTCTCGATGCTGTCGTCGAGAAAGAGCCAGCCGAGGACAAGGCTGAACCTGAAGGTGCTGACTCGTCCAAAGAGGATAGCCTACTCGCTCGTATCAAGAGTACGGTAGCCCGCTATATCCCACAGCTATGAACCGAACACCCGTTTCGTCGAGTAACCTGAAAAGTGTCGGCTACGATCAGAGTTCGAACACCCTCGAGATCGAATTCCACAGTGGCCGAGTCTATCAATACTACAACGTCCCTAAGAGAATCTATCAAGGACTGATGGCGGCATCCTCTCACGGAAAGTATCACCATCGCCGAATCAAAGACAGCTATCGATATTCTCGTATTCGGTAGATGATGGATTGATTACAACCAGCCTGTGCTGAAGCGTTCAGCACTAGGTTTATACCTCTTCGCGGACTTTCTTCGCATATGAGCCTGGAAGAGACAGTTGACTACCTCGCTGAGGAACTTGACCTCGAGCGAAGTGAACACGTCCGTGAGGTCGGTCAGTCGGTCGCTGAGCTTCGCGACTGATCAGAACATTTCTCTGAAGTCTCGTTCGACGAGTCCGTCCTCCAGATACGTGATGAACTCTTGTTTCGTGGGTCCCTGACGAGCGAGCAGATCGTCCCGTTCTGCGCGTTGGAGGACCGCCTGAGCGAAGTCCGTACAGTGCGATTCGTGCTGCTCAACGTATTCTGAGAGGGCTTCTCGCCAGTGCATATCCAGCTCGAACTCGGCTAATCGGATTTGGATCCCGTCTTTCCGTTCAACGACGTCGACGTCCAAGTCTTCGAGTTGCTTGAAACGGAGGTTATTCCGGCGGACCGTGATGAGCCGCTTGGAATCAACGATGTAGGGATCGACCCACTCTCGCCAGGTATCGTCGTCGACGTGTGTTCGTGGCATCTCAAAATCCGGGTCCACACTCTCAATACAGAACTGCAGCATCGCGATGCCAGTTCGATGATTCGCATTCGGGAGGGAATGGCGGAGGATCAAATTTGACATCACCTCTCCAGCGACGGTCGGAAGTGGGGCTCCCCAGGACACGTGATCGAGTGCCTGTTGGATTTTTTGCGGTTCGAACTCCTTGTAGAGCCGAAACTCATCCTCATCTCGAACATCGACAGCTGCCTCGAGCAACTCCACTAACCGGAAGGCGACAACTTGCCCAGGACGGGGGAGGTCACGAATACGGTCGCTTAGCCATTCCTGATCGAAGTCGATATCTTGGGCAGATTCGATCTCTGAATCGCCTTCGTAGAGCACATAGACCGGTGTTTCGAAGGGGTACCCGATGAGTTTTGTCGACTCGTCGGATTGCTCTCGCTGAGACAGGATTTCTGCTACCGATGCCGAGCTATATTTGAGTGAGAAATTCTCGGCCTGTGGGTGGTGATAGAAGACGAGCCGAGCCATCTTACTGTGTATTCGTGGGAAGTGGGTAAAGCAGTCCCGCTTTTATAATGATTCTACGACGTAGCGGGTGCGTTCACGTCTTCTAAATACTGACTTTCCCACTCACGTCGCGCCTCGATCTCCCGCAATCCGCGTTGCGTGACCGTGTACACGTTCGTCCGCTTGTCGAGTTCACCTTTCTCGAGCAGTCCTTTGTTGACGAGGTCGTCGAGGTTTGGATAGAGCCGCCCGTGGTTGATCTCTTGTTCGTAGTAGTCGTCGAGTTCGGCCTTTACTGCGAGCCCGTGTGGTTCCTCTTCCTGTTCACTCCTTCCCCTCGTCACGAGTTTACAACTCAAAATCGGGAGGAGGTCAGACCCAGTCCGTGAAATCAACTACACGTATTCCACTGAGCTCGTGTCGGATGTCGCTCCTGTTCCAGTCAAAGCGAAATAATATACTCTCGACAGCTCGGACCAGCTGCGTATCGTAGGTAGATGCGTTGAGGTGTTTTTCGTGACCGAGGACGATGCGGTCCCGCGAGGATTTTTCGTCGTCGACGTACTTGATATCCTATTCGTGATAGACGGCAACAGTGTCTTGGCGCCGTGATCGGATTGAATAACGCATTCGAAACAAAGTAATAAGTGAATCCTCGTGAAGCGCCCCGCAAGAGTCGTGAGACACGTATGATAAACCCAACCGTCCTACAACAGGGAAGTGACTGGCGGGCACAGGCTGAGGTCTTTGACGAGATCTTTCTCGTCTTCCTCACACTCGGGACGCTCGTCGGTACGATTGTCGTCACGTACACACTGTGGAATGTGTATAAGTACCGTGACGATGGGAGTGAACCAAAAGCGGACTTCGACGCGCCCACAGTCGGAGAGCTTCCGACAGGACAGGGCGGTCCCAAAGCCAAGAAGCTCTTCCTGTCGTTCGGGTTGAGCGCGATCGTCGTCATCAGCCTCGTGGTGTACGCGTATGGGCTTCTCCTCTACGTCGAAGAGGGGCCCGACACGAGCGACGAGGGTGACATTGAGATTCTCGTTGAGGGGTACCAGTTCGGCTGGGAGTACGAGTACCCGAATGGTCACACCACGACCGGCGAGATGATCGTGCCGGCCGATCAGCGTGTTGATCTCAATGTGACCTCACGCGATGTGTGGCACAACTTCGGATCGTCGGAGTTGCGGATAAAATCTGATGCCATCCCCGGAGAGTACAGCAATGTCTGGTTTTCTGTAAGTTCTGAACAAGTGGAAAAACAGGGAGGCGAAGCAACGTACAGGGTTGAGTGCTTTGAGCTATGTGGTGCCGGTCACTCCGCGATGACTGGTCAAATCACGGTGCTCCCGCAAGAGGAGTGGGAAGAGTGGTACGCTGGAACTCAAAGTAAAAACGCATCTAGCGGCACGAACGCATCCAGCATCGACGCCGCGCCCACCGGAGGTGTCCCTGTATGAGTGATCTTCCACCCACGAGCTCGGTGAAACGCTGGCTCATCACGACGAATCACAAGGATATCGGAATCTTATACACGATCACCGCGCTGTTCTTCCTGCTGTTCGGCGGCGTGCTCGCGCTGTTGATCCGCATCCAGCTGTGGGAGCCGACGAGTCAAATCTTGTCTGGGCTCGCGTATAACGAAGCGGTCACAGCCCACGGGCTGATAATGGTGTTCTGGTTCCTTTCCCCGTTTGCCTTCGGGTTCGCGAACTACTTCGTCCCGCTCCAGATAGGCGCCGATGACCTTGCGTTCCCGCGACTGAACGCACTCTCGTATTGGATGTATCTGTTCTCTGGCGTGCTGTTATCAATCAGCTTCTTTCAGGGCGGCACACTGAGCGCTGGATGGACTATATACGCACCGCTCAACATACCCGCGTACACGCCGAGCATCGGTTCGACGGGAGCGATACTCGCGCTTGCAATGTTCACTATTGGGGTCACCGCCTCTTCAGTGAATTTCCTTGTGTCAATTCATCACTCCAGAGCCGAAGGGATGGGTATCATGGATATGCCGATGTTCACTTGGACCATCCTTGCGACGGTGTGGATGATGCTGTTCGCGTTCGCTGCGCTGCTTGCCGCGGGACTTATTTTGGCGTCCGACCGTGTACTAGGGAGCGTCTACTTCTCGGCCACTGAGGGTGGGTCCCTCTTGTGGGGGCATCTGTTCTGGTTCTTCGGACATCCAGAAGTGTACATCGTCTTTTTCCCTGCACTTGGTGCGATGTTGGAGTTGTTCCAGACGTTTTCCGGACGCCGGCTTGTCGGCCGAAAATGGGTTATCATTGCTATCTGTCTTGTTTCGGTCCAGTCGTTCCTCGTGTGGATGCACCACATGTTCCTCACCACGATCAATTTGGAAATCAAGACCCTGATGATGGCAACAACGATCGGAATCTCGTTACCCTTTGACCTGATCGTGTTCTCGCTGATCTATACACTGATTAAGGGGCGTATTCAGGTTACGACGCCGTTCCTCTTTGCGTTCGGGGCGCTACTGTTGTTCATTCTCGGTGGCATTACCGGGGTGTTCCTCGGTGCTATCGTCCTCGACTACGAGTTCCGTGGCACCTACTGGGTGGTCGCACACTTCCACTACGTTATGTTTGGCGGTGCCACGGCACTAATTGGTGCCGCGTACTACTGGTTCCCAAAAATAACTGGGAAGATGTATAATGAACTTCTTGGGAAGATCCATTTCGTGTTGTTTTTCATCGGATTTAATGCCGTCTACTTCTCAATGTTCCTCGGATGGGAAACCCCTCGCCGCGTCTTCGAGTACAACCCTGAGCTCCAGATTTACCATCAGTTCGGCACAATCGGTGCATTCGTCCTCGGGTTCTCCTTTTTCATCATGTTTTATAATTTTGCGAAGTCGTACGTTTCCGGTCCTGATGCTGGGGCGAACCCATGGGATTACTCACGGACGGCAGAGTGGGCGGTCTCCTCGCCGCCGCCGCTAGAGAATTGGCCGAACCGGCCGTCGTATGCTTCTGGAAAGCTGGAGTTCGTAAAAGACTATGTTCCGGACGGTGGTCCTGCGGTAAAGACCGACACGGATGGGAACAGGGCTACTGACGGTGGTGACACACATCCAAAGCATATCAAAAAGTACCCATACTGGGATAAGCATCCGAGCCACGCAAGTATCTGGCCGCTTGCTCTTTCGCTAGCTGTTGGTGTGTTATTCCTAGGCCTCACCGGGTTCCGCGATAATGTTGTCTTCGAGCTGGGTGAATCGCTCGCATCGACGGGCGTAACAATCTCAAACCCGATATACCCGATACTCATAGTTATCGGATTAGTCGGAGTTATATGGACCGGCGTGAAGTGGGGGCTCGAAGACTTTTACGCTCCACCGACCGAGTTTGCAGAGCGATGGCCGTTTGAAAGCGTTGAAAAAGTAAAACTGGGAGTGTGGTTTTTCATCGCGTCGGACGTGATCGTCTTTGGCGCGTTCCTCTCAGCAGCTATCTTCGTCCGGTACAACGCTGGATGGATGACTTGGGAGCCGCTGACGGATGCACTTCCAGGACTGATCAACACGTTCGTCCTGCTCACCTCATCGTTCACCGTGATTTTGGCGCTGGTGGCCGCTCGCCGGGAAAGCCGGAAAGGATTGCTCGCATCCCTCGGTACAACCATTGTACTTGGATTTGCGTTTTTGGGCATCAAACTATGGGAGTGGAACAAAGAGATCTTTGAACGTGGTGTGACGATTTCGGCCAACGCCCACGGTGACCCGATTCAGGCGTCGATCTACTACGTCACAACGGGGCTCCATGGAGTCCACGTCGTCATTGGCCTCCTGATCGCTATCTTCCTGTTCGTCAGGGCGTATCAGGGTCACTACCTCGACGACGAGCGGCCGATCGAATACTTCGGCCTCTACTGGCACTTCGTGGACATCGTCTGGGTGTTCATTTTTCCGCTGTTCTACCTCTTCTGAGAGTCATAAACGCACTCACTGTTTTTCGGCTTTGTTCTGCTCTGTTGAATCCGATGACGGCACAAGGATCACGATCTCTAAAAAGACGATTACTTCGCGATTCGACGTCGAGGAGTTGGATAGATCCTCTCAGTGGTCTCGATCTATTCCCTCTCTGCTAAGTACTAACTCTGAATTCTCTCCGCAGTGTTCTTGAGCCGAGCACAGAGTAGCCCAATTTCGACGTCTTCTGCGGATTCCACTGAGCAGTTCTATCTCAACCGCCAGTACAGAGTATAACGACTAATCTGGGTCAATCGTTTGCTATCGCGATTATTTCTGGATATACAGAGAGTATACGATCACTGCGAGGCCTGAAGCGACAAACAAGCTATTAATGAGTACAACGTGCGCCAACCCAACAGAAAATAACTGATTTGCTATACCGGTCAGAGCGGCTCCTAGTGTAAGAATCCCGAAACCAACGCCCATCATCTGTAGTGACTCCTCACCTGTGTGTCGATACGCTTTAAATGCAATATACGTAATACTACCACCAAGAATCAGGATGACGAACTTGACGACTGCGATCGCCGTTACAATGGCAGTCATATTTCATCTCCCATCATCGACCAGATGTCTACAAGATGTTTATCGGTAGATCGTGATCTGTGTTGGATATTCACTGAAAAATCACCCATATCATCAATAGAAATCATCACATCATTAAATGATCGCTCATAGTAGGTTACTCGTCCTCCCTCGGTTCCGATCGTATCTTGTTCTTTGACAAGACAAGCAGAACTGAGAAGATCTAACTTACGATACAGCGTTGATTTCGGGATGTCACAAATTTCGCTCAATTCTTTTGCTGTCATGGGTTCATGAATTTCTCGAAGGATGGATCGACAATCAGGATCATCAAGTGCATCGAGCACATCCTGTAGTGCCGGCTTATCTTCGGCCGGTACTGAGTTGTCTTCCATTGTTCGATTACCGTCTCCTGAAAAATCTTATCTTTCGTAGAATTGGTCATTCTCCAGCAATTCCGTGGAACTCTTGGAACTAGTTATTGATTTGTGTACAGAATCGTTTATTACTAAAGCTAATACTCTATCCATTTTAATTCTACTTGTAGGAGCACGTTGTTCTTACAGGCTTCAAATTAGTCATGCTCCGAGTACACCTCTAGAAGTTCCTTATACCGATTTTGAATAGTTACTTGACTAACATGGGCGATCTCACTCACGGTTTCCTGAGTCTGTTTCTCGTTGGTTAGGTGGGTTGCTGCATACAGAGCAGCAGCAGCCATTCCTGCCGGATTCTTTCCACTATGAATTCCCTTCTCTGTTGCCACTTCAAGGAGTTCACGAGAGCGGCGTTCTGCCTCGTCGCTTATGTCAAGTGCTGACGCAAATTGAGGTATATATTGGGCCGGATTTTCGGGCTCAATCTCCAAATTGAGTTCACGTGACAGGTATCGATACGCTCGCTGTATCCGAATCTTTTCAACACGGCTCACCACAGCAAATTCATCAAGTGGTCGTGGAGTTCCATGCTTCCGAGTAGCTGCATATAATGATGCAGTTGACATCCCCTCAATTGATCGGCCAGGTAGCAGATCCTCTTCTACAGCACGCCTATAGAGCATACTGGCAGTTTCCTGTATCGGTTTTGAAATTCCCAGAGCAGATGCCATTCGGCTAATTTCACCGAGTGCTTGCTTAAGATTCCGCTCATCCGCATTTTTTGCTCGAAACCGCTCATCCCACATCCGAAGGCGGTGTAGTTGAAACCGGTTGCGCTCGGGAACTGCGTGTCCGTACGAATCTTGATCCTGCCAGCCAATCTTTGTACTTAATCCTTTGTCATGTATTAGTTGCGTCATTGGGGCACCGACTCGACCCTTTTCATCCCGATCGTCTGACATGAATGTGCGCCATTCTGGGCCGTGATCGATTGGATCGCTTTGAAAAACCAGGCCACAGCTTTCGCAGGCCGCTTCACTACTATCGGCGTTCCGGGTAATCTGACCCTGACATTCGGGACAGATATTGTCGTTGACAGACGTCTCGTCACAGGCACTTTCTTCTGCCGGCTGTTCTCGAGTGTGTTCTTTGGACATGATAATGTTGACGCATTTGGGTTTCCCCACAACGGCGAGTTTCCTTGATAATTCCATGGACATACTCAGGGATGAACATCGGGCGGTGTCCCATTCAGTAGGAATTCGGCCTACCACTTTGTTTCCAAGATATCAACTTGGGATATCGCCATTTAGACTATCCACCCACTATTATGTCTCAAGTCCGACTCCGCTGGCACGACGTCCGAACCACGATTTCAAGGATTCCGGTCGAGTACAGGCATGTCGCCGGTTTCACGCTACTAGTGACGTATATCGTGATGCTTCTCGGAGCCTACACTAGTGCAATCGGTGCTGGACTTTCCTGTCCCGATTGGCCAACCTGCTACGGGACGTGGGTTCCCTTCCTTCAACCCGAGATCATTGCTAACTCGCCATACTCTGCACTACAAATCTTCGCAGAGTGGGCTCACCGTGGACTGGCGATGACGGCCGGAGTTCTGATCGTCGGCACGACCCTTGGAGCGTGGGTGAAACACCGGAATACCCCGACTATCAAATGGTCGGCCACGGCCGCTCTCGCCCTCCTTCCGTTACAGGTTATCCTCGGAGGATTGACTGTCACGGAAAATCTCCAACCGATTATTGTGACGACCCACCTGGGCGTGGCAATCCTCATTCTCCTCTGTCTCCTGACGACCTGCCTCGTCGCATATCTCCGCCACTAATGACACCTTGCGTATAAAAATGCCACAGATACCGACGGTTCAGCTCACTATGAGAGAACAGCACGGTGCCTATGAAATCTGCCACCTGGAGCTGTGATCACGAATGACTGCTCATACCTGCCCGATCTGTACTGATCAATTCGAAACAGCTGGAGCAGCGCGTGACCACACATGGAACGCTCACAGCGCCTGCCATTATTGTGGTGAACAACTCGGTGACGAAACTGACGAGCAGCTCTACAGACACTGGCTCGCCGCGCATCCCGATGACCTCTCACGTGTGGACTACAAACGGGCGGATACAGCCGTTGATTCACTCACGTTCTCAGAGCGGCTCTCCGAGGGAGGTGTCGGAGCTGCTGTCGGAGGATTGACCCGCCGACAACTTCTCCTCGCCGGTGGTGGTGCCGCCACTGCCGGTGTCGTGATCGGCGCCACCGCTCTCTCTAACAATACGAGTACTGAACCAAATAGCGGCGCGAATGCTGGAGGTGATGCGGGTGCCGTCGCCACTGCCCCAATTCCTGACTCGCCTAGCGAATTCCGGTATGCGACGATGGGATCCGCTGATGCCGATGTCACGGTGACATACTTCGGGAGCTGGAAGTGTCCGTACTGCGCCCAGTTCAGTACGGGGATGCTCTCACAACTCGTGACGGACTACGTGGAACCAGGAACGATCGCGCTCGAGTTCCGCAATCTCGCATATTTCGGTGGCGACCCATTTTTGGGCCCCGATGCACCGGCAGCCGGGCAGGCCGGATTAGCCGTCTGGAACACCGACCCAGCTTCGTACTGGGCGTTTCACGAATACGTGTTCCGGAATCAGCCACCCGAGAGCGACCAGTGGGCGACCACCGAGAGATTGGTCGAGTTTGCTCAGGCCGCAGGCGTCTCCGAGACAGCGTCGATCCGCACGGCGATCCAAGAAAATCAGTACGACGACGCGCTTCGGGCGACTGACAGTGCTGCAAGCGATGCCGGTGTCGACGCCACACCCACGCTCCTCATCGATGGCACGACGGTCAATCCACTCGGGAACGAAGAGCGAACAAGACAGTTGATCGAAGATGCAACTGAATCAAACTGAATCATGGATGTCCGAGGGACGATTCTGGCTTGCAGGTGGGACAGTCGTCGCGGCGGTTGCGACCTTGGGAAGCCTCTGGTTCAGTCTCGGCCTCGATCTCATTCCGTGTACCCTCTGCTGGTACCAACGTATCCTCATGTATCCGCTCGTCGTCGTTCTCGGTGTTGCCGCCCTCGAGAGTCACAACACGGTCTGGCGAACAGTTGTGCCACTATCCTTGGTGGGTGCTTTAATCGCGGGATATCACTCCGTGCTCCAAGCAACGACGGCTTCATGTACCCTTGCTGGCCCCTGTGCAGTCGTCCAGTGGCAGGCTCCGATGCTCGGACTCACGATTCCGAATCTCTCACTGATCGCGTTCGTGCTCGTGACGATTACAGTCTTCGCCGGATCGAATCTCGCCGAACCTGTGCGTAATTATTGATCTCCTCTTCCGCGTAAACGCGAAGAAATCCCGAGTGGTGAGAGTCCCAAGTTTGTAGTCCAGCCATAGGTAGTCCCACAGCATCGGACTAGTGGATTGCTGGTGGTGCCAAGCCGCCGTCCCTATTCTGGACTGTGTACAGTATCCCTGCGTTGCTTTTGTCACGGCGGTGTACGGCAGGCGCCAGCAGAATCGGAAGTATTTTATTGTATGCTTTGAGTAGTCGGTATTCGGGCATACTCTTCGAAGATGTTGCGCTCACCGATTTCGTTTTCGGATATTGCTTTGTTTTGTGGGCGGACAGACCTCCTCTGAAAACTGGCTGGGAATTCGCTATGTTCTGACCGAGTCCTACTCTTCGGTACAGTTGCCCGTTAATTAACCCTCACCGTGGGAACTCTGGAAAGTCGTTTGAAGATGGTTCGTTGTCTGGTGTGACGGCTCGTATAAATACACCAACTATACTTAAGACCAATTATTTACTCAGAAATGAATTGTACGAAACGCTGTCTTGATCGACGATGGTCTGGCTTTCGGGAACATTTCCGTCCGGCGGCATACCCCCCTCCGCGGGACCGCCGGGTTCGCCAACGACAATCCGCCCAACCATTCCCAAGGATTTGTGCGGGATACAAAAATAATCGTACGTGCCCGTGGTCTCGAACGTATGCTCAAACGTTGCCCCCTGTTCACTCAGGATTTCGCTATTGAACGCTTCTGCTCCCTCGGGAATCCGTGTCACCTCTGCTGAACTCGTTCCTTGTTTGTAGACAGTTGCCGAGTGACTCCCACTCTGGTTTTTGAATGTCACGGTTTCCCCGGGTTCGATGAACAACCCGATGGGATCGAAATAATACTCGCTCCCTTCGGTGACCATCATTACCGTGTTTGAGCCACCCGATCCAGCATTCGTTTCTCCTCCTGAATCTCCATTTGTATCCTCTGTCGTCGTCGCCTCACTCTCACCGTTTCCGTTCCCTGAACCACTGCATCCGGCAAGACTAGTTACACTACCTGTAGCGAGAATCCCAGCGGTCTTGAGAATCTGTCTCCGCTCCATACTTAGCGATTAAACACCCCAATATAAGTGGCAAAGGTGGATTCCCAATACATAGGACGCCGCCCTCGTTTGACCTGTCGAAGTCATAAAATTATTTCTCAGGATAAGTATGATACCTACCGTTTCTCATTTGTTTCACGTGGAAAGACATTCGTATTGAACAGCCAGTGAACGAACAGTTACGTTAATTCTGGACCCACATCTTTGCGGTCAGCTTTGGCGTTGGAACAGCGACCAAATTAGTCTTTGAGTTCGAATTCGGAACACACTTCGCTGCGTTCTCAATGACCGCTAAGGAGCTATTCAGCGGCTCGTTTTTCCTCGAAGAGATGCTGGCCTGTCTAATTGAAACGATGTTGCGTTGGGCCTTCATTTTTAACTGCGACTGTACTGAGAACCTGATTGACTCTACATTGATCTCAAAGAGAAATTCTATACAATAGATAGCGACAGCCACATAAACATAACCTTCGTAATGCTACACAATTGATTGGCTCCTTATTATGATACTCGTTTCATAGAAATATGTATAGTAATACCCAATTGAGATGGAGTGCTGTCAAAATAATAGAACGTATCATTCCCATCACAGTATGACTGAAAAGTGTTCCCTGTGCGGCCGACCGATTCAACCTTCCACATTCGAGGCTCCCGGTGACCGCGGGTTCTGTTCGAGTGGCTGCTACGATGTGTACACGACACTCGGAGCTGTCGGTTCCCTCGACGACACCCAATCCCCACCTGGGGGCGAAAGTACACAGACAGGAGACGCAGATCCGCCCGAACGAGACGGTTCTCGGACGTTTCTACGGATCGATGGGATGTACTCTGCGACATGTGAGGCATATCTCGAATCGGTCGCTGAGAGCCAGGCGGGAGTGACCGCCGCTGAAGCGAGCTACGTTACAGAGACGATCCGCATCGACCACGACCTAGAAACCGTATCGAAGGATACACTGCGTGACGCGTTGAGTACGCTCGGGTACACAGCATACCTCCGTGACGACGCCTCGACAGAGGCGGATACAGCCGGCGGAACGACGCGCCGGTCGCGGGAGATGGGTGGCATTCGAAAGCGGCGAGACGACCAACTCTTGGGGATGCGGTACTCCGTTGGCTTCCTCTTTGGTGCGTTTCTGTTGGTCCCGTACGTCGCGATTCTGTATCCCGCGCAGCTCGCGTCAATATTCGACTGGCAAGCGCTCGCGATATTCGAGGGCGCGTTCCGGCTGGACAGTCAGGGCGCGTTCGTGTTCCTCCGACTCTACTTCGTGATGACCGGGATCATCCTCGTCTTCACCGGGCTTCCGGTGTTGCGGGGTGCGTACATCAGTCTGAAAATGCGTCGGCCGAACACCGACCTATTGGTCGCGATCACCGCGGTAAGCGCGTATCTGTACAGTACGGCCGCCGTCATCCTCGGGCAGAACGATATCTTCTACGACCTCGCGATCGTCGTGACGGCTGCGGTCACCGCGATGGTGTTCTACGAGTCGTCGATCAAACAGCGCGCACTCAACCGGCTCACCGAGCTCACGATATCGCAGGTCGAGCAGGCGCGGACGTACGACGCAGACGGAACCACTCAGGACGTTCGCGTCGAGGACCTCGAGGCGGGTGATGTCGTCCTTGTTCGACAGGGGGAACGTGTGCCGGTCGACGGCGAACTCGTTGAAGACAGCTGTACCGTCGACGAAGCGATCGTGACCGGTGAGTCGCTTCCGGTGGTGAAACGCGCCGGCGACGACGTGATCGGGGGGTCGATCGTCACGGACGGCGCCGCGTTGGTCCGTGTCGGCCCGGACGTGACGAGTAGCATCGACCGGATAACGACCGCCGTCTGGGACTTACAGAGCGCGACGCACGGGGTCCAGCGGCACGCCGATCAACTCGCGTCGTACGCCGTGTTCCTCGTCGTCGGAGCCGCCGTCACGGTCGGCAGCGTCGGGGCGCTCGCATTCGGGATGGCCCCACCGGACGCTGCCCTCCTCGCGCTGTTGGTCCTCCTCGCCGGCTCGCCGTGGGCGCTCGGACTCGCGACGCCGTTGTCGGTCGCGAAGAGCCTCTCCAGTGCGCTCCGCCGCGGGATCATCATCTTCGACGAAACGGTCTTCGAACGGCTCCGCGACGTCGACATCGTCGTTTTCGATAAGACGGGGACGCTCACGACCGGAGAGATGGAGGTGATCGAAGCGGACGCGCCCCCCGAGTTGCTCGACGCTGTTGCCGCGCTCGAACAACGAGCGTCACACCCCGCCGCGAACGCGATTGTGACGGCGTTCGCCGGCAGAGATGGAGGCGACGACACGGAGGATCAGTCGGACTCGGCAGACGATGCGGTCGGAACGGAAGGCGACAATCGGATACGGGAGTTCACGAACCACCGGTCCGGTATCGAAGGCGTGATCGGCGACACGTCGTATCTCGTCGGGAACCTTGAGCTGTTCGCGGAACAGGGGTGGACCGTCGACGACGATATCCGGTCGCGGGTCACCGACGCTCAGGGATTCGGTCAGCTGCCGGTCGTGATCGGTCGTGACGGGGCAGCAGAGGGGCTGATAGTTGTCGGCGACGAGCCGCGGGACGGCTGGGATGACACCGTCTCTCGGCTCGGAGAACGAGGCACGGAGGTCGTCGTCCTGACCGGCGACGACGAGGAAGCGACGGACTTCTTCAAGCGACACGACGCCGTGACGCACGTCTTTGCGACGGTTCCGCCGGAGGGGAAGACGGCGACGATCCGGCGACTCAAATCCGACGGGCAGGTCGCGATGGTCGGTGACGGCACGAACGACGCCCCGGCGCTCGCCGCCGCCGATCTTGGCATCTCGCTGGGCGGGGGGACGGCGTTGGCCGCCGACGCCGCCGACATTGCGATTGTCGATAACGACATCCGCTCCGTCGAAACCGCGTTCGACCTCGCGGGAGCGGCTCGCCGTCGTGTGAAACAGAACAACCTCCTCGCGTTCTCCTACAACGGTATCGCCCTCGCGGCGTTGGCCGTCGGGTTCTTCAATCCGCTGACGGCAGCGGCCGCGGTCATCGCTGGCGGTGGGTTGATCGCGGTAAACACTCGACGAAAACTCCTCGGGTAGCGAGGCTCGGCCGCCGACAGAACTCGGAGCCGAGTTGTACTACTGACATAGAAGAGTGGCTATCTATCATTCGAGCATCGTTGATCCGATCGGTACGGCCGTCACCAAAGATCCGAATCGCTTCTGTTTCTAAAGGACTATCCTTGTCTAGACACTACTACAACCATGGAGTTCGACTTCGTGCGCTCGGTGGTTCCGCTCGCCGTGATCGTCGCCGTCGCAACGGTCGGGCTAACCGCCGTGATGGCACCTTCGACCGTCTTCATGATGGTTCTCCCCTCGATGATCGCGTTCTCGGTGGTCGCGTACTTCCTCGGGATGAAACACGGCGAATTCCGCGCTAGTCCGTAGCGCCCCTGTCCGGCACCGCCCCCAAAATCACAGTGTCACTCCGTCTGAAGCGTCCTCATTCGGGTTACTACGTCCAGTGGTCCGTATTTCGTGTTCAATAAGGCTCCATGAGCGATCAGCAACCGAGAATCGACATGGCCGGTACCTCTATTCTGTGACCCCCGCACTGATCTCAGACGCATCTTGCCGGACGGGTGTCGGGGAGTCGATCGAATACACGAGCGTGCCGGTGAACAGTGCGATGCTCCCTAACAGGAATATCGAACTGAGTGGCGACGCCGAATCGACGAAGATCCAGTATATCGGCGCCGCGATCGTCGGGCCGGCCGCGATGACAGCGACTTGGGAGACGAGGGGGCCACAACACCCGCACGTACACGCACCGACGACCGTCGCCGTCCCGGCCGTACTCTGTGTCGCTCCCGCCTGCTGATCGAGACGCCACGAGTGAGCGACGGCGGCCGCGTTCAACCCCACGAGGGCGCCGAGGAGTCCGAGCACGATTACCACACCGGGAGAGATCGCGATGAAAAACGGAACGTCGGGGAGCAGGACCTCGAGGGTGGGCCACCGCACGATCTGATACAGTACGTTCAGGACCGCCACGGTCGTCTCTTGCGGAGCGCCCTCCTCACTAAAGAAAGATAGGTATCCCGATGTCGCCATAAAAAAGAGGCTTACCATAGCTCCGACGCTGAATCCGAACCGACGCGCCACCGGATCCCGAAGGATCGTCGACAGTGCCGTGCCAACGTCTTTCCAGAGGATGTAGCCGACGAGCAGCGGTGTCGCGAGGACAATTCCGTACCCGATCGGGTTGGTGTAGCCGCTGAATCCGGGCAGCAGATACGGGTACAGTATCCAGCCACCAAGCAGCATGCCGAGAGCCATGTACCGGGGACGTGTCGTCCATCGAACGAGTCCGGTAATGAAACTCGCGACCACGACCAACAGGCCGGTTCCGATCGCGAGCGGCTGATACCACGACCGCGGGAACGGCATCGAGCCCGCCTGATACGTCGGATCCGGAGCCAGACCCTCGAAGAGGATCGCGCCGGTGATAGCAATACCGATACCGACCGCAATCCCGTACAGAGCGGTTCTCGGCGAGATCCGCTCCCTTCGCTTGAGGAGGACGAGCGCACTGACTACGAGGGCACCGATACCAGCGATCGCCAACCCGTGCGACTGTGAGAGTCCCGACGACTCAGCACTACCGTGGGCCGAAACTGTCGGGACCAGAGAAAGGAGACTGATCCCGACAGCAACCAAGACGAGTAGGCGGATCGACCTCTGTTGAGGTTTCGGTCTGTCGGCATCAGCGTTCTCGCTTCGGCCTTTCTGAGTCATTGCGAGGGGTTAGTGACTCACACACAATTATCTGTCTCTCTCGTTTCCCCTCGAGATGCACCTCGTGACCGGCCCGAGGGTCTACATACGCGTGGAACCGTCCTGTAGAGTCCTTCGGGACGGTTCAAAAATGCGTATCAGATCACGTCAGTTCGGTTCGTAGCCGGCGTACTCCATGAGCTGACTGAAGATGTCCGAGTCCATGACGGAGCGGTACACTACCCCCGTAAGCATGCCGCCGGGGTAGAACGACCCGTTCATCACGTGGTTGACCTTGTGGCAGTGCATGAGGTAGATCCCGGGGTCCGCGTCGGCCGTGAACTCGATCGTGTGCCGTTCCGCGGGGGCGATGTTCGTGACGTCCATGTCGTGTCGGGCCGCCTCCGGGACGACTCCACCGTCCTTTTCGACGCGCTGGAATCGGTGGTTGTGGATGTGCATCGGGTGGGACATGTATCCGCCGTTGACGAGGTGAATGCGCACCTGGTCGCCCTGATCGACGATGATCGGCGACCCCTGTTCGGGATGGAGCGTCCGGGGCGCGCTCTTCCCGTTGACGGTGAAGACGTCCGGCGTCCGCGAGGTCGTATCGTACGTGAAGTTCCCCTCGCCGGCCCATGTCTTCGGGATCCGCGAGTCCCAGTCTTTGATCGTCATGAAGTACTCCCGGTCCGCCGGCTCGTAGCCCTCGGGATCGACTCGGAAGATTCCGTACATCCCCATGTCGATATGCCGGTGTGTCTGGAAGTGACAGTGGTACAGGTGCGTCCCCGGAACGTTCGCCGGAATCTCGTAGGTGTGCTTCTCGCCCGCCGGGACCTGTACTCCGGTCGATGTCGGGACGCCGTCGTTCTTCCACGTCTTGGTGACGCCGTGGAAGTGGATCGTGTGCGGCCGGCGTCCGTTCGTGTTGTCGAGCGTCACTTCCATGTCGTTCCCCTCGGTCGTCCGGAGGATCGGACCCGGGACGCTCGGGTCGTGGTCGTCGGCCTGCCAGGCCCAGACGCGCGGGAACTCGACCGGGCCGCCCATCGAATCGAGCGGGTGAACGGCGTGTCGCGCCGGCTGCGTCCCCATCGTCACCGACCCGCCCTGCTCGTCGACGTTGACGACTGTCGGAGGGCTGGTGTAGGGGAGATCTGACGACGATGTCTGTGCCTCGTTCGGGGAGTTCGTGGCCGCCGTCGGCGCGTTAATCGTTTTCGATGAACAACCTGCCAACGCCGAAAGGCCTGTCGCGCCGGTCGCGGTGAGGAATTCTCGTCGAGACAGTCCGGTTCCAGGAGCACCGAAGGATCGAGTCATAGTACAGTTGGAACACTCTGTTGTACGGCTAAAAGAGGACCGCGAAATCCCTGTACCTGAAAAAGCGAGCAAACATGTTCGGTATTAGCCGAACAGGTCTTACAAGCAGACCGGTATTTTCCGCCACGAAAATCGGCATTCGGAGTAAACGGTCTGGGGAACAGTTACATTCCGCCCGTGGCGGTCAGATATGCGCTTGCGAACTGTATCGCATTGTACGCACCGTGTATCACGGCTGGAACCGCGAGGTTGTCCGTGTACTCGTACGCTGCTCCGAGTACGAGGGCCAGAAGGAACGCGATACCGATGTACACCAGTTTGCCTTCTCCTGACAACGAAAAGAGATGGATCGACGCGAAGAGGGCGCTTGCGAGGACGATTGCACGGGCCGGATGGAGAGTTTCACGGAGAGTCCCTTGTACGAGTCCTCGGAAGAGTAGTTCTTCCCCTGGGCCGACCAACAGGAATTGGAGCGGAATAAGTAGGAGGAATACGCTGGGGTTCTGTTGCCCGACCTCGACGATTTGGTTTTGGGCTGTGCTCAGACCGAGGGCCGCGATCACGGAGGACGCAGCAAAGAGCAACCCCAGGATTACGATACTCCCCCCGACGATAACCGCCCCGTCACGTTTGTCAGGCAGACGGACTGGCACGAATCCGAACCCGAGGTCACGGCCTTTGAGATAGAGGACGGTGATGCCCCCGAACGTCACCCCTTGAAGGAAGAGTGTACTCACAACCAGCCTGAGTGCTGGACGTGACGCGAGGTCGACTCCGAACAGCCTGACGACTGTCACGACGGCCAGAACTATGACTGTCCCCGCGACGTACGATCCATACGTGAGACTGATCGCCGAGGCGACGGATCGGAAACGAGATATCGATGACATTATTCAGATGTTATCGTAGGGTTCTATCCCACAAGTCGGCTTTGGTTGGTCGATTTCGATGCGGTCCGTCCCCATACGTCTCATAGTTGTGATTTGTTACGACTGACCTGGTGGGTACGCCCGTGCTGGTCGGTCCTCTCAACGAGGAACGAGTATAGCTCCCGGTCTTCTTTCGCGTCTCTCGACCGACGCGAATCACTACATGGTTCTCGCCAGTTTCGTCTGGTATCTCGAACATTCGACTGAATGCGGTCGTAGCCATCATTAGTGGGTGTGATTCGTGGTATCGATCTGGTCGTTCCGCTCGCCGAACTCGACGGTTGCGTGGTCGATGCCCTGGTCCGTGAGATGGTCGTGGACCCGCGACCGGACCGTCTGTTGCTCCTCGATCGTGGTCGCCGTATCGGTGAGGCGGACGGTCGCGACGGTGAGTTGACTACAGACCTGCCAGACGTGGAGGTCCTCGACCCCGTCGACGCCGTCGAGTGTCGTCAATTCATCTCGGAGGTCCGCTGGCGACACGGGGCTCCGCTCCAGCAGGATGGCTGTGCTTTCTCGAAGGACGTTCTCGGCCGACGCGAGCACTAGCAGTCCGATGAGTACGGCAGCCACAGGATCCGCGATAGGGAGATCGAAGACGGCGACAGCGACCGTGGACACGATCACAGCGATGGAACCACCGGCGTCACCGAGCAGGTGATAGAACGCCCCGCGCTCGTTGAGGCTCATCTCTCCGCCCTGTAACACGTACACCGAGCCGATGTTCACCAGCAAGCCGCCTGTGGCGATGATCAGCGTTAACTCCGGGTCGATCGCCACCGGCTCGAGGAACCGCTGGTAGGACTCCCAGACGATGTATCCGACCATCGGAAGGAGCAAGACGCCGTTCAGGAAGGCCGCAACCGGCTCCAGTCGGTGGAGACCGTACGACCACGCCTCGCCGCCCTCGAACCGCTCGGCGGTGTAGCTTGCGCCGTACGCCACCGCGTACGCGAGCATATCGAACAACATGTGAATCGCGTCGCTGATGAGCGCCACCGAACCGAACAACAGTCCGCCAGCAAGCTCTACGACAAACCCCACAAAGTTGACGACGGCGACGAGTGCCAGTCGGCGGGTACTATTACTCGTGTCAGACGGAGGGTCGCGCTCTGACGACTCTCCGTGTGTATGCTCGTGTACGGTCATCACTCTACGTTTGCGCTGCTGTTTCGACTCGGAAGCCACTGTACTTTCGCGGACGGATCTCCTCGACCGATCTCCACCTGTCGACACCGAGCCCTGTGCCGGACACGCGAAGGATCTGGGGTTTCAAACTACCCATCCGAAGCGGTGGTTTCGTCGTCTGCTGTCGGCGTGATTCGAGAGAGACGCATCGCATTGCCAGTGACCCCGAGCGTCATCCCGGCGTCACCGATGAGGACGGCCGCCCAAATCGGAACCAAGCCGAACGGGACGCCCAGTGCGAGCAGGCCCTTGGCACCGAGACTCGTCCAGATGTTCTGCCGAATCACGCTGTTCGCGTCGTGAGAGAGGTCGTAGAGGTACGGCAGCTTCGATAGGTCGTCGCTCATGAGCGCGATATCCGCTGTTTCGAGCGCGGTATCCGTTCCGGCCGCGCCCATCGCGACGCCCACAGTCGCCGTTGCGAGTGCCGGCGCGTCGTTGACGCCGTCGCCGATCATCGCGACTCCGTCGTACTTCTCGTCGAGTTCCGTGATCGCCTCGACCTTCTCATCAGGCAGGAGTTCCGCCCGGAACTCGTCGACGCCGACCTCGGTCGCAATCGCACGGGCGGTCCGTTCGTTGTCCCCCGTGAGCATGACGATGTGTTCGACACCGAGGTCGTTGAGTCGCTGGATCGCCTGCTTCGCTCCGGGCCGGATCTCGTCAGCCACGGCGATGACGCCCTCGAGTTCGTCTTCGGTACCAACGAGCACGACGGTCTTTCCCTGTGACTGTAGCTCGGGAACCGTCTCCTCAAGCAGGTCGAGACAGTCGTTGCGCTCGCATATCCGACGGCTCCTCGTTGTCACGACACCGCCGTCGGTCGTCGCATGGACGTGCTCGAGGTCGAATCCGAGTTCCTCGAAGAGACCAGGCTTGCCTGCGTAATGTTTCTCGCCGTCGAGATCAGCCTCGACCCCCTTGCCGGTGATACTCCCGAAATCGTCGACCGAAGGGGCATCGACGTCGCTCTCCTCGGCAAATTCGACGATTGCGTCGCCGATAGGATGTTCCGACCGCGACTCCAGCCCGCTGGCACACCGGAGGACGTCTCCCTCGCTGTTGCCGTTGAGCGGGACGATGTCCGTGACCGTGAGTTCGCCCTTCGTGATCGTCCCTGTCTTGTCCATCGCGATCGCTTCGACCGCGCCCATCGCTTCGAGGTGGTTGCCGCCCTTGATGAGAACGCCGTTCTTCGCGGCGCTCGTGATCCCCGAGACGACCGAGACGGGCGTCGAAATGACGAACGCGCACGGACACGCCAGCACGAGCAGCGTGAGTCCGTAGACGATGAACGTCGGCCACGACGCGCTGAACAGGAGCGGCGGAATAACCGCTACCACGATCGCGAAGCCGACGACGACCGGCGTGTAGTACGAGGAGAACCGCTCGACGAACTGCTCGCGTTCCGTCTTGTTCGATTGCGCGTCCTCGACCATCTGGACGATGCGGGAGAGCGTGTTATCGCCCGCTTCGGAGGTGACCTCGACCTCGAGATACCCCTGCTCGTTGATCGTCCCCGCGTACACCTCGTCCCCCGGCGTCTTGTCGACGGGCACGCTCTCGCCGGTAATGGGGGCCTGATTGACGGCACTCTCTCCGTCGATCACGTTCCCATCCATCGGAATTTTTTCTCCCGGACGCACGACGACGGTGTCGCCGACCGCCACGTCATCAACGGGAAGCGTCACCTCCTCGCCGTCCCGTTTCACCGTCGCTTCGTCCGGAGACAGATCCATTAATTCTCTGAGGGAGTTGCGCGCGCGATCCATCGAATACTGTTCGAGGAGTTCGGCGATACTGAACAGGAACGCGAGCGTGGCGGCCTCGAAGTAGAGCGATTCGCCGAAGACGAGGCTCGCGACGATGGCACCGCTGATGGCAATGCTCATCAGCAGGTCGATGTCGAGGTTCCGATTGAGCGCGGAGTAGTAGCCGTTACGGAAGATGACCTGCCCGGCGGTTCCGACGGCCACGAGGAAGAAGAGATCCGCGATGAGCAGCTCGCGACCGACGACCTCGGCTACGAGAGCGTTCTGGCCGGTGAGGAAGAACTCGAAGAAGAGTCCAAGCGCGACGAACCCACCGCTGACCCACGTTTTGAGCGCGCGAGAGCTTGTCCAAATGCTCTCACGATCTCCGGCCGCGTTTTGACGTTCCGATCCGTCGCCTGCTGTGTCTGTGATCTTATACCCAGCGCTTTCGATCGCGTCGATGACATCCGCTTCCCCGCCCCTCGACGAATCGTACGTGACAACGACGGTTCCGGTCGTCGGCTGTGTCTCGTACGTTGTCACTCCGTCGACCCTGTCGAGGGCGTTTTCGATCTTGCCCGCGCACGATGCGCAATCCATCTCCGGGACGGTGAATTTCGAGGTCAGTTCGCCAGCGTTCTCCACCGCGTATCCCGCTTTCTCAACGCGTTCAGTTATCGCGGTGGCGCTCGTTTGCTCGCGATCGTAGGAGACTGTCAGCGTCCCCGTCGTCACCTGCGGATCGACGCTGTCGATGCCGTCCAGCTTTCCGACGCTGCTTTCGACCTTTCCGGCACAGGATGGACAGTCCATCTCCGGGACCGATAACTGCGCAACGTCCTCACTATCTACCGATGAAACAACATCTTCGTCATCTTGTCCGGTGTGATGACCGTGTTCGTGATCTCCATAATCGTGGTCGTGCGTATGACCATCCTCGTGGGTCTGACCCCGTGGTTCACCAGTTTCGTCGTGGGATCTTTCGTCAGGTTGGGTCATTACACGCCGCTAACGACTACAAACTTATTAAATTAGCTGCCATTCAGCCCCCCTAATATAATAATCTCTAACAAAAAATAAAATTGAATTATTAATTCATCCGTTAATCCGTTCCTTTTCGGGTTTTAGTTCGGTCTGCTCGGTCGAATCCGATGACGATACGGGAATCCGATCTCTCGACAGCGCTCCTGAGTCGAGTACAGCGTGAACCGACAACGACGCCTTCTGTGGATTCAACAGAGCAAAAAAGTCACAATGTCATCTGTATCTCCGGCATATCAACGAAGGCTGTCTCGTATCCCTCATGGCGAGCCGTTTGTGGGGGCGAATCGACTGTGATCGTCAGCTCATCTCCCGTCTGTACGTCCGAAACTGTTGTCCCGTAGTGATAGCGGAGCTCTGGATTGATGGTTGACTGTAGAATTCCGTCGAATACTGACGCACCATCGCGCCGTAATGTTACAGATAATGACATCATCGGCAGCATCGTCCGATTGTACGGCGTGCGCGGAGACACAGCGAGGTACTTCTGTTCCCCGTCACCACCGAAACGCGACGCGTCTTCGAGGACCGTAACCACGAACCTCGCGTCTCCGGTCATCTCCGAGCCACGCACGTCACCAGGGAGCGCGTCCGGCGTCGGCACCTGCGAGTCTGGTATCATCACCATGTCCATTAGGTCGACAGCACCCCTCGTGCCTTCCTTGTCGTCGGAGATGTCTGTGTACGAGATCTCATCGAGCGTCGATTCGCTGAACTCGAATTCGAACTCGAACGAGGCGTTCCCCTGGTTCTCGGCCAGCGATCCGGTCCGCCGCGTCGACGGCCCGCCGATACTGACCTCGACAGTGTGTGTGCCGTCGCCCTGAAGTTGGGCGTTATCGCCGAAGTGAAAGCCCATCGGCTGAGAGAGCATCGGCCACGGCGCGAATTGATCAATCGATTCCCCATTCTGTGTGATCGTGAGCTGCGGATTGATATCGGGCGGAATGATCCCTGTCTGTGCGTCCCAGACGACCGGCATTATATGAACGGAATCCGCCGACTGGATGTCAACCTTCGTGGTCCCGTTTGGCTTCATCAGCCAGAAGCGATGCGGATACGAGTACGTGAGCGCACACTTGTACCCATCCTGCTGTTTCATTCCAGCCATTTTCATTCCCTCGTAGTGGGTGGGATGGTAGACTGTATCCGGCCGATTCCCGGCCATTGGTGGGGCAGAAGCAGAAGGTGTCTCGAACACGCTGGCACACCCAGCGAGGCCGACGATCGAAGTGCTCCCGGCGACCCGGAGCACATCACGACGACGCATACGTCACCTCCTCCCCGTTGCTGCCGGTTGGGTATACAGGCGGAAGCGCGCGCAAACCCCGCGGGGGCACGAGGTAATTGCCGCGACGCTCCGTCCGGATATACTGGAGGATACCGTTGTTGTTTCGCTGCCCGACGGCCGACTTCTCGGAAATATCGGTTCCGTTCATCGCCTCTTTCGTGTCGACGAAGTCGCTGATCCGCCGTTGGAGCGAGAGGAAATGTACGCCCGCTCGTCCTCCGTCAGTCGAATCAAAGTCACGACGAAGCAGCAGCGGCGAGCCGTCATCGTCGCGAACACGGGCGTTCTTCTGCGCGTGACCGACGACACCCATCTCGCGGGCGGTTTTATCGGTCGGCTCACACTCACCGACTCCGTTGCTGTCGCCGAGGTTGTCTCCGGCACCCTTGACGACATCGTTCTCGGCGTGATATGGGCAGAACATCTTCGCCTCGCGCTGCCAGCGGTCGTCCTGATTGTACCACTGGTTGAGGTTGAGCCGGAGCTTGGAGATATGCTGAGTCGTGCCACCGGCGAACGGCCCCGACTGGATCGTCACACGATCTTCACTGGCCTGGTTCTTTGTGAACCCTGATTTGAACCCCATAAACAGAGGTGCGTCCTCCGGAACTTTGTCGGCTGGAACACCCTCAGCGTCACCTACATTCTCCGCCGGTAACCCGTTCCCGATAAAGCCCGTCCGCCGGTCGGCGAGTGAGAAGACATCGGTCAATGTAGCCTTAGGCTGATCGACATCGTTGAGGGTCGGTTTGTTCCCTTTGAGAGCTTCTTCGGCACCGATCACCGCCTGCGCCGTGTTACTCGCGAGATGGACGACCGCATCCGGTGTATCTAATTCGGGCTCCTCGAACGGAGCAAGTGCTTCCGGATCGGGGAGGTCAACGCCATCAGGAAGTGATTCGTCGAACCGGTCGAAGTATGCCGGAGAATAACTCACCGTGAACAATAATCCGTCTCCGCTTCGCTCGTAGGCGTGTTCGATGCCACGGAGAGCTGTTTCAACCCGATCGCGGTGGTCTTCGTTCGGTTGTCCGTCTCGTCGGTAATTCAGATAGAGAAGCACCCGATGGCTCGGGGCGATGACGTTTCCGTGGTCGTCTCGTGAGAGGACCTCATTCCAAGCGTGTTGATGCTGTGGATACGATGAGAGATCATCCGGGGCCGTCGGGATATCGACTTCTTCACGGCCTAAACAGGCACTAAATCCTGCTACTCCGCCGATAGCGACGGCCGACTTGAGAAATTCTCTTCGGGGGATTCCCCTCTCGTCAGTCATCACTCGACAGTTGGGAAGTCACGCTCAAGCCCGTTCTGGTATGATTCTCGAACCCGTCTTCAACGGTTTTACAACGGAATCTATGTTCGGCAATTGAACCAGAATTAGTAATAGAGAGCGTAGTAAAGGGTTGATCGACCTACGATGTTTGACGCAGTCCTCCGTGTTGATCTTCTTCTCTTTTTGACTATTGGTGTGCTTGGTGGGGCACACTGTATCGGTATGTGTGGGCCGCTGGTGACCATGTATGCCGAGCGGATGGCTCCCCGTGGAGACGCCGGGACGGTGAGGTCAGGTACCCCGGGTCAACGTGGACATCTTACCACATATGAGGTTCGTCAACACGCTCTATTTAATTTGGGGCGGACGGTCAGCTACGCGCTCATCGGTGGGGTGTTCGGCGCGCTTGGTGGTTTCGTGTTTATTTCAGCGGACCAAATAACCGCAATCGCCGATTCCGTCCGGGGCGGCGTCGGTATTTTGATCGGGATATTCATCATCGTATCCGGTGTGAAATATCTTCTCGGAGGTGCTGCTGGTCTCGGAATTCCTGGAGTACAGAGAGTAACCAATTGGATCGCTGTTCGCGTTGACCGATACGTAAATACTCCTGGAATCGTTGGCCTCGGTGCGCTTCATGGGTTGCTCCCCTGTCCGATACTGTATCCCGCGTACCTGTTCGCATTCGCGACGGGATCTGCTGTATCCGGTTTTCTCGCGTTAGCGACGCTTGGTATTGGGACGATACCAGCCGTTTTCGCTTATGGAACGCTTATTGAGTCCGTCGATGCCATTCATCGCCGACGACTCCATCGTCTCCTCGGTATCGCCTTCATTCTGCTGGGATACGTTTTGTTGGGACATGGATTGATGGCAATCGGCATCACTGTTCCAACGCCGATGCTTCCACGATATCAACCGCTGGGGTGACCATGGCTTAATTATAGTAGAAATTAGAACTATCCGCACGGAGTGCTGTACAGTATCTAATGGATCATCTCGACGAGATCTCCGTCGAAGAACTCTAAGACGCGCTTGACAACGTCGACGGAAACAAGCCGACGCAACGTTGTTAGCTGCGATCGCGTACAAAAACGGCGTCACACAGACTGAACTTGCCGAGTGGCACGACACCGGCCGACGAACGATCTACAGCTGGCTCAACCGACTCGATACTGACGAGCCACTTGAACAGGCTGTAACTGATGCTCATCGATCTGGTCGAAAGCGAAAATTATCAGAAAAACAGAAGCAAGAATTTGGACACACTGTCCACGCATCACCCAAAGAGATCGGTTTTGACGCGCCGGCGTGGACGCCGGTGCTTGTCAAAGAATTTCTCGAAGAAACGTACGGCGTCGAGTATTCACTTCCGAGTTGTCGGCGGTTGTTGAAAGAGGCAGGATTGAGCTATCAAAAGCCACGCCGTTCAGCCACTGAATCCGACGAAGACGATCAAGAAGCGTTTCACGACGAGATCAAAAAAAGCGGCGAGAGATAGACGCCACAGTAGTCTGTATCGATCAAACCAAGAAATCCGTCCAAGTCGAGCCGCGTGGTTTCCGCGCGGCACGCGGCCTTCTGTCGAATTATCCGGTCAACGGAAGTGGACGTGCTTGCTCGGCGCGATCACCGAGGACGGCGATCGCTTTTTCTCACGGCTTCCCGAGTACGTCACCGCTGATCACGCAAAACATTTCATTTTAGCACTATGTGACGAATTTGAAGAGGATCTGATCGTCGTGCTCGATAGCGCACCGTATTTTCAGACATCGGCTGTCACGGACCTCGCGGCCCGTGACGACCTCGCCTTTGTGACGCTCCCGTCATATTCGCCGGAGTTGAACCCTGTCGAGGAATGTTGGAGACAGCCCCAAGCAGCTCTCAGCAACCGGTTCTTCGACTCACTCAACGAACTTACAACAGCGATCGATACTGCTCTTGACCAAATTTCTATCCCAACTGTGTTCGTAGGCTTCCTAATTAATGTCTCAAAAGACGGTCAACATCTTTTCATCAACTTTCCCTCAGTGTACGCACTTCACCTGCTGCTAATGGAATGAATTCTCCCGATGGCTTTTCGTGAAACTCGACTGAATCGGGATCCTTCACGATGGTTCCCAAATATTAAATTAGACGAATCTAAATGGTAGTTATATGTCTCCGAGTCCAGTTGTCGAGGATACCCTCAAAACGATCTACCATCTCCAGCAGGAGGAGGATCCACCGGTTGCGACATCCGCTATCGCCGACCGTCTCGACAAGGCACAGGCGACGGTCACGAGTACGCTCGACCGACTTGAAGCGCAGGGACTGATCGCACGCGAACCGTACCAAGGAAGCGAACTCACTGACGACGGCGAAACCGTTGCAGTCGAAGTACTCCGGCATCACCGGCTCCTCGAAACCTATCTGGCCGACCACCTCGATTACCCTTGGGAGCAGGTCCACGAAGAAGCCGACAGACTCGAACACCACATCAGCGAGGAGTTCGAACGGCGGCTCGCCGAGACACTCGAAAATCCCCGGCGAGACCCCCACGGCGATCCGATTCCAGGTGAAGATCTAGAGCCACCGAATCAGGACCCCATGAGACCCCTGTCAGCCTGTGAGGTCGGCGATCGAGTGGTCATCACTCGTGTTAGCGATCGCAACGAGGATGATCTTGCGTACTTGGCCGATGTCGGGATCACGCCGGGCACAGCTGTACGTATTGTCGATGTCGCCCCGTTCGGCATGATTACTCTGGATGTCGACGACACTGAGCAAGCTATTCCCGAAGGGGTTGCGACGTCGATCCGCGTGACCTCCCTGAACGACGTCGACGACTCGGTGAGCGTCGACCACCGGGGTGATGCATGACGCCGTTTCTGGAGATCGTCGTAATCGCGGCCATCGCGCAGCTCACCGTCCTGCCGGGCGAGAAGGTCCAGTTCATCATCGCCGGGCTCTCGACCCGGTTCAAACCACTGCTGGTCGTCGCGGCAGCTGGGACAGCGTTCGCGGGCTGGACCGTCCTCGAGATCCTGTTCGGTCAGGCGCTCCAGCAGGCGCTCCCGGGCGTCGTCCTCGACGGGATTACGGCGGCGCTCTTCCTGCTGTTCGCGGTGTTACTCGTCCGGTCAGCCCCTGGTGGGCACAACGTCCCAGTTGAGAGCGGCACACAGACGGATGGTGGCGTCGTCGGGACACGAATCACGGACATCAACCCGGAGTTCGAAGCGTTCGGCTACACGATCGGCGGGCAGCTGGGCGAATTTCTCACCATCTTCGCGATGATGGCTGCTGGAGAGTTCGGTGATAAGACCCAGCTTGTCACCATCGGGCTGGCGGCACAGTACGGGGCTAGTGCCGCGATCTGGGCGGGTGAAATGTTGGTCATCATCCCGGTGAGCCTTGCGAACGCGTACTTCTTCCACACGTTCTCACACCGCTTCGACGTCCGGAAGGCCCACTACGCCGGGGCGGCACTATTTGCGTTCTTTGGGGTGGATACGATCTTAGGGATAGCGACCGGCCCGGAAGCGGTGTTCGGTCACAACAGCCTCTGGGAGGCGATCGTCAGCGCCGTTTCGGATGCGCTCCTCGCAGTCGTGTGACCACTTCTCGCTTGCCGTACTACGGTGGAACTGTTGATTCTTCATCGAAACTCACAGCAGAGACGTATCTCATCCGCTGGGATGCCAATCTCCCGGGGCGAGAACGTGCTGTTTGCGGTACGGGAACCGAAGCCAATCTGTCACTCATCCCTTCTCGGAAAGCCAGTCGAGCGCTCTCTCGCGCTCGATACTGTCGAAATATCGCATCTCGTCGGGCGCGACCGGCCAGATCGGCCGGATGACACGCCACCAGTCAAAGAGCAGCTTCGCCCACCTCGAATCGCCGACTGCGGCGTACCGGTCGATATCGAAGTCAGGACCGTACCGGAGATCGGGAACCACCCCGTGGAGATGTGTGAGAAACGTCCCGAACGTCCAGTTCGGAACTTCCTCGTACACGTGGATGCGTCCCTGCTGGTCGCTTTTTTCGACGAGTAGCGAGTACAGCTCTCGATAGCCTGCTCTCGTCCCTCGCCCGACGCGAATCGCAACGAGGTTCCCGTTCGTCTCGTCTAACACTTCGAACATTCGATTGGGTGCTGCGTGAGCCATCGTTAGTGGGAGTGATTCGTCGTACCGACAGGGTCGGTATCGGGGTCGGCACTCCCGACGAGCTCGACGGTTGCGTGGTCGATTCTTCGATCCGTGAGATGATCGTGAACTCGCGCCCGGATCTCTCGTTGTTCTTCGAGAGTGGTCGCTGTCTCGGTGAGCCGGACGGTTGCGACGGTGAGTTGACTACACATCTGCCAGACGTGGAGGTCCTCAACTTGGTCGACGCCGTCGAGTGTCGTCAATTCATCCTGAAGCTCTTCTGACGACACCGGGCTCCGTTCCAACAGGATCGAGGTGCTTTCCCGGAGAACGTTCCCGGCCGACGCGAGTACCACCAGCCCGATGACTACGGCCGCCATAGGGTCTGCGATGGGGAGATCGAACACTGCGACAGCGGCAGTCGAGACGATTACCGCAACAGAGCCACCGGCGTCTCCGAGCAGGTGGTAGAACGCGCCCCGTTCGTTGAGGCTCATCTCATCACCTTGTAACACGTACACGGAGCCGATGTTTACCAGCAGTCCACCCGTCGCGATGATCAGCGTCAACTCCGGATTGATCGCTACCGGCTCAAGGAACCGCTGGTAGGACTCCCAGACGATGTATCCGACCATTGGAAGGAGCAAGACCCCGTTCAGGAAGGCCGCAACCGGCTCCAGTCGGTGGAGACCGTACGACCACGCCTCACCGCCCTGGAATCGTTCGGCGGTGTAGCTCGCCCCGAACGCCATCGCGTACGCAAGCATGTCGAACAGCATGTGGAGTGCGTCGCTGATGAGCGCCACCGAACCGAACAGGAGTCCACCAGCCAGCTCGACGGCGAAGCCGACGAAGTTGATAACGGCCACGAACGCCAACCGTCGAGTACTCTGCTCTGTCGTCTGACGCCGGTCCTCGTCGTCGTGCTCGTGCGTATGGAGGGACATCGTCTCGACCAGTGAAGAGTGGTTAGCTGTCGGCCACCGCGTCTCTATCGTCAGTCGCAGGACGGATCCGCGAGAGTCGCATCGCGTTTCCGGTCACCGCGGTCGTCATGCCGGCGTCTCCGGCGAGGACGGCGAGCCAGATCGGAACGTATCCGAAGGGGACCGCGAGCGCCAGTCCAGCCTTCACTCCGAGACTCGCCCAGATGTTCTGTCGGATGACGCCGTTCGCGTCGTTCGCGAGTTCGTAGAGGTACGGGAGCTTCGCGAGGTCGTCGCCCATCAGGGCGATGTCGGCCGTCTCTAACGCGGTGTCCGTCCCGGCCGCGCCCATCGCAACGCCCACCGTCGCCGTCGCGAGTGCCGGGGCGTCGTTGATGCCGTCACCGACCATCGCAACGCCGTCGTACTCGTCGACGAGCTCCTCGATCGCCGTCACCTTGTCCTCGGGGAGTAATTCGGCCTGGTACTCGTCGACGCCGACCTGCTCGGCGATCGCGCGGGCAGTCCGCTCGTTGTCACCCGTCAGCATCACCGTTCGGGCAACACCGAGCTGCTTCAGTCGCGCCACCGTTCGCTTCGCTTCCGGCCGAATCTCGTCGGCAACCGCGATGACGCCTTCGAGTTCGTCTTCGGTCCCAACGAGAACGACGGTCTTGCCTTCTGCTTGGAGTTCGGGAACGGTCTCTTCGAGGAGATCGAGACAGTTGTTCCGGTCACACATCTGTCGGGCTGTCTGCGTCACGACGCCACCCTCGGTCGTCGCGTGAACGTGCGACAGGTCGAACTCTAACTCCTCAAACAGACCCGGCTTGCCTGCGAAGTGAGGAGTCCCGTCGAGATCGGCGCGAACACCCTTTCCGGTGATGCTCTCGAAGTCATCAACCTCGCGCTCGGCAACCCCTGCGCTGCCGGCTTCGGCGACGATTGCCTCGCCGATGGGGTGTTCACTCCGTTGCTCGAGCCCGCGTGCACACCGAAGTACGTCCTCCTCCGAGTTCCCGTTCAAGGGTACGACGTCGGTGACGGTGAGCTCACCTTTGGTGAGGGTCCCCGTCTTGTCGAACGCGACCACATCGACGCCCCCCATCGCTTCGAGGTGATTGCCGCCCTTGATCAGGACGCCGTTCTTCGCGGCGCTCGTAATTCCCGACACCACCGAGACGGGCGTCGAGATGACGAACGCACACGGGCAGGCCAGGACCAGTAAGGTCAGCCCATAGACGACGGCCGTGGACCAGGTTGTGCCGAGGATATACGGGCTTGCTAGTGTCGTCAGGATGGCGAAGGCGACGACCACTGGCGTGTAGTACGTTGAGAAGCGCTCGACGAACTGCTCGCGCTCGGTCTTGTTTGACTGAGCGTCTTCGACCATCTCCACGATACGCGAGAGCGTGTTATCGCCGGCCTCGGAGGTAACCTCCACCTCGAGATACCCCTCTTCGTTGATCGTACCGGCGTACACCTCGTCGCCAGTCGTCTTGTCGACGGGCACGCTTTCGCCCGTGATAGGCGCCTGGTTGACGGCGCTTTCACCGTCGACGACGCTTCCGTCCATCGGGATTTTCTCCCCTGGCTTGACGACGACGATGTCACCAACAGCGACCTCGTCGACGGGAATCGTCTCCGTGCTCCCATCACGCTTGACGGTCGCTTCATCCGGCGAGAGGTCCATTAGCTCGCGGAGCGAGTTCCGGGCACGGTCCATCGAGTACCGCTCCAGCAGTTCGGCGATGCTGAACAGGAACGCGAGGGTGGCGGCCTCGAAGTAGAGTGCCTCCCCGAAGGCGAGGCTTGCAACGAGTGCTCCGAGGATAGCCACCGACATCAGGAAGTCGATATCGAGGTTCAGATTTCGCGCCGAGTAGTAGCCGTTGCGAAGGATTTCCTGGCCGCCGAAGGCGACGGCGACGAGGAATAGTCCGTCGGCAACGAACAGCTCCGTGCCGAGAAGGCTCGCAATCTCTCCGTTCTGCCCAGTGAGGAAGAATTCGAGGAGCAGACCGAGAGCGACGAACCCACCGCTGATCCACGTCTTGAGTGCCCGCGGACTCACCCAGATGCTCTCGCGTTCCTCGGTCGCGTTCTGACCTTCGGACTCGTCGCTCGAACTGTCTGTAACCTCGTATCCAGCACGTTCGATAGCACTGATTATCTCGGCTTCTCCGGCCTCCGAAGAATCGTACGTGACAACGACGGTTCCGGTCGTTGGCTGAGTTTCATATGCTGTGACTCCGGCTTTGTCGAGTGACTTTTCGATCTTCCCCGCACACGAGGGGCAGTCCATCTCGGGCACCGTAAATTTCGTCGTTATTTCGTCGACGTCCTCAACGGTGTATCCCGCTTTTTCGACCCGATCAGCTATCTCGGTAGCGCTGGTTTGATCGCGGTCGTATGAGACTGTCAACGTTCCCGTCGTCACTTGCGGGTCGAGACTGTTGATCCCGTCCAGTTTTTCGACGCTGTTCTCAACTTTTCCTGCACACGAGGGACAGTCCATCTCCGGAACCGAGAGCTGTGCAACATTCCCTTGTCCGTGTGGTGGGGAGGTGTCATCGACATCCCTTGTATGCTGAGTGGACTCGTGACTATGCTGAGATCCCTCTTCGTGCGTGTGGGTTCGATTCGGCGGTTCGCCACGTTTGTCGTGGGAATTATCGTCAGGTGGGGTCATTACTCGCCGGTTGCCGCTACAGATTTATTAAATCTACTGCGATAAATGCTCCCTATTATGTTAATTATTAATAAAAACTATGTATTGAGCTATTAATATTCCCGTCAGATCATCTCACTCGAACTGTCCCGACCATTCCAGAACTCTCATGCGGAATACAACAGTACCCATACGTTCCGGGTTGATCGAACGTGTGCTCGTAGTTCTCCCCCGGGGCGATGAGTCCCTCAGTAACCCGGTTCCTCGCAGCACGCTCTGACTCGAAGCCACCACTTGCGAAGTACACGGCCTCGGCAGGAATCTCGTCTTCGTACGCTGTGACCGTGTGCTGGATGTCGCTCTCGTTCGTCCACGTCACTGTCCCTTCGGTTTCGATCGTCGCAGTCTTCGGCTCGAACGTGTGATCGTCGGGCATCGTGACGGCCAGGCTCGACGATGCCTGCCCGCTCAAACATCCAGCGGTGCTCAGCGTCGCCAAGGCGGCAGTACTGAGTCGCAATACCGTCCGTCGATTGTAGAATTTGAGTGTCATTGGAACAGAGATGGGTGGTGCCTATCAGAGCGCCACGAAGAGGTCGGTCACGTACATCACTCCGAGGCCGAGCAGGAACGCAAGCAGGTTCGTGGCGCTGGCCACGCGACCGCCTGCATCCCGAACCATACCCGCGATCTCCCAGTTGACCTGTAGGATCGCACCAACCCCGATCGCGAGGAAGAAGGCTCCGATCGTCGGCGAGTACGCGAGACTACCGATCCACCCGCCGAGGATGACGGGGGCACCGGCGATGACGCCGAGCGCGGCGAAGTGCTTGAACGACGGACGCTCTCCGCGGGCGACCGGTGCAACGACGGCCGGGCCTTCCGTCACGTTGTGGAGCATGAACCCGATCACGAGGAACGCGCCGAGCGACACACGCCCGAGTGCGAACGAACTCCCGATCGCCAGCCCTTCCGCGAGGTTGTGCAGGCCGATCCCGACCGCGACCAGATAGGCGATCCAGAGACCGCTACTCGCCCGACTGTCACCGGCGGCGACACGGCCCTTGCGCCACGCGCTGATTGCCTGAACGAGAGTGAGTGCGCCGAGGATCCCGAAGACGACCAAGAGGTCGCCCTCGTACGCGCCCGGAACCCGTTGAGCGAGTTCGAACGCCTCGAATCCGGCGTCGAACGCCAAGAAGCCGAGGACGCCAGCCGCGAACAAGAGCACGGCGTGTAGCCACCGATCGCTCATCGTCTTGATGTAGGGGAACCACAACATCCCTAATGCGACCGGGATCACACCGACAAACAGCCCGATGACTGCAAGCGTCCAGAGCAGACTGAGGCTGAATCCAGGTGCCTGACTCGGAGCGATGATCGTATTCTCGAATGTTGCCCCGTCAGAGAGTACGAGGGCGACGTTGAGATCCCATCCCGGATTCCAGTGATACGGGATCACGATCTGTGCGCTTTCCATCGGAGCGAGCGTTTGGTCGCCACCAGCTCCTTCGACCTGAAAATTCCAGTAGGCCTCATCGACGAGGACCTGTGCTATCGTCACGGAATCGGGCCCGTTGTTCGTTACGTGTAACACGACCGTTTCGTCGCTCGGAAGCGTCGTGTGCGTGATCGTCACGTCGGGAAGCGGTTCACCACTCTGGCTCTGAATACTCGCGAGTGGTGACGTGAACGCGAACACACCCAAGACGAGCACGAGCAACACGATCGGGAGTATCGCGCTGACCCATCGCGGTAGTCCGAGCGGCTGTGTGACCTCGTTTTCAGTAGATACACCACCGTCTGGCGTTGGTTTTTGTGTCTCATCTGCCATGTTAGACCACCTCAAAGAAGCTCATCCAGCCGAGTTCGGCGAACTCGGATTGGTGGGCGTGGAACATGTACAGCCCGGGTTCGTGATCCGAGTAGTCGAGCTCGATGATACCGCGTTGCGCCTGCGTCTGCATGATCGTGTCTACGGTCTTGCGCGTCGGTGTCAGCGTAGTCCCGTGGTCATAGTAATCGAAGAACTGCGAGTGCGTGTGGAACGAGTTGATAAGGTCGAACTCAGTCGCATTGGAGAGATACACGCGTTGCCGTTCGTTCTTGTCGATCTGGATGGGACGCTTCGTCTCGCCCGCCGTCCAGTTGCCGGTGCCGTCGGTACTACCGACCCCGTATGCGAACGCCCGTGTGTTCGCCGCGTAGACCTCGTTCCCGCCGTCGAAGTTAGTGTCGAACGAGTTCATCACCATGACCATCTCGTTGACGGCGTCGTTTTCGGCGTACTCGTGGTTCCGGCTCTTCGCCTCTTCGACGAACCGCGTCCGCATGTCGTCGGTAATCGGTCCGGGGTAATTGACGTAGTCGCGTGGATTCTCCCTGACGCATTCGGGGTCCGGATCGACGATGATCGTGCCGTAGAGTCCGCGGTGGATGTGCTCTTTCAGCGGGAGCGAGTGGCAGTGATAGAAGTGCGTACCGGCGGGCTGGGCGATCCACTCGTAGGTGAAGGATTCACCCGTATCAAGCACACCGGGGCCGTTCTGGGGAATCCCGTCCATTCGCGGGTTGAGGTTCTTCAGGTGTGGATGAATCGTGTGTGCGTGTCGTCCCAGATTCGTGAACTTCACGCGGATCAGGTCACCCTCGACGGCGCGGATCGTCGGGCCCGGTACCTGGCCGTTGTACGCCCACGCTTGAAACTCGACGCCCGGCGCAATCGTGATCGTCGTGTCGACAGCAGTGAACTCGAATTCCCGTACGGTTTGGCCGTCCTCTTCGTAGACCTGTTGGGGAACGTTATCCTGTCCGCTCTCTCCGGTATTGAACGCAGTGAGGAACTCGTGCGGGTCGAAATCCAAATCCTGGTATTCACCTACCGCACCGAAGTTTCCGTGTCCATCCTCATCGTCGTGCTCGGATGAGGCAGCTGCTCGGGAACTCCCGAGTCCAACTGCTGCACTGCCTGCAACACCGAGACTGCCAAGGACCGTGCGGCGACTAACACTCGTTTCACCAGTGAGTGATTCGACCAGTCGCTCCTCAAGCCGTTTCGTGACGTCTGCTGCGCTATTGTAATCTATCGATGGCATGATCTCCTCCGCTGGTCAAGCCTTCGCATACCCATACACGTCCATTGCACCACCCAATATATAAATTAGACCCATCTAAACTTAGATTGAGGCTAAACTAATAGACTCGCTACTGGAGACACATCAGTTTAGTTTGAGGCTCCAGTGAGCGTTTGAGCGGTTATGGATCGGGCCACTTCCTCTGGGAGTGCAACTCGTTCGTCGGTGCCATCTGGATCAAGCGTCACCATCCCAAATGAGGTGGTCTCAACAATTTCGACTACAGTTGTTGGGGTAATCCCGTGTTCAGACAGGTACCGGAGTAGATCTGGATCATTGTCTGGCACCCGTTCGATTCGAACCTTGTCGCCGACCTGCTGATCAGCGAGGGTTTCACCGGATTGTGGCGGTGAAACGTCCAGATCCGCTGTGGGAATCGGGTCGCCATGCGGGTCAACTGCCGGATTCCCTAACTGCTCTGCAATTCTGTCGGCGAATTGATTGCTGATATGGTGTTCGAGGCGATCTGCTTCGTCGTGTACCTCAGCCCAATCGTACTCGAGGCGCTCCGTTAGGTATCGTTCTAAGAGCCGATGATGGCGAATGATCTCGAGCGCAACAGGAATTCCAGTGTCTGTGAGTACAACGCCCTTGTAGGGTTCGTAATGGACAAAATCCCGCTCTGCTAATTTTTTTACCATACTGGTGACTGACGGTTGTGCTACGTCCATATGCTCAGCGAGCGTCGAGGTCCGCACCCGTTCATCCGTTTCGTCCTGGAGGTAATAGATCGCTTTGAGATAGTCCTCCATGATGGCGCTCAGCATTAGAGTGAAATTAGACTGGGCTAAGTTTATAATTTGCCGCGAGATGATTTGTCTTGTCGACAGCTGTGAGCGTAAGTCTGAGATGGGCCGGTTATCGCCACGGTCAACACTTGCGTATTGATTTTCCGTATCTTCCTGCTGTGCCACTCACTGATGCTCAGAATGGCGCATCGAGAATTCGAACCTTTATAATATAGACGGGAGAAGTCGGCGATGGAATGTCTGACCTGATCGTCAAAGCAGCCGTGAAGGACGCACTTTCGGACCACAACGTCTCGGCAGATTTCTACGACGCCCTCAACGAAGAGGTCGCCGAACTGATTGACGACGCCGCAGAGCGTGCCGAGGCTAACGACCGGAAGACGGTCCAGCCCCGCGACCTGTAGGCCTACTTTGCGTAGCCGACCCCGCCACTCGAACGTAGCTTTTTGAGGTTCCTGTTCAGAAGTTAGGAAACGGAGATGGCGGACGCACCGGATACCGAACGGCAGGCGGTCGAACCCGATGCGAGAGAGGTCCTTAGCGTGTCACAACTGAACGACCGGATCGCGTCGGTCGTCCAGGACACGCCTGCCCTCAACGGCGTCCGCTGTATCGGGGAGGTCACTGACCTCCACGAGAACAGTACGGCGCTCTACTTCACGCTGACCGACGGCGACGCCGAACTCCCCTGTATGATCTGGGCGAACCGTTACCGGGGGATGGACACCGACCTCGAGGACGGGACCGAAGTCATCCTCGAGGGCGATATCGACTACTGGGTCGAAGGTGGGAAAATCGACCTCAAACCGTGGGAAGTGATCGTCGTCGGCGACGGCGACCAAGCAGCTGCCGTCGAGCGGCTGCGAAGCGAACTCGAAGAGCGTGGCTGGTTCGACGACGAGCAGAAACAGCGCCCGCCGGCGTTCCCGGAGCGGGTCGGTGTCGTGACCTCACTCCGAGGGGATGCTCGGTACGACATCCAGAGCGCGATCCACGAGCAAGACCCTACAGTCGACATCCTGGTGAAGGATGCGACCGTCCAAGGGTCAGAGGCCCCGACGTCTATCGCGAATGGGATTCACCATCTGGACCGCTCCGAGGACGTCGATTCGATTATCGTCGGCCGCGGCGGTGGGAGCGATTCGAACCTTCAGGCGTTCAACACCGAGCGGGTCGCGGAAGCGATCTTCACCGCGAACACCCCGATCGTCACGGCAATTGGCCATACTGACGACCGACTGATCGCGGACCGGGTGGCGGATATGGCTGCAATCACACCGACAGCGGCCGGCGAGTACATCGTGAAGTCTCGGAATGACTTCCTGGCTAGCGATATTGACCCGCTTGAGCAACAGCTTGAGGCCGCGTACGAGACCTTTGAACAGGAGCACGAACACGAACAGGAACTGGCCGAGGCAGTCGAAGAGGCGACCGCGCCTGAGGGTCTGTCGCCGGTTTACTACAAGGTTGCAATTGTCGTGCTCCTAATGCTGTTGCTGCTCATTACTGCACTCTGGCTGGGGGTGATCTAAGCGATGGCGAAAGACTCGGATATCAGGAGTCGGATGAACCGCATCGAAGAGATTATCGATCAATTCGACGCGGATGAGGTTTCACTTGATGAAGGGAGTGAGCTGTACGAGGAAGGGCAGGAGTCGCTGACTGAAATCCGCGAGCGACTCCACGAAGGCCAGGGCGAGGTCATCGAGATCGAATGAGGAACGGGGACAGTATCGACTGTTTCTCCGCGTTAACCAACAGCCTGCCGTTGATCACGAGATTGTTGGTTAAGGTCGCTGGCCACGGCTACCCTTCAGGCTTAACTGCGATGTGCTCCCATCTCGAACCGTTCGGCGAGAATTCCAATGTTCCATGAGACGGTTCTGATATTCGGCGTCTACCTACTCGCGTGTGGTGTAGCGTGGCTCCTCCACGAGTCCGCACACTACGCCGTCCACAGTTTCTATGCGGAATCAGTCTCGTTCGGTGTCAATCGACGTGGCCCATACGTCGACGCCGTTTACGCCCCGTCTACTCCGACGGTCGCTATCCGACTCGGTTCGATCGCGCCGACTCTCCTCTATACCCCTATTGTCGTACTCGGAATTGGAGCCTATCTCTCGTCGAATCCGGTTCCACAGCTGGATCCAGTCGGGTGGTCGCTTGTCGCCGTTCCCCTCGTGATTTTGACTTTTCCGACTGGTGCTGATATCCAAGCGTGTCTCAACGCCTCAGAATAGCGTTTCTTAACGTGTATTCGGTCGGCGTCAGACAAACACTTCATTAGTTATATAGTCAGATTTTAAGAAAGTCATTGGCCGTCAGTATTTAGTAGATAAGACGCAAGTATGTGCAAATGTATCATGGCACAAGCCAGTCCCCGCAGTACCCACCGTGAACCTGATACGGACGGGCGGTCCTCCGTGTCAATTGAAGCGTGGTTGGAGGCGGTCAGTAGAGAACTGGATCCCGCCGAGTGCGAGGACCTCTCCGAACTCGGCATCTACTCGATCCACGAACACAGCAGCGCCCGCACGATCACCCTTCCCCAGAATGCAGACGAGTTCGAGGACGCGACGACGGTAAAGCAGTACTATTTCGAGGGCGAGGATTGTCCGCTTCTCATCGTTGCTCCGCTGCAGATCTAAGTCGCCCTGTGGGTCGTAGATCAGCAGTCGGCGTCGTCTTCTTTGTGGTCGGAATAAAACTGGATGAGGTACTGAAATCGGCCTGTATCACTCGTGAATGAATCGAGTTCATCCTGTAACCACTCGTATTTGTCCTGCGGGATTCGCATATTGATTCGGGCCACATCGTCGCTAACATCCGAGCTGGAGTTACTGGCGCTGGTCGCTGTGTCTGCGTCTGACATTAGTTCGACCCAAGCTATGCGGTCGCATATATCCACGCGGAATGAGAACTTCTCTAGAGAACTTGGAGAACTTTGAAGATCTCCAAATTCATCCAAATTTTCTGACCTCTTTTGGTCGTGCTATCCTTTCCCACAAACGATGTGTGCTAAGGTCCCCTCCGGCGAGACGCCGGCCAGTACTGAGGAATCGACGTCCGTCATTCGGATCATCCACAGGTCCATCGGCCCGATTCTGCTGGCGCTCCTCCCGCTGATCCTGTTCGTGGGGACGGCGGCCGCACAGTCGGATCCAGGGAGCGCATTCTGCGACTCGAACATGGCCGATACCATCCAGAACATCTTCACTATCATCCAGTTCGGTGGACCGCTCATCGGCGGCGTCCTCGCGCTCGGCGCGACGGTGGCGATCCCGTTCACCCGTCGCTCGGACTGGAAGAAGGAGATGAAATCCGTCCGGAATCAGGGCCTGCTCTGGGGCGTGATCGTCGCCCCCCTCGGGACGGAGATCGTCCAGTTCATCCTGAACAACATCGTGGTCGGTGGCACGAGTTGTGGGTTCTAACTACGCAACAGGATTCGCACTCGTCATGTCCGCCGTCCTCGTCGCATCGACAGCCGCCGTTCCAGTGGGCGCCCATCCCCCGAATAGTACTGACCACGGCGTCCCGGAGGAGACCTTTCACAAACTGTGGTCGGGGGATCAAGACGGTGCGACCGACGGTGCGAATCTGAGTAACGGGTCGGCGGTCGAGCAGCTTGGCGAGGGGACCGATGTCCCGTTCGATTCGCCCCCGCGGGCAGTCGAGCGATGGAACCGGGGCGACCACCAGGAGTTCCCGGCGACCAACAGCTCCGTGTCGATCCATCCACCAGATGCGGACCTCACCAGCGACCAGTTCATCAAGGAAGCCTATACTGAGGTGTTCGCCGTCCAGCCGTCCACCCGAGCGCGCCTCTCGTCGTCCAGACAGCCGCTTTACGTCGCTCCAGACGGGACGCTCCGCGGCACCGTCGATTACCGGGTGGCGGTGCCGCCTGACGACACCTCCAGCGATCGACGCGTCTATTGGAGTCTGGAGAGCCATCAGGTTGAGGAGACGAGACTCCTCGTCGATGGCGACGAAGAGACGACGGCTGGTGGTTCCCACACGCCGGCACTGTCGTACTCCTTGGATGGATACGCCGGCGAGGACCATCAGCTCACGCTTCAGGCGAACATCTCGGTCCGACTTCGGAAGGAGGTCGAAGTTTGTACCGCTCACAACGACGAAGGCGATTGTACCAACTGGGAGAGTTCCGTTTCATACCCGACCGAGACCGTCACGGTAACCGATTCTATCGAGGTCACGAAGTACGACCTCGCGGTATCAGGGTTCATCGCGGAGTATCCGAACGGTGATCTCGGCCTCGTCGTTTACAAGAACCAGCCGTGGCTCGGCTACCAGTTGCCCAACGGTGACGTCCGAGGAGTCTGGCGGTTCTACTCGGCCCGTGACAAAGACTGGGACACGCTGGTCTACAGCTCGGACGATGGACAGCGGACCGCTCACTCACCGCTCCATCCACTCCAAGTGAACGCGTACCCCATCGAGACGGGGCCGACGCCGTCGCCCCGCCGGAACGTGACGATACTGGATGTGTACGGCACGTCGACGTCGCCGCCGACGCTCCCGTCGAGCGTCCACTTGGACGTTCTCACGGAGCCGTACACGGCCAGCTACGGCATCGCGACGCGAGCCACGACCGACGAACAGCCTGAGACCGTCCGTGCGTGGGGACTCGTCAGAGGGGTTGAGGCGGAACGACCCGCCGATGAGTTCGCTCGAATCCAGATCTACGAGAGCAACCTCACCCTGGAGGTGATGAACCAGACTGAAGACACCGTCACCGTCCGGGTTACGCTCCTGAACGCGAATACCGACGCACCAATCAACACCGCCGAACGAGACGGCTACGTTGTCGTCAACGGGCAGCGTGTGAACACGACCGGGAACGGAACCGTCAGGATGACGATTGAACGTTCCCCTGGCGGTGTTTCGGCACGATACGAACCCGGCCACTGGTGGCTCAATCCTCCCGGCTATACCGGCGACTCGGATACCGTCCTGCTGCAAGGCTCGGTGCTCCAGCTGGTGTCGACGCTGTTCCGGATCGGCGTTCCCGTCTCGCTGTTCCTCCTTGCAGTGTTCTTCATCGATCGGATTACAGGGTGGCGTATCTGGCCCCCGTGGAGGTCACTATAATGATCAGAGAACATTCAGAATCCCATGACCGGAATTCGGAACGGTGGATTAGTCGACGCCGTCTTTTGGCTTCGTCTGGAACAGCCCTGCTTGTAGGAGTAGCAGGGTGTTCCGGAACCGATGGTCCCGGCAACCAGACTGAATCCCCAACAGATTCGTCCTCAACGTCGCCGTCTACAGATTCGGTATTTGAGGAAATCAGCTTCGCGGGATCCCACCTTGTGGTGACGCTGGCTGATGATCACGACGTCGACCAACTCAATCTGATTGGCCCAGATGGTACTACGTTCGAACAGTCAACCGTTGCACAGGGAGCTACAAGAGTCGAAATACAGATCGTCTTCAAGACTGGTGGGACGTACTCTGCTGGCGAGTACGAGTTAGTCGCTGTTACCGGGGAGTCATCTGAGTCGATGTCGCTGGAGCTTCGGCCCGATATCCAGATCGTCGATGTCGAGCCGGAGTTCGATGAAGATGATGGCTACAGTAGCGGTCGGCTCTTTGTGACGGTCGAGAACGTCGGTACTGGCCCCTCTTGGGTGTATAATATTGGCTTCCGGAATGCGCCGTATCGGAACGCACCTGAGGTCATCGAAGGAGACGGCGTTGCTGATACAACGTTCGAGCGTCCGGAGGCGAGCGAAGAATTCCTCAGCCCCGGTACTGAACGGGAATTCCTGAAACAACGGGGTGTTCTCGTCATCGATGACAACGACGATGTCTCATGTCAAAGTGATACTACAGAATTAACCGTCGTTGTTCAGACCCCACACGGAGATATTGAGCAACCGATTCGGGCAGAGCTGTCCGGTGGATACCATATCGACGACCAAGGCGCGATCCAACACCCGTGTAAAGACGTCCAGATTGAACTACTGGACGGGGGTGGAGACAATGCGTAGTCCCGTTCGATTCCTAATTCGCTCTATCGTCGTCTTCTTCGGGCTACTGAGTACGGGCACTGCTCCGGTTTTAGCTCAAAGTGACGGGGGCAGCGATGGCGGTGCCCTTGGAGACATTATCATCAACGCTATCCAAGAACTCCTTGAGATACTCTTCAGCCCCATAGAGACCGTCATCGAAAATCACGGTGATGCAGTCTTGCGGACAGTGGTGGGTACTCCCCATCCAGATTCGGTGTTCAATCAGCCGACGAACGCAGCGTGGCCTGGAATTTACGACTACTACTGGGAGATAATTATCCCGCTTTCGCTATCGCTGTACGGTCTCTCGCTTGGGATCGTCATTTTCCTTGAATCGACGAGCCACTTGTTCAACGGATACCATCGCTCGAAGCTCAAGAAACGCGCCTTCGCCGGACTGCTCGGTATCTTGTCGTGGTGGTGGATCTCAGCGCTATCGTTGCGGTTTATGGATGCATTGGCTGGGTTCCTCGTCCCCTCGGTGTCAGAGATCTCGCTATTCCAGACGCTGTCGTTCACTGGGATGGGCGTGCTCGGCACGGTCGTCGCTCTCTCAACGAATTTGCTCCTATTCGTGTTGATCGGCCTGATTTACCTCGCGAGACAGCTGGCGCTCTACCTATTCGTGTTCCTGATGCCACTACTCATCGTATTCTGGATCCCTGGCGTCGGGCCGTTCGCCCTAGTCTCGAAATTCATGAAGAAGTTGGCCGGGTTCTACGTCCCTTTCCTGTTTATGACGGTCCCGGTTGCTCTCCTGTTCCGTCTCGGGGACATCTTGGGAACGAGTTTCGGCCCCTCAGCTGGTGAGTTCGGGGCTTGGTTGACGGCACTCGTTATCCCGCTTCTCGCCGTTGCCTCTCCGTTTGTTTTGTTCTGGCAGGCCGGGGCGTTGTTCTTCATCGCCGACAGGGCGGCCAGACATATGTCTGCTGAGAAGGCCCGTAGTCGGTTGTCTAGAGGGCGTGAACAAGTCCAATCGGCCAAACAGGGTGGGAGAAACTTCGTTCGAGGAGTGCGCGATGAGCCCGCAGTCAAGAGCGGTGGCCAATACGTCTTGAACTCTGGTGATTCGAGAGCCCACTCTACCGGCCAACGACTCAATACGACTGGCTCTCGCCTCCGTGAAGCGCTCACCGACGGCAGTGGTGGAGGGGGAGGAAACAGCGGAGGCGGAGACCTCGACGGCGGAAATGATGGTTCTACGGCCGATTCCACCACCAGCGAGGATAGTAGTGGGAACGATGGAAGCGAGGAGTTCGATCGAGACGATGCGTTCCGGGACCCCCAGACTCGGAACCGGAATCGAGACTCAGCAGATGACCCGCCACGCTACATCCACTAACAACCCATGAGCTCCGCAACTGACCCCGCAAAACGCATTCCGAAGTCGCTCGGTACCGACACCCAGTTCCTCGGGAAGTACTCGCTGACGGACCTCGCCGTTGCGGGCCTTCCCGGCGTACTGGTAGTCTTGGTGACGCAGGTCGCTATCCCACCGTCACTCACCGTTCGCGGCATTCCGGTGTCCGCCCTCACGATCCCACTCGCAGCGATTGCGATCGCCTTCGGTGGGCTGTTCGTCTACCTCACCCCCGGCTACACCAACAGTCTCGACTGGCTCGGCCTGTTCGTGAACTTCCATCGCAGCGAGACGGAGATCGCCCACGAGGAAGCGAAGGAGTACACCCACGTCGAGCGCGTCTACCCGCGACACAACGCCATCGAGCGGACGGATCGGGCCCTTGTCGGAGCCGTTCAGGTGTCGCCACCGACGATGGCGCTCGCGACCGACGAGGAGTGGGCCCAGAAGGCGGAGGCCTTCCAGGACTTCGTCAATACGACCGTCGAGTTCCCGATCCAGATTTACTCGACGACGCAGGCGTTCCCCGCCGACGAGTACGTCGGGCGGTACGAAGACCGGTTGAGCGACCCGGACGTCAAATCGAACGAGAAACTCCAGGCGCTCATCGAGCACTACGTCGACTGGTACGACCGGGAGCTGGCGCAGCGTCAGATGACCATTCGCGACCACTACGTCCTGATTCCGGTGCGACCTGAGGAGGTCCGATACGAACGGGCCAGCCTCCTCGAAAAGCTCGCTGGGATTCCTGTACTGGGCATCCTCATCCAGATTGTCACGGCGCCGCCGGAGGAGGAAGAGCGAGCCGCGATGCTCGAGGAACTGGACGAGCGGCGCCGGCGGGTCGAGCGCGGCCTCCGCGGCATCGAGGGGTGTGACACGCGCCCCGTTGATGCAGCCGAACTCACCCGCCTCGTCGCGGAATACTGGACCGGCACGGAAATCGAGTACGGCGACCCCGAACAGGTGCTTCGAACGTCCCCCGTCATCAACAAGTCATGATTGGAAACCTGCTTCCGTTCACCAGCTCGGATAGTTCGGAAACCGACGACGAGGCCACGGCAGACGAGGGCCCCGACGAAGAGGGGGAAGATGCTGAATCACAATTTACCGTGGACTACGAGGCCGACGGTGAGGCAGTCGACGGCATCCCCGAGATCCATCAGACCGTCGTCTCGCCGTCGAGTATCGAGCGAACGCCCAGCGCCCTCCGGACTGACACCCAGTGGGCGCAGAGTCTGTGGGTCGGTGAGTATCCCGATGCGCCGATGGATGGCTTCCTCGAAAAACTGTACGCGGCCGCCGAGACCCAACAGACAGATGTCAGCATCCACATCGATCCTCGTGATACGCGAGAGACGTTGGATTCGCTGGAGAACAAGATCGAGGACCTCGAAGCCGACTACGAGTACCTGACCGAGAAGCATCGTGCGAGCGCCCGGGGCGTCGAGAAAGACCTCGAGGACCACCAGGAGATGTACGACGTCCTTCGGAACACGTCGATGCAGGCGTTCGACGTCTCAATGTATCTCACGGTCAGGGGCGACGATCGCGAGAACATCGACACCGAGTCGGTGTCGACGACGGCACGGCAGGCCCCCGCGAATCTGACGCCGGTGACGCCCCGGTGGTCACAACTGAAGACGTTCACCTCAGCGAGCCCGATCGCCCTGGATCAGTTCAACGAGACGCTCGACAGCAAGACGCCGATGCTCGGTGGGGCAGTCGGTGCGATGTTCCCCTTCGTTTCCGGTGCGTTTGCGGAACCCGGCATCGAGTACGGGACGTACGCGCTGAATTCGAGCCCGCTCATCCTCGACCGATTCAAGCGGCAAACCGGCTACTGTATGATGGTTATCGGCCGGCTCGGTGCGGGCAAATCCTTCGCGACGAAGCTCCGGCTGGTGCGGCGGGCGATGTTCGACGAGGATACGGTCGTCATTATGCTCGACCCGATGCGGGGGTTCGCCGGCGTCAACGAGGCACTCGATGGCGAGCGTATCACGGTCGGTGGCCGGCGAGGGCTGAACCCACTGGAAATCAAACCGACGCCCGACCACGTCCTGCAGGAGGTCGACGACATCGACCCGTGGGGCGAACAGATCAACTGGGTGATGACCTTCTTCGCGACGTTCTTCGAGCACGTCGCAGACCATCCACTCGGCGAGCGCAACCAGACGCTCCGGCGGGCCGTCCAGGAAGCCTACGAGAAGCGCGGAATCACCCGCGATCCGGAGACGCACACCCGGAACTCGCCCACCATTCACGACGTCATCACGGTCCTCGAAGAGATGGTGGAAGATCCCGAAGAGTACGGGTACGTCACGGATGGGGAGCAGGAAGCCGTCCAGTCCGATGCCCAGTCGCTGCTGAAGGACCTCCGGCCGTCGTTCCGCGAAGGCGGTGAACTCGAGAATCTGGCCCGCCCCTCAGAGTTCGACCTCGATTCGAAGGTCATCTACCTCGATCTCCACCAGGAGGAGGGCACCCGTGGCCGAGCGGAAACCAGCCTGATGATGCAGGTGCTGTTCAACAGCGTCTACGAGCGGGTCAAGCAGACCGACAAGCGCGTCGTCTTCTGCATCGACGAGGCGCACTACCTGATGAACGACGCCGTCTCGCTGGACTTCCTGGAGACCGCCGTCCGACACAGCCGCCACTTCGATCTGAGCCTCGAATTTATTACGCAAACGGGGGGCGAATTCGCGCTGACGCCGGAGGCACGCACTATCGCGAACCTCTGTTCGCTGACTGTCCTCCACCGCGTCAACGAGGAGAAAGAGAAGATCGCCAAGTGGTTCGACCTCAGCGAGCGGCAAGTGAACTGGGTCACCTCCGCGAAGGCCGGGGAGGACGAGGACGGCTACTCGGAAGCGCTGGTCGGCATCGACCAGGAGGGCTGGTTCCCACTCCGAATTCGGGCGAGCGACTATGAGGCCCACGTCATCGACGGCGGCGCTGCGGACGTGGCCGAGCTCGAGCCCGAACCGACGACGAGCGTGACGAATCCAGATAGCCGACCCGCCGGCACGCGTGCCGACGGCGGTGAACCAACTAGCACTACCTCTCAGGAGGATGACTGAGCAGCCCCCGTCAGAACTCCCGGCAGTGGCTAACGCTGACGAGTACATCCGGATCACTCCCTCCCGAAGCGACCTCGCGCCGGAGACCGTAGTCCGCCAGCTGGCCGGCCTCCACGGCCTTGACGCCGGCAACGACGGATTTCTCGCAAGTATCGGTCCCTTCGGCGATCCGCCACCGTTGTTCGAGTTCCTCGCAGTGAGTGAGGGGGCAGACGAGCCGGTCGAGTTCTATTACGGGGCCGACCGTCGGTTGGATGCCTTCGAGGAACGCCTCCGGACGCTGTATCCACCGACCGTCACGTTCGAGCGGGTCACCCTTGACTTGGAAGCGAAGCTACTCTCATCGACGGCAGACCCGACGCAGGACCACAGTGCCGGGGGATACGAGAGCTACGGAATAAACTCTAGGACAGCTGAGGAATCATCCGGAGACCCAAGTTCGGATTCAGAGCCTGTGACTCTCTTCGATTCATCGGGGGAGGAACCGGTCGGTGACGGCGGAAGTGTGCTGTCGGAGAGCTCTACGTCGCAGGACGAGGACGAAGTCTTGTTCGAGGCCGATTCGAGTGACAAATCCACAGCGGCTGGTCCGTCCGACTCCGAACTCGATGCCGATCACCAGCCGGCTCATACGCAACCGACCGTTGACGAGACGACCCCACTCGGAATCAGTTGGCACGGGCAGGCTACCCGGCGGGAAGACTGGATGACGACACTACCCCAATTCACGAATACGGAAGACGACGATGACGATCACGCTCGGGCCCCGCTCGCGTCACTCATCGATCAGCTGACCCGGGCCGAACACCCGATCGCCTTCCAGGTACTCTTTCAGCGGAAATCGGACTGGACGCACGAGGCACGAGAGCGCCAGCGGAAGCTCCGTGAAGGCGAAGACCGAGTCGTCGACTGGTTCTTCGGAGAACTCCTTGGAAACACGGAGAACGAACCACAGAGTCCGTCGAACACCGGGCGACAGCGTCGGTATCTCGACATCGGTGGGCGGGAGCGAGTGGAGGCTATCGACGAGAAGGAGCCACAGCACACGTTCACGGTGAATATGCGGGCGCTTTCGCTCGTGACTTCCGACCGACAACGAGAGCGGGTTGACCATCGTCTCGACGATATCGGGTCGGTATTCGATCACCTGAACGGGCCACACTATCGGCTCCGACCGAAGCGCATCCGCCGTGGGCTTCGAAAGGGGCGGCGGACCAAGAAGCACGCCGACCGGGTACTCAACGCTACGTTGGCTACCAAGAGCAACTGGCGGAAGACCCGCCCCGATCTCGTCCTCGGGCCGGCTGAGTTAGCGAACTTCGTGGTCGTTCCGCCAGCGACTGACCTCACGACCGAGGGCGGGCGGGGGTCCGACGCCGAACCCGAGAGCCGGACGCCCCTGCCACTCCCGGCGCAGGACCACATGGATGCGTTCACGGACGCCGGGATGGCGATCGGCCGCGGTCTTGGGGAAGACGGTACGCCCACGTCGGAGCCGATGCGGATTCCCCCGCATCTACTTCCGTTCCACGTCGGCCGGTTCGCGAAGAGCGGCGCCGGCAAATCGGTCGCGCTGATCAACGACGCGCTCTCCCTGTACGACCATACCACGGGCCCAGTGTTCCTCATCGACTCCAAGGGCGGGAACCTCCCCGAGAACTATATGCGGGCTCACGGGAAGCGCTTCGGCACCGACGACCTCGAGGAGAACGTCCTCCACTTCTCGGTGCCTGACATCCTGCCTGGCTTCGCGTTCTTCGACATTACGCCGGCGCTGGAAGATGGGGTTCGTCGCGTCGACGCGATCCAGGACAAGGCCGACCACTACGAGGAGCTCATCAAACTCGTGATGGGGCCGGAGCGGTACGAGGACGCCATCGCCTCGCCGACGCTCATCAAGTACCTCATCAAGGCGATGTACGACGAGGAGTACGGCCTCGAAAACGGACATTTCCGGCAGGATACGAACTACTTCACCCACGACCAGTTCGAGCAGGCGGTGACCCAGTTCCACGCCGCCGGGCCACCAGATTCGACACCCGAAGACGCACCGCGAGCCAGCGACCCGCAAGTCGCGGAGAAACTGGAGCGACACCTGCGCTCGAACCCGGCGACGTTCTCGAACGTCGTGAGCGGCATCAGCAACCGGATGGACTACATCACGCAGGACGCCCACCTCCGGCGAATCTTCAACAATACCCAGTCACAGTTCGACTTCCGCGACCTCCTCGACGAGGACAAGGTGGTCATCTTCGACCTCGGCGATCTCCGCGACGAAGCCGCCCGCGTGATGACCGGCGTCATTCTGACACAGCTCTACGACGCCGTCAAGCGTCGCGACGGCGACGAGCTGGCCCGCAAGCCGGACGACTACGTAGCGAACCTGCTCATCGACGAAGCGTCGTCGGTCGTCGTCTCGGATACGCTGACGACGCTGCTCGAAAAGGGGCGGGAGTTCCGGCTATCCATCGAACTCGTGACGCAGTTCCCCGAGCAGATGAAGGAGGCTGGCAACCGCGAGGTCTATCTGAACGTTCTGAACAACATCGGCAGTCCGCTCGTCGGGAAGATCGCCGTCGACGCCGACATCGCCGAGGCACTCTCACACGAGGCGATGGATCCCGTCGAGTTCAAGAATCGGATCAGTTCGCTCCCGCGTGGCGAGTGGATCGCGCAGCTCCCGAGCCCAGAGTTCGGCGAAACCGGCCCCGACCCGTTCAGTATCGAACCCCTCCCGATTCCGTCTGGGCATCTTGATAGCGAGCAGCCTCTGACTGGGGCGCAGGAAGAGCGGTTCCAAGACGCCCTGGAGGCTGTTCACGAGCATACCCGCGAGGAGTACGGGGTCGCCGGCGGCACGACCGTGGAAAGCCGTGACGCGGCGACTGACGTCGCTCTGAAGAACGCCGACGACCTGCCGTTGGAGGTCGCGATGGCCCGGGCGATTCGCGCTGTCCAGCTGTCGAACGACGTCCGCGAGACGAACGGCTGGGTCTCCGTCGAGGAAGTCGACGAGGAACTGCTCTCGCGAATCGAGGAAGGAACCATTGAGGCGCAGGGCTACGAGACGCTTCCGGAGGTACGGGAGGCGTCCTCGCTCATCGAGGTCGATCTCCCGGACGGGGGATCGTCGGTTCAGTGTCGGCTCACAGATGAGGGTGAGGAGGCAGCCACGCCCGACACGTCGACGTCACCGACCGGCGGGGGCGAGCACCACGATTCAGTTCTTGAAACGGTCGAGCAGTCGCTCGCAACTGCGGGGTTCTCTGTGGAGGTCCTCGATCAGAACGGGGAGTCCCGACCCGATGCCATCGCAACCCATTCTGACCTCGACTGGGAGCTCCAGGTCGAAGTCGAAACCACCACCCATGTCCGCCCGGCGAAGGTCCTCTCGAACCTCCGGAAAGCCCAGGAACAGGAGCGACTCCCGTTGTTCGTCGTCGCAGACCACGACGATCAACCAGCCGCCGAGATCGCCGACCGGCTCGCGAAAATCCTCAGCGAGCCGCGAAATCAGCTCTCCTCCGGTGAGACGCGCTTGTATACGATGAACCACAACGTCACGTTCAACGGCGGTGCGCGAGCCGCGGATGGGGTGACGGCTGTCCGGCCGGCCACTGGCGGCAGTCGCCACACCCGCTGGTTCGAGCGGGACGGTGCGTTCGTCCTCGAGGATAGTGCCGGGGACCAGCACGCCCGGATCGACTCCTTCGACGCCGTGTCGAAAGACCAGTTCCCGGCGACATACAGCTACGACGCCGAGAGCGAGACATACACCGTCTTCAGGCCGGGAGAACTCCCCGAGACCTACGAGTCCCGCGAGGCATTCGAAGCGGAGTGGGTGCCTGTCAAGCGCCCGTTCGTGCCCAGTACCGACCTTCCGGTTCCGGACTACACGGAGCGCACGTATGCGATTGCGACCACCGAGGGCGACCAGACGCTCGACATCTACACGCCAGACACGGAGACGGCCACCGGCGTTCCGGCACTCGTGGACGCGATCCAGGACAGGACGCTCCATCCAGCAGGGGAGCCTCCGAGTGACTCGACCGATTCCGACGCGCAAGAAGACAACGAGGTGGACCCGTACGGCATTCGGGCATTCGTCCAGGACCGGCTCACTGAATCCGACGACGGGGTCGTCGCGGTCGCTGAGGTCTACGATGCCTACGAGCAGTATGCGGCGGCCGGGGGATACGAGGTGAAGCCGAAAAACCGATTCACACAGACGCTTCGCGACCACGCTCAGTTCGAGCGTGACAAGAAGTGGTTGGACGGCCAGACGCGGCGGTGTTACGTCGGAATCGAGTTGTCCGACGCCGGCGACCAGGAGGGACCAAGCGATGCCAGTGCGTAGTCGTTTCGCTCCCGGTCAGGAGGTGCAGGAGCACACGAGATGACGCTCTCCGAATCAGCTATCCGCGAGCACTACCGTCGTGCCAAACCCGTCTACGAGGCACTGGCGACCGTCAAGGACTACCCGACCATCGGGCTGAACGACTTCGTCGGATGGTACATCAAACGCGACCACGACGACGTCGAGGCGATCAAGGCCGGGTATCCGCAGCGCGGGCGGGTTGCCCGCCTCGATCGTGACTACGACGAGATCCACGACCGCCTCGAACGGACGCTCTATGCCGTCACCACCTACAAGACACCGTCCGCCTTCCAGCAGCGGGAACCCTGTCGCTACGACGAGTCCGAGGAGACGACTGTCTGGCAGGATGAGCCCCCGACCCCCGGGTATGCCGACCTCCGGGCGGTTCCGACTTGGGGCGACATCGACCTCGCCGACGATATCAAGCCGCAGCGTGGTGACCTCGATGCCGAGACGCAGGCGCTCGTCGAGCGAACGCTCGACGCCTACATCGAGGAGTATGCCACACTCTACGGCACGCGGGACGCGGTGTATGCGCTGGACTCCGTCGGGGGCGCGTACGTCTTCGGGGCCCCGGAGGCTACGCTCCCGATTGCGGACCACTTCAGGGACGATCCGGATGCGCTCGAACGGGTGTTCGACGAGTTCCTCGACCGCTCGAACGCATGGCTCCAGGAGGCAGAGGCCCGCGTGAACGAACACATCGACGGCGCCGGTGACGTCATCAAGCCCGACTGGGTGAACAACAAGAACCGGCAGTACAAGCCGCCGCTGTCGGTTCACGCCAACCACGATGCCGTCGTCACGCCCATTGCGACCGACCACGTTCGCTACGAGCTCCGTTCGTTCGAGACCGTCGACAACGCTCTCATCGAGCAGGCGGTCAACTGGGCCGACGACCTCACACGGGTTGAGCACACGGACTGCGTCGATTCGTTGGTCGCGACACTCTGGCCGGATCTCTACGAGGACCACGACGGGTGGCGGGCAACGCTGGAGGCGTGGGTCGAAGCGGAGCGTGAGCGGGAACAAGAGCGACAGCGTCAGCGTGAGGCGGCGCTCCAGCGACGTAAGGAGCGGCTGGCAGAACTCGATGGCACCCTCGAAGGCCGTCCCATTACGCCGTTCAAAGAGGATGTCTACGAAGCCGTGGAGAACATCGACATCACCGAGATTGCCCGCCACTACGCGAGCGATGCCTACGACACGGATCCGAACCAGCCGCGGCCGCAGTTCGACCCGAGCTGGCGGCACAGTGAAAGCGGGCAGTCCTGTTTCGTCGACGAGCAGGCCAACACCTTCGGCGATTCGAAGGTGAACGCCGGCGGCGGGCCGGCGAAGCTTATGGCGCTCGCGACGGGGATTATCTCCGACGCCGATGCGGACCTCGGCGGGGAGGATTACTGGGCGGCCGTCGACGAACTGCGGAGCGCAGGCTACGACATTCCAGTGTGGATTCCAGAGGCCGGGTCAGACCGCGTCGACGGCGGAACCTATGACCAGATGCCCTTCTGGGCCGTTCGGAAAGCGGCTGTCGCGCTTGAGGTCTGTCCCGAGGACGCATTCGTCGATCGCGAGGGAGAGGATGGAACCTACGAGGGATTCCCCGGCTACGAAACCTACAACGAGACGCTAGAAGCTATCGAGGACGCCGGATTAAGACACGGACGCGATCCGATCTCACCGGAAGAAGGGCCCGATACCGAGGACCAGAACGAAGAGGACGCGAGTATTGATACGGCCTCGGCAGATAGCCCAGCTTCGCAACTCGATCAAGCTCATCTTCGCGAGAAGAATCGGCTCTTATCGGCGAAAGTGGATCAGCTCGAAGCAGAGTTAGACGAAAAGACCCACCGGATCGATACCCTAGAGGCTGAGCTAGAGCGTCTACAGAGAGAACTCGAAACGGTTCGATCGGAACGTGACCACTTGGAATCCGCTCTCAAAGACGATGTATTGACTCAGGATTCCGAACAGCAGACGGAAGAAGACCCTGCTGACGACCGATCCGCGCTGGATCGAGCGAGACAGCTCGTCTCTTTCGATCAGTAGAGTGTATCTGTTATTCAGGTGGACGGAGTAATCATAGCGACTCAGCTACGCTGCCCGATCCACCTGACACCCCCAGCGACGCTACCTGACAGCCGACAGGCATCACCCCTCCCAATATGGGAAAATCGCCAGACGGGAGCACTAGACAGCTGTTCCGGGAGTCTGTGTTTTTCGGTCGGCCCTGAAATCGGCTGTCAGGTAGCGCCGTCTTGCGATTTGAGGGTACTTGACAGCCGAAAAATCAACCGATATATGGTGGGGGTGGCCGCCCAAAATTGCGTTCGCGGCCAACGGGGCCGAGGTGCCAGGCCGCAGGCCAAGCGAGAGTAGGCTGCCACCCGGACGATGGCGTGGGGCGTGGAGGGTGAGGGAGCAGGTCGACATCGTGCCTGAGAAGGATGACTGTGGTGACTGATTTTTCTGCCCCGGAATGGGGTGTGGGGCGGTTCGTGCGCTGCCCCTGATTCGTATGTTTGGTCCGGATAGATACGACGATACGGCAGACGATCACGAACAGTTCGAAGCGGAATTGCTCGCGCAGGATCGGGATGCCCGGTCACCATCGACGGCTGATCTCGACGACGAGACGGCCCGCCAACTGGTTCGAGAGCTACTCGATGCCGGAACGATCACACCGGTCGTCGACCAGCGGCTCCTCGTTCACGAACCCAGCAACACAGCGTTCGAATCGATGCAGCAGCTCGCCGTCTTCCACACGGGCTGGACGGCCGCCCACGATGCCGGCGAGGGTGATGAGTGATGCAGCAGACGCTGGCCGGCTGTGCCTTCTGCGAGGCGCCACCCGGGACAGAAACCGGGATCGCCTACACGTGGGGGAAGGAAGAGCGGGTCAGCCACCCGATTTGCGTCGACTGTGCGATCCAGGAGACGCCGGATCCCGATGAGCGTGATCACTACGCCTGTGACAGCTGTGACCTCGTCGTCGACGCGCTCGCAGCGCTCACACGGTCTCGGATCGAACTCGGCCATCTCGAAGGCCCGATACAGGTCTGTAGGAGATGTAGTCCAGGCGGGCCGGCAACGTACTGGACGCGCGACCTCGAGCCGCACATCGTCACGGACTGACCCGCCGAGCGGTCGTCACCAGGAGTGGCACGGCGCCCACGGCGGGAGGGTCACAGTTGTCCGTAGCTGTCCCACCCCACGCCCCTACAGCGTTGGTTGTGTCACTGTCCCGTCGCTCCGCTATCTTCAACAGACGGGCGCTCCTCGGGATGACTATGGACTGCCCCGCGTGCAGGTCCCCAGTCACCCTTGAGGTCGGACCGGACCGGCCGCTTTCGACGTCGGTGTCCGACGCCGTCCTCGCAGCGGAAGAGGACGAGCAGATCGAGGTGACCCGAGACTGTTGGAACTGTGGCTGGCACGAAACGCGGGCGCTTCGCGTCGCATCGATCGACACGACCGCCGGCGACGAGACCGTCGTCAAGCGAGCCGCACTCATCGACGAGATTACCGACGAGCTCGCGTCGATCGAGAGTGTGGGTACGCTTGAGGAGACGCTGGCTGCGATCCGCCGGCAACGAGAAACCGACCCGGCGAGGACCGATACGGACGACGCCACGGAGTGACTCGCAATGCCTGATACAGAGGCCAACTATGACGTCTGTGAGCAAACCGGGAATCCCGAGCACGCATCGGTTGACGATGTGGTTGACCTCGTGATCCAGCGAGCGCAGAACCCGCGAGCCGAGCATGAGGATGCGCATTTCGATCCGGCGGTCGCGGCTCTCGTCAACAGGTACGGAACGGAGTCGGTCCGGACAGTTATCCACCGCATCCTCGTCGACGACGAGCCGTTTCGGACCGCCACGAACGGCCTCGAGATGCGCAACGTCGACGGCGTTCGGATCGGGACCGCCGCCAGCTGGTTCCTCGAGGAGCTGAACGCACAGGACGACCACTGAGGGACCGGTTGAAAGCCCGCAGCGACAGTCCATCGAATCCCCATTTTTAACTCCTATTCGCCCTACCTACCCGTCAAGGCCACAATGGCTCCCTCCACCCCAAGAGACTCAGATACATCCCCCGATCTACTCGTTGAAATCGTCGAGACACTGGAAGCCCACGGGTTGGCGAGTGATTCGTATCAGCTCCACGATGCCGTCGACGTCGAGGCACTCGAACAGCTTCTCGCATCCTCAACCGGCGACGTCGAGGTCCGGTTCACTGTGGAAGGGATTCAGCTCGCTGTCACCCACGACGGCGTCGATGTCCTTCTCGACGAGCCAGCCGGGGCACCTGACCAATAGCGCGATCGAATTCGGCGACAGCGACGTTCCCTGAAAGCCCTCGGCCGCTCGGCATCCCGCGACCACCGCTGCGCTCCTCGTCCCTGCGGTGCTTACGGGGTCGGGGGACGGCCGAGGCGGCCTCGCCCTTTCTGAGTCCGCCAGGACGGTAGCTGGGTCGCCGAGTGTCGCGGCCGGTTGGACAGGTGTGTACGTCACGGCCCGCCCCGCTCGCCGCTGCCGCCCTCCGCGTCGCTCGCGACCGACCATTCCGGGCTGCCTGCCTGCAGTAGCGGGCGGGCTGCCGGGCTAAAATGAATGTGCCCTCGGCGCCAGCGGGAAAGCGCGGGGGGCTGCGCGGCGTAGCTGCTCACCCCCCACGCTTTCTCCGCTGGCCGCTCGCTCCGGGCGGGTCGGCGCGCGGAGCTGGTTGGGGTCGCCGCACTCGGGCGCGCTCTCGCTCGCGCCCGGTAGGGCGCTCGCGAAGGCGCGAGCGAGAGCGCGCAGTCGGTGCTATCGGACGTCGACATCGTCGGAAAACCGCGATGTTAGGGGCATCGCGGTGGCGGCGCGCGAGCGCCTTCACAGGTACGGTGAGTACCCAATGTCTAGTAACAACTCGAGTCGCAAGGTCGTTACGGTGGATGAACAGGCATTCGAACGAACCGAAGACGCCGGCGTCGACGAGGACGGTTTTGAGGTCGTCGACGATCAGCCGGAGTTCCGGGCGACGGTCCAGCAGGAAACGCAGGCGAAGGTGGATTCCAACCACCCAGACGGCATCGTCCAGGACTTCTCGCACCTGCCCCTCGCCCAGGAAGAGAAGATTCGTGCCCTGGAAGCCGAACTGGACCACATCAGCGCCCAGGCGGAACTCGGCACCCAGGAGGGCCGGGCGAAGCGAACTCGCGAAGTCGTCACCAAACGGCGGCAGCGCAAGCGGGAGGAACGCACCCCCGAGCGGACGGATCCGCGCGAACGCCTCTCCCGGATGGAACTGGCGAAGGTGAATCAGGAAGCAGACCGGATGGCACAGCGGCTTCGCACCGGTCATAGTCGGGCGGCCGTTTCGCGGGCGCTCGCAAAGCGGGTCGCCAAGGGGCAGGACATCACCGAAGCAGTGTTCGACACGATGGACGCGCTCAAGGCGGCTCCCGGCGCCATCTGCCCGATCGAGGACGTCCCGGACGTGCAGACCGACGAGGTGAGCATCGAAGGCGAGATCGTGAAACTCTGGCCTCCGAGCGATTCAGCCATAGCCCAAGTCGGTCTCATCGCAGACGACACCGGGAAAATCAAGTTCACGTCCTGGACGGCTTCAGAGCCAAAATTCGTCCGAGTGGGTGAACGGGTGCGGATGCGCGCGCTCAAGAAGAACTGGTACCAAGGCCGGTGTTCCCTCGCAGTCACCTACGACAGTATGATCGTTTTCCCAGAGCGCGACGACCGCTGGTGGGAAGAATAGGGGCGTAGCCCCTTCTTTTTCTGGTGAGTGCCGGACCGACCCAAGCCCCGCCGCCCCGCCCACCGCTCCGTGCTCGCTCCCTGCGGTCGCTGCGCGCGCAGCCACAACCTCGGGTACGGGTCCAACGTTTATCAGTGAAACCGGGGGAATGGGTGTGCGACCCGAGTCCGTTTATCCGGCCCCGCGAGGGGTGCGGACGCACGAGTGCTCGGGAGTACGTATGACCGTCGAAGGCGACTATACCTGTGACATCTGCGGGGAATCGTTCGAACGAAACGTCGATATTGCCACCCACGTTCAGAGCCACCAATCATCAATCGATCCGGACCACATCCTCGCTGAACTTACCCGCGTTGCCGACCAGAAAGGTCGGGCCCCGACACAACCCGAATTCAACGAGGAAGCAGATTGTACCCACGGCGCGGTCCAGTCACACTTCGGCAGCTGGAAGGCTGGTCTGGAAGCCGCAGGCCTTGAGCCACTCTCCCATTCCCATTCGGAGCAAGAACTGATCGACGAACTCCGACGTGTAGCTGATGAGCTCGGCCACTCACCCTCAGTTGCGGAAATGGACGCGGAGGGAACCGTCTCATCCGCCACAATCTCCAAGCGGTTCGGATCGTGGAACGAGGGACTTGAAGCAGCGGGATTGGCTACTACGAAAGCCACCAAAACGTCGCCCCAAGAGGTAGTCAAAGCAATTCGTTCACTCGCAGATGAACTTGGACGGGCTCCGACCGCCACCGAGATGGAAAAGCGCGGAGCGTATTCAACAAAAGTCGCTCAGCGGCGTTTCGACAGCTGGAACGCCGCACTCCGGGAAGCAGGATTCGAACCACTCTCAAAAAAGAATGTTCCAGAAGACGAACTGATAGCGGAACTGAGGCGGCTTCGTGACGAATTGGGTCATGTTCCATCTTCCACGGAGATGCACGAACATGGCCAGTTTACGATGAACCTCTACCTCGACCGGTTTGGATCGTGGAAACAGGCTATCAAGGCGGCCGGGATGGAGTATCGTGGCCAGCCAAGCGGTCCCGATCATCCGCTCTGGAAGGGCGGTTACGGAGACATCTCATACGGCCCGAACTGGTACAAGCAGCGCAAACGGGCGTTGGAACGGGACGGCTTCGAGTGCCAGATGCCGGGCTGTCCCATCGACCGTGAAATCCATCGCGAGCGCTGGGACCGCGACCTGAACGTCCACCACATTACGCCGCTTGGTACGTTCATCGACGCCGACGGGGTTCTGGACTACGAGCGGGCGAACCGGCTTGAGAACCTAATCACACTCTGTCAGCGCCACCATATGATATGGGAGGAGTTCGCCCCGCTTCAGCCCGATATTCGCTAACCGCACCAGGTGGTGTTGCTCGCCCCCGGCGATGGGTGGCGGGGCCACCAGCAATCCCGTCCCACTATGACCGACGACACGACACTCACGGCCCGTGAACGGCTTCGTGTTCACCTCCACGAGGCCCGCCGCACGACCGACTCCCCGATCGTGGAAGCACAGTTAGAGGCCGCACTGGACGCCTGGAACGACCTGCGGCCGACACCCCTGCGGGAGTGTCCCGTCTGTGGGAAGGTCGGGCTGCCTGAACGAATCCAACAACACAGGTGTGGGTCGAAGACATAGCGCACTTTGGTTTTTGTCAATCAAACAAATTTTTTGACCTTTTGGAACTCAAAGAGCCCAATTTCTAAGCGTGGAATTGAACGTCATATTTCCGATCATTCGAACCTTCGGTTCGTTAGCCACGGTTTTCTGGTTATGGAGAACCATTTGAGGCTAACATTGATTTGAGCCGCATAAGACTACTCTATCAACTCAGATGAATATTCGCGAACGAATAGATTGTGGTGATCCAGAAGATAGTCGTCTGGAATACAAGAGCAAAGAGGTGGGCAATCAGAAGATCGCCCTTGAACTCGCTGCTATGGCCAACAGCCAAGGGGGGAGCCTAATCCTCGGGGTTCGCGAAAACAACGACGGCGAACCAGATCTAATACAGAATGTGTCGAATCCGCACGAGAGGGTGGAGGCAGTTACCAACGTAATCTACGATCGTGTAGAGCCAAACCTGGATTTCAACAGCGATACGCTCCGAGTTGATGGGGATACTCTAGTAGTTTTCACTGTCGACCAGACCAATACGCTCCACAGTTTTCTTAATTCGAAGATTGATGAACCGGTCTTCCCGGTCCGGAGAAACACTCGAGTCGGGTATCTGCACGGCCACGAAGTCGCCCAACACTATGAGGCGAGTATTGAAGGAGATGAGTCTGATGAAGAGTATCTGAGGCTCCCGGACGGTGAATCATCGAATTATTTTCTTAGAGCCCCGGATGGTCACATCTCCGATATCTGCATCTTTTCGAACGTCTACTATCCGGGGAACCCGGTTCGGATTGATGTTCGAGCCGGACGCTTACACGAGGTTGAGGTCGAACACATCTTCGCCGTTCTAGAAGACCTGTTCAGCCTTTCAAACGGTGAATCATCCTTTACCATCAACCAGTCAAACGCGGCCTGGATCGGCAGAGGATTCTCTAATTTCGTTCACAACCTTCGGGATCAAAAAGAGCGATACAGCGAGGCAGAGCAGGAGTATAACTACAATCTCGATCTCTATGGAAATGAGCAGGCGGTCTTTATTTCTAACCTCGATATGGTGTATCCGGAGTCGACCATCATGATTTACGCCGGCCCCTTCGTACAGCACGAAGGGTATCGGAATATCGCCGTCAACTTCTTCATTGACGGACATCCGGCTGACGTCCGGCCGTTGATCGAGTTTTCTGAACGGACTGGTCTGTCCCTTTCACAGGCCCATAATGTTGCTATCCCCACCGACGGCATCAGAGAACCGAGCCGGATACCCGTGAAAGTGATAAATAAATCGGTCCGGACAGATGTGCCACAGAGTGAAGATCATCGAACGGTGGATGGAGTTGTCTGTGTGAATCCGTTCGTCGATAACCTAGAGTTCCTAGAGCAGGAGTTGGAACTTGAGGGGCTTAGCCCCGTCACGAAATACGAATGTCTGTTTGCGTACCTGCGCGACTGGGATTACGTTGATGAGGACAACGAGTACGAGGGCAAACGGTTCTTAGTTACGGACTGGAATGAATTCACAAAGGGGATCTATGCGAATGTGAAAGAGATACGGTTTGAAGTAAACTGGTGAACCTGAGATTTGATACTGACCACACACTTCGGACGATCTTGATCAGATGAACCGTTCGTTGAGGAAGATTCCAGCGCTGTTCAGCACCCTCAAATTTCTGTAGGATGAATTCGATGGCTACTTCGATCAATACCAGCTAAGTTTCGGCTTAGAGGGGGGAGGCAGCCAGCAGTTCGGTCTACTCGCTATGAACTAGTTGGTCGTCCTTCCATCCCGGTCAACGGCAGCTGGAAAGCGGCCTCAAAGCACGAGATACGATATAGGGGGTAAACTGGAAGATGCAGTAATCGGATTTTTAGATTCCATTTTCAGCAGAAGGTTATCTTTTATCCGTGTGCTGGCAGATTTGTACTCATGACCGGTGAGGATGGACGTGTCTTTCTCTCTGACGAGCCGATAGAGTCTACAGATCAAGATCGATTCGAGCATCGGGAGTACGTCGACGCCCTTGAGCAGATACTGGAGAACGCAGAGCCACGATGGAACATCGGTGTCTTTGGCAAGTGGGGGACAGGAAAGAGCTCGATAATCAACCTCCTGTTCGATCGGCTGAGCAACAATCCCGAGTTTGGGGAAACGGTTTGTGTAGAATTCGATGCGTGGACCCACGCCGAAGAGTCGATTCGAACAGATTTACTTCTCGGCATCGACCACGAACTTGGAGCGAAGACGAACACGAGGGTTGACGACGATTACGGTATCCTTGGAGAGGACTACATCACCGAAGAACTCTATGACATTACGGAAGATCAAGATAGCGACAACCCTTCTCTTCGTGAATATGCTCAACAGCTCCTCACACATTCAAAATTCGTCACAGTCATCGTTGCGATAACCTCGCTAATTCTGATAGCAGGGGTTCTCATTAATATCCTGAACGCTCTTGGGATTTTTACCCCGGGACAAGGTCTAATGGGTACCGTAAACAGTATTCTCCAACTAGCTGTCCTACCTCTATTCCTTAGTCTCTTCATCTTCATGGCTAAGCAGGTCGAGGACGCGACTTCGACCCTCCGCCAACGATATCCACGCAACGATTGGTCCGGTGCGTACGAACAACTATTCGATGAAATGCTTGATGAGTTGGTCGAAAAGACGGATTACGACCGGGTCATCATCTCTGTAGACAATCTGGACCGGTGTGAGAGTGATACTGTCTACGATGTGTTGGTATCCCTCAAAACATTCATGGGCAACGACCGTTGTTTATATATCATTCCCTGCGACGACGAGGCGCTTCTCAGCCATATCCAGTCTATCGACAGAGGTGAGTACTTCGAAGAGAACGAAAATGAGCGGGAGTTCCTACGGAAACTCTTCCAAGCCCACGTCCGTATTCCGCCGTTCACGAGCAACGCCATCTCTGATTATGCTGCTGAATTGAACGACCAACTCAAGAACGATTATGGTGAGGAGGTTCTCTCAGTCGTCACGAAAGCATACGTCCGGAATCCTCGACGTATCAAACAGGCTCTCAACCGTCTGACGACGCTACGAATGTTGGCCGAGGAAATAGAGGACACTCAGCGAATGCGTGAAGGAGTGATTACCGGCAACCTTCCATTCTTGGCGAAGATATCAATACTGCAGGAAGACTTCCCAGAGTTTTATCGGTCTCTACAGGCAAATCCGCGTCTCCTTGAGGAATTCAATGACTACTTTGCCGGTCGTGTGATGGACCCGGAACGAGAGGAAGAACTAGCATCACACTTCGAACCGTCAGAGGACGGGAACGGGAAGTCTGTGGAGGGGCTTCGAGAATTCCTGTCTTCCACACGGTACATCACCGATGATAACCCACGGCGGTTCATCTATCTGAGCGAGCCCCCGTACACGCTCACACTCGAAGACGGCGACCGCTTCGTCGAAGATTTACGTGCTCGGCAGGTCGATAAGATTCGCGACGAACTGGATACCCTATTTGAGGACGGTGGTGACTTCGGTCCGTACCGTGAGGCAATCAACGATACGCTTGACGAGTGGAGTCATCTCGATTCAGAACTCTTCAACATCATCGAGGGGTTGATGGAGGTATTCGATGCTCTGGATGATGACGCCCAGACTCAGGTAGCCCGAATAGTAAGTGAGTACCTGGTTTCCGTCGACAGGCGGGACTTCTTGGAGGATTTAGATCCCAATATCTCGTTCCCGATGATACTCAAAATGCAACCACGCGACTCGCGTGTGCTCTTTGGGGCTTATGGTGAACTGGTCGCTGATTCAGAAACGCTTCAGGAGAATATCCTCGATGCGTTCGTCAAACACGCTGAAGGAATTCCGAGCTCTGCGAAACGACCCCTGACCGAGAATCTCATCCAACTACGTGAGAATCAGCAGGAAGACACGTTCAAAACGGCGCTCGACAAAATTCACAATTCGGCAGCCGCACGTCAAAAGTTCGCCACCACGAAGCTGCTGAAGGAGGCCATCAAGTTGATTGAGTTGGGTAACAACGAACGTCAGTTTGAGAACGAGGACTACTACCAGAAGTTCGACGCGGATGCATCCGCTGAGGCCCGAGGTACGTTCGTCGAAAAATTGCTTGAACTCCGGAACGAAGTTGAAGATAACAATATCAATCACATCAACGACAGTATCTCGAATATCCTTCTCAATATCGAATCTGACCTACCACGTCAGACTGCGAGTCATCTCTACAACGAATTCCACGGGATGGTGAATGCCCCGAGTAATAACGAAAAGAATCTGGTTGAGACGCTCTTCTATCAATATGACACTCTCTCATCGAGTGACCAGAACCGATTCCGTCAGGAGTGTTTGAAGCAGATTCAGAACTGGGGCGGGACTGGTCAGCAGTACCTCAAATGGGCGCAGCAGTACGATGTACCCCTGCTTGATTCAGAAGACGCAGTGACGGCGACACTCGACCCGTTCCCGGAACAGAACACCAATTCGAGGCTGCTCACCAACACGGTCCTATCGCTGATACCTGAGGTATTCGACGAAGAAGTGACATCGCCGAAGTTGATCGAGATCTTGGAGAACAACGAGGACTCCAAAGCACAGCTCGGTGCAGAGATGTTTTCCACCGCACCGAAGCGATTCAAGAGTGTTCAGGATGAGGTGGTCAGTACGTGCCTGAACAAGGCAAAGAGGACAAACGACACGAACAGTAAACAGATCTACCTGACTGCTGTTGCCGAGGTGTTCACCGAACTTGAGGACAGTGACCAAGAACGGTTCCTCAGTCGGCTAACCGACCTTGCGGGTGGCAACAACAAGGACAAGCAAGCGTTCTCGCGTGTTTGGAATGAAGTCAAATCAGATCTCACCTCTAATCACCGTCGCAAGGTGGGTCAGAACGTGCTCACCATTCTAGAAGACGAAGTGAGTGACCAGAATCAACAGGTTCCGACTGACGACTTGGTCGAAGTTCTCCAATCAGTGACTGATGATCTCGCCGCAAACGCGCACGAAGAGTTTATCCAACGATTGAGCGACAAACTGACCGACGGCAATCGCAGATGGCAACAGAAACAGAATATCGTAGGTCAACTTGCTGCATTCACCGATCTTGCTGGCCAGGAAGAACTTGTGTTAACTCGCATTGAAGGGATGTTGAAGGAGAACTCACAGAACCAGCTCCACCAGACAACCAAAAAGAAACTAGATATCCTCGAACAGCACGATGGAATGGATAAAGCCCGAATCAAAGAAATCCGTGAGCAGCACCTGAAGACGTAGTCAGTGGGGCATAGCGGCTCAATCTTCTACCGCTTACCCCTAACCGTACCGAATGTTTGCAATATGGGGGGAAGCAAGTCGACGAACTGCCCGTCGGCCGTCGTGTACACCGCTCGGTCCTCCGTCCTGTTTTGCTGGTACAACGTATATAACGGATTCAACCGCTCAGGATATACTCGAGTGTTGTTTTCGGGAATTCTTAAGCCATAATAGGAGGACTCAAGCACCATCATCTGAGCGCTAATCCAGCTGAAACGAGTTCCGTACTCGATAGCGTCTATTTTCCCCCAATGGGTGAGGGGTTCGCTGTACTGGCGAGTTCCTGAATACGGTGAGAACAATGGCAACGAGAGACATCTACGAAACCGGCTTCGACGAAGACGTCCAAACGGAGTCAAGCGCAAACCAGTGTCCCGAGTGCCACGGACACGTCACTACGAACGTCAAGGAAACGGTCTGTGAGGACTGTGGCCTCGTCATCGAAGAGCAACGTATCGATCACGGGCCGGAGTGGCGAGCATACGATGCAGACGAGCGCGAGCGAACAGGCGCACCGCTGACTGCGGCCCGCCACGATCGAGGCCTCTCGACGGAAATCGGCCGCGGAACTGATGTACACGGAAACGAACTCTCAGGGCGGAAACGCCGGCGGCTGGCCCGGATGCGGCGCGAACAGACCCGTGGGCGCTGGCGGTCGAAGGCGGAACGGAATCTCGCACACGGGCTGGGCGAGGTGCGTCGGTTGGCGAGTGCCCTCGAACTCTCTGAGTCGATTCGTGACCAGGCGTGCCAATTCGTGATGAGCTCAAGCACATGCTCGACGACGGCGACCAGCTGTGGATCGTCCCAGCAATCGCTGGTCAACTACCCCACCCTACTTCGCTGACCCTGACGGGTTCGCTCGTTGAAGATGGGGCTTGTCCGTGGACTCTACCTCTGACTCGTGAGAGTACGGGGTGTATCCCCGATTCGGCGTCACCGTCCCGGACTTTAGGGCATATTGACTGATGCCCCTCCCACGCGAGGACTGTTGCTCGCGTCGGAGATACACGTCTGCCACGTTCTTGGCAGCGTTGTAGTCGGCGTGATTCCGAGTTCCGCACTGCTGGCACTCGAACGTATCGCGTGACGGGCGATTGTCATCGTGGATGAACCCACACTCAGCGCACCGCTTGCTGGTATTCTTCGGATTCGTCGTGTCCACGAACAGCCCTTCGGCTTCGGCCTTGTACTCGACGTACTCGAACAAGCGGTTAAACGCCCACTCGGAGTGCCACGCTGCGTCGGGCAGTCGCTCACGGATACCAGCTAACTCCTCGAACACGATCCCGTCACAGGCGTAGCGGAGAGCTTCCTCGACGATGCCGTTCGCAACGCTGTGGAGGACGTGTTTCACGTACTCGTCTTCGCGTCCGCTCACGGTCTCCAGCGTGCGGTGGGCGCTCCGCGTGCCACATTCTTGGAGGTCCCCACGCACCCGCTCGAACTCTCGTCGCTTGTGGTTGAGCTCACCAGCAGAAAAGAAGCGGGCCGTGCTGGTGACCGCGATCTCGGTCACGCCGAGGTCAACGCCGAGAACCGTTCCGTTCTCGGTCGCTTCCTCGTCGTCAGGCTTCGGTTTGCGAAAGCCAAGGTGCAAGTACCACTCCCCGTCTCGATAGTGTAGCGTGGATTCGGTCGGTTCCCACTCGTCGCGGTCGAGATACTGGTGTTGATAGCCGTCCTCGTCGTCGGGAAGCACGAGGTCTGCTCGAACCCGAGCGTGGTCGCCGTGGATAGTAAGGGAAACCTGCTCTTTCTCGGGGAAGATGGTCATCGTCCGACTGTCGTAGGTGACGGTCGGACTGGTGTACGTGGGCTTGCTGGCTTTCTTCCCGTCTTGGCGACGGGAGATGCAGGATTTGATGTTCTCGGCGGCTTGGTGACACGCGAGAATGGCGTGCTGGCTGCCGAGATGCGTGTTCTCGCGCACGTCGTCGTAGGCGAGTTGTTGTACGTCGGACTTTGAGTGACACCGCTCCCACGCCTTGTCTACGGCAACTTGGCATCCCCGTTTCCACGCCTCAATGGTCTCTCGGAGGAGTGACTCGTCGGTGGGGGAGACAGCCAGCCGTGTGATGGCGGTTCGACGGTGATAGTCGTTGTCCGACACTATCTTCAATGTTGTACTAAAGTTACTTAATAAGCGGGTTGTCGTTTCCTCCCCGCCCTACTGCGCTACTCACTCGATCCGCTCGTTGCGTTGCTCATTGGGGAGAAAGACTCCACTCGACAAAATTGAAACAGTACCCCACGAAACGGAATCCACCAGTGCCGGAGCCGAAATTCCGACCGTGACAGGCCTCGAGTGCCAGCACTGTACGAGAGAAACAGAACATCGGTTCAGGACACGCGAGTCGCTCTCTGACGAGACCTGGACGGGCCAACCAATCTGGGAGTGCCAGGTGTGTGGCACAGGTCGCTACGGGCCTGCTCCCGAATAGGGCAGGAGGAATCTCGCCGATTAACCAACAGTCGCCGATAGAGATGGCTTCTGTTGGTTAATACGGTGAGTACCCTCAAGTCCGACGGCAGTCACCGCGGGCGTTCATCAGGCAGAGTTCGCAGCGGCTTGCCTCCACAAATCGCGGCGGGAACAGGGGTAGTGGGTAACGCACCGTGACATCGACGAGTCCGGAAAGTCACGCCGACCACGGCACGGACGCATCACCAGACGCTCGATGAACTCGCTGTCTAGACGGGCCAGGTCGGGAGCGAGGGCGCTCCATTCTTCCAGTGAATCGCATCTAGCGCGGGCGGGAATTGCTGTAGTCGGTCATCGAGGACGGCAAGTGGATGCGCATCGAGAAACGTCGCCTCGTGGCGATCAACCGGCGTGTCTTCGTGATTGAGTTGGATGTGACAGGGCCCGAGGTCCGGATGATCGGCGTCCTGGTGGAAGCCGAGCATCAGGTTCCGGTCCGGTTCGACCCAGTTGATGCGGTAGTATTCGTGGTCGACGCCAGCGGGGTACCAGAAGCGAATCTCCAGTCGTGCAGTCGCGACATCGTAGGAGTCACTCAGGAAGGTTGTCGGATCGACATCCGCGATGACGTACCGGGGTCGACGTCGAGACGGACGATAGCGTACCTCCACACACCCAGCTTGATTCGTCAATCGGTCGTGAACGTCGCGGAGGAGGGTCCGCTGTGTATAGCGGTCGCGACCGGCAAGAAAGATCATTCTGTGAGAGAGAAGGATTAGCTCGTGGCGCGGTCAGCCACGTCGGTCATCTGCTCGCGGGCGGCTTCAACGTCAGAGTAGAGTTCCAGTGCGTGCTTGATGAGGCGGCGATCCTCCTCGTTCTCGCGCCAGAACGCGATGACGTCGCGGCGGTCCCGGAGCTCCGCACTTGCGAGGTCGCCGTCGGCGAGCGACTGTTCGAGCTCCTCCCACGTCTCGACGTCGTAGGTCGCCTGCCACTCCTCGATCTCCTCGGTAATCGCGGCCAATTCACTCCGCAGCTCCTCGCGGGTATTTTCCTCGATGAGCGTGCGGATCTCCTCGAAGAGCAGGCGCGTGTAGTCCGGCTGGTAGCGCGTGGTCTCGCCGGCCTCGACGCGACGCAACTGGCCCTGGTCGACGAGATCCTGAAGTTCCTCGTTGGTCGTACTCCAAGCGGCGTCGGCCTGCTCGCTGATCCAGTTAACTGAGCGGGGTTCGCGAAGTGACTCGGCGACCGCCCGAATGCGGTCGCGGGCGCTCATCGACTCAGTCCACGATTGGACCCCATCTCGCGAGGATTCGGTCATGGTTGGCACCTCTTGGGACAGTGTTCGCGCCCTGCTCTCATATATGTTTGTACTGTCTCGCATAATCAAGAGTGGGATGCGAGCGAAGGCGTCCGGACGTTGAAATGCGATACCGACAGAAGTTATGCACCAACCGATGTACGACCGATATTCTGACTTTGCAGAACTACGGCCGACCGGCGAGACATCCCACATCCCGGACACGATGCTGGACGACGGGTGTGAGAGTGACCTCCTGGCGCCAACGCGGTGCGACGAGCACTGGTGGCGACGCTGATGCGCCGACGACAGTCTCGTAAGGAGTCTTTCTGCGCCGGCGAGTGGTGAGGCGCTTCCGATGAATCAGCAAGTCGAACAGGGCTACCGGATGCACCGTGTGCTCAGCAATCTCAGTCGGCTCGACGTCGACCAGTTGGACGACGCGGATCGAGAGCGAGTCGAGACTGCAAGAGACCTCCTGGAAGAAGTGAGTCTACTCACTCGACCAGAGGACGGGAGCGGACCAGACGCCCCAACAGATGACTGATCGCCATCGCCGTCGACGCCAGGGGCACTTCCAGTGTCGGTTTATCGCCCCCCAAGAGGGGTGCGGGACTTCCCCGTGAGTCCAGACATGGCGACACTACAAGCTGCGACGACGTCAACCGGCGCAATCGTATCGGATCCACAGGCAGTCCGCGAGCTCTGTGAGAGCTACTGCTTCGGGACGCTCGACTGGGAGGTCACCGACAAGGGCGAACTCACCATCTGGGGGTACGATGACTTCGAAGTGTACGAGGCGCGGGAGAACGGCCTCCCGGACTACGAGGGCGGCATCGTGACCCACGAATTCTTGCGAGAACTCGCCGACCACCTCGAAGCCGACGAGGAACTCGACATCCAGACAGCGGGGTTCACGAAGTGTCGCTTCCCAGTGCTGGCGAAGCGGTACGTCGTTCGCGACTGCGAAGTCCTCCACGCAGACCTCAATTCCCCCGAACCGATCGACGAGTAGAGTTGTTCGCCCCCCGGGAGGGGTGCGGGGCGATCCAGTCGTGGGACGCCCTGCGAGGTGATTATTCAAATGGGTCACCGCGCACTCGTTGCGTACGAACGCACAGACGGACAGTATACGCTTCACTACTCTCATTGGGGCGCTGCGAACCTGAAGCTCAAACACCGGATTTCGGCTGAGTCGCCGTTCGGTGGCGACGACACCGACTCCAAGTGGGCGAAACAGCTACTGGCGGAACTGGCCGATGGCCTCGAGGCAGAAGCCGTCGACGGCTACCTCGCCGGCGAAGACCGCCCGTCGACGGTCGTCGAACCGAAGCCCCGCGCCACCGGGCTCACCCTCGAGGAGATCGTCGCTGACCATCTCGACTATCTCCACCACGAGGCGTTCTTCGTGGTGTCGACGTCGTTCGAGGTGACTGCCTACCGGACGCTGTGGTTCGGGCTGCAGTACGACTCGGAGACAATCGACCACGGTGAGACGGTCGGGAACGGGGCGCTCGCGACCGTTCGGTGGCACGACGGCGAGCCGGTCGGCGACGGCCATCTGAAGGGGCAGTTCCGGGCGCTGAAGGACGTCGTCGGCGATATGGTCGACAAGGGTGTGTTCACCCAGTCGACTGCTCGCCAGTACCTCAAGCAAAAACTCGGCGAGTGGGTCGGGAAGCGGCAGGAGTTGCGCATCCCGAGCGGTGAAGTACCGTCCCCGGACGCGACACTCGGCCGCTCGTAGGCCGATCTGCGTCGACGCGATGGTGGTTTTTCTGGGGCAGAAAGGACTGAGCCCCACCATAGGCTCGTGATTGGATGCCCAAGAAACCAGACAACGACCCATTCAACGATTGCGAGTTAGGTCCCGACGCAGTCCTCGGGACCCGCACCTTCCACGATGTCCTGTTCACCGACGATACCGAGACACCGGTGAACGTGCTAACCGGTGAGACGCCCGCACATTCGCAGGCGACTGTCGAGGAAGCGAAGGCGTTCACTGCGAGTATCGACACGGACACACCACAAATCGCGCTCCCGGCCTCTGTCGAGACGCAGGTCGAAACCCAGAGCAAACCCTACACCTCGGCTGCGTTCTTCCACTTCAAGGCGACCGGGTCGCTCGAACTGCACCGTGCCTACCACGCCGCCTACGACTCCGACGCGTTCAACGTCGATTTCGAGGCCGACTACGAGTCGGGCAATCTGACGATCACTGTCGAGCGGACACGCGACTCCTGAACGCGATCTCGCGAAGCAAGTTTTTCGAGCGCCGGCGATGGGTGCCGGCGCACCGAGCAGACAGAGTCGAGCCCGGTGAGTCGGCGCTCCGAGGTGATCAAAGATGCATATGGTCATCTACGCGTTAGTCGAGGCACCGACACGGCACGACGCCCTGGTCGAAGGGAAAGCAGTCTTCGACCGTCTCGTCGGGGCGAATCCCCACGGCTGCGCCGTGTTTGAACAAAAGCAGCGTAATTCTCGGAGAGGGGCCACCCCGCCAACATTCAAATACCAAACCGGGGATACCCGGGAGCGCATCGATGGACGATAGCGATCCCGTGGCCATCGAGAACGCTCGTGCAACACTCCAGAGGCTGTTGGCCGAACAGGCGCAGGCAGGCGTCCCGGAGCAAGTCCTCGTCGGGCTTCTCCGAGAACAGGCCGCCGCAATCGAGCGTCTGGGCTACATCCCGCGTCGGTGGGGTCAGCCCGACCAGCAGGAGGCGAGCCAACGATGAAGCGGACCAACACCTTCGAAGTGCGTCCCCGCTCGGAGTCGGATGAGGCCCTCCTGCGGGAGGTCATGGACGCGACGGCAAGTTTCTGGAACGAGCTGACCTATGCCCGCCGGCAGCGGTTCTTCGACGACGAGAGCATCTGGAAGACGGATGAGTTTCGCGGGCAGTACAAAGGCCAGCTCGGCGCGGTCGGGGTCCAGACGGTGACACGGAAGAATAACGCCGCTTGGAAGTCGTTTTTCGCGCTGTTGGAACGCGGTGAGGACGCGTCCCCGCCCGGCTACTGGGGGAACGCAGAGGACGGGCGCGACCTCCGGTTGTTCGTCCGGAACGACTCGTACGAAATCCAGTGGGGCGACTGTTCGCGGGTCGAAGTCCCCGTCGGCCAGGACCTCAAAGACGAGTACGATATGGGGTACTTCGAGCGGCTTCGATTGGAGGTCCGTGGCGATCCGAAGTGGTCCGGCGAGCAGGGTGAGCTGGAGATTCAGTACGACGAGGTCGAAGACACCTATCGGGCATATCAACCAGTGACGATCGACGAATCGGAACTGGATTCACCGCTGGCTTCGGAGGAAGCCGCCCTCGATCTCGGTGTCAACAACCTCGTCGCGTGTACGACCACCACCGGACAGCAGTACCTCTACGACGGCGAAGACCTGTTCGAGCAGTTCCGAGCGACGACCGAAGAGATCGGTCGCCTGTCATCGAAGTTGCCGCCGGAGCAGGACACAAGCCGGCGAATCCGCCGGCTCTACCGCAAACGCTCCCGCCGGCGGAGCCACGCCCAGAAGGCCCTGATCCGTGAACTCGTCGAACGGTTGCACGACAAGGGGATCGCAACGGTGTACATCGGTGATCTCACCGGTGTCATCGAAACCCAGCTGTCCCCTGAAATCAACGAGAAGCTAGAGAACTTCTGGGCGTTCAAGCAGTTCGTCGATCAGCTGCGGTCCGTCTGTGAGGAGTATGGGATAGAGGTGGCGGAGAAGAGCGAGGCATGGACGAGCCAGACGTGTCCGGAGTGCGGGGAGCAAGCTGAAACAGTTCGACACCAGGAGACGCTGACCTGTCCATGTGGGTTCGAGGGACACGCTGATCTCACAGCCGCAGAGACGTTCCTCCGGCAGAACACCGAGCAGCAAGTGAGGCCGATGGCGCGGCCCGTGCGGTTCCAGTGGGATAATCACGAATGGCGTTCGACCACAGACGCCCCCGAACTCGGGCCAAATCCCAACGAACAGCGCACAAACCCGTAAGTCACTCTCGTGGACCTTCGCGTCCAGCGTGGAGGAGCCTCAATTCGAGGTGGACGTCAATATTGTACGTTTGACGAGGACGAGAAAATCGACTCATTCAGGGAGATTGGCTCTATTTGATTAAGAGAGGGCACTCGGTGTTGTATTTAGGTGTTTTTTGCTGAACTGGCCACACAGTGTACTTGCGAATTAGCTGTTGACATTTCTACCACCTCAGAGAGATGTTCTGATAGCCGTGCAAGATGCAGGTATCTTGCACCTGAACTCCTTTCGGTGATGTATACCCGAATTTACGAGGAGATAGTGCGAGCTGATTGGGCCACACAACTTTCATACGAGTTGACGAGGTGCATTCCGATATGGAGTCCGTTGCGTATCGAGACCAAATCTACGAGATATTTGCCGATCCGAACGCCGAATTTGAGACTCAAATTAAGCAGGCACTCACGACGGGTACTGAATTTCTCGACCTCTCTGTGGGCTTTTTTACGCGTATTATTGACGGTACGCAGAAAATCCTTCACGCGACCGGAGATCACCCGTTGATCCAGCCCGGCGAGAGCTGTCCGCTCAACGAAGCGTACTGTCGTCGAACCATCGAAATCGATAGCCAACTCGCCATCGAAGACGCTCATGCGTCCCCAGAGATCTCCGACACCGCTGTTGAGACGTTTGATTTAGGCGCGTACATCGGCGCAAAAGTCATCGTCGATGGTGAGGTGTATGGGACGGCGTGCTTTGCCGATACGGAGCCACGCGACGATCCCTTCGTTGACGCAGAGCGGTTCTTCGTTGAACTGGTCGCGCGACTCGGTGGGCAAGCCATCGAACGACGACGATACGAACGAGAACTCACACAGCGCGAAGAACGGTTGAACGAACAGCGAGAGATATACCGAGCCGTCATCGACGCCAGTTTCGACTCCGTCTTTCGCTTCGATACCGACGGAAGGTTCACGTATGCCTCTGAAGGCGTCCAGGACCTGTTGGGCTATTCGCCGGCAGAACTGATCGGTCAACCGGTAACGATCACCCATCCGGACGCACAGACCAGCGATCGGGCGCTGAAAGGTCGCTCACAGATACTGAGCGGGGAGCCGACCGAAGCCCGAGATCTGCCACTACAAACGAAATCGGGTGACATCGTCTACACGGATATTCGCGGTGTCCCTGTCTATGACGGGGGCGTGCCCGAGTCGGAACGCTCAGAGGACGACATCGTCGGGATACAGCTACTGATCCGTGATGCAACGGAACGTCGTCAGCGCGAAGGACTCATCAGCGTGATCAACCGAGTACTCCGGCACAACGTACGAAACGAGATGACTGTGATCCGAGGGTGGGCCGATATGCTTGCCGAAGAGATGGACGGCGAGCAGGCTTCCAAAGCGACGGTTATCAGGGCAGCTGCGACGCGGTTGCTTGACCTGACAGAATCCGCACAGCAAATAGAGGAAAACCGCGATATTTCGCCCGAGTTGGAACCGATGGACATCATGCCGCTGGTCGATCGGATTGTCACTGAGTGTGAAACACGGTATTCGGATGTCTCAATAACTGTTGACGCGCCGGACAAAGCGATAGCGGAGACGCTTCCACGCATCGAAGTGGCGTTGTTTGAACTTGTAGAGAACGCCGCGAAGCATGGGGGGAGTCCTGTATCTATCGATATCGATGTGCATGTGTCCGATATGCAGGTAATCTGTCAAATACGCGATGACGGACCGGGACTTCCGAATACAGAACGGGGTGTCTTAGAGACAGGCGAAGAGACACCACTCGTCCACGGACAGGGGCTTGGACTGTGGCTGTGTTATTGGATCATCACGACGTTAGATGGGAAGATCGAAGTCACAGAATTCGATCGAGGGACAACAATCGAGGTTCATCTGCCGACACCATCACGGGAGTAGAGAGAACAAGAACAGCTTGGACAATTTTTAAGATCGTTATTGAGCAATTTGGCTCTGTTGAAATCCTATTCTTCAGACAAATTCTCACCTGAAACAGCCGATCGATGAGAGCTGCGCGTCTATCACGCGCTATCAAGACATCGTCACCTTACAGATTCATAAAGTATTACCCTGGCCCCCGGGACGGTCCAATATGGCTGTCTCGACGACATCTCCTCTCTTTCTGCTCTATGTTGGTCTCTTCGTCGTGGCTGCATTGGCCTGTTTTATAAGTCTCACACGCCTTCAACGTATCACAAATGCTGATACGCGACGGGGATTGTGGGCACTCCTCCTGACGAGCGGCGGGTGGGCGACCGCTCACGCCGGATTTCTCGTCTCTCCAACGATATCACTCAAACTCGCGTGGTATACGTTCGGGCTCGTGCTGGGACTCGCAGCTGTCGGCGCATGGCTCTACTTCTGTTCAGCGTATACTGGTCGGACCTACCATCGAAATCCGACATACCGTCGCCTTGCTATCGCCGTCTACATCGTACTTGTCGCGGTGAAGGTCACCAATCCTCTCCACCAAGGATACTTCACGACGACAGCCGTCGCCACCCCGTTCCCTCATCTGTCCGTGTACACAGGGCCGCTACATTGGACTACAATGGGGCTCTCGTATGCACTCGCCTTTGTCGGCTATTTCATGCTGTTGGAACTGTTCACCGAGATCGATCTCGACACACGAGCGCTCCTCGCTCTCGTTGGAATCACCGGCCTGCCTGTCGTGTTCGATATCATCGGGTACACCACGCCCTACCTCATCGATATTACCTACGAGCCGCTCGGGGTCGCCGTCTTCGCCGTTGGTGTCGCGTTCGTCTATATCGACCAGTTCGATGCCATCCAATTGGCCGGCGAACGGGACGAGCCAATTATTGCGCTTGACGCGAGCAACCACATTCGAGACATGAACCACGCTGCGCAGACCCTCTTCCCTGACCTTGACGGTGCCGAGGGCACCCCTCTGAAGACGACACTTCCACGAGTAGCTGACTGTCTTGACAGCGACGACGCTATTTTGAAACTCCAACAAGAGGACCGCCCCCGGTATTACCATGTTACAGAGACACCGTATGGGACAGCAAAAGCTGGGCTCGGCCGAACCATCCTTCTGACCGACGTGACTGACCGTGAGCGGTACCGTGAGGAATTAGTGCGACAGAACGAACGTCTCGAACAGTTTGCCAGTTTAGTGAGTCACGACCTCCGTAATCCTCTCAACGTGGCCACAGGGCGGTTCGAATTACTCCGCGAGGATGTCCAGGAGGTTGCAGAGAATGAACACGCAGCAGCCATCGAACGGGCGCTAACTCGGATGGAGGACCTAATTAGGCAAATTCTCTCGCTCGCCCGTGATGGCCAACCAGTCGAGCAGTGGGATGCAGTGTTGCTCTCGTCGGTCGCACAGAACAGTTGGGAGATGGTTGAGACAAACGCTGCCGAGTTACGCGTCGAGGACGACCTGACGTTCAAAGCGGACCCGACACGGCTCCAACGACTGTTCGAGAACCTGTTTCGGAATTCAATCGATCACGGCGGCCCGGACGTGACGGTCTCCGTCGGAGTGCTTCCTGACCGGCCGGGATTTTACGTGGCTGATGATGGGCCCGGTATCCCTGAGAGTGACCGTGAGTCCGTGTTCGACCCGGGGTATACGACCCGCGAGGAAGGGACCGGGTTTGGACTCGCTATCGTCGCCGAGACAGTTGCTGCACATGGGTGGAAGATACAGGTGACTGAGAGTGAGACCGGTGGAGCTCGCTTCGAGATCCTCGGCGTTGAAACCGTAGCGTGATTCTGTACTGACAGGCTCTGACTGTTCTGCAAAATGTGTCCGCTGTACTGAACGAATCTATCTACTGAGTGACACCGGTTTCGTAGGGTCTCCTGAACCATCCTCTCCTCTGGTAGCTGTTTATTCGCGCCAGCGAGAGAGTGGCGCGCGTCGGTGACCGTACCGGCGGGCGTCGGAGTGGTTCAGATGCATATGGTCATCTACGCGCTCGTCGAGGCATCGACAGAAAACGAAGCACTGGCTGCGGGGAAAACGGTGTTCAATCGATTGGTTGGCGCTGAGCCGCATTCCTGCGCAGTATTCGACTATTTTGTGACCTTCGACGAAGACGACACGACGGTCGCCGGGAAGGATCGCTGGGGAGACCTACCGACGGCAGCACCCATCAATTCAGAGGAGGGCGGTGAACTGCTTGACCGAGCCTGGAACGCCACAAAGGAAGAGTTCCAGCGGAATCTCGACCGCGTGAAAGAGTCGCTCGACGAGCTCAGCGACGAGGCGATCATGCGCGACGAGGATCTCGCCCGACACGCGTTCCATCAGGTCGGCGCCTACGAGGGGCCATCAATCCCGATGTACGACCAGCACGCGATGGGGATTCGCCACCGCGATCAGCTCGATCGTGTCCTCGAGGAAGAGGAAGACAGCCAGACACTCTGGATTGTCCCCGCAGACGTCCACTTCTGATTGACAATGCCCAGAATCACAAACTGGTCCCGGGAGAGTCGTACACCAACACTCGCGTATCGAAACACCGAGACTGGAGCGCGAGCTGTTCTACACCGGGCTCCGGATTCATACCGGTACAAGTGGCGCGGGGCGATCCTCGTCGACGGCTACCCGATCTGGTCGCGAGGCTTCGAGACGAAGGAGGCGACAACGTTCCGGGATGCGCTTCGGGAGCGGCCAGCGCCCGAACTGAACTGTCCGGAGTGTCCAAACGACGACGTCTTCGTCGGTGAGAAGACAGCTGATGGAGCGAAGGTACAGCGCTGGTACGACTGTCCGGACTGTGGGTACGAAGCCCCCTCGCGCATCGTCTACGGCCCTGAACGCTGAGAACGTACACACGCAGGGTGTTTTTCGGCCGGGGCGGAGAGAGTGACCCGGTCGAACCGGGTCGGTCCAACAATGAGTCTCGAAGTACTCGACCGACACAGCGAGGCACTGTTCGAGTTCCTCTGGTGCCCCGTCTGTGGGCAGGAAGTGTTCACCCACATTCCCTTCGAGGGAGTGTTCTGCAAGAACTGTAACACGCAGGTCGTCCTCCGAGAGTCCCGAGAAAACCGTGGCTACGAGGAGGTGTGCTCGCGTGCTTCGACACCGACTCGACGTGGAACCTTCACGTCGACGAGAAGCTCCGTCGCGACCTGCCTGACGGCTCGGCACGGGCAAAAATCCTCGGTGCACCGGGTGCCTATGAGATCGACTGGTGGAGTCCAGCACCTGGGGAGGATTGGGAGCCGGTCGAGCGTGGTGAATTCGACGACGTGGAGGAACCAGACGAGGTGTCACATCTCGCGTAGCGGATTGCAATCCCGCTACGACTGTGTGGTGTTGTTTCAGCGCCGGCGATGGGTGCCGGCGCACACGCGCCGGCGAGTACCGATGTCGACACGGAGCCAACTCCGATTCGTCCAACGAGTCGAACAGACCGATGAGACAGATGGCAGCGCCGACCGCGTCGCGCAGGTGTACCGGCATTCGGACGGGTACCCCGGGAGCGTCCTCCGGGATCTCGCACAGCTGAAAGAGCTGCTCGATGCGACCCGCGCAGAGCGGGGACCGGGCTATACGGCGGCGACCTTCGTGTTCCTCGACAAGCTCTCGACGGTCGACCTCTATCTGGATGGCGACCCAGAGCGAACGATCGACGCAGCTCAGCCAGCGGATCTCCTCGAGCCGTCCAATATGGAGCATCTCGACCAGCCGCTGTTCCTGCTGGGCCACGGCGTCGAGAATCCGGTCGATGGCATCCACGGCGACGAGGAATACCTCTACGTCGTGGAACTCCCGACGGAGAACCCGTTCGACGAGCCGACCGAGTGGACAGTCAAAGTGAGCGGTCACTCCGCGTTCCCCCGCTGGGACGGCCCGACCGACGAGGCCTTCGAGCAGGCGAGCTGGCAGTTCCACGGGTCGCTCGAGGACGCGCTCACAGAACTGGTCCGGGACGAAGTAGTCGTCAAGTAAAATACCAAATCGTATTTATACAGTTAGGGTTTAGAAAGACCCAGATGATTTCGAAGGCCGGACTCGCCGTGCTTGACGCGCTGAGTACCGGCCGTGAAGCAACACCGGTGGAACTCGCGGCCGAAACCGGATATTCACGAGACCATCTGTACGACGTACTCGACGAATTGCTCGCAGCGGGATTGCTCACAGAAACCCGTGGGTCCAGCAATCAGCGTCGTGTCCGTATCGCGGAACATCCAGTTACCGAAGCGTATCGAACGCTGCAGTCGGAGTTCAGCCACGTGGACTGGACGGAACTGCTCTCCCCAGCCACACTCCGCGTGTGTTGGTATCTCGATAGACCACGACACATCGCTGATATCGCAGACCGGCTCGGAATCACTCGACAAGGTGTCCACAGCGCGTTATCGCCGCTCAAGCACCGAGCACTACTCTCCCGATCCGATTCGAAGTACGCCCTTCATGACGAAGTCTCGCCGCTGTTGGCGTTCGCCCGGGCTACTGTAGAGCACGAACATCGAGCCCGAGTCCGGGAAATCGCCCCCAGCGCCACGATCGCGTGGTGCGATCCGAAGCGAGCACTCGTCCGCCTGCAGACCGACGAGGATACGGACGCACTCCAAGCAGCTCCGGACTGGGAGATGACCGGACTGGGTCGGTTTGCAGCGTATGGTCTACAGTTTTTCCTCGCCGGCGAGCCTCCGTTCTGGTATGCTCCAGGTGAGGAGCTAACGGCTGCTGAAGTCGTATGCCATACGCTCCTTCTGGATAGCGGATCTCGGCGGGTTAGCTATTCGATGCTGCTGATCGAGGCGGAGGATATCGATCAGGAGACACTCGTCGAGACCGCACAGTGGTACGACCTGGAAGCCACTGTGAAGGCGTTGTATCGGCCACTTCAGGGCGACTTCGACAGAACAGATGATCTGCCAGTCATCCTCCCAAAGAAGGTCGAATATATGGCACTCAAAGAGCAGTACGGTGTCTCGTAACACCAACCCCGCAGTCTGGCGGAAAATTGCGACGGGTTAGATGATGCCGCCGATCACGAGTAGTCCGACGACGAGCAGCAGCGTCGCAACCACGCTCCCGCCAGCCAGCAGCTTGTTCTCCATCGCCTTCTCGTGGAGGGGCATCTCGGCGTACTCCTTGCGGAACGCGCCGAGGTTCTCCTCGTCGTAGAAGTACTTCCTCTTCAGCGCGAACCGTTCGGTCACCGCACAGCCGGTACAGACCGGCTCCCCTTCGAGCCGTTCGGTCTTGATGTGGGTGTCGCAGGCGATCGCCCCGCAGTTCGGACAGTAGGTGTACGTCTCGTCGACGCCGCTCGTTTCGCAGTGGACGCAGCGATGAATCCCGTCCTCCAGAGTGACCCGTGAGGGGCCAGCAGCATAGTATTCGTACGGATACGAGTACTCCAGTATCTCTGTCGTCTGCCGAACCTCAGGTAGATACACCGGCTCAATCGATTGCACTGAGATGTCCGAGAGATTCGGCTCACACGTCTTGTTGTACGTGACGTTATTGTCGCCGGTGTAGGTCACCGTCGTCGTGTGGTAATCCTGGAGGCGGTCAACAGCCCACTCCTTGTACTTCGTTTGGGTCTGGCCGAACCGTCGTTCGTCGACGTCGTCGAATACCTCGGTAAACTGCCCGGTATCGAGGGGGACCGTCGCGTGGAAGTTCTCGGTGACCAGCGTCGCGACTTCGTCGTCGGCCACCTTCGGATGGCCGCGCTCAGCGTGGACAACGAACTGTGTGCGGTCGTTGACCCGGTGGATGACACCGACTGAGGTCTCGAAGACAGCGTTCGTGTCGGCGGTGATCGCAACCACTGGTCGGAACGTCACTTGCGAGTGCGGCACCGGCAGATCCGCGGCGTCGATGTTCTCGATGTCGCGGAACGCCTCCTGGACAGGTGCGTCGACATCCGCCGCTGGATCGTACGGTCGGAGCGTCTCGTCACAGAGGATCTCGATGCGCCCGTTGTAGAGATCGAGACCGATCTCGTCGGCGATCTCCCGGAGGTCCTCGCCGTCGATCAGCTCGATGGGATAGGGATCGTCGTTCCGCTGGAGCCGGTCAGCGTACTCCTCGGCAGGGTTCGTAAATCGACCAGTGGTGGCGACCATCCCACGCTTTGGACCGTCGAAGTCGAACGTCGCGATGGCCGAGTGCAGCTTCTGGACGACCGGCCGGCCGACCGTCCCGGTGTGCTTACACTCGACGATTATCGCCCGTCGCGTGCCGTCGACGACCTCCTCCATAATGACGTCCCGCCCCTCGTCGGCCGTCCGCTCTGCCTGGCGGACGTTTTCGTAGCCGAGGTTGCGGAAGACGTCCTCCATCAAGTCCTCGAACTCGAATCCCGAGAGGTCGTCCAGTACAGCCATCCGAATGTAATTGGACAGTATCTTGCTATAACTAAATACGTTGCCGACGGTGGCGACGAAGTCCCGACGACGTGAGCGCTGGTGTTGTTGTTCGTCCCGCAAGGGGTGCGGGACGACACATTCGTCCCGGATTACCGATGAGTTCTGAGAGCAACAGCGAGATCGCTCCCGACAACTGGTGGTTGCAACGCCGAACAGACGACGACCATTTCGTGTTCGCCTACGAGTTCTCGAAATCCGTCCTCTGCCACGTCCAGCAACCCTCGGACTGGCTGGTCCGGATCGATCGAGCCGATGGGACGATCCTCTTCAGTCAGCACGACCTCCGGTCGCGAGCAGCGGCGTTCGACCTCGCCAAGAGCGTCATGGAGCTCTGTACGATGCTCCATCGGGAGGTCGTCACGGAGCGAAGTCAAGCGCGAAAACCGATGTACGTCGGGCCCCGACCAACCGAGGCCGCGAGTGGGAGCAATCAGGGAGCCGGACGCGGTCCAGATACCGCCCGTCGGCCGTCGGATTCCTTCCCCCGCCAGCGCCCGGAACGACCACGAGGTATGGGCCACTGGGAGGGTGGGTTCCGATGACCGGCGGCCGAGCGTACCGCGGTAAACGCTGTATGGGTGGACAGCTGGTGTACACGCCCGATGGCGACGTGCTGGACAAGCACCTCCACGTCCTACGCCGCGCCCCTGGCGGGTTCGACTGGGGACCACAGGCTGACGAGGCCCGCATCGATCAACTCGCGATCGCGCTGCTGGCCGATTCAGCGACGAAGAACATCGCGCTCGACCACTACAAGGAGTTCGCGCAGTACCTGCGTGAAGAGCTCGAGAGTGACGAGTGGCGGCTCCCGACCAGCGACATTTCGGCCGATACCTGGTCGCGAGACATCGACGTCGCTGATGAGACGCCCTCACCGGAAGACGTCGACATCACAGCAGTCGATTTCGACGAGATGACCTTCGCGGTCGAGCGAGCGCTCTGCGAGCAGCACGACATTAGCATCCACCAGAGCGTCGACGACCGCCGCGAGGCACTAGAAGATTCCCTCCAGGCAGTCCAATCAGAAACTACCGACTCGGAGGAGTCACAGCCCGACACCGGCGGCTTCGAGTTCCCCGCAGCTAGCCAGTAGGGACGGTGAGGGCGTTTCCGGCTCTGTTTGTAGAACCCCCGAGAGGGGTGCGGGGGTCACCACTCCCGCAACGTACCAATGAACGGGAACGCACGACGTCCCACGTCAAGCGGAATCGAGACAGAAGCGCTCGCTCACCGTCGCGACGGCCCCGTCGAATACGTCGGCTTTCGCGTCGACGGCCACGCCGTCGTTCTGAATCTCTCCGAACACCAGCGTCTCACTCCTGATCGAAGTCTCGATCTGGTCAACCACAGTCTGAGAGGCCGGACAAAACGACTGACGTGAGACGGGACTCTAAAATAGTTCTCACGCTGGAGCAGGTGAATCGGTCAGTATAGAAGTCCGCTGGGACAGTCCAGAACGTGATTTGCTCAGTATCTGTCAGAAGGTGGCTGCTGAATATAGAGTGTGTGTTCAGCACTCGACGACGTGCCCGGGTCGTTCGGCTACGGACGCTCCCAGGGAGACGGAACGAACAGGACTCGTCGACGGAGGGTCAGTTCTGTCCGCTGGCCAGGTTCCGTTCGTATCCGTACCCCACGGACGCCGCTATCGGAGCGATGATCGGGAGCGTGAAGAGCAGCCCGAATCCAACGATGAAGGCGACCAGCTCGATGGCTTCGGAAACCGTCCTGTCCGGGGGCGGGCCAGGGGGAGACCCGATGACGGCGGCTGTGATGGCTATCAGCGTCGTGAATACGAATACGGAGACGGCCCCCGAGACGGCGCCGGCGATGGCACCGTAGCGTGGGTTCGGTTCGTCCGGCATCGTCACACGCCAGACAACAGTCGCGACGATCAGCGCGACGACGGGCGTGACGATCATCCCGAGGGTGGGAACGGGACCTGCCCGGGACCCGGAGCCCGACAGGAGATTGAAGATGGCAAATAGCGCGGCAGCGACGTACGCCGCCCCGGCAGTAGCGAGCCCCGCTCCAACATCTCGTCGGGACAGACCGAGATAGCCATTCATTTTCCAATCGACGAACGTTTGTGGTCACTCGAGTATAAACCTTCGACGCCCGACCGTCTCGACCGACACCGCCCACTCGTGACCGACTCGCGCGCTCTATTCAGCACGACTCGCGGAACAATACTACGACCTGATAGAAACGGCCGTGGTACATTGGTAGGGCTATTGGACTGCTTCCAGCTTCCTGTAGGCTATCTATCGGGCTGAAATTCAAGTACGATTTCGGGCCGATAGTGTTTATTGCCCCCGAGAGGGGTGCGGGGGGATTCACTCTCCGTCACCGAGCCATGACCGAATCAGAGTACCCCTGGCGAGACGAATCGCTCCTTCGCGACCTCTACTGGGAACAGGAGTTGAGCACAACCGAGATCGCTGACAAACTGGGTTGTACGCAACAGACAGTCTCAAAGTGGATGCAGCGGCTCGACATTCCACGTCGAGACCCACGCGAGGCAGCCCCGAACCGGCGACGGCATCCTGCTGTCTTCACTGACCGTGGCTACGTCATCTGTGCCTCGAACTACCGCGGGACGACCGACTCCGTCGGAATCCATCGACTCGTAATGGTGGCAGAACGCGGGTTCGACGCCGTCGCCGATAAACACGTGCACCACAAAAACGGCGTCAGGTGGGACAACCGACCCGAGAACCTCGAACTCCTCAGTCGCGCCGAACACGCCGACCGGCACGACTTCGGGACCGAAATTCGGCCATCGGACGACGAGTGGGACAGATCGGACCGCGACCGTGACGATCGGGGGCGGTTCAAATGACGACAGCCTACCTTGGCCGCCGGCGACAGGGCGACCTCGTCGTGACGCGACTCCCGGAATACACGGAACTGACCCCTGACCGTAGTCTCGGTCTGGTCACCCACAGTCCGAGCGGGTTCGACGTCGGGTACCGAGGCAGCGGGCCCGCACAGCTCGCCTGTGGGCTCCTCCTCGACTACTACAACGACGCTCAGGTCGCCCGAGAACACTACATCGCGTTCCGGAATCGTGTGATCAGCCAGCTCGAGTGTGATGGTCCGGCGGCGTGCTGGCACCTCACCGGCGAAGAGATCGACGCGGCGATGGCGACGATCACCGACGACGTCGTCGCCCTTCCCGACGGCGGGGGGCCGTCACCGACGCTCCCCGAGAACTGGCGAACGGTCACACGCCCCGACCGGCGAGTCTTCCAGCGGGCTGATCGCGACCACTACATCGTGCTCGGCGAGGGGACCGACGGCTGGCTAGCCGTCCTCTGCAGTCAGGGCGATCGCGCCTATCCGGCGCCCCTGGCGAGCCGGACGGTTTCGGACGACGCCGATGTCGAGCGGGCTATCCGCGCCCCCGCCGACGAGAGCAACGACCTCATCGAGCCACCGGAGGGGGAGTGCTGATGGAGAGGCTTCGACTCTCGCGAACCACCCACCAGCTGATCGAACGCGGGGTCGAGGCACTCGAGAAAATCGGTCGCGAACTGGAGCGCTACAACGACCGGCAAGAGCAGACTGACGGCACCGACTCGTGACACAGACACATTCTCCCGGCCAGCGGCGGAGTACCGGCTTCCAATACACGCGCACTCCCGAGGGGTGCTCGTGTCCCATTCATCGCAACGACCAGCCGGTCACGGCGCCGCTCGGGTTGCGGTTCGCAAAGCGCGTCCATATCGAATCGATCCCGCGGCACGTCGCCGGCGCGATCTACGAAGCCCATCACTCCTATATGGACAGTGTCCCGCGGACGAACCTCGTCCATCACGGGCTCTGTTACCAGGACCAGCTACTGGGTGCGATTACGTGGCGCTATCCGCTGATTCGCTCGCTGGAGTACGACGGGACGCGATACGAGGGTGACGAGATCGTTGAGGCAGCACGGATCTGCATCGGCGTCGACTTCCCGAATCTCGCCTCCGCCGCCCTCGCCCGGTCGATGGAACGGTTCGTGCGTCGGCACGGCCGGCGGCGAGGCGTTCGCCTTCTGCTGACGTTCGTGCGAGCTGACTTCGACGGCTCGATGATCAAAGCGCTCAGAGACAAGGGCTGGCACTGCGCGGGGAAAACGGAGCCCGGACAGGCAGGTAACCGGCCCGACAAGCAAATCCGAGAGCGGCCGAAGTGGCGGTTTCTCTGTGAGGTTCCTGCCGAGTCCGAGCGGGAACAGACCTCACTCGGACGGTGGACCCAGTGACCACAAACGCTCGTCTCGATGAGTTCGGAGCAGAGGAGGATTCGGACAACCAGCCGGAGCGCGAGCGCTCAGTAATTGAGCGACTGTTGGACCCGATATCACCGGCCATGGGGCTGCGAGTTATCCCCGGCCGTGGTGACCCGGTGTACCTCCAAAACAGGGGAACTGAACGTTACCTGTTCCGGGATGCCCATGAGCGGTGGTTCATCCTCCAGCCCTCGGCCAAGGAGTCGGTCGACGGCTTCGTTCGCTGGGTGTATCTCCCCGACGGCAAACCCGCCGAGATCGCCCGGACAGCGATCCGTCAACGGACGGTTCGCGGCTACCGGTACGTCCAGCGAAGCGGAGCTCCCGAGCCGGTTGGGACGACGGTGACAGCGATGTACGTCAGTGAGCCCTGGCCCGACGATGTCTACGAGTGTGGATCCTGCGGAGCCGAGTTCGAGTCGCCCCGTGCTCAGGCCCTTCACTGCTGGGAGGACCATCCCTGGGTTCCGAACCCGGAGCAGGTTCGGCTACGCCGCTCCAGCACCGAGTAACGACAGTGCGGCAGTTTCCCGACGGTGGTTCGATTAACCAACAGCCAGCCCCTTCCTAGGTCAGTGTTGGTTAACGTGGTGTTGTTGTTGCGCCCGGCAGAGGGGCGCAGGGCGCGAGACGATGCAGGCAGCCGTCGATGAGCGTTCCTGCGTCGAGGTGACTACGATGAAAGACCCAGAGTCGAGAACCATCTTCGCTGGCGTCGATGGACGTACCGACACCGAACTACCCGAGTGGTATCGTCAGCGTCACGGCGGCAAAGACACCGTGAGCTTCGCTGAGGCGATCCGCGACCTCCCGCAGGCCGTCGAGTCGACCGTGGCCTACAAGAACCCCTACACCGACGAGTGGGTGGAGACGGAGCGATTCAACGCGCTCGTCGAGCCAAGTCGCGCTCGAGAGCAGGCCCGTGAGGAGGACGCCGAAACGGATTCCTTGTTCCATATTCCGACCGACTCGTACTCGATCATCAACCCGGTCGACGTCTACGGCCCTCTGGAGGAGGTCCTTCGGGAGGAGACTATCGACGGAACGCCGCTGGGTGACGTGATGTTCGGCGAGATTCGTCGCTACCGGGGCGGCGGCGAGGTCCATATGGACATCATGTTCGACGGCCTCGAGGTGCGCCTCCCCGGCCGGTCGGACCCGATCACGATGGGCGTCACGTCGGGCTACGACTTCTTCGGCGAGCACGCCGTCTACGTGGAGGGATTCGCCCAGGACGGGTACTGTTCGAATACAATGCGCTCGCTCACCGACAAGGAGGTCATCAAGCACGTCGGCGACGTGCGGAACTTCCGGACCTGGTGGGAGGAGATCCTCGCACAGGTCGAACTCGTCGCCGACGACCTCTTCGAGTTCATCCG